>CAYHCE010000009.1:0-85912 GCA_964355015.1 uncultured bacterium | reverse complement strand
CTGAAGCCTATGGACACGCTTCTCCTCATCCCAGAATCCACGCTGTCCCATTCAGATGTATTTAGTTGAACGAATTCTATTGCATCTTTGACAGGCTGACAGGATGCGACGAAGATTTTTCGAGGTGTCCCGTCATATTTTGTGAGTTTGGGAGACAGGCTCACCGTGGCTTGCTGTCGGCTTTGGTGTTCACGGATTGCCTGGAGTTTTGCCTTGTGTCTACGCCATTTCTCTGAAGGCTTGCCATACTCAGTCATTCTTTACAGGTCGCGTACCGGCAATGGTGCCGGCGATGACGCCAGATGAGCAGCAGATCCGCTGCAGTGCAGTGTCCTCAGTGCTCAACAGATCCAGCATTCACCACTCTTCCTTAGTCAGCTTCAAGAACGATTCAAATGCTTCCTTGTCATTCATGCCCGCAACACTAACGGCCGTCCTGCCTTCCGAGGCCTTGCATTCGATCGTGGCGCCGAGGGCAAACTCTGAATGTCTCGAATAAATCCAGGCCGACTTCTTGCTGTCTGAGTATTTCACTTCATCTACTTTGTAGCCTTGTCGCTCCAGGGCTTGTTGCCCCCGCTGTACGCAATCGGCAAGCTTGCCTGAATAGGCGTAGGAGGCCAGGTATGGAGAATTGAAACCTGCGAAAGACGGACCCGGAAGGAGGGCCGACATGGCCATGGCCGAATACGTGACCAGCAGTTTGACGCGCATGGGATGGGATGGAAGGTTGGCAGCCTCGGAACAGCAACGCGGTGAGGTCCAGAGTTGCTGTCCGCTCGAGATGCTTGTGCTGAGCACCTGATCGCAGCCTACTGATGCTCCTGGCTTCATGGACCACGAGGCTTGGTAAAGCTTCGCATTTCGTACTGCCTCTTGTGATGTTTACGCCGGCTCCTGATCGCGGCAGACTTACCTGGTCTGGGATAGTTGATCTTGACAACCTCAGGCTGTTTCCAGCAGCGGGTTGTTCCGCTGCATCGGCGTGGATGGTTCTGATGGGCCTGCTCGCAGGTCTGCTGCCGGATGGCGCAGATGGCAACCGCTTCGCAGAAGACTGCGTCCAGAGCTTCTCCGAAGTGCCGCTGATTCGACGTCAGGTATTGGATGCCACTTCGATGATGCTCGCCGTTGTGCCACTCCACAGAACCATCAACCCAGGCACGCCCAGCATCCAGGTTGCGAAACCGGCGCAGCGGCATCCCGGCTGATGCCCTCATCACGGCAGACACGATCAACAAACATGCCAGCCAGCTCGCTGCAGTGCACCTCATGCAGCTCCGTTCCCAGGATGCGCCGGCTCCCTACAGCCATCACCATCGACAGGCATTAGAGCTGACCCTTGGCAGGGCCGGGCATCAGAGTGATATCCCAGGCCAGCACTTGATGGATGCCCTTGGCCACCATCGTTTCAAGCTCGATCCAAGGATGGGGTGGCAACAGTGCCGGTGCTCACCCCCAGGGAGTACGCCCGCCTGGCTGGTCCCCTGCGGGAGGCGAACCCCCAACCGGCCGACGTCATCAACGGCGCCGCGGACCAGGTGGTGGCCCAGCCTTGGCTGTTGTGGTTTCGCGCGACACAGCGGAGCCGCTGCTGCAACGAACCCAGCAGGTGGGTGCCCTGGCGGCGGCGGCAGGGATCGTGATCCTCTCCGGTGCTGCTCGTGGTGTCGACGAAACCGCCAGGCTTTGAGCCCTGAATGCCGGAGGCTGCCCCATCGGTTTCGTGGCCGACAGCCTTGAGAAGATGGCGGCCAAACTGATCGATCGCGATGCCCTGGCCGATCTGGCCCTGGCCTTTCCGCCCTGCAACAGCTCGGCGGCGAACCATGGCCATCCCCTGCCACACCTGCTCAGCTGCAGGAGGTCATCGCCGGGCGCCGCGCCCAGGCAGGGCCACTCCCTGATCCTGCCTCAACAGCGCCCGCAGCTGAGAGTCCTGTCCAGGTTCCCAGGTTGGAAGTGGGCGATGCCGGTTTCGAACCAGCGACATCCTGCTTGTAAGGCAGGCGCTCTACCGCTGAGCTAATCGCCCCTGCCGCCATTCTGGGGGGCGATCCCCCTCGGCGGGCAAGCGCCCATGGCCAGCGGCCGCGCCCATGATCGCGCCACCTGGCTGCTCTGCCTGCCGTTCGGGCTGCTGTGGTGGCCCTGGCTGGGGTTCTCTGCTGCGCTCGCCGCGGCAGGCGGCTTTCTGGCGGGCGGGCTCTGGCTCTCCCCCGACCTCGACACCACCTCCCATCCCAGCCGCCGCTGGGGGCCCCTGGGCCTGCTCTGGCTGCCCTACCGCCGTCTGCTGCGGCACCGTTCGCTGCTCTCCCACAGCCCCCTGCTGGGCACCGCTGTGCGGCTCGCCTATCTGGGGGCCTGGCTGCTGCTGCTCGCTCTGCTGCTCCAACCGCTGGGAGCCCCCTCGCCGGCCCGGCTGCTGGAGGCGGGCCGGGAGCTCTGGCGGCAGCAGCGTCCCCTGCTGATCGCCGCACTGGTCGGTCTGGAGGCCAGCAGCTGGCTGCACCTGATCCAGGATGGCGATCCGGATCCGCGGCTGCCCCGGCTGCTGCGCCGCAGGAAGCGATGAGCCCCTCCGAACCGACTCCCCCATCCGCGTCCCAGCCCCGCTCCGGGCCCTGCTCCGGCACCGGGGCCGATCCGCTGCTGGCCCTGGCCGAACTGATCGCTGTGGTCCAGCGCCTGCGGGACCCGCAGCACGGCTGTCCCTGGGATCTGGCGCAGAGCCATGCCTCGCTGATTCCCTACGTGCTGGAGGAGGCCCACGAGGTGGCCGATGCCATCCGCCACGGCGATGACGCCCATCTGGCCGAGGAGCTGGGCGATCTTCTGCTGCAGGTGGTGCTCCACGCCCGGATCGCCGCCGAGCGGGAGCGCTTCGATCTGGCGGCCGTTGCCGCTGGCATCACCGCGAAGCTGATCCGCCGCCATCCCCACGTGTTCGCCGCTGCCGCCGCCCCAGGCATCCCCGCGAACCGCAGCTGGGAGGCGATCAAGGCCGAGGAACGGGCCTCGTGCTCGCTCAGCGATCAGCTGGCCGGCAAGGTGCGCAGCCTCTCCTCCCTGGCAGGCGCCATGACCATCTCGCGCAGGGCGGCTGCGGCGGGCTTCGAGTGGGAAAATCTCGACGGAGTCTGGGCAAAGGTGCACGAGGAGCTCGAGGAGCTCAAGCAGGCGGTGGCCAGCGGTGACAGCGGCCACGCCCAGGAGGAGCTCGGCGATGTGCTCTTCACCCTGGTGAACATCGCCCGCTGGTGCGGCGTCGACCCGGAGGAGGGGCTGGCGGGCACAAATCGCCGTTTTCTCGATCGCTTCTCTCGCGTGGAGGCGGCTCTCGGCGGCGATCTGAGCGGCCAGAGCATCGAGCGGCTGGAGGGCCTCTGGCGAGAGGCGAAAGCTCAGATCCGCGCCGAGCGCCTCACTCCTCCGGCAGCTGACGACGCGCCCCGCGCTGACCCTTGATCGCGCTGCGCTGCCGTTTGGCGCTGAGCCGGCGCTGCACCGACCCGCGCGTGGGCCGGGTCGGCCGGCGCGGCGGTGACGGCGGCGCGATCGCCGCGCGCAGCAGCTCCACCAGGCGTCGCTGAGCCGCCTGGCGGTTCTGCCACTGGGAGCGGTGCTCGGAGGCGGCGATCAGCACGGCGCCCTCCACCAGCCGCCCTTGCAGCCGCCGCAGTGCCCGCGCCCGCAGCAGGGGTGGCAGGGCCGCGCTCCGCGCCAGGTCGAAGACCAGCTCCACCCGCGAATCGGTGCTGTTCACCCCCTGGCCTCCCGGCCCGGAGGAGCGGGAGAAGCGCCAGGCCAGCTCGGCCGCCGGAATCACCAGCTGATCGGTCAGGGGCAGATCGGACAAGCGGGCCTCCGGCGGGACGTCACACCAGGCTCACCCGGCCGCTGGCGATATCGAAGCAGGCCGGCTGGATCCGCAGGCGACCGGCGGCGGCCGCCTCCCGCAGCACCGGGCTGCGGCGGCCGAGCTGGCCGGCCGCATGGGCGGCGTTGTGGCGCACGGCCAGGCTGAGATCGTCCCCCGGCTGCAGCGATTCGCGGATCGGCCGCACCAGCTGCTCGAGCAGGGGCGTGAGCGGAGTGCTGTCCATGGCCGCCGTCACGGCGCCGCAGCCGCTGTGGCCCATCACCAGGATCAGGGGCACCCCCAGGGCCTGCACGGCGTACTCCAGGGAGGCCACGCCGGCATCGAAGGCCGTGTTGCCGGCGCAGCGCACATCGAAGAGCTCCCCTTCTCCGGCGGCGAAGATCCATTCCGGCGCCACCCGGGAATCGGCGCAGCTGAGCAAGGCTGCCCAGGGCCTCTGCCCCTGGGCCATGGCGGCGGGATCGATCTGGCAGCTGGACTGCCAGATCGCCTGCATGCGGGTGGCCCGCCCAGTGGCTGTTTCGGTGCGGGCCGCGGCCTGCCAGGCCGCGGCAAAGCGACGGTTGCGCTCCAGCAGGGCGGCGAGCGGATCGGCGGGAGGTGTGCAGGCGGCGAGGCTGCGCTCCAGCTCGGGGCTCAGAGCGGCGGCGGCCACGGGCTCCCCCCCCCACGGCGCCAGAGCCAGCAGACCCGCCGCCAGGCCGGCCTGGCGCAGCAGCGAACGTCGTGTCGAAGACATGGCCGGTGACACGGAGATCCTCTGGAGGCTTAGCTAGAGCGGCTCGGGGAGTCATCTGTCATGGACCAGCGGACCGGCTGGATCGATGAGATCCACAACGGCGTGCGCTATGGCCTCGAGGGGGAGGTGCTGGTGGAGCAGGACAGCCCCTTCCAACGGGTGGCGATCATCGACAGCCGCGCCTACGGCAAAGGCCTGCTGCTGGACGGCTGCTGGATGACGGCTGAGCGTCAGGAACGGCACTACCACGAAGCCCTCGTCCATCCGGCCCTCTGCGGGGCCGAGCGCATCGAGAGGGTGCTGGTGATCGGTGGCGGCGACGGCGGCACGGCCCGCGAATGCCTCCGCCATGCCGGCGTGCGGCATCTGGACATGGTGGAGATCGACGGCCTGGTGGTGGAACTCTGCCGCCTCCACCTGCCCTCGCTCGGGGCCGGGGCCTGGAGCGATCCCCGCTTCCACCTCACCGTGGGCGACGGCATCGCCTGGGCGGCGAACGCGTCCGAGGCCAGCTACGACGTGGTGATCGTGGACGGTTCCGATCCGGCCGGACCGGCCGAGGGTCTGTTCAACCGCGCCTTCTTCGAGAACTGCCGCCGGATCCTGAGGCCGGGCGGGGTGTTCGCCACCCAGAGCGAATCGCCCGAGGCCTTCCGCCAGGTGCACCTCGACACCGTCTGCCTGCTGCGGCAGGTGTTCGGCGCTGCGGATCCCCTCTACGGCTGGGTGCCGATGTACCCGAGCGGCTGGTGGAGCTGGACCTTCGCCGCCACGGACGGCCCCCGCTACCTCCGCCCGCGGGACGAGCGCTGCGCGGCCGTGGCCGAGGGCTGCCGCATCTGGAGCCCCCGCTGGCAGCGCGGTGCCTTCGACGCCATCCCCGCAGCGATCGAACGTGACCTGGCCGCCGCCTGCAGCCGCTGAGCCCATGATTCCGCCCTCCAGGAGCCATCCGTGGCCCGCCGACCTGTTCGAAACCGACGGCGCCCTCTACATGGGAGCGCGCCGCGATCGCGCTGGCTGCCGGGTGGGGCTGTTTGGTGTGCCCTACGACGGCACCACCTCCTTCCGCCCAGGCACCCGCTTCGGGCCGGCGGCGATCCGGGAGGTGAGCAACGGCCTCGAGACCTACGACCCCCAGCTGGCTCTGGACCTGGAGGATCTGGCCTTCGCCGACCTGGGGGCGTTGGCCATCCCGTTCGGGGCCCCCGAACCGGTGGTGCAGGCGGTGCGCCAGGCCACCGCGGCCGTGCTGGAGCAGGGCCTGCGGCCGTTGATGCTCGGCGGCGAGCACTCGATCAGCAGCGGGGCGGTGGCCGCGGTGGCCGCGCGGCACCCCGATCTGGCGCTGGTGCAGCTCGATGCCCACGCCGACCTGCGCGACAGCTGGCTGGGCACCCGCCACAGCCACGCCTGCGCGATGCGCCGCTGCCTGGAGGTCCTCCCCAGCGGTGATCTGCGCCAGATCGCCATCCGCAGCGGCACCCGGACCGAGTTCGAGGAACTGCACAGCAGCGGGCGCCTCGTGGGCCACGGGCGGGCACCTGCCCTGGCGCCGGAGTGGCTGCAGGCGGAGCTGGTGGCGGCCCTGAATCCTCTGCGGGGCCGACCGCTCTATCTCACCGTGGATCTCGACTGGTTCGATCCCGCCGTGATGCCCGGCACCGGCACACCGGAACCAGGGGGGTTCCTCTGGGGCCACTTCGCGGGGCTGGTGGAGGAACTCCTTCACCACGACCTGGTCGGAGCGGACGTGGTGGAGCTGGCGCCCACGCTCGATCCGAGCGGCGTCAGCGCCGTTCTGGCCGCGAAGGTGACGCGCACCCTGTTGCTGTTGCTCGGTGGAACCCCCTGGGAACGGGAGCCCGGGAGCAGGGTGTAGGCGTCAGTAGCAGTAGGAGCCACTGGCCCGCTGTTCCCGCAATCGTTCGTGCTGCTGGCCGATCAGCACCACCGCCAGGGTGGGGTGGTTGTGGAGCAGGTTGAGGAAGTGGAGGCGATCCAGCTTCACCAGTTCCACCGGGGTGCGTGCGATGGCTTCGCTGCGGAAGAAGCCGCCGCGCCAGACGATGTCCTGATAGCTGAACAGTTCGCCGGGGCGGTAACAGAGCCTGTCGCTGGAGGGATCGATCAGCTCGACGATTCCCTTGCGCACGGCGTAGATCGCGCTGGCGATGTCTCCGTGGCGAAAGATGTGGGATCCGGTGGGCAGGGTGAGCGTTTCAGCGTCCACCTGTGAGGCCATCAGGTCAACCGGCTTGGCGGGGGCGAGTGCGACCAACCATCTACCTCCAGTCCTTGTGTTCAGCACACCAGCATGCCGCTGCAGCTGCCGAGCCGCAGGACAAGCCGACGACACTTCGGAGTGCCTTAAGTATTGGTTCGGATTCCGTGGCTGTCCCTAGCCAGCCGCCACCAGCAGCTCGGTGAGCGCCAGCTGGCGGTTGCCGGGAGTGGGCAGAGCTGCCACCGTGTCGTCCATCTCCGGCAGCTGCGGCGGCCGGGCCGTCCAGTGATGGCACCACAGTTCGGCGGACAGCTCGGGATGGATCGCCAGATGGCGCAGCCGGCACCAGCCTGCCTCGACGCCCACGGGCAGAAGCGCGGGCATCAGGCAGTGGTTGCAGCTGCGACAGTTCGGGCGGTGGCCCATCCCCTGTTCCTGTCTGGGTCACTCAAGGTAATGAGCTGCGCGGCCGGGAACCAGGGTGTGGACCGAACCCACTGGAAGTCTTCCATTTTGAGCCCCTCCATAGGATCGCCGCTCCCCTGCGCGGCAGCTCCCTTTCCATGGCGGACTCCTTGATGCGCACGCCGTTGGCCGAGGCCTGCCGCGAGGCCGGCGGGCGGATGGTGCCCTTCGAGGGCTGGGAGATGCCGGTGCAGTTTCAGGGTCTGGTGCAGGAGCACCGAGCCGTGCGCCAGCGCTGCGGCGTCTTCGACATCTCCCATATGGGAGTTCTGCGCCTGCGGGGGGACGGCGCCAAGGATGCGCTGCAGGCCCTCGTTCCCACCGATCTGTTCCGCATCGGCCCAGGCGAAGCCACGTACACCGTGCTGCTCAACGAGGCCGGCGGCATCCGCGACGACCTGATCGTCTATGACCGGGGCCGGCGGCCCCGGCCCAGCGGCGACCCCGATCCGGAGCAGACCGACGAGCTGCTGCTGATCATCAACGCCGGCTGTGCCGCGGCCGACATCGCCTGGCTGCGCAGCCAGCTGGAGCCCGCCGGCCTCACCCTCTCCGACCACAAAGGGGAAGGTGTGCTGCTGGCCCTGCAGGGACCGGAGGCGATCGCCCGGCTGCAGAGGCTGTCGGGCCAGGACCTGGCGGGGCTGCCGCGGTTCGGTCACCGCGAGATCCAGCTGGCAGGCACCGCCGCGGCCGCGGCGGCGGGGGCGACCGTGTTCGTGGCCCGCACCGGCTACACCGGCGAGGACGGTGTCGAGCTGCTGCTGGAGCGGCCCGCCGGCCTGGCGCTCTGGCGTCAGCTGCTCAGCGAGGGCATCACCCCCTGCGGGCTCGGCGCCCGGGACACTCTGCGGCTGGAGGCCGCCATGCACCTCTACGGCAGCGACATGGACGCGACCACCACCCCCCTGGAGGCCTCGCTGGGCTGGCTGGTGCACCTGGAGATGCCCGTCGACTTCATCGGCCGCGGCGCGCTGGAACGGCAGACCGCCGCGGGCGTGGGCCGGCGGCTGGTGGGACTGAAGCTTCAGGGCCGGGCGATAGCCCGCCACGGCTATCCGGTGCTCCGGAACGGCACGGTGGTGGGCGAGGTCACCAGCGGCACCTGGTCTCCCACCCTGGAGGAGCCGATCGCCCTTGCCTACGTGCCGGCCGATGCGGTCAGGATCGGCACCGAACTGGCGGTGGAGATCCGCGGCCGCCAGGAGCCGGCGGTGGTGGTGAAGCGCCCCTTCTACAAACGCCCCTAGGCGCTCAACGGCCTGCGCATGGCTGGCGTGGGAAACTCGCGGATTCTTTCTCCTTGCCACCATGCGCAGCCACGGGTGCGGCGATCTGCGCAGCAGCCATGTCGATCAGGTCGTCGAGCTGAGCGGTTGGGTGGACCGCCGCCGCGACCATGGCGGCGTGATCTTCGTCGACCTGCGTGACCGCAGCGGCACGGTGCAGATCACGGTGGATCCCGACCTGGGCGCCGAGGCCTTCGCGGTAGCCGAGCACCTGCGCAACGAAACGGTGCTGCAGGTCGAGGGCACGGTGAGGCGGCGGCCGGCCGCCTCCCTCAACCTGCGCCTGGCCAGCGGTGAAGTGGAGGTGCTGGCCAGGCGCCTCACGGTGCTCAACACCGTGCGCAGGCCCCTGCCTTTCCAGGTGTCGGTGCATGACGAGGAAGGCGTGCGCGAGGAGCTGCGCCTGCGTCACCGCTATCTCGACCTGCGCCGCGAGCGCATGGCCCGCAACCTGCGCCTGCGCCACGCCACGATCCAGGCGGCCCGCTGCTTCCTCGACGCCGAAGGCTTCCTCGAGGTGGAGACCCCGGTGCTCACCCGCTCCACCCCCGAAGGCGCCCGCGACTACCTGGTGCCCTCGAGGGTCTGCGGCGGCGAGTGGTTCGCGCTGCCCCAGTCTCCCCAGCTGTTCAAGCAGCTGCTGATGGTGGGTGGCGTGGAGCGCTACTACCAGGTGGCCCGCTGCTTCCGCGACGAGGATCTGCGCGCCGATCGCCAGCCGGAGTTCACCCAGCTGGACATGGAGATGAGCTTCATGGACCAGGAGCAGATCCTGGCGCTGAACGAGGGGCTGATCGCGGCCATCTGGAAGTCGGCGAAGGGGATCGAGCTGTCCCTGCCTTTCCCGCGGCTCACCTGGCATGAGGCGATGGAGCGCTACGGCACCGACAGGCCCGACACCCGCTACGGCCTGGAGCTCAGCGACGTGAGCGACATCGTCGCGGACATGGGTTTCAAGGTGTTCTCGGGCGCCGTGGCCTCCGGCGGTGCGGTGAAGTGCATCGCCGTGCCTGGTGGCAACGAGCGGATCAGCAACGTGCGGATCAAGCCGGGCGGCGACGTCTTTGCCGAAGCCCAGGCGGCCGGAGCCGGCGGACTGGCCTTCATCCGGGTGCGCGAGGGCGGCGAGATCGACACGATCGGCGCGATCAAGGACAACCTCACGGAAGCGAAGCAGGCCGAGCTGCTGCGCCGCACCGGCGCCGAACCCGGCACCCTGCTGCTGTTCGGCGCCGGGGCCACGGCGGTGGTGAACAAGGCTCTCGACCGGGTGCGCCAGTTCCTGGCCCGGGAGCTGGACCTCGTGCCTGCCGATCGGGACAACGAGCGCTGGAACTTTCTCTGGGTGGTGGACTTCCCGATGTTCGAGTTCAACCCGGAGGAGAACCGGCTCGAGGCGCTGCACCACCCCTTCTGCGCCCCCAACCCCCACGATCTGGGCAGCGACGCGGCCACCTGGAAGGCCAGCCTGCCGACGGCCCGGGCCCAGGCCTACGACCTGGTGCTCAACGGCCTGGAGCTGGGTGGTGGCTCGCTGCGCATCCATGATTCCGATCTGCAGCGCCAGGTGCTGCAGACCATCGGCCTGCCGGAGGCGGAAGCCGAGCGACAGTTCGGCTTCCTGATGGAGGCCCTGGATCTGGGGGCTCCACCCCACGGCGGCATCGCTTTCGGCCTCGACCGGATGGTGATGCTGCTGGCGGGAGAGGAGTCGATCCGTGACACGATCGCCTTCCCCAAGACCCAGCAGGCCCGCTGCCTGCTCACCCAGGCACCGGCCGATGTGGCACCGAAGCAGCTGGAGGAGCTGCACGTGGCCAGCACCTGGAGTCCGCCGGAGTGATCGGCGCAGACTGATGCCTGAGTGGCGCAGCGTCCGAGCCGTTCCAGGCCTGCCGTACCGGCTGGCCCTGCCGCGGTGAAGGGGGAGGGATAACGACGAACCCGAAGACAAACGATGGGTTTCACCATGCCTCTCAGCTGAGACCCGATGGTGGAAACAATCCACCCGGTGTGCCGTGTCCGCAGGGTCATCCTCCAGCCCGCCCAGCTCAGCAGCCACCGGCCGCCGAACCGAGACCGGCCCATCAGGGCGTGCCAGCGCCGACCTGGTCCGCCTCTACCTGCAGGACATCGGCCGGGTCGATCTGCTCAGCCAGGAGGACGAACTGCTGCTGGCTCGTCAGGTGCAGGTGCGCGAACGGCTGCTGGAGCAGCGGCTGGAACTGGCCGCCGCGGTGCCGGTTCTCCAGGCCCTGATCGATCTGGAGACCGTCCGCCAGCGGGAGGCCTCCCGTCTGACCCACCAGCCCTCCCACGGCCAGTGGGCCGAAGCCTGCGCCATCCCCCTGGCGGAGCTGCGGCGCCTTCTGCAGGAGGGCCACCAGGCCTGGGCCGGCTGCATCCACCTGAGCGTCAGCGAACTGCAGGAGCGGCTGCTGCGGGGGCGCCGCGCCAAGGACCGCATGATCCAGGCCAACCTGCGCCTGGTGGTGGCTGTGGCCAAGAAGTATCAGAAGCGGGGGGTGGAACTGCTCGATCTGGTGCAGGAGGGCACACTCGGCCTGGAGCGGGCGGTGGAGAAGTACGACCCCACCCGGGGCTTCCGCTTCAGCACCTACGCCTACTGGTGGATCCGCCAGGGGGTCACCCGGGCGATCGCCACCCAGAGCCGCACGATCCGCCTGCCCGTGCACGTCACCGAGAAGCTGAACCGGATCAGGAAGGCCCAGCGTCAGATCAGCGTCGATCACGGCCGCACCGCCACCGTGGCCGAGCTGGCCACGGTGCTGCAGTGGAGCGAGGAGACCGTGCGCCTCACCCTGCTGCGGGTGCCCCGCTCCATCTCGCTGGAGAGCCGGGTCGGCCGCGACCAGGACACGCCCCTGGGCGACCTGCTGGAGGACGCCACCGCAACGCCGGAACAGCGGCTGACCCGGCAGCAGCTGCTCAGCGATCTGGAAGCGTTGCTGGAGGATCTGAGCCAGCGGGAGGCTGAGGTGATCCGGCTGCGCTACGGCCTCCAGGACGACACCCCCCGCACCCTGGCCCAGATCGGCGAGGGCATGCAGCTGTCGCGGGAGCGGGTGCGGCAGATCGAGTCGCGGGCGCTGCACAAGCTGCGCCACCCCACCCGTCGCTGCAAGGTGCACGACTACCTGGCCACTCTCGACGAGTGAGTCCGGACTCCACTAAAAAGAAGTCACTCCGCTTAAAAACATGGCCTTCGCTCCCTCCGCCGCCGGCGCTCCTCCCATCGACATCGGCATCCCCGCCGACCAGCGCGAGCAGATCGCCGCCGGTCTCGGCCGTCTGCTGGCCGACAGCTACGTGCTCTATGGCAAGACCCACGGCTTCCACTGGAACGTGACCGGGCCGATGTTCAGCACGCTCCACCTGATGTTCATGGAGCAGTACACGGAGCTGTGGAACGCTCTCGATGTCATCGCCGAGCGCATCCGCGCCCTGGGGTGTCCGGCACCGTTCGGCGGCACCCGCTTCGCCGCCCTCTCCTCGATCACCGAAACCCAGGGCCACCCCCCCGCCCTCGAGATGGTCCGGGAGCTGGTGCTGGGCCACGAAGCGGTGGCCCGCACCGCCCGCAGCCTCTTCCCCCTGGTGGAGGAGGCTGGCGATGAACCCAGCGCCGACCTGCTCACCCAGCGCCTCCAGGTGCACGAGAAGACCGCCTGGATGCTGCGCAGCCTGCTGGAGGCCTGAGCCGATGCCCCCCGGACTCGGCTGGTGGGGGAGGGGATTCTGGCCACACCGGAGGAGGTCGGTACATTGAAGGGTCGGCCATCGCCAGCGGGTCCAGCGTCCATGACGAAGTTCGTGTTCGTGACCGGCGGGGTGGTGTCGAGCATCGGCAAGGGGATCGTGGCGGCCAGCCTCGGGCGGTTGCTCAAGTCCAGGGGCTACAGCGTCTCGATCCTCAAGCTCGATCCCTACCTCAATGTGGATCCGGGCACGATGAGCCCTTACCAGCACGGTGAGGTGTTCGTCACCCAGGACGGCGCCGAGACCGACCTCGACCTGGGCCATTACGAACGCTTCACCGATACCGCCATGTCGCGCCTCAACAGCGTGACCACCGGCTCGATCTACCAGGCGGTGATCAACAAGGAGCGCCGCGGCGATTACAACGGCGGCACGGTTCAGGTCATCCCCCACATCACCCGTGAGATCCGCGAAAGGATCCACCGGGTGGCCGCCGACAGCGGCGTGGATGTGGTGATCACCGAGATCGGCGGCACGGTGGGCGACATCGAATCGCTGCCGTTCCTCGAGGCGATCCGTGAATTCCGCGGCGATGTGGGCCGCCAGGATCTGGCCTACGTGCACGTCACCCTGCTGCCCTACATCGGTACGGCCGGCGAGATCAAGACCAAGCCCACCCAGCACTCGGTCAAGGAGTTGCGCTCGATCGGCATCCAGCCCGATCTGCTGGTCTGCCGCTGCGACCGGCCGATCAGCGAGGAGCTCAAGGCGAAGATCGGCGGCTTCTGCGGCGTCCTCACCCAGGCGGTGATCCCCGCCCGCGATGCCGACAGCATCTATGCGGTGCCGATCGCGCTCGAACGGGAAGGGCTCTGCCGCCAGGTGCTCGACGTGCTGAGGCTGGAGGATCACGACAGCGATATGGAGCGCTGGGAAGAGCTGGTGCGCAAGCTGCGCAACCCCGGGCCGGCGGTCAAGGTGGCGCTGGTGGGCAAGTACGTGCAGCTCAACGACGCCTACCTCTCGGTGGTGGAGGCCCTGCGCCATGCCTGCATCGACCGGGATGCCTCCCTGGATCTGCACTGGGTGTCCGCCGAGCAGATCGAGACCCAGGGGGCCGAGACCCTGCTGCGGGGGATGGACGCGGTGGTGGTGCCGGGCGGCTTCGGCAACCGCGGGGTGGACGGCAAGGTGGCGGCGATCCGCTGGGCGCGGGAGCAGCGGGTGCCCTTTCTCGGGCTCTGCCTGGGCATGCAGTGCGCCGTGATCGAGTGGGCCCGCAACCTGGCGGGGCTGGCCGGGGCCACCAGCGCCGAGCTCGATCCCGACAGCCTCCACCCGGTGATCCACCTGCTGCCCGAGCAGCAGGACGTGGTGGATCTGGGCGGCACGATGCGGCTCGGGGTCTATCCCTGTCGGCTGGCCGGCGGCACCCTGGCTTCCCGGCTCTACGGCGAGGAGGTGATCTACGAGCGGCATCGCCACCGCTACGAGTTCAACAACGCTTACCGCAACCTCCTCCTCGAGTCGGGCTACACGATCAGCGGCACCTCTCCCGATGGTCGGCTGGTGGAACTGATCGAACGCAGGGACCATCCCTTCTTCACCGCCTGTCAGTACCACCCCGAGTTCCTCTCCCGTCCCGGCAAGCCCCATCCGCTGTTCCGGGGGCTGATCGAGGCAGCGCAGCAGCGGCTGCCGCTGGCCCCGTGCTCGGCAGACGCGGCCGGGACGATCGAAGTCCAGTTGAGCGGAATCCCCGTGTCGTCATGAAGCTCGCAGGCAGGAGCCATGACGTGGCACCGGCAGAGGCGCGGCTGGACAGGAACCTGACCCTTCCCGTCGTGGAATCCTTCCACTCCTTGCAGGGTGAGGGTGCCCATAGCGGCCGCAGCGCCTTCTTCCTGCGTCTGGCGGGCTGCACGGTGGGCTGCCCCTGGTGCGACACCAGGCACTCCTGGCCGGAAACGGCCCATCCCCATCGCCGCCTCGCCGATCTGGCCGCCGAGGCCGGCGCCGCCCGTGAGGCCGGCGCCGGTTTCATCGTGATCACCGGCGGCGAGCCGCTCCAGCACGGCCTCGACTCCCTCTGCGCCTTCCTGCGGGCCTCGGGCCTGCCGCTGCATCTCGAAACCAGCGGCGTGGATCCGCTCTCTGGACGCTTCGACTGGATCACCCTCTCCCCCAAGCGGCACCGGCCGCCCACCGCCGAGCTGCTGGCCGCCTGCGCTGAACTGAAGGTGGTGGTGCATGACCCGGCCGATCTGCGCTTCGCCGAAGCGATGGCGGCCACGGCCACAAGCAGCCGTGGCGCCGGGGCGGCCCCGCAGCTCTTCCTGCAGGCCGGCTGGGACAGCTGCGAAGGACAGGCGCTGGCGATCGATTACGTGCGCCGCCATCCCGCCTGGCGCCTCAGCCTGCAGACCCACAAGTGGCTGGGTGTGCGCTGAACGCACCTTCCTCGTACGGACGGGTGCCACGTCTCGATCGCGGCGATCCCGCAAACTGTGCACCGATGCTGTCGGGCTGGCGTGGAGAAGCTGCAGAGCCTTCGGGGCATGGTGGATCTGCTGCCGGAGCGGATGCCGCTGTGGCAGCACGTCGAGGCCACCGCCCGCTCCCGCTTCCGCCGGGCCGGCCTGGCCGAGATCCGCACCCCGCTGCTGGAGGTCACCGAGCTGTTCGCCCGCGGCATCGGTGAAGCCACCGATGTGGTCGGCAAGGAGATGTACACCTTCGCGGACCGGGGCCAGCGCAGCTGCACCCTGCGGCCGGAGGGAACGGCCTCGGTGGTGCGTGCTGTTCTGCAGCACGGCTTGCTCAGCCAGGGCCCGCAGCGGCTCTGGTACACGGGCCCGATGTTCCGCTACGAGCGCCCCCAGGCGGGCCGGCAGCGTCAGTTTCACCAGGTGGGGATCGAACTGCTGGGCTTCGCCGATCCGCGCAGCGACGCGGAAGCGATCGCGATCGCCTGGGATCTGCTGACCGATCTCGGCGTGTCCGAGCTTTCGCTCGAGCTCAACTCGCTCGGTGACGCCGCCGACCGCGCCGCCTACAGGGCCCGGCTGGTGACCTGGCTGGAGGAGCACCGGCACAGGCTCGATCCCGACTCCCAGGCGCGGATCGCCACCAACCCCCTGCGCATCCTCGACAGCAAGGACTCCGACACCCAGGCGGTTCTGGCCGACGCGCCGCTGCTGATCGACAGCCTCGGCCAGGCCAGCCGCGACCGGTTCGAGCGGGTGCGCCACTGCCTGGACCTGCTGGCGATCCCCCACCAGCTCAATCCCAGGCTGGTGCGCGGCCTCGACTACTACACCCACACCGCCTTCGAGATCACCAGCAGCCAGCTCGGCGCCCAGGCCACCGTCTGTGGTGGTGGCCGGTACGACGGCCTGATCGAGCAGCTGGGAGGGGCTTCGACCGCCGCGATCGGCTGGGCGATCGGGCTGGAACGGCTGGTGCTGCTGCTGGCGAAGGCCGCCGCGGCCGGCGCCGGCGTGGCGGCGCCGCGACCCGATGTGGTCGTGATCAGCCGAGGCGCGCGGGCCGAACTGCAGGCGCTGGTGCTGGCCCGTCAGCTGCGGGGTGCCGGCCTGGCGACGGAACTGGATCTCTCCGGGGCCGCCTTCGCCAAGCAGCTGAAGCGGGCCGATCGCTCCGGCGCCCCCTGGGCCGTGCTGATCGGTGACGGCGAAGCCGAGCAGGGGGTGGTGCTGCTCAAGGATCTCCTCGGCGGCGGGGCGAACACGGCCGGCGTCGAGGAGCGCCTGCCTGTCGAAGAGGCTGTGCGGCGCCTGGCCGGGTGGCTCGAGCCGACGGGCTGGCCGACCGAAGCCGCCAGCAATCGTTAAGGAACCTTGTGGGAGACTCTCGACCAGAACGACGGCTCCGATGAGCGAACCACCAGCGATCCGTCGCATCTGCTGCATCGGGGCTGGCTACGTGGGGGGGCCGACCATGGCGGTGATCGCCGATCGCTGCCCCCACCTCCAGGTCACGTTGGTCGACCTCAACGTCGCCCGGATTGCCGCCTGGAACGATGCCGACCTGAGCAGGCTCCCTGTCTATGAACCGGGCCTGGCTGAGCTGGTGGGGCGCTGCCGAGGCCGCAACCTGCATTTCAGCACCGAGGTGGAGGGCGCGATCGCCAGCGCCGACATGGTGTTCCTGTCGGTGAACACCCCCACCAAGAGCCGCGGCCTCGGTGCGGGGCAGGCGTCGGATCTGCGCTGGATCGAGGCCTCGGCCCGTCAGGTGGCCGCCCATGCCACGGGGCACACGATCGTGGTGGAGAAGAGCACCCTGCCGGTCCGCACAGCCGAAACGATCAAGGAGATTCTCGCCGCCTCCCAGGCCGCAGGAAGCGGCGCCACCAAGACCTTCTCCGTCCTCTCCAATCCCGAATTCCTGGCGGAGGGCACCGCCATCCCCGATCTGGAACATCCCGATCGCGTGCTGATCGGCGGCGAGGAACCCCGTGCGATCGAGGCCCTGGCCACCATCTACGGCCACTGGGTGGAACCCGAGCGGATCCTGCGCACCAACCTGTGGAGCAGCGAGCTCTCCAAGCTCACGGCCAACGCTTTCCTCGCCCAGCGCATCTCCTCGATCAATGCGATCGGTGCCCTGTGCGAAGCCACGGGTGCCGATGTCAAGGAGGTGGCACGAGCCATCGGCAGCGATACCCGGATCGGGCCGAAGTTCCTCTCGGCGGGGCCTGGCTTCGGCGGCAGTTGCTTCCGCAAGGACATCCTCAATCTCGTCTATCTCTGCCGTCACTACGGCCTCGAGGAAGCCGCCCACTACTGGGCGCAGGTGGTGGCCCTGAACGACTGGCAGCAGCAGCGAATCGCCCGCCTCCTGGTCGGCAGGCTGTTCGGCACGGTGAGCGGCAAACGGCTGGCCGTGCTCGGATTCGCCTTCAAGGCCGACACCAACGACACCCGGGACTCCCCGGCGATCTCCATCTGCCGAAACCTGCTCGAGGAAGGGGCACACCTGGCGATCCACGACCCGAAGGTCGCCACCGCCCAGATGGTGGCCGACCTTGGGCGCCTGCCGTCGGAGCTCGGCCTCGGCCTGGGCGACGACGGGAGCTGGGAGCCCGCCGCCGGGGTCCTGGCGGCCGTGGAGGGAGCCGATGCCGTGCTTGTTCTCACCGAATGGGCCAGCTTCCGTACGCTCGACTGGCCCGCGATCGCCGCACGCATGCGCCAGCCGGCCTGGCTCTTTGATGTTCGTGCCATCACCGATGCGGAAGCGGCACGGCTGGCCGGAATGCAGGTCTGGCGGGTGGGGGAGGGCTGAAGCGATGGAGGCATCCCCAGCCTGGAGGAATCTGGTCACCGGTGGCGCCGGCTTCGTCGGCTCCAACCTGGTGGACCGGCTGATGGAAGCCGGAGAGGAGGTGATCTGCCTCGATAACTACTTCACCGGCTGCAAGTCGAATGTGGCCCGCTGGATCGGCCATGCGAACTTCGAACTCATCCGTCACGACGTCACCGAACCGATCCGGCTGGAAGTGGACAGGATCTGGCATCTGGCCTGTCCGGCTTCCCCCCGCCACTACCAGTCCAACCCGATCAAGACCGCCAAGACGAGCTTCCTCGGTACCTACAACATGCTCGGCCTGGCCCGCCGGCTGGGCGCACGGCTGCTGCTGGCCAGTACCAGCGAAGTGTATGGCGATCCGGAGCTCCATCCCCAGCCGGAAAGCTATCGGGGCTGCGTCAACCCGATCGGCATCCGCGCCTGCTACGACGAGGGCAAGCGGATCGCCGAAGCGCTCTGCTTCGACTATCACCGCATGCATGGATCCGAGATCAGGGTGGCGAGGATCTTCAACACCTATGGGCCCCGCATGGTCCCTGATGACGGCCGCGTGGTGAGTAACTTCATTGTGCAGGCGCTGCGCGGTGAACCGCTCACCCTCTATGGCGATGGCAGCCAGACCCGCAGCTTCTGTTATGTGGACGACCTGGTGGAAGGCCTGATCCGGTTGATGAACGGAAGCCATACCGGCCCGATCAACCTCGGCAACCCCCGTGAATTCACCATCCGGCAACTGGCCGAACTCGTGCTGGAGCGCATCGACCCGTCCTTGCCGCTCCTCTTTCTGCCGCTGCCGCAGGACGACCCGCTTCAGCGCCAGCCCGCGATCGATCTGGCTCGCCGCGAACTGGGCTGGGAGGCCAGGGTTCCTCTCGAGCAGGGTCTCGCCGACACCATCGACTACTTCAGGCAGCGCCTGGGCCAGGAGCCTCAGCGATGAGCCGTCCACTCCTGGTCACGGGTGCCGCCGGCTTCATCGGCGCCGCGGTCTGCGAGGTTCTGCTCGGCCGTGGTGAGCGGGTCATCGGCCTGGACAATCTCAACGCCTACTACGACCCGGCCCTGAAGCGGGCGCGGCTGGAACGGATCGAGGCCCAGCCCGGGGCCGGCAGCTTCGGCTTCCGCCAGATCGCAGTGGAGGACGCCGCCGCCATGGAGGCGCTGTTCGCGGCGGAGCGGCCCTGCCGGGTGGTGCATCTGGCCGCCCAGGCCGGTGTGCGCTACTCCCTGGAGAACCCCGCCGCTTACATCCAGAGCAACCTGGTGGGCTTCGGCCACCTTCTCGAGAACTGCCGTCACCACGGCGTGGAGCACCTGGTGTACGCCTCCAGCAGCTCGGTCTACGGCGGCAACCGGCGCCTGCCCTTCTCCGAACAGGATCCGGTGAACCATCCGGTCAGCCTCTACGCCGCCACCAAGAAGGCCAACGAGCTGATGGCCCACACCTACAGCCATCTTTATGGCCTGCCGGCCACCGGTCTGCGCTTCTTCACCGTCTACGGGCCCTGGGGCCGACCCGACATGGCACCGATGCTGTTCGCCGGCGCGATCCTGGCGGGCGAGCCGATCCGGGTGTTCAACCATGGCCGCATGGAGCGTGATTTCACCTACATCGATGACATCGTGGAGGGGGTGATCCGCTGTCTGGACAAGCCGGCCACGCCGGACCCGGCTTTCGCCCCCCTGGAGCCAAACCCCGCCACCGCAGCGGTGCCCCACCGGATCTTCAACATCGGCAACAGCCAGCCCACTCCCCTGCTGCGCTTCATTGCCGTGCTCGAGCAGGCCTTGGGGATACCTGCCCTCCAGCAGCTGGAACCGATGCAGCCCGGCGATGTGCCCGCCACGGCGGCGGATACCTCTGCCCTGGAGGCCTGGGTGGGTTTCAGGCCCCACACCCCGATCGAGCTGGGGTTGGAGCGATTCGCCCATTGGTATCGCGCCTACTACGCCCTCTGAGCGGTGAGGCTTCGCAGCAAAAGCCTGCACCATGGAAGCCCATGAAAAAGCGGGCTCAAAGGCCCGCTTTCGTTCCCGGAAAGGGCTGGGGCTTCGACCTCAGGCGGAACCCACGGCCACATAGGAGCCGTAGAAGAACAGACCGACGACGAAGATCACAGCGATGCCACCGGCTGTGGCCACCAGCCAGAGGGGCAGCACCCCTTCGGTCCAGCGGCTCTGCCAGGCGACCGCTGGGCGGCCATCGGGGAGACGGTCCGGGATACGGCCGTCAGGCATGGACATTTTCTTGCCGCTCATGGCTGAACCTCCGGATCAGTTGAAGAAGTAGCTGGTGAAGAGCACACCGATGACGAACACCAGCAACAGCCCAAGATAGAGACTGGTGCGGTTGAGCTCAACCGGGAGATTGTTGGGGTTGGGATTGCGCTGCATGGCGGAAATCAGCGACGTACGAACTGCATGGCCGCCAGCGCCCCCAGGAAAAAGACCGTGGGGATGCCCAGCGCGTGTAGAGACAGCCACCGGACCGTGAAGATCGGGTAGTTGCGCGGTGTGGTGGTGATCGGTGACTGGGTCATGGCTTATTGCAGGCGCAGATCGAGCTGGCTCTTGCCTTCGTAGCGCTTGCTCACCACGGGCGCCTTCACTTCCTGGGCCTGGAAGTAGGCATCGGGGCGAGGCGTACCGAAGGCGTCGTACGCCAGACCGGTGGAGACGAACAGAAAGCCCGCCAGAAAGATCGCCGGCAAGGTGACGGCGTGGATCACCCAGTAACGGATGCTCGTGATGATTTCGAAGAACGGACGTTCCCCTGTGGAGCCGGCAGCCATGGCAGCGGGCAATTCAGCTGCTGAATCCTAGGGGCAGGCGCGCCGCCGTCGGGAGCGCCGCGGCCGGTTGGTTACAGAGGGATGCAGTCGGGATGCGCCGGCCCGGGACCGCCATCCTGCCGGGCCCTCGCTCAGCCGACCCAGCGCAGCAGGCGGCCCCGCTCGCCGAGCACGAAGCCCTTGTCGGCGCCGGCGAACACGATGCGGGTGAAGTTGGTGGGCTGGGAGCTGGCGAGCGGATCACGCTGCCAGGTGGAGCCTCCGTCCTGACTGACCAGCAGGGTGCCGCTGCCGCCGCCCGCCCAGATGCCTCCCTGCGGATCCCAGGCCATGTCCAGATAGCCGTAGCCGTTGGTGATCGGGATCACCGGCTTGCTCCAGGCGTCGAGGTCGGCAGCGTCAGGGTTGAAGCGCAGCTGGGCGCCACGGGTCACCATCCAGAGCTTGCCGTCGGGCTGGAAGCCCATGCTCTGCAGCCGCTGGCTGCTCACCCGCTGGTGGGGCTGCCAGGCCTCCTGGCCCGGCTCCCAGGTGGCGAAGAAGTTGCCGAGGCTGGACACGCTCACGTAGCGGCCATCGGCGGCACGGCGCAGGTCCCGCACGGCGCCGGCCGCGTCGCTCACCTCCGCCTGCCAGGTGGCGCCGCCGTCGCCGGTGCGGTAGACGGCACCCACGTTGGTGGCCAGCTCGGCCTGGTGCGCGCCCAGGGCGGTGATCAGGTAGGGATCCCCCGGAAGCTTTGTGTCGAGCAGCAGGCGATCCCAGTTCCGGCCGCCGTCCGTGCTGTGCAGGAGCAGCCCCGGCTGGCCGACGATCCAGCCCTCCTGTCCGCGGAAATCGATGCTGATCAGCCGGAAGTTCTCGTCCTCCGGCAGGGCCAGGGCCCGCGTTTCCCAGCTGGCGCCTCCATCTTCGGTTTCGAGGATCAGCCGGTTGCTGCCCACCAGGAAGCCGTGCCGGTCGTCCGTGAAGGCCACGTCCAGGGGGTTGGAGCGTGTGTCCAGCTCCACCGGCTGCCAGGGGCTGGCGGCAACCACTGGCAGACCGGTGGTGACGCAGCCGGCGAGGCCGAAGGCGAGGCCCACGGCCAGCACCAGGCCGACCAGGGAGGAGAGCAGGCGTTTCACAGGATTCAGCGCAGGGAATACAGAGAGAGGAAGAAGGCGATCGCCAGGGCGAAGCCCCCGAAGATCAGCACATTCTTCTGGCCAGGCGTGAGCTGATTCACGCCCAGGCCGAAGCTGAGGTTCTGCTCGAAGCCGCTCGCCTTGTTGCGGGGGCCGATGTCGCGGAAGGCACCCACACGGCTGCGGCAGACAGGGCAGCGGAAGGCGACGGGGTCGAGGGCCGTGAAGGGGGTGCCGGCGGGAATCGCCAGCTTCTTCACCCCTTCCCCCGGGTCGTAGACGAAGCCGCAGCTGCGGCATTCGAAGCGATGGGTGTCGGGATCGATGGCGGAGGCCGCCGCGGCGACGAGGGTGGGGGCCGCCGCGGCCTCCGGATCGAGCCGCTCCTGGTCGCTGTCCTGCCCGTTCACCATGGCGCTGGGCCCCGTTGCCGTCCGGTCGGACTCTATCCAGGCGATCCCGGCGAACGGATGCCAGACTGCGCGCCAACCTGGAACCCTCCATGTTCGCGCTGCCCGGCTACGACGCTTTCCTGGGATTCCTCCTGATCGCGATCGCCGTTCCGGTGCTCGCTCTGGTGACCAACAAGCTGGTGGCGCCCAAATCCCGCGATGGGGAACGGCGCCTCACCTATGAATCCGGGATGGAGCCGATCGGGGGCGCCTGGATCCAGTTCAACATTCGCTATTACATGTTCGCTCTGGTCTTCGTCATCTTCGACGTGGAGACCGTCTTTCTCTATCCCTGGGCCGTGGCCTTCCACCGCCTCGGCCTGCTGGCCTTCATCGAAGCCCTGATCTTCATCGCCATCCTGGTGGTGGCTCTGGCCTATGCCTGGCGCAAGGGCGCCCTCGAGTGGAGCTGACGCTCAGCCTTCCGGACCCGAACCGATCCGACCCATGACCCTCACGCCGCCTCCTTCCCGTTCCGTCGCGGGGCAAGCCCCGTCGATCGACGCCCTGCGCGATCTCAGGGCCGCCAGCTGCAGTCCCGTCGGTGCCCCCAGCGTCACCTCGGAGCTGTCCGAGAACGTGATCCTCACCAGCCTCGATGACCTTCACAACTGGGCGCGGCTCAGCAGCCTCTGGCCGCTGCTCTACGGCACCGCCTGCTGCTTCATCGAGTTTGCGGCCCTGATCGGCTCCCGCTTCGACTTCGACCGTTTCGGCCTGGTGCCCCGCTCCAGCCCGCGCCAGGCCGATCTGCTGATCACCGCCGGCACGGTCACCATGAAGATGGCACCCGCCCTGGTGCGGCTCTACGAGCAGATGCCGGAGCCGAAGTACGTGATCGCCATGGGCGCCTGCACGATCACCGGCGGCATGTTCAGCGCCGACTCCACCACGGCGGTGCGCGGCGTCGACAAGCTCATCCCGGTGGACCTGTACATCCCCGGCTGCCCGCCCCGGCCCGAGGCGATCTTCGACGCCGTCATCAAGCTGCGCAAGAAGGTGGGCAACGAAGCCCTGGCCGAGCGGGGCAACCTGCTGCCCACCCACCGCTATCTCACGATCGACCATGCCATGAAGGCCGTCGAGCCGATCGTCACCGGCTCCTACCTGAGGGCCGAAAGCCAGCAAGCAGCCCTCTCGGCCGCAGCAGGTCTGCCGCTGGCCGCCGGTGCGGCCGCGGCTGTCCGGCCCGCCACCACTCCGGACGCCATCCCCGCTCCCCGCACCTCCAGCGATGCCTGATCCCGCTTCCACCCCCGCCACGGAGCTCACGCCTCCCGCCCCTGGCCCGGTGAGCCAGTGGCTCAGCTCCCAGGGTTTCGACCACCAGCCCCTGAGCGCCGATCATCTCGGGGTGGAAGTGATCGCGGTGGAACCGCTGTTCCTGCCGGTGGTGGCCGCGGCCCTCAAGGCCACCGGCTTCGATTACCTCCAGTGCCAGGGGGGCTACGACGAGGGTCCCGGCGCACGGCTGGTCAGCTTCTACCACCTGGTGAAACTCGCGATGGCGGCCGATCCGCGTCCGGGCCACGGCAGCGCCCCGGAGGAGGTGCGCCTGAAGGTGTTCCTGCCCCGCGACGGCAGCCTCTCCATCCCCAGCCTCTATGGCCTGTTCCGCGGCGCGGACTGGCAGGAGCGCGAAACATTCGACATGTTCGGCATCCGCTACGAGGGTCATCCCCATCCCAAGCGGCTGTTGATGCCGGAGGACTGGAAGGGCTACCCACTGCGCAAGGACTACGTTCAGCCCGACTTCTACGAGATGCAGGATGCCTACTGAGTCAGCGCCCATGGCTGCGCTGGCGACCGTGGCGGCGCTGGCGACCGTGATCCGGGGCCCGGCTCAGTCGGAGAGCCCCTTCTGGCCCTTGTGCCTGCGGTAGAAGCGCATCACGGCATGGGCCAGGCTGCGGGGGTCATGGCGCAGGGTGGCGCTCGGTCGGGCCCCCTGCAGGGGTGCCAGCATCACCTCATACCCCTGGCTGCGCAGCTTGCGCTGGTCGCAGAGCACCGGTTCGGCACCACGCGAAAGGTAGTGCTGCACGAGTTTGGGGTCGTCGAGCGTCTCCTGGGCGAGCACCGAGGGGAACAGCCGCTGCTCCACCCCCAGGCTGGCCAGCTGGGCCTCGATCGCCCGCAGATGGCCCTCCACGTCGAGGCGATCGGTTTCGCCCGGCTGGGTCATCAGGTTGCAGATATAGAGCTTCGGCGCCTTGCTGCGGCGGATCGCCTCGACCAGCTCCGGCACCAGCAGGTTGGGCAACAGGGAGGTGTAGAGGCTGCCGGGTCCGAGCACGATCAGGTCGGCATGGGCGATCGCCTCGACGGCGCGCGGCAGGGCCGGGGGGCGCTCCGGGATGCAGCCCAGCCGCACGATCGGGCTGGTGGAGTGGCCGATGCACGATTCCCCTTCGATCCGCTCACCGTTCTCCAGCTCCGCCCACAGCCGCACGTCGGCATTGGTGGCGGGCACCACCTGGCCCTGCACGGCCAGCACCCGGCTGCTGGCGGTGATCGCCGACTCCAGGCTGCCGGTGATGGCGGTGAGCGCGGTGAGGAACAGGTTCCCGAAGCTGTGACCCTCGAGGCCGCTGCCTGAGCGGAAGCGGTACTGGAACAGACGGGTGAGCAGGGGTTCCTCGCGGGCCAGGGCCGCCAGGCAGTTGCGGATGTCTCCGGGCGGCTGCACACCGAACTCCCGCCGCAGCACGCCGCTGCTGCCGCCATCGTCGGCCACGGTGACGATCGCCGTGATGTTGCTGCTGTAGCGCTTCAGTCCGCTCAGCAGGGTGGACAGACCGGTACCGCCGCCGATCGCCACGATGTTGGGACCGCGGTTGAGCCGCCGCTGGGCCAGGAGGGCATCCACCAGCACCGTGTCCTTCTCGGGGGCGAGCGCCTGCTGGATCGAGCCGAAGCTGCGGCTCTGACCCCAGATCACCAGGGCCGCCCCGGCGATCAGCACCAGCGGGCCGGTGAACTCCCGCGGCAGCACCCGGGCCACGGTGGAGATCAGCCAGGTGAGGGATTCGAGAATCCAGTAGATCGGCTTGAGATCGGCCAGGATGGCAGCCCCCAGCAAGGCCAGCACCAGGCCCAGGCCTGACGTGAACACCCAGCGCTTCACCACCAGGCCCGGCTGCAGCCAGCGGACCGCCCGCCGCGAGCGGCTCATCAGATCCTGCTGGCGCCGGTCACCCCTCCCCATCCAGCCGGGGCGGACTTGCCGACCGGGTGGGCGTCGGGGCAGCTGGGGGCGCTGGGAGGTCAAGCCGATGGGGCGTTACGCCACAGCACAGGGGTTGGGGAACTGTACGGATGAAACACCAGGATGAACCGGACGCACCCGAGCAGCGCCGAGACCGTGTCCCCACCAGGTGCGGCCGGCCCCCCGGTTCTGGAGCTGGATGGGGTGTGCATGCGCTGGGGCACCAACACCGTGCTTGATCACTTCAGCCTCAGGCTCGGGCCCGGCGAGCGACTGGCGGTGGTGGGTCCGTCGGGCACGGGAAAATCCACCATCCTGCGCATCCTGGCCGGGCTGCTGCTGCCCACGGCTGGGGAACTGCGCATCCACGGCGTGCCCCAGCGCTATCTGCGGCTGGACCAGCGCCATCCGCCCGACGTGCGACTGGTGTTCCAGAACCCCGCCCTGCTGGGTTCGCTGACGGTGCGGGAGAACGTGGGCTTTCTGCTCTATCGCCACAGCCGGCTGCCCGAGCGGGAGATCCGGCAGCGGGTGCACAGGGCCCTGGAGGCGGTGGGCCTTTCAGGGATCGAGGAGCTCCTGCCCGGGGAGCTGAGCGGCGGCATGCAGAAGCGGGTGAGCTTCGCTCGGGCCCTGATCGAGGACCCGGCCCGCTCGGCGGAGCAGCATCCCGTGCTGCTGTTCGACGAGCCCACCGCCGGACTCGACCCGGTGGCCTGCACCCGCATCGAGGATCTGATCGTCACCACCACCCGGATGGCGGCGGGTTGTTCAGTGGTGGTCAGCCACGTGATGAGCACCATCCTGCGCTCGGCCGAGCGGGTGGCGATGCTCTACGGCGGCCAGCTGCAATGGATCGGTGGCGTGGAGGATTTCAGCCGCACCGACAATCCATACGTACATCAGTTCCGAACAGGTAGCCTGAGCGGCCCGATGCAACCGGCGGAGCTCTGAAGCCACATGCGCCGCAGCGTGCGAGAGGCCATGGTCGGATTTTCGCTGCTCACGGCCGTTGTGGGGGGCTTCGCGTTCTGGTTCTGGCTGCGAGGCATTTCGCTGAGCCAGAACAACTGGACCCTGCGGGTCCGCTTCAATGACGCCGCCGGTCTGGCGGATCGCTCGGCGGTGATCTTCCGGGGCGTTCAGGTGGGAAGCGTGCGGCGGATCGTGCCCTCGTCCTCCTCCGTGCTGGCGGAGCTGGAGATCACCGATCCCAGCCTGCAGCTGGCCCGCCCCACCCTGGCCCAGGTGCAGACGGGATCCCTGCTGGGCGGAGATGCCCAGGTGGCTCTGATCAGCAGCGGCAACCCGCTGCCCAGCACCGCTCCCCGCCCCCGCGACAAGGCCTGCGACAACCGCCGGATGGTCTGCGCCGGCGCCGAACTGCAGGGGGTGACCGCGGCCAGCCTGAGCAGCGTCACCGAGCTGATGCAGCGCTTGCTGGCCGAGGTGGACAAGAAGCAGATCGTGGCCGAAATGGCCAACACCACCCGCAGCTTCGATGCCACCTCCAAGCAGGCCACCCTGTTCCTGAAGAAAGCTCAGCAGACGGTGCAGGAGCTGAACCGGGCGGTGAGGAAGGCCGATCCGATCCTGGCCAACCTCAACACCGCCACAGCCGAGGCCGCGATCGCCAGCCGCCACGTGCGCAACGTCACAGCCAGCCTCGACAATCCCAGGACCCTGGCGGAACTGCGGAGCACGGTGAGCCATGCCGAGCGGCTGACGGCCCGCATTGATGCCGTTGGCGGCGACGTCAGCAAGCTCACCAGCGATGTGGCGTTCATGGACGGGGTCCGCAGCGTGACCATCGGCCTGGGTCAGCTGTTCGAAGAGCTCTACCCTGCCCAGACCGGCCTGGGCAAGGAGAAGGCTGACCGGAAAAGCCAGACCCGTCAGCCGGCGCCGCAGAAGTAGGCCAGGAGGAAGCGGGCCTGCAGACGGACCCTCAGAAGGCGTTGATGGCCTCCAGGGCGATCGCCGCGATCGCCTGATCACTCGCTTTCGGCAGCTGCACATAGCGCCCGCCCGCAGCCTCGGCCAGGTCCTTGCCCATGCCGCTGCCGATGAACCTGCGCTCGGTGTCGATCACCAGCAGCTTGATGCCCAGGGCCCGGTAGCGGCCCGCCACCCGCTTCACCTCCTCCTTGAGGTCGACGGGCTCCTCCCCCTCCAGTTCCGGCTGGCCGAGCGAACGGCTGAGCGGCACGTTGCCGCGCCCGTCGGTGATGGCCACCACCACCACCTGGCCGAGATCGCCTGTGGCCAGCGCGTTGGCGCCGACGCGCGCCGCCTGGGTGAGGCCGTGGGCCAGGGGTGAACCGCCGCCGCAGGGCATCTGCTCCAGGCGACGGCGGGCGGCGGTGATCGAGCGGGTGGGGGGCAGCAGCACCTCGGCCTGCTCGCCGCGGAAGGGGATCAGGGCGACTTCATCGCGGTTCTCATAGGCCTCGGTGAGCAGACGGATCACGGCCCCCTTGGCGCTCTGCATCCGGTTCAGCGCCATCGAGCCGCTGGCGTCGACCAGGAAGATCACCAGGGCGCCGGCCTTGCGCTGCAGCTGCTTGGCCCGCAGGTCGCCCTCCTCCACGATCACCCGGCGGTGCGGTTCCCGCTCCCGTCGTGCCTTCTGGTACGGCGCCGCCGCCCGCAGCGTGGCATCCACGGCGATGCGGCGCACGGGTCCGCGGGGCAGCATCGGTCTGACATAGCGGCCGCGGCTGTCGCTCATCACCACGGAGCGGCTGCCGCTGCTGCCGCTCCTGGTCTTGGCGGCCGAGAACAGCAGCAGGTCGGGATCGATGGCGACGGCCTCCGGATCCAGCAGGAACTCCTCCGGGATCGGAGCTGGCGCCTGGTCCTCGGGGGTGTCGTCCTCGGGCTCGTCCTGGTCGGGCTCGTCGGGTTCCTGTTCCTGCTCCTGGTTCTCGGGCGGTTCGGGCTGCTCGGGTGGCTGCTCCCCCTGGGGCGGCGGCGGCGGTGGCGGCTCCAGGGGCTGGTCGGGATCGGGTGGCGGCAGCTGCAGCGCCCGTGGCGCGATCACCAGCCGCACCGCCACCTGCAGGTCGTCGGCGTCGACCCGGTCGCGGCCGCAGAGGGCCGCATGGGCCCGCGCCACCCGCACGGCATAGAGCTCGGCGCGGTGCCCCTCGACGCCGCCGCGGATCGCCTCCTCCACCAGGTAACGGATCTGGGGGCGCTCGATCCGCACATCGGGCAGCCACTGGCGGGCCAGCAGCAGCTGGGTGGCCAGGGCGTCGGTCTCCTCCTGCCACTGGCCGCGAAAGCCCTCACTGGATTCGCCATGGTCCAGGACCGAGCGGGTGATCGCCACCCGCTGTTCGGTGTCCAGCAGCTGGTCGGCCGAGAGGGCGATGGCGAAGCGGTCCAGCAGGTGGTCGCGCACCGCCCCCTCCTCGGGGTTGTAGGTGGCGATCAGCAGGGCGCGGCAGGGATGGCAGAGGCTCAGACCCTCCCGCTCGATCCGGTTCTGGCCCGATCCCACCGCAGCCAGCAGCAGGTTGGTGATGCCGTCGTCGAGCAGGTTGAGCTCATCGACGTAGAGCACACCCCGGTGGGCTTCCGCCAGCAGGCCCGGCAGGAAGATGGCGGCCCCTGCCGCCAGGGAGGCGGTGACGTCGACCGACCCCACCAGGCGGTCCTCGGTGACGCCCAGGGGCACCTGGATGAACGGGGCCGGGATCACCCGGGTGGGCAGCAGGACGGTGGGATCGGCGCCGCTGGCATCCCCTCCCAGCTGGGTGATGCGGCGGCGGGTGGCCCCGTCCCATTCCTCCGGCCGCTGCGGATCGGCGTTGAGGCTGTCCTGCACCACGTCGATCGGTGGCAGCAGGGCGTGCAGGCCGCGGGCCAGCACCGATTTGCCCGTGCCACGGCCACCGGCGATCACCACGCCGCCCAGGCCCGGATCGACGGCGGCCAGCAGCAGGGCCAGCTTGAGGGTGCCGTGACCGGTGATCGCCGCCAGGGGGAAGGCGCCGGTGGCGACGCCGCGGCCCGAGCCGTGGGCCGGGCCCGGAGCGGAAGCTGGCGACAGGCCGCTTGCGACCATGGAGGGACCGGTGCATCGACGTGGGGGCCAGTCTCGCTGATCAGGCCGGAGAGGCGACCGCAGCAGGCGGGAGGACGCTGGCGATCGCCCTCGGCGCCAACCTCGGCGATCCCCTGGCCACCCTGCCGGCGGTGCGGCCCCTGCTGGAGCGGGCCCTCAACGGCGTAGCCCTCCACTGGCGCTGGTCGCCCCTGTTCCGTACGGCGCCGCTGGGGGGACCACCGGGCCAGCCTCCCTATCTCAATGGCGTCGCCGTGGCGCAACTGGCCGGGCCTCCCGCACGCCGGGACCCCGATCCCCTGGCCGTGCTGCGGACGCTGCAGGCCCTGGAGATCCGCTTCGGCCGTGAGCGGCGCGAGCGCTGGGGGCCGCGCCGGCTGGATCTGGATCTGCTCTGGTGCGGTGAGGAGCAGCGGCAGGACGCGGAGCTGACCCTGCCCCACCCGCGCCTGCTCGAGCGGAGCTTCGTGCTGGCGCCGCTGGCCGCCATCGATCCCGGCCTGATCCCACCCGGCGCGACCGCTCCGGTGGGGGAGCTGCTGGCCGCCCTGCAGGCGCGGGCCGGCGAGGGGCCGCTGCCGGCCCTGCCGGGTCGATCGGACTGGCCCGAGTAGCGCGCGGTCCGGACGGCCTCCGGCCACACTGGGGACCGCTCCCGCGTCGACGCCATGGTCCCGCTGCCGCCCCCCGAACCCTCGCGGCATCTGGTGACGGAGGCGGTGCTCGAAGCCCGCAAGATCCGCTTCGAACTGAACCGCATCGTGCTGCCGATGGGGATCGAGGGCACGTTCGGGATCATCCGCCACCCCGGCGCCTCCCTGGCGGTGCCCGTGCTCGACGACGGCCGGGTGGTGGTGCTGCGCCAGTATCGCTTCGCCGTGGCCAGCCGCATCCTGGAGTTCCCCGCCGGCACGCTCGACGAGGGCGAAGAACCCCTGGGCACGATGCAGCGGGAACTGCAGGAGGAAGCCGGCTACTCCGCCGCCCGCTGGGATCCCCTCGGCTCGATGCTCCCCTGCCCCGGCTACTCCGACGAGGTGATCCATCTCTTTCTGGCCCGTGAACTCACCCCCCTGGCGGAGCCTCCCGCCGGCGACGACGACGAGGATCTCGAGGTGCTGCTGCTGGAGCCCGAGGCTCTGGACGCGGCCCTGGCCAGCGGTGATGAAGCCCTCGACGGTAAGAGCGTGACGGCCTGGTTCCGGGCCCGGCAGCTGCTGGGTCTCTGAAGCAGTGACCTCCCGTGCGCCCCGCTGGCTGTTCTGGCACCGCCGCGACCTGCGTCTGGCCGACAACCTGGGCCTGGCGGCTGCCGCCCGCGCCACCCCCGCCCTGACCGGGGTGTTCGTGCTCGATCCGACCCTGCTCGGAGCCGCCGCGATGGCGCCGGCCCGGCTCTGGTTCCAGAGCGAGAGCCTGCGGGAGCTGGCCGTGAGCTGGCAGGCGGCCGGCAGCCGCCTGCTGCTGCTGCAGGGAGATCCGGTGGAGGTGCTGCCCCGACTGGCCGCAGCCATCGGCGCCGAGGTGGTGAGCTGGAACCGCGGCGTGGAGCCCAGCGGCCGCGAGCGCGACCGGCGGGTGGCAGCGGCGCTGCAGGCCGGGGGCCGCAAGGTGCTGGCGGACTGGGATCAGCTGCTCGTTCCCCCGGAGGCCCTGCGCACCGGCGGCGGCGATCCCTACCGGGTCTACGGCCCCTACTGGCGCAGCTGGAGCCGGCGGCTGGAGCCGGCGGGCGGGGGGGGCGGACAGGCCCCCGTGCCCGCGCCCGGGGGCCTGATCGGCCTGGACCCGCACAGGCTGCCGCAGCCGGGGCGGCAGCTCTGGGACCAGCTGCCGCTGCTGGAGGCCGTGCCGGCGCCCGCGGAGCTGGGTCGCCCCTTCGCCGGCGCCGAGCTCTGCCCCTGCCGCCCAGGCGAAGCCGCCGCCGCCGAGCAGCTGGCCGCCTTCAGCCACAGCGCGTTGCTGCGTTACGAAACCGACCGCAACCTGCCCGGCGAGGCGGGCACCTCGTTGCTCAGTGCCGCCCTCCGGTTCGGCACGCTCAGCCCCCGCCAGGCCTGGGCGGCGGCCCAGTCACTGCGGCCGGCCGCCCGCAGTGACGAGGAGCTCCAGGCGATCACCGTCTGGGAGCAGGAACTGGCCTGGCGCGAGTTCTACCAGCAGGCGCTGTTCCACTTCCCCGAGCTGGCCGAGGGCCCCTACCGGCCCCAGTGGCGCCACTTCCCCTGGGAGAATGACGCCGGCCGCTTCGGGGCCTGGTGCGAGGGGCTCACGGGGGTGCCGATCGTGGATGCGGCGATGCGCCAGCTGAACGCCACCGGCTGGATGCACAACCGCTGCCGCATGATCGTTGCCTCCTTCCTGGTGAAGGACCTGATCGTTGACTGGCGCTGGGGCGAGCACGCCTTCATGGAACAGCTGGTGGACGGCGATCTGGCCGCCAACAACGGCGGCTGGCAATGGAGCGCCAGCAGCGGCATGGACTCCAGACCGCTGCGCATCTTCAACCCCTACACCCAGGCGTCGCGCTTCGATCCGGAAGCCGTCTACATCCGCCGCTGGCTGCCGGAACTGGCCCATGTGGCCACGGGGGATCTGATCGGCGGCGAGATCGCCCCCCTGGAGCGACGGGGCTACCCGGCGCCGATCGTGAGCCACAAGCAGCAGCAGGCCCGGTTCAAGGCACTTCACGCCGGCCTGCGCTGAGCGGCAGGGGGTCCGGTGCTGATCAGGATCAGGCTGAGCCCGAGATCGAGCCCACGGGTTCGGCCGCCGCGCAGATCCCGGACGTCGTTCGGCCCCAGGCGCGGCTCAGCAGGCTCCTGAGCACCTCCACCACGCGTTGCTGCTGGGCGGCGCTCAGCTCGGGGAAGATCGGCAGGCTGAGCACCTCGGCCGTGAGCCGTTCGGTGATCGGCAGGCTGCCCTGGCCGTAGCCGAGGACGGCATAGGCCGGCTGGCGGTGGATCGGGATGGGGTAGTAGATGATCGTGTTGACTCCGGCGGCGGCCAGCTCCTGCTTCAGCCAGTCACGGCAGCAGCTTTCCGGCAGGCCGTAATCGGCGCTGTCGGCGGAGGGGACGCAACGGCTGCCACAGCTCGACTGGTTCTGGGGACAACGGGGCAGGCGCACCACGAACTGGTTCCAGCTGTGGCCAGCGGGGCCGGCCTCGGGAAGCACCAGCCCCGGCGTGTCGGCCAGCTCGCGCCGATAGACCTCGGCCAGCTGGCCACGGCGCCGGATCCAGGTGTCCAGGTGGGGCAGCTTGACGTTGAGCACCGCCGCCTGGAGGGCGTCGAGGCGGCTGTTGTATCCCAGGGAGGTGTGCAGATAGCGGCGCGGCATACCGTGTACGGCCAGCTCGCGGATCCGCTGGGCCAGCTCGGGGTCGCGGCAGGTGACCGCGCCGCCGTCGCCGGCGCCACCGAGATTCTTGGTGGGGAAGAAACTGAAGCAGCCGGCATCGCCCCAGCTGCCCACCGGCCGTCCGGCCCAGCTCGCGCCGGTGGCCTGGGCACAGTCCTCGATCACCCTGAGATCGTGGGCCGCGGCGATGGCACCCAGCCGCTCCATGTTCACCGGGCGGCCGAACAGGTGGACCGGCATCAGGGCGCGGGTGGCCGGCGTGATCGCGGCCTCGATTGCCGCCGGGTCGATGAGATAGGAGCTTTCCTCCACATCCACGAACACCGGCGTGGCCCCCACGGCGCTGATCGCTTCGGCGGTGGCGAAGAAGCTGAAGGAGCTGGTGATCACCTCATCGCCGGGACCGAGGCCCAGCCCGCGCAGGGCCAGGATCAGGGCATCGGTGCCGCTGTTGCAGCCGATCGTGTAGGGGCTGCCGGTGGCTGTGGCGAACTGTTGCTCGAACTGCGCAATCGTGGCGCCCCCGATGTACTGCCCACTGCGCAACACCTGCAGAACGGCATCCTCGAGGGCTTCACCGAGTTGATGAAGCTGCTCGGTGAGATCGAAGGGGGGCACCTGCATGGAGGCAACCTTAAGCCCCGCGGACGGTCAGGCCCAGGCCGGCTTCTGACCCGGGTGCCATTTGATGTTGCAGCCGATCGAGGCGGTCTGCTCCGGCTCCGGCGCGCGCCCGGCCAGCAGGGCGTCGAGGGCGGCGCGCAGGTCGCGGCCATCCGGTGGCTGGCCGCTGCCGGGGCGACTGGGGTCCAGCTGACCCCGGTAGACGAGCCGGTGGGCGGCATCGAACAGGTAGAGGTCGGGGGTGCAGGCGGCCAGGAAGGCGCGCGCCACGCTCTGGTCCGTGTCGAGCAGGTAGGGGAAGCGCCAGCCGTTGCGCTGCCGCTGGGCTTCCAGCTGGGCGGGGCCGTCCTGGGGATGGGTGCGGAGGCTGTTGCTGGCGATGGCCAGGATCGTCACGCGTTCGCCGTAGTCGGTCGCGATCCTGGACAGCTCCGGCTCCGCATGGATCACGAAGGGGCAGTGGGCACAGAGAAACAGCACCAGCACGGGGCGGGGGTGCAGGGCGACGCTGGACAGCGTCGCCCCGTCGAGAGCGGACAGGCGGAAGGCGGGCAGCGGGGTGCCCAGGGGCAGCATCGTGGAGGGGGTGAGGGCCATGGCCAGACGGCGGCGCGGCACGGAGGGTGATTGTGGCGTCCTTCAGCCGCCGGGGAATTCGGGCAGGATCGCCGCCTCATCGCCTGGTCCCCTTGCACCGGCCCCTGATCCGGTCCGCTTCAGCCACGGCAGCGCTCACGGCCCTGCTGGCCCTGCTGCTCGCGGCGGGCTGTGTTCCCTCCCACCGTCGCGCCACCTGGCGGATCCTCCCCCTGCCGCGCAGCGCACCCCATGACGGCCTTGCGGTGGTCAGCCAGCCCGACGGCTACGGCCTCCACATCTGGCTGGAAACCGACACGCGCCAGCGAGGCATCTGCCGGCCGCGCTGGCTGCCGGATCCGGCCCGGCTGTTCAACGGCAACGGCTCGGCACCGTTCAGCTCCGGCCTGGCCACCCGGGCGGAGTTCTTCGAGGCGGTGGCCCGCCGGGACGTGCGCGATGCCCTGCGGCGGCAGCTGGAAGCGCTCTGCCAGCAGCGGTCACCACGCAGCAGCTGGCAATGGCGTGAGCCGCCACGGAACCCCGGCGAAGTGACGGTGGAACGGCTGCCGATGCTGGAGGAGGAGCAGCTGCTGCCGGATCGGGAGAAGGTGCGGGCCGCGGAGGAGGCGCTGGGACCGATGCCGCCGCAGGAGGAGCCGCCCCGCTGAAGCGCCCGCGGTGATCGGGTGGGGCTCCAGCCGGCGCGGGCAGGGGGGTGGAGGAGAATCGCCCGATTGCTCTCGATCGTCCCTGTCGGGCGACCTCCCCATGCTCCTCGATCTGCGCGGCAAGAAGGCCCTGGTCACCGGCATCGCCAACAACCGCTCGATCGCCTGGGGCATCGCCCAGCAGCTGGCCGCGGCCGGCTGCGAGCTGGGCATCACCTACCTGCCGGACGAGAAGGGCCGCTTCGAGAGCAAGGTGCGCGAACTCACCGCACCGCTGAATCCCAGCCTGTTCGAGCCCCTCAATGTGCAGGAGCCGGCCCAGATCGAGGCCGTGTTCGCCCGCATCGCCGAGCAGTGGGGCAGCCTCGACGTGCTGATCCACTGCCTGGCGTTTGCGGGGAAGGAGGAGCTGGTGGGCGACTACAGCGCCATCAGCCCCGAGGGTTTCGCCCGGGCCCTGGAAGTGAGCGCCTACTCCCTGGCGCCACTCTGCCGGTACGCCAAGCCCCTGTTCAATCCCGGGGCCAGCGTGATCACGCTCACCTACCTCGGGGCCGAGCGGGCGATCCCCAACTACAACGTGATGGGCGTGGCCAAGGCGGCCCTGGAGGCCTCGGTGCGCTACCTGGCCGCCGAACTGGGCCCCGAGAAGCAGGTGCGCGTGAACGCGATCAGTGCCGGCCCGATCCGCACCCTGGCCAGCTCGGCGATCGGCGGCATTCTCGAGATGATCCACAACGTGGAGGCGAAGTCACCGCTGCAGCGCACGGTGACCCAGGAGGAGGTGGGCTCCACCGCAGCGTTCCTGGCCAGCCCCTTGGCCTCCGGCATCACCGGCCAGGTGATCTACGTGGATGCCGGCTACTGCATCACGGGGATGTGACCGTAGTGACTTGCCTCCACACCCGGCGGCAAAGGCCACGGCAGGCATGCCGAGGAGCCTGCCGCACGTAGATCAGCACACCGGTTCTCAACAGAGGACCCTTGATCAGCCCGGAAGCTTCCGCTCCACCACCGCAGCTGATCTGCCCGGATCCGCTCCTCGATCGAAACAGTGGAGACTCGATCGAAAGGGTGGAGAACGGAGAACCGCTGCGCTCCTGCTTACCTCGCCGGGGCGGCCACGCATGCTTCAGCATGGATCCACCGTTTCCCCGTCGCCGCTACCAACGTGTCCCCCTTCCACGACCGAGGCGGCAGTCGCAGCGGCGAGATCCACCGCGTCACCGGCGAAACCGATGTGCGCGTCAAGCTGAACCTCGACGGGACGGGGCGCTGCCGGGTCACCACAGGGGTGCCGTTTCTCGACCACATGCTGCATCAGCTTGCCAGTCACGGCCTGCTGGATCTGGAGATCGCCGCCGACGGCGACACCCACATCGACGACCACCACACCAACGAAGACGTGGGCATTGCGCTGGGGCAGGCCCTGGCGCAGGCGCTGGGGGACCGGCGCGGCATCCATCGCTTCGGCCATTTCGTGGCGCCGCTCGACGAGGCGCTCGTGCAGGTGGCGCTGGACTGCTCGGGCCGGCCCCAGCTCAGCTACGGCCTGGTGATCCCGGCCCAGCGGATCGGCAGCTACGACACCGAGCTGGTGCGCGAATTCTTCGTGGCCGTGGTCAACAACTCCGGCCTCACCCTTCACATCCGCCAGCTCGACGGCCTGAACTCGCACCACATCGTGGAGGCCTGCTTCAAGGCCTTCGCGCGGGCGCTGCGGCTGGCGGTGGAGATCGATCCACGCCGAGCCGGGGGCGTTCCCAGCAGCAAGGGGGTGCTGGAGCAGGCCGGCGGACAGGGCTGATCAGGCTGTCTCAGAAGTCGGCGTCGCCACTTCATACTCCGTTACGTGATGATGGAGGCATCGTCACACCGCCGTCCAGTCGATGACCGTTGCCCCCAGTCGCCCTGCGGCCCCCGGCTCCTCCTCCGGCGTCGAGGCACCCGCCTACGACCGCGCCGACTGGGCGAGCGCCTTCCGCAACGTGGGCAGCGAGCTCAGCGAGGTGCCCCTGAGCGCCGCTTCCGGCACGATTCCCGCCGAGCTGAGCGGCACCCTCTACCGCAATGGTCCGGGGCGGCTCGAGCGGGGCGGCCAGTGGGTGCATCACCCCTTCGATGGCGACGGCATGATCACCGCCCTGCGCTTCGACGGCGGCAGCGCCACGCTGACCAACCGCTTCGTGCGCACCGAGGGCTGGCTGGCGGAGGAAGCGGCCGGCAAGGTGCTCTACCGGGGCGTGTTCGGCAGCCGGAAGCCCGGCGGACCGCTGGCCAACGCCTTCGATCTGCGGCTCAAGAACATCGCCAACACCCATGTGGTGCGCCTTGGCGAGAAGTTGCTTGCCCTCTGGGAAGCCAGCTCTCCCCACAGCCTCGATCCCCTCAGCCTCGAGACCAGGGGCATCGAGCTGCTCGACGGCGTGCTCAGCCCCGGCGAGGCCTTCAGCGCCCATCCCCGTTTCGACCCCGGGCACCACGGCGCACCACGGATGGTCACCTTCGGCGTCAAGGCCGGCCCCCGCAGCACGATCCGGCTGATGGAGTTCGATGCCGGCAGCGGCGCCCTGCTGGCTGACCAGGCCCGCAGCTTCAACGGCTTCGCCTTCCTGCACGACTTCGCGATCACGCCGAACTGGGCCGTGTTCCTGCAGAACGCCGTGTCGTTCAACCCGCTGGGTTTCGTCTTCGGTGTGAAGGGAGCCGCCCAGTGCCTGGGCTCGAAGCCCGGTGAGCAGGGCCAGTTCTGGCTGATCCCCCGTTCCGGCGAGGGTGAACTCGTGCATACGGCCGGCCCCGAGGGGTTCGTCTTCCATCACCTCAACGCCTTCGAGGATCCCACGGCCGGCGCGGCCGGCCAGGTGGTGGTGGATTCGATCTTCTACGCCGATTTCCCCTCGATCGGTCCAGAGGTGGATTTCCGCGCCGTCGATTTCGAGGCGCTGCCGATCGGCCAGCTGAAGCGCTGCCGCCTCGACCTGGCCAGCGGTGCGGTCAGTACCGAGCTGCTGGAGGAACGCTGCTGCGAGTTCGCCATGGTGAATCCGTTGCGGATCGGCCTGGAGGCGCGCTTCGCCTGGATGGCGGTGACCGAGCGGGAGCGGGGCAATGATCCGCTGCAGGCGATCGAGAAGCTGGATCTGGCCACGGGCGAGCGCCGCGTCTGGAGTGCCGCGCCACGCGGTTTCGTCAGCGAGCCGGTGATGGTGCCCCGCCCCACAGCGGCCGGCGCGACCCTCCCCGCCGAGGACGACGGCTGGATCCTGTGCGTGGTGTGGAATGGGGCCCGCTCTGCCAGCGACCTGGTGATCCTGCGCGCCGATGACCTCAGCGAGCAGGCGATCCTGCCGTTGCCTCTGGCCATTCCCCACGGCCTGCACGGCAGCTGGGCCGCCTGAACCCCATGAACCGCTGTTCCGCCTGGATCCTTGCCGCCGTGGCCGCCGTGCTGTTCACTCTGCCGGGGGTGGCCCAGGCCCTGGCTCCGGCGGCAGTGCCGGGCCCCCTGGCGGCCCTGTTTCATGCCGGCGGCGCCGTTCCCGCCGGTCTGGGGCTGCGGCAGGGTCGCCTGCGGCCCTGCTCCGCCCCCGATCACTGCGTCCGGGAAGACTGGCCGCTGGCCGATCCTGCCGCCGCCCTGGCCGAGCTCGTGCCCGTGGTGGCGGCGCTGAGCGGCACCCGGATCGAGCGGCAGGTCGGCGAACCGACCCCCACCTATCTGCATGCCAGCGCTGAAAGCCGGATCTTCGGCTTCATCGATGACCTCGAACTTGCGGTCGACCCTGCGGCCGGGGTGCTGCAGGTGCGCTCCGAATCCCGGTTGGGGGATTCGGATCTCGGCGTGAACCAACGCCGCGTCGACAGGCTGCATCAGGCCCTTAGGCAGGTTCAGCCCCGTTGATGCCGGCTGAGGGTGGCCGGTGAGAACACATGACCGCTTTCAAGGGCGATCGCCACCACGGCAGCGGAATCGGTGGCGGCATCCACCCGCTGCTTGAGAGCGGAATCGGCCTGCACCTCTGCCAGGAACGCGTTGAGTTGAGCTTTGGACATGGAGATCGGCACGGAGGACCTCCTCAGTGCTAATCGGTAGCGGTGCTGACCGGTTCTTTATCGGCCGGCTCACGGCGCCGAGGACGAAGCGCCGAGCAGGCGGCGCAACCCCGGCAGCAGCGCCTCCAGAGCCCGGCCGCGATGGCCCAGGCGCCGCTTCAGGGCCGGATCCATCTCGGCAAAGCTCAGGCCGACCTCGGGCAGGTAGAACACCGGGTCGTAACCGAAACCACCTCCTCCCCGGGGCGCCTCCAGGATCTCCCCCTCGCAGACACCCTCCACCTCGAGCACCGTGGTTCCGCCGGGACTGGCCACGGCCAGGGCGGCGGTGAAGCGGGCCTGGCGATCGGGCGGGGTGTCGCCGGCGGCGGCCCTCGCAGCGGTCGTGGCCTGCTCCAGTTCGCGCAGCAGGCGGGCGATGCGCTCCGCATCGGTGGCGGCATAGCGGGCCGATTCGATCCCCGGTGCTCCGCCCAGGGCTCGCACCGAGAGCCCGGAATCGTCGGCCAGGGCCCACTGGCCCGTGGCCCGCGCCACAGCCTCGGCCTTGAGGCGGGCGTTGGCGGCGAAGCTGGTGCCGGTCTCCTCCACCTCCAGCCCGGCGGGCTGGGGCCGCAGCTCCAGTTCCAGGCCCGATCCAGGCCGGCACAGTAGGGTGGTGAACTCGCGCAGCTTGCCGGGGTTGCCGCTGGCGATCACCAGTACGCAGGGACCGGCCCCTGGTCTGGTCGGCTCGGCAGGGCTCATGCCGCTTCGGCGAACTGCCGTGCCCAGGTCAGAACTTCCGCCACCCGTTCCGCCGTGGGCGCCTCGCAGTAGAGGCGCAGCAGCGGCTCGGTGCCGGAGAAGCGCAGCATCAGCCAGTGGCTCGGGCCCAGCCGCAGCTTCACTCCGTCGGTGCGGATCACCTCCAGCACGGGCGCGCCGTCCACCGCGGCGGGCGGCGTCTCGGCCAACTGGCGCTCCAGCCGCTCGCGGCTGGCCATGTCCCGCAGGCGCAGGTCGAGCCGGTCGTAGGCGCCGCCGCCGCCATGGGCAGCCTCAAGGCGGGTGAGGCGCTCCCCCAGCGGCAGGCCGCCCTCCACCAGGGCCTCCACCAGCAGCAGGGCCGCGAACAGGGCATCCCGCTCCGGCAGGTGCATGCCGAACCCCACGCCGCCCGATTCCTCGCCGCCGATCAGCACATCGCCGTCGAGCATCTCAGCGGCGATGTACTTGAAGCCCACGGGCTTCTCGATCACCTGCCGGCCCAGCCCCTCCGCCACCAGCTGCATCAGGTCGGAACCGCTCACGGTCTTGATCACGGCCCCCGGCAGGGCCCGGGCCCGGGCCAGGTGGTCGATCAGCAGGGGCATCAGCAGCTGGGTGCTGCAGTAGCGCCCCCGCTCGTCGATGGCGGCGATGCGGTCGCCGTCGCCATCGAAGACGATCCCCACCGCCGGCCGGCCGGCCGCCGTCGAGGCCCGTACCGCCGCGATCAGCTCGCCGAGGTAGGCGGCGAGGGGTTCGGGGGGGTGGCCGCCGAACAGGGGATCCCGCTGCGAGCGGATCTCCCGCACCCCGTCCCCCAGCAGGGCGGGCAGACCGCCGGCCGCGGAGCCGTGCATCGGATCGACGATCACCTGCAGCCCGAGCCGCTCCAGCCCCTGCCGCAGGGCCGCCGTATCCACCTGCCGCCGCAGACCGGCGATGTAGCCGGCCCAGCCATCGAAGCGGGGGGTGTCGCCCGGGATCGGCACGGTGATGCCGCCTGCCTCCAGGCGCCGCTCGACACGGGCGGTGAAATCGCCCTCCACCGAGCCACCGAAATGGCCCTTGATCTTCAGTCCCAGCCACTCGGGCGGATTGTGGCTGGCGGTGATCACCAGCGCCCCCAGGGCACCGCGTTCCACCACCGCCCAGCTGCAGGCGGGCGTGGGAACGGCGGTATCGGTGAGCAGAGGTTCCAGATCGGCGCCGCGCACGGCCGCCGCGATCGCCTCGGCCAGTTCCGGCGCCAGAAAGCGGCGGTCGTAGCCGATGACCACCTCGCGGCTGTCCAGGGCTGCTGGGGCGGAGTGCTCCAGCTCCCGGGCCGCCGCCGCCGCCACCGGCAGCAGGCGCTCGACCGTGATGTCGACGCCGAGAATGCCCCGCCAGCCATCGGTACCGAAGCGGATGGGGCTGGGCTCCAGGGGCAGGGGGGCAGAAGCCATGGGGAAGGCGGCGTTGGGTAGCTCGTAGCAGCAGGCTGGCCGTCCTGTGGGGCGGTGGGTGCCGGCCTCGTGGCAGGCCACCGGCCGCCGTAGCCTGGTCTGATGTCCGCTGTCCCGTCCAACCGGCTGCTCACCGACCGGTTGCTGCGCAGCTGGCTGCGCTGCCGGCGGCGGGCCTGGCTCGATCGCCACGGCGATCCGGAACGGCGGCTCTGGACCGCCCATCGCGCCCTCCAGCTCGATGACCAGCAGCGCTGTTTCGTCAGCCTGCTGGGGCGGCAGCCCGGCCGGGGAGAAGCGGCCTGTGCCGCCGGCGCCGAGGCGGTGGTGGGGCTGCGGCTCGCGGCGCCGGGCCCGGGCGGCCTGGACCTGGAGGCCCACCCGCCCCTGCTGCAGCGCACCACCGGAGCCAGCCGCTGGGGCGACCATGCCTATCTGCCCGTGCTGGCGCGCCAGGGCCGGCGCCTCACCCGGGAGCACCGGCTGGTGCTGTCGCTCTGGGGCCAGCTGCTGGGAGCCGTTCAGCAGGCACCGGTGGGCCACGGCCTGGTGGTGTCGGGCCCGGGCGGGCGGCTCGAGCGCGAGCGCATCCCCCTGACGGCCGGTCTGCAGCGCCAGCTCGACGAAACACTGCCGAAGCTGGCCGACGATCTGGAGCGGAGCCAGCCCCCACCGCTGGTGAACGACCGCAAGAAGTGCGTCCTCTGTTCCTGGCGGGGGCTGTGCGACCGCGAAGCGGCGGAGCAGGGTCACCTCAGTGAAGTGAGCGGCATCGGCGCCAAGCGACGGGAGTTGCTGCTGGAGCTCGGCCTCCGCCGGCTCGATGACCTGGCCGCCGCCGACGCCGATCGCCTGGCGGACGCGCTGGAGGTGCACGGCGAGCAGCACCGGGATGTGGCCGCCAGGCTGGTGGCCCAGGCCCGGGTGCAGCAGCGGGGCGAACCCCTGCCGCTGACACCGGAGCCGGAGCAGCCGCAGCGGCCTTTGCCGGAGCTGGACCGAGCCGGCGGAGTTCTGGTGTACGACATCGAATCCGATCCCGACGCCCGCGACGATTTCCTGCACGGGTTCCTGCGCATCGAGCGCGGCGCCGATGGCAGCTGGCCGGATCTGGGGCCATCAGGCCCGGGCCGTTACCGGCCCGTTCTGGCCCTGCACGAGCACGGCGAGGCCCTGCTCTGGCAGCGGCTGAGCCGTCTGCTGGAGCGGACCCCCGCCGACTGGCCGGTGCTCCACTACGGCGAGACCGAATCGATCGGCCTGGCGCGGCTGGCCCAGCGCCAGGGGGCCAGCGAGGCGGAGGTGGCCGCGCTGAGAAGGCGGATGGTGGACCTGCACCAGCGGCTGCGGCGGCACTGGTTGCTGCCGGTGAACAGCTACGGGCTCAAGGCCGTGGCTGGCTGGCTGGGTTTCCGCTGGAGCCAGAAGGGCGTGGATGGGGCCCGCTGCCTGCTGTGGTGGCGTCAGTGGCGGGGGGACGGCACCCACCGGGGCCGAGGCAGCCACCACAGCCTGCGGCGGATCTTCCGCTACAACCATGACGACGGGCGGGCCACCTGGGCCGTGGCCCGCTGGCTGCTCGATCAGGAGGCCCTGCCTCCGCTCCCTACCGGCGGCGGCACCACCTCCTCGGGCACAGACAGCCGCAGCGACAGCGCCGCTCCGGCTGGATCGCCGGCCCGCAGCTCCGCCTCCCCCAGCGCCTGACGCCGCACCAGGGCCAGGCCCAGCCACAGCGGCGGCTCCCCCTCTGCCACCGGCAGCGCCAGGGCGGAGGTGATCCGGCCGGCCCGCTCGCCGGCGGCGGTGACGAGCGCAGTGCCGGGCTCCAGCCGTGGCTCCGCCACCGATCCCGCGCCCGCCGTGCTCAGCTGCGCCGCTGGCCCCGTCCAGGCCCAGCGGCGCAGCTGCTGCTTGACGCCGTCATAGGTGGCGAGCTTGGCCAGGGTCTCCTGGCCCACGTAACAGCCCTTGGAGAGGCTCACCCGCTCCGCCAGCCCGAGCTCGAAGGGGTTCACCTCGTCGCTGATCTCGGCCGGCGCCGTCGGTATCCCCCGCTGCAGCCGCCAGCGCTCCCCGTCGATGGGGCCCAGTGCGGGGATCGCCTCCAGCCAGGCGGGCAGGGGCCGGTCCTGGTCGAGGAGCAGCCGCGCTGGACCCGCCAGCAGCCAACCGTCGTGCGATCCGGTTGCCTCGCCGGACCTGCGCCACTCGCCAGCGGGCAACTCCGCCCAGGCCTGCCTCACCTCGGGAAGGTCGACGCCCAGCAGCGTCACCAGCCGGCCCAGCCGCACCGGGCCGAGGCTGACCCGATCGGCAGGGAACAGGACCCGGTCGAGGGCCTGATGGATCGCTGCGGTCTCGCCGGCCGTGATCACCAGCCAGGCGCCCCCGTCGTCCACCAGCACCTCGGCCAGCCCCCGCAGCCGTGCCGTGGACGTCAGGCAGCAGGTGGAGAGGCACCGGCCCGCTCGGGCCTGCTCCAGGTCCTGGCTGCTCTGGCCGTGGAGGAAGCGGAGGCTGTCAGGTCCGTCCAGCCGGATCAGGCCAACGGGCTGCTCCCAGCGGCTGGGGCGGGGGGGCTGCCACTGCCAGGGATCGACGGCGCGGGTGCTGGTCACGGCCATGGGGGGACGAGCGGCGGCCTCACCCTTGCAAATCTTCAGCGGCGGTGGGTGCGCCGGCGGCCGCAGCGGCGATTTCCTCCAGCAGGAACAGGCTGCGCAGCTCCAGGCCTGCCGCGGTCATCGCCTCGCGGCCCCCCTCCTGCCGGTCCACGATCGTGACAACCCGCTCCACCCGGTAGCCGGCCTCCCGCAGCTGCTGCACCGCCTTGAGCGAGGAGCCGCCGCTGGTGACCACGTCCTCGAGCACGGTGATCAGGCTGCCAGGCGCCGGCAGCGGACCCTCCAGCCAGGCGCCGGTGCCGTGGCCCTTGGCTTCCTTGCGGACGATCAGGGCATCCAGCGGCCGCCCCGCCAGGGCCGCCGCCTGGGCAGCCCCGCTCACCAGGGGATCGGCCCCGAGGGTGAGCCCGGCCACCGCCACGGCCTCCTTCTCCACCTGCTCCAGCAGCAGCTCGGCCAGTAACGCCAGGCCGAAACCGCTCAGGCTGACGGGCTTGCAGTTGACATAGTGGTCGCTGCTGCGCCCCGAAGCCAGCGTGAACCGGCCACGGCGATAGGCCCTGCTGGCCAGCAGAGGCAGCAGGGCGGAGCGGCGTGCCTCGGACGTGGCGGGTGGCAGCGGTGTCGGCATGGGCGTGGCAGGACGAGGGCTGGCGTCTGCCGGCCCGACTGACTAGTTTGCGGGCTCATGGCCCGAGCGGTTCCAGGCCCCTTGGGGTCCGGCTCCGATCCGGGGCAGAATGGGTTTCAGCAGTCCGCACGGTTCCGATCCATGCCAGCGTCCGTTGCCTGTCTCCGCCTCGCTCTGGCAGGCCTGGCCGTCTGCGGGCTGACGCCGGGGCCGGCATTGGCGGACCCGGTGATCTGCACAACCTCCCTGGAGGCTCCGCTGGCGAGTGGCGAGGCCGGTGGTCGGGCCCCTTCCGGCCCGGTCGAGGTCACTCGTTGCGGCGTCCTGCAGACCCAGGCGGAACTGATGCAGCAGCGGGCCTTCACCTGGCGCACCTCCTTCGCCCGCGGCGTCAGCCTCAGCCACCAGATCACCGACACTCTCGGCATTGCCATGGGCGGGCGGGACGGCACCAGGGTGATGGGCTTCGGCTTCCCCGATCAGGCGATCCTGTGGGACTCGTCCGCCATCAGCAACACGACGGCGGCGATGCTGGAAGAGCAGACGTCCCCGATCCCCTGGCGCAGCGCCGATCTTCCTTCGGCGTTCACCTCCAGCCTGCAGATGGGGCAGTCGGACGCCACGGTTCCCTTCACGCAGTCCATGGTGGTCCCCTACACCCCCGCCTACCAACCCGTGCGCGGGCTCTGGTGAGGCCTGGCCGGGGGTCTAGCAATCTGGTGAATGCAGCGGACTCATAATCCGCCTTAGGCGAGTTCGATCCTCGCGATCCCCATCCCAACACCAAGTCAGAGCAAGGGATTCAGCCAAGCAGCCTGCGCCCTGCACACCCCTGTGGTGATCGCCACCACCGTGCCCATCGATCGGCGCCACCAGACTGAGCCCAGAACCGATGTCCCCCTCCCCGATGAGCAGCAGCCCCCTGCAACGGCGTTACCGACTGGTGGATCAGCAGGGCCTGCCCCACCCGGAGCTCGATGACCAGTTCGAATCGATGGAGGAGGCCTGGGCCTTCGCCTGCCAGTGGTGCCGCAACAACGGCGGCAGCGTGGACAGCGCCCTGGGCGAGCGCCCGATCGGCCTCGGGGTGGAGGTGAGCACAGGCAGCGGCAACTGGCGCACCCTGCGCCACCCAACGGGCTGGCACTAAAGGCGGCTGAGCAGCTCGGCCTTTTTGGTGGCGAATTCCTCCTCGGTGAGGATGCCCTTCTGCATCAGCTCCCCGAGGCGCTCGAGGGTGGCGAACACGTCGGTGCCACCGGCTGCGGGGCCGGGTTCGGGCCAGGCCGGAGCGGCTGCCGGCGGAGCGTCAGCCGCTGGCGCAGCTACGGCTTGGGTCGCCGCGGGGGCTGCCGCGGCCGGGGTGCTCACCGCCCTGAGGTGCGCGAGGCTGATGCTGCCGTCGCCCGTGCTGAACATCAGCCCGCCGCCGTAGGACTGCTGCTGGGAGGAGATGCCGGCGATCTGGTGGCCGCTGGTGTCGTAGACGCTGACGTGGCCGTTGACGTCCACCGCCAGACGCCCGGCAGCCGGAAAGTAGGCGTAGCGCACGTCGTTCTGGGCGCCGCTGGAACTGGGTGCTCCCAGTTCGGCGGGCCACCAGGTGTCACGGGGGTCGGGGGTGAACAGCGCACCGGAGCCGAAGCTCAGCGGCCGCATCGGCGCCATGCCGCCACCCACCTGCCTCTGTTGACCGCCGCCGCTCTGGCTCTGGGACTGGAAGCTGCCGGGCGGAAAGAGATCGGGCTGGCTGGAGATCGCCGTGGCGAGCGCCTGGCAGAGCCCATCGACGCGGGCCTTGAGCCCGTGATTGAACATGTCGCCCAGCATCATCATGCCGCCGTTCATCCACTGGCCGGAGCCGGCGAATTCGGGGTGGTTGAACTGGGCCATGCCACCACGCCCCTTGAGCAGGGCGAAGGTCATGTGCAGCACGGCGTCCTGGCTGAAGCCATACCGCTGGGCCAGGTCGTTGACGACCTCAAGCCCTTCGGCCGTGAGTTTTTCCATTGCTATGTCCTGGCGGGGAGCCATGTCCGTTGTGAAGCCGGACCGGGATTTCTGTGCGATTTGTCAAGGTAACACCGCTCCCCTTCCTCTTCCAGAGCGCCCAAGGGAGGGCTCCCTGGCCACCTTGGCCTCAAGCCCGTGGGCTTGCCCTGGCGTGCACGGCCTGATGGCAGACCTCGGTCGCTTTGTGCACCGGGCCAGCTCGGCAACGATCCGCACCTTGCCCGTGCGCTGCATGACCTCAGCCTCAGGGGAGAGTGATGCGGATGCCGGCTGAACCATGGCCCTTGAACGAGTCTGCGCCGCCAGAGGCTCGCGGCCTACGACGACGACGTGGCCCCCGATCGCCGCTGCGCAGGGCTACGGGCTCTGGCGATGAACTGTTGCGCCGTTCCGGCCAGACGATCGGTCGAGTCACGGTCACGAAGCAGGAGATCTCAGGTGCCTAGAACTGAGGGAGGGGACAACACGGTTTCAAGGGTTCGTCGCCACACCTCCTTTGAGGGGTGATCTGAGAGGGCGAACAGGCACACCAGCGTCAGAGGGCGGTTCGATTGCGGGCCACCTCCCGGCAGGACAAGCTGATTACGGTCGTGGGAGATACAGCCTGATCTGTTATCACCAAGATAACTTGCTGAGTCCATGCAAGTCCCATGCCAACCTCCCTGGTCGACGCTGAGGTAGCAGCACTTCTGGACCCAGCGGCTCTGGCGGCATCCGGAGCGCGCATCACACCTTCGCCAGCAGACTGGCGGGATCACTGGATCTATTTCCTGCTCGTCGACCGCTTCAACAATCCTGCCGCACCACCCACACCCGCCACATTCCCCTGTGACATTTACCAGGGGGGGTCGTTTCGCTGGCATCAAGGAGAAGCTTCCCTATCTCAAGGATCTTGGGGTGGGCGCGCTGTGGATCTCGCCTGTTCTCTACAACCCGCAGTGGTTCGGCAACTACTGGGGCGGCTATGGCATTACAGATTTCCTGCGGGTTGAGCCCCGCTTCTGTTCGGACCCGGCCAAAGCCACCGCCGATCCTGATCAGGCCGATCGCGAATTCCGTGATCTCGTGGATGCGGCCCACGATCATGGCCTCTACGTGATTCTCGACATCGTGCTCAATCACGTGGGCGATCCCTTCAACTACGAAGGGAGGCGTGATTCCTGTCCCTGGCGGCAGAACGGCGAGTACGCCGTGTACTGGCGGGACAGGGACGGCACGCCTCAAGGCAGTTGGACGGCGGTGGAACTGATCAGCGACCTCAGTCGTGCCAATGGGATCTGGCCGCAGGAACTGCAGCGGAACGATTTTTTCCGCCGTAAGGGGTTGGTCAATGAGGCGGGGGATATCACCCGCGGTGACTTCGACCGCCTCAAGGAGCTGGTGACCGACTATCTCGAGCCCGGCACCGCCCAGCACCCCGTGCGTGATCACCTGATCCGCTCCTACCAGTACCTGATCGCTAAATTCGATCTCGACGGCTATCGGATCGACACCCTGCAATACGTGGAGCCCGACTTTGCCCGTGTCTTTGGCAACGCGATCAGAGAGTTCGCGCTCTCGATCGGCAAGCACAACTTCTTCACCTTCGGCGAAGTATGGCAGGACTCCAACGAAGATGCCATCGCTCGCTTCATTGGTCGCAACACCCTTAAGGACGATGAGTTGGTGGGGGTTGATGCGGCGATCGACTTCCCCATGCGCAAGCGTCTCTGGGATGTGATCAAGTGCAGTGCCCCGCCGCATGTTCTCGCCGATCAGTTCGATGAACGGCGCAGGGTGCTGAGAACGATCGTGAGCTCCCAGGGTGAGGCAGGAAAGAATTACGTGACCTTCCTGGATAACCACGACATCAACGAGCGATTCCACCAGTCCAGCTGGCCGAAGCAATCCCGCACTGCGCTCCTCTGTCTGCTCACTCTGCAGGGCGTACCTTGTCTTTATTACGGCCATGAACAGGGCCTGGAAGGTTCCGGAGACCGGCGTGAATATGCCAGGGGGCCTCTGTGGGGATACCCAGGGGCCTTCTCCACAACCCACCCTCTTTACCTTTTCCTGCGTGACCTCAGCGATCTGCGAAGCAGGCAGCCAGCCCTGCGATACGGCCGACAGTACTTTCGGCCCATCGGAGATGGACGCACGAACCAGTTTGGATACTCCCCTTACAACCAGGGCGTGCTGGCTTTCTCTCGCATCCTCAACGACCGAGAGGTGCTGGTGGTTGTGAACACGCATACAAGCGCCTCCCTCCGTGTGTCAGTGGTGGTGGATGCCAACCTCCATCCGCTCACCAGCTCCGGAGGGGCCCCTGCCAAGCCATGGGAACTGCTTTTCTCCACGGTCGCATCCTCTGCCGGCGGCCCGCCCGTCACACCCCCCTCGCCCACGCGTCCCTTCGGTGCGACCCGCGCCGTGGTGGTGACCCTGCAGCCAATGGAGGGCCAGGTACTGACGGGGCCGAAGGATTGACCTTGTTATCGCTGGTTCAACTGGTTCATCGTGAACCTTCCTTGGCTGAGTGACTGCTGAAGGGGCCTACCGAACAGGCCCGATGCCCAATCTGCGTAGCTCCACGAGGCCTTCAGGGATGACGTTGGCCTTTCTGGAGCTGGGGTGACGGCCCATCGGTTGATCACCATGCTGGCGTTCCACATCTAGGATCATCGAGTTCCTGCGATCAGGGGAGGCCAGGATGGGATCGTTCGCGGGCATACTGCTTGTTCTGCTTATCCTTCTTGGCAGCAAGGGCATCAAACTGGATCGCGAATATCAGCGCGGCGTCATCTTCCGCCTGGGCCGCCTGAAGGGAGTGATGGGGCCAGGTATGTACTGGATCGTACCGTTTGTGGATCAGAAAGTACAACTTGATGTGAGGACCAAAACCGTCAGCATTGAGCCCCAGGAAACCGTCACTGCCGACAGCGTGACCATCAAGGTCAACGCCGTTCTGTATTACCGGATTCTCAACGGGGACAAGGCCGTGAACCGCGTCGAGAACTATCAGATGGCCGTATATCAAGTTGCCCTGACCACACTCCGCAATGTGGTGGGGCAGAATATGCTGGATGACGTGTTGCAGAATCGCGACAAGATCAACCTGAAGGTTCAGGAGATCGTCGACGAAATCACAGAGCCATGGGGCATTGAGATTGAACGTGTGGAGATCAAGGATGTCGAGATACCGTTGGGCATGCAGCGGGCCATGGCCAAGGAAGCGGAGGCACTCCGCGAAAAACGCGCTCGTCTGATCAAGGCGGCCGCCGAACAGGAGGCCTCCATCAAGCTCTCGGAAGCCTCGAAAACCATCATGCGGAACCCTTTGGCCCTTGAGCTGAGGCGCATGCAGATGCTCACCGAGATCGGAGCCGAGAACAACACCACGACAGTCGTGATGCTCCCCTCCGACCTGATCACACTGGCAAGACATTGGTCCGCTCCGGCCGACAAGCCATCCAGCACCGGGGCGGACCCCCTGACTGAATCGAGGCCCGCCGCTTCCGACCAGGATTGACGGTTCGATCGCCGCAACCACTGTCCATCCTCGGAGCGCCAGAGTCCGCCGGCTCCTGACAGACAGGTGCCTCCGGCAGAAAGCCTTGTGGCCGCGAGCGGGATGGGGCGTCGATGCCCAGCTGACCCCGTCGATGGCCGTCACCACCACGCGCCGCCGCCGGGCGCTCCAGAATCGAGCCATGGCGATACCCGGGCGGCCATGAAACGCATCGTTCTGATCGCCGGTTTCGAAGCCTTCAACGCCGGCCTCTACCGCCAGGCGGCGGAAAGGGCCATGGCCCACTGCCCCCAGCTGGGCATCCACGTGTTCAGCGATCGCGACCTGGCCGCCCGGCCCGAGGAGGTGGAGGCGGCGCTGCAGGGGGCCGATGCCTTCTTCGCCAGCCTGATCTTCGACTACGACCAGGTGGAGTGGCTGCGCCAGCGGCTGGCGCCGATCCCGATCCGCCTTGTGTTCGAGTCGGCGCTCGAACTCATGGCCCTCACCCGCTTCGGGCGCTTCACGATCGACGCCGGGACCGCCGGCATGCCCAGGCCCGTTCAGGCGCTGCTGGCCAAATTCGGCGGCGGACGGGAGGAGGACAAGCTCGCCGGCTACATCGGCTTCCTCAAGGTGGGCCCGAAGCTGCTCCGTTTTCTGCCCTCCCGCAAGGCTCAGGATCTGCGCCACTGGCTCCTCCTCTACGGCTACTGGAATGCCGGTGGCGCCGCCAATGTGGCCAGCCTGTTCCTCTACCTGGGCCGTCACGGTCTGGGGCTGAATCCCGGCACGATCCCGCCGCCGCAGGAGTCGCCCGATCTCGGCCTGCTGCATCCCGATCACGGGGGGTTCTTCCGCAGCCCCCGCGACTACCTGGCCTGGTTCCACCGCACCCGGCCCGAAAGCGCTCCGCAGCGGAGCCACTGGCCGGTGGTGGGGCTGCTGCTCTACCGCAAGCACGTGATCACGGCCCAGCCCTACATCCCCCAGCTGATCCGCGCCTTCGAGGCGGCACAGCTGGTGCCGCTGCCGATCTTCATCAACGGCGTCGAGGGCCACATGGCCGTGCGCGACTGGATGACCAGCGCCAGCGAACTGGAGGCCAGCAAGCTGGAGGCCAACCTCGCCGCGGTGGCTGGCGGCGGCCGCCGGCAGGCCGTCGCTGTTGAGGCCATCGTCTCCACGATCGGCTTCCCCCTGGTGGGCGGTCCGGCCGGGTCGATGCAGGCGGGTCGCCGCGAGGAGGTGGCCCAGCGCATCCTGCGGGCCAAGAACGTGCCCTACGTGGTGTCGGCCCCCCTGCTGATCCAGGATCTCCACTCCTGGACCCGCCAGGGCATCGGTGGCCTGCAGAGCGTGGTGCTCTTCGCCCTGCCCGAACTCGATGGGGCCATCGATCCGGTACCCCTCGGCGGGCTGGTGGGCGATCGCATCTATCTGATTCCCGAGCGCCTCAAGCGCCTCACCGGCCGCTTGAACGCCTGGATCGCCCTGCGCCGCAAACCCGCCTGTGAGCGCCGGCTGGCGATCGTGCTCTACGGCTTCCCTCCCGGCTACGGCGCCACCGGCACCGCCGCGCTGCTGAACGTGCCCGCCTCGTTGCTGCACCTGCTGGAGGCGCTGTCGCAACAGGGCTACGCGGTGGGCCCCCTGCCCGCCAGCGGCGAGGAGCTGATCCGGCAGGTGAAGGAAGCCGACGACGCCTGGATCGCCCGCATCCCGCAGGGCCAGCGGTTCGAGGAGGCCGCCACCGCCAGCGTGTCGGTCGACGAGCTGAGGCAGTGGCTGGGGCCGCTGCACAGCTCACGCATCGAGAAGCAATGGGGGCCGCTCACGGGCACCGGCATCCGCACCCTCGGCGATCGCTTCCTGCTGGGAGGCGTGCAGCTCGGCAACGTCTGGATCGGCGTGCAGCCGCCGCTGGGGGTGGCGGGTGATCCGATGCGGCTGATGTACGAGCGCGATCTCACCCCCCACCCCCAGTACGCCGCCTTCTACGGCTGGTTGCAGCACACGTTCCGCGCCGACGCGGTGCTGCACTTCGGCATGCACGGCACGGTGGAATGGCTGCCGGGCTCGCCCCTCGGCAACACGGGCGCCTCCTGGCCCGACATCCTGCTGGGCAACCTGCCGCACCTCTACGTGTATGCGGCCAACAATCCCTCCGAATCGATGCTCGCCAAACGGCGCGGCTACGGCGTGATCGTCTCCCACAACGTTCCCCCCTACGGCCGCGCCGGCCTCTACCGGGAGCTGGTGGCGCTGCGGGATCTGATCGCCGAGTACCGGGAGAATCCGGCGCGCAACGAGGCCCTGCGGGAGGGCATCCTCAAGAAGGTGAGCGATGCGGGACTGGATGCCGACTGTCCCGCTCCCGAGACGGCCGGCAGCGACCTGGAGACCTTCACCACCTGGCTGGTGCGGCTGAGCTCCTATCTGCAGCTGCTGGAGAACCGGCTGTTCTCCAGCGGCCTCCACACCCTCGGCCAGCCACCGGATGCGGAGCAACGGCTGGGCTACCTCAGGGCGTACTTCGGCGACGCCCTCGATCCTGCCGTGCTGGAGGAGATCGGCCGGCGCCCTCCCCCCGGCGGCAACGAGGAGCTGCAGCGCCACACCGAGGAACTGGAGCGTCTCCATCCCGGCACGGAGCGGATCGGTGAAGCCCTGCGGATCGCCCAGCTGCTGGAGCGCAGCTCCGAGGAACTCACCAACCTGCTGCGCGGCCTGGGGGGCGAGTACATCCCCCCCGCCCCCGGCGGCGACCTGCTGCGCGACGGCCCCGGGGTGCTGCCCACCGGCCGCAACATCCATGCCTTGGACCCCTACCGCATGCCCTCCCCCGGAGCGATGGCCCGGGGCCGCGCCATCGCCCTGCGCATCCTCGAGAAGCACCGTGCCGACAACGACGGCGCCTGGCCCGAGACCGTGGCGGTGATGCTCTGGGGCCTCGATGCGATCAAGACCCGCGGCGAGTCGCTGGCGATCCTGCTGGAGCTGGTGGGAGCCGAAGCGGTGAAGGAAGCAACGGGACGCATCGTCCGCTACGACCTGCGCCCCCTGGCGGAACTGGACCATCCCCGCATCGATGTGCTGGTGAACCTCTCGGGGATCTTCCGCGACAGCTTCGTGAACATCGTCGAGCTGCTCGACGATCTGTTCCGCCGTGCCGCCGAGGCCGACGAACCCCCGGAGCGCAACGCGATCCGGCGCCATGCACGGGAACTGGAAGCCCGGGGGATCGAGAACCCCACCGCGCGCCTGTTCTCCAATCCCGCCGGCGACTTCGGCTCCCTGGTGAACGATCGGGTCACGGATGCCAACTGGGAGAGCGGCGACGAGCTGGCCGCCACCTGGCGGGAGCGCAACACCTACAGCTACGGCCGCAGCGACAAGGGGCAGGCCCGCCCCGAGGTGATGGCCTCCCTGCTGCGCAGCACCGATCGGGTGGTGCAGCAGATCGATTCCGTGGAGTACGGCCTCACCGACATCCAGGAGTACTACGCCAACACCGGCGGCCTCAAGCGCGCCGCCGAGGTGGCGCAGACCGATAGCCGGCCGGGCCGGAAGGTGGCCGCCAGTTTCGTGGAGTCGTTCTCCCGCGACACCACCCCACGGGAGCTCGAGGAACTGCTGCGGCTGGAGTACCGCACCAAGCTGCTCAATCCCCGCTGGGCCGAGTCGATGGCGGCGATGGGCTCCGGAGGGGCCTACGAAATCTCCCAGCGGATGACGGCCCTGATCGGCTGGGCCGGCACCTCCGACTTCCACGACCAGTGGGTCTACGACCAGGCCGCCGACACCTACGCCTTCGATGCAGCGATGGCGAAACGGCTGCGCGAGGCCAACCCCGAAGCCTTCCGCAACGTGGTGGGCCGCATGCTGGAGGCCAGCAGCCGGGGCATCTGGAGCGCCCCGCCCGAGAAGCTCGACAAGCTGCGCCAGCTCTACGACCTCACCGACGCCGAGCTGGAGGGGGTGGCCGTGGCCGGCAGCCCGTAGTGATCCAGGCCACACGGCCGCTGGCCTTCCCCCTCCATGCCGTGGTGGATCAGGAGGCCCTCCGCACCGCCCTGTTGCTGCTGGCGGTGGATCCAGGCCTTGGCGGGGTGGTGATCGCCGGCCGCCGGGGCACCGCCAAATCGGTGCTGGCCCGGGCTCTGGCAGATCTGCTGCCGCCGATCCGGGTACTCCGCCACTCCTGCTGCAATGCCGACCCGGCCGCCCCCTGGGAGTGGGACGACGCCACCTGGGCCCATCGCGCCACCATCAGCCGCACACCCGTGAGCCGGCTGGTGCCCACGCCGTTCGTCCAGGTGCCGCTGGGGGTCAGCGAAGACCGGCTGATCGGCTCGGTCGACGTGAGCGCCTCGATCCGGCAGGGCCGGCCGGTGTTCCAGCCCGGACTGCTGGCGGCGGCCCACCGCGGTGTGCTCTACGTCGATGAGATCAACCTGCTGGAGCCGGGCATCGCCAACCTGCTGCTCGCGGTGGTGGCCGACGGCGTCCATCAGGTGGAGCGCGAGGGCATCAGCTTCCGCCATCCCTGCCGCCCCCTGCTGATCGCCACCTACAACCCCGCGGAAGGGGAGCTGCGGCCCCATCTGATCGACCGCATCGCGATGGTGCTGTCGTCCGACACGCCCCTGGCTCAGGCCGACCGCGTCGAGGCCGTGGAGCGGGTGCTGCAGTACGCCGGCGACCCGGCCGGCTTCTGGCGCCTCCAGGGTCCCGGCCTGGTGGAGCTGCGCCGGCAGATCGTGGCGGGCCGCCGCCGCCTGTCCCGCGTGCGGCTGGCGCCGGAGCAGACCCGTTACCTGGTGGAGGAGGCGATCCGTGCCGGCGTCGAGGGCCATCGCGCCGACCTGTTCGCCCTGCGGGTGGCCCGGGCCCATGCGGCTCTGCAGGGGCGCCGCTGCGTGAACGCCCTCGATCTGCGCCGGGCGGTGGAACTGGTGATCCTGCCCCGTTCGGCCGCCTTCGCCGCCCAGGCCGAACCGCCACCTGGCCCCGAGCAGAGGCCACCGGAGGCTCCCACGGAAACGCCACCAGAAGGGGAACCGCCACCGCCGGAGCCGGCGACGGACGAACCGCCCAGCGGCAGCATCCCGGAGGAGTTCGTCTTCTCGCCGGAGGGTGTGGTGCTCGATCCCCACCTGCTGGCGCTGGCCGCCCGGGGGCACCGTCGCCATGGCAAGGCAGGCGGGCGAGGGATCGTGCGCTCGCAGGAGCGCGGCCGCTACGTGAAACCGGTGCTGCCGCACGGACCGATCCAGCGCGTCGCCATCGACGCCACCCTGCGGGCGGCCGCGCCTTACCAGAAGGCGCGGCGGCGGGCCCTGGGAAGGCGGGAGGCGCAGCGCCGCGGTCGCCACCTGGTGCTGCGCGACGACGACCTGCGCGTCAGGCTGCTGGCGCGCAAGGCCGGGGCCCTGGTGATCTTCGTGGTGGATGCCTCCGGCTCGATGGCCCTGAACCGCATGCAGGCCGCCAAGGGCGCGGTGCTGCAACTGCTCGGCGAGGCCTACCGCAGCCGCGATCAGGTGGCCCTGATCGCCTTCCGCGGCCGGCGCGCCGACGTGCTGCTGCCCCCCACCCGTTCGATCACGGCCGCCTCCCGACGGCTCGAGCGGCTGCCCTGCGGCGGAGGGTCGCCCATGGCCCACGGCCTGGCCCTGGCGGTGCGGCTGGGGCAGAACGCCCGCAACGCCAAGGACATCGGCGAAGTGATGATCGTGCTGATCAGCGACGTCAAGGCCAACGTCTCGCTCAGCCGCTCGCTGGCCTCCTCCAGCAGCGAAGAGCCGGAGCCCCTCGGCCTCGACGGGATGCGCCAGGAGCTGCTGACCATGGCAGCAGCCATCGGCCAGCTGGGGATGGAGCTGCTGGTGATCGACACCGGCAATCGTCACGTGGCCTCAGGCTTCGCGGCCGACCTGGCCAGACACGCCGGCGGGCGCTCTTCCCTGCTGCCGAAAGCCAGCCAGGCAGAGATCACCGCCACCACCCGCCGGCTGCTCGGTCGCCAGGCCCCAGGAAGGTGAAGGGGGAGCGAGGCGCGGCGTAGCCTGACCATCAGGATGAACGCGACCACCGACAGGAACGCCGAGTCGAGCCGCCGCCGTCACGCGATGGTGGAGCGGCAGATTGCCCATCGCGGCATCGCTTCCCCGCTCGTGCTCGACGCGATGCGCCATGTGCAGCGCGAGGCCTTCCTGCCCCAGGAGCTGCGCGAATTCGCCTATGACGACACGCCGTTGCCGATCGAGGCCGGCCAGACGGCCACCCAGCCCTACATCGTGGCGCTGATGGCGGAGGCGCTGCTGCTGAAGGGCGAGGAGACGGTGCTGGACATCGGCACCGGATCGGGCTACGCGGCAGCGGTGCTCTCACGGATCGCCCAGACCGTCTACACGGTCGAACGCGACGGCCAGATCGCGACCCGGGCGGCCGGGGCGCTCCGCTCGCAGGGGTTCCGCAACGTGCATGTGCTGCAGGGCGACGGCACGCTCGGCTGGCCAGAGCACGCACCGTACGACGCGATCCTGGTGGCCGCCGGCGGTCCCGAGGTGCCACGGTCGCTCAAGGAGCAGCTGAAGATCGGCGGCAGGCTCGTGATCCCCGTGGGTGCGGAGCGGCGTCTGCAGGAACTGCTGCGCATCACCCGGCTCTCGGACACCGAATACACAACCGAAGAACTGCTCGACGTGCGCTTCGTGCCGCTCGTCGGCGAGCAGGGCTGGGCACCGGAGCCGCCTGATCAGCCGCCGCTGCCGTTGCGCCGTGAAGATCGGGCGAGGGTAGACGACCACGAAGTCGCCCGCCTGATCGCCGCTGCCTGCGAACCGTTCAGCGACATCGACTCGGTCGACCTGGCGCCGCTGCTCGGACGGATCGGCGCTGCACGGGTGGTGCTGATCGGTGAGGCCTCGCACGGCACCTCGGAGTTTTACCGCATGCGGGCGCGGATCACGCGGGAGCTGATCGAGCGCAAGGGGTTCTCGTTCGTGGCGATCGAGGGCGACTGGCCGGATGCGGCCCGCGTCGATCACTACGTGCGGCATGCCGAAACTCCGCCCTCGGAGTGGAGCGCATTTGCCCGCTTCCCCACCTGGATGTGGCGCAACGGCGAGACCCGCGAGTTCGTCGACTGGCTGCGGGCCCACAACGCCGCCCGCGCGCCCGCGCAGCGCGTCGCGTTCCGTGGGCTCGACCTCTACAGCCTCTACAGCTCGATCCGAGCGGTTCTCGATTACCTCAAGGACGTCGACCCACAGGCGTCGCAGCTGGCCCAGCTGCGCTATGGCTGTCTGACGCCATGGGAGGCGGAGCCGGCCATCTATGGGCATGCCGCGATCACCGGCAGCTATCGCAGTTGCGAGGCCCCCGTCGTTGCCGTCCTGAAGGACCTGCTCCGCAAGGAACAGGCCTACGCCGAGCAGGATGGCGAGCGCTTTCTCGACGCCAGCCAGAACGCTCTGCTGGTCTCGAACGCCGAGCAGTACTACCGGATCATGTACTACGGCTCGCGCGCCTCATGGAATCTGCGCGACCGGCACATGTTCGACACGCTGCTGAACCTCCTGCACCATCACGGCCCCGAGAGCCGCGCCGTCGTCTGGGCGCACAACTCTCATGTCGGCGATGCGAGCGCCACCGAGATGACGAGGCGGGGCGAATTCAACATCGGCCAGCTCTGCCGGCAGCAGTTCGGCCCTGCCGCCTATGCCATCGGCTTCGGCACGCACGGCGGCAGCGTCGCCGCTGCAACGGACTGGGACGGCCCGATGCTCATCAGGAGCGTGCGTCCGTCACTGGAGCAGAGCTACGAACGTCTGTGCCACGAGAGCGGCGAACGCCAGTTCCTGCTGCCTCTAAGGACGCCGGCTTCCGTGGAACTTCGCAGGGCGCTGATGAAGCCGCGGCTCGAACGGGCGATCGGCGTGATCTACCGCCCCGAGAGCGAACTTCAGAGCCACTACTTCCAGGCCGTGCTGCCGCAGCAGTTCGACGAGTACATCTGGTTCGACCAGAGCCATGCCGTAACGCCACTCGCGACCGCGGCACTGAAAGGAATGCCGGACACCTATCCGTTCGGTCTGTAAGGATCGCATCGCCATGGCGCTGTCATAGGCATCCCGGTTGGGGCGCGAACCCGGGTCGGCGGAGTGCTGCAGGGAGCGGGCGCCACGCAGGGGACAGAAGCGAGCAAAACCCCGGCCAGTACCTGGAGGGCCGTGGTCAATCCAGAACGGGATCCCAGTCCACAGGGCCAATCACGAACAGAACATCATTCTGGCGCAGCTCCAGGTCCCCACAGGGGTTGGCCAGGGTCTGACCGGCGCGGATCACGGCCAGCACGGTCACCCCGTGGTCTTCGCGCAGGCGACTCTGGGCGATGCTCAGACTCACCAGGGGGTGATCAGCCCGGAGCTGGATGCTGTGGGTCGCCAACTGGGGCAGAACGACCCGAAGATCATTCACCTGGGTGGCCTCGGGGGCCAGGTTTCTGGCCATACGGCGCCATTCACCGCGCACATCACCGATCAGGCGTTTGATGGTTTCCCGCGGCACGAGCATCCTGGCCAGCACACGTGAGAACACCTCGATCGAAACTTCCAGTTCGTCGGCGATCACTTCATCGGCGCCCAGATTCGTGAGCGGCTCCACCTCACGCAGATAGCGACTGCGCACCAGGATGTAGGCATCGGCTGCCAGCCTGCGGGCCAGTTCAACGATGCGGCGGGTGGCTGCGGGATCATCGATCACGACCACGATCGCCCTGGCGCGGCTGGCCCGCACCAGGTTGAGGATCGCCGGCTGGCTGGCGTCACCGTAGTGGATCGGCTCGCCCTGGCTGCGGGCCTGTTTCACCAGGGCGGCATTGAGCTCCACCACGGCATAGGGCACGTCACAGCGGCGACAGCTATGGGCCAGATTGCGGCCGGTCACGCCAAAACCAACGATCAGCACATGCTGATCAAGGGTCCCGATCGGCACCTCGTCTTCGGACCAGTGGAGCCGTTTCGACAAGCGGCCCAGGCCACGCCGTGCCAGGGTCTGAGCCAGCCAGGGGGCGGCTCCGACCATGGCCGGGGTGGCCAGCATGCTCAACAGGGCCACCGCAAGCACGGTCTGGAAGATCTCCGGCCCCAGCAGGCCGGTACTCACTCCGGCTTTGGTGGCCACCAGCGAGAACTCGCCCACCTGGCCCAGGGACATGCCGCACAGTACGGACTGACGCAGGGGGAGACCCACCACCAGCGAGGCAACAAAAGCAAGCAGCGGCTTCACCAGCAGGACCGCCAGGGTCAGCAGAACAATCTGCAGGGGGTGTCCCAGCACAAAGGGGACATTGAGCAACATGCCGATGGAGATGAAGAACAAGCTCATCAGCACATCGCGGAAAGGAAGCATCACGGCCACAGCCTGATGGGAATACTCCGATTCCGAGAGGATGAAGCCCGCCAGAAAGGCCCCAAGAGCCAGCGACAGTCCGAGAGACTGGGTGAGTACGGCAATGCCGACACATAGCGTGAACACACCCAGCAGAAACGCCTCTGAGCTGCGGGTCCGCGTAATCCGTTCCAGCACCCAGGGCACCATCCAGCGATAGGCGCCATAGCCCAACGCGCCCACGAGCAGCACCTTCAACAGCAACTCTCCGATGGCTCCCATGCCACTGCCGCTGCCGGCCCCAGGCCCCAGCCCGGCGCTGCTGGCCAGTAGGGGCGCCATGAGCATCACCGGCACCACACCAACATCCTGGTAAATCAGAATCGCGAGGATCGAGCGCCCATGGGGGGTTTCCAGTTCGCCGCGATCCTGGAGCAGACGCAGCACGATGGCCGTGCTGGAGAGAGCCACCACAAAGCCCAGGTAAAGGCTCTGCTGCGGCAACAACCCCAGTGGCAGCAGGCAAGCTGCCACCACCGCTGCGGTGCCGAAGAACTGGGCACTGCCCCCAATCGCGAAGAAGCGCTGCAGCCGCTCCAGATCAGCGATCGAGATCTCCAGCCCGATGACAAACAGCAGCAGCACCACGCCGATTTCGGCGAGCAGTTCTATTTCATGGGCATTGCGCACCATGCCGAGGGCCTGGGGGCCCGCCATCACGCCGGCCAGCAACAGGCCGATCGCCGAAGGCAGGCGCAAGCGATGACACACGATCGCCGCCAGCACCGAAAGGGCAAAGATCACCACCAGGTCGAGCAGCAAGCTCTGCATGGCAGGGGGGATGTGTTGGACTCAGAACCTACTGGCAGCAAGCCCTGGCGCTGATCCCCAGCCCCGCGCCGTCATCAGCGGCCTGGCACTGCTGGGCCGCCTCCATGCAGCGATGGGCCTGCCTCCGGCAGGTCTCCATCGCCTCGCCGGTGATCTCAGTGGTTGGCGAACGGCTGAAGAGCTCCGCAATCGTGCAGCTCAGGCAGCAGAAGAGAGCGTTGAGCGCAGATGCAACCCTACGCGCTCAGCTGATGACTCGGAGCCTTGATACGGTTCGCTTCTTCCGAGTGAAGTTCCGAGCAGAATGGATCTGCTCGACCTGCTCAAGCGCCCTGACGCCCTGAGGGCACGACGCTGGAGTTCAAGCGTGACCTGCCTCGCCCGATGATGGGGCGCTGAAAACTATCGTGGCGTTGCCAACGCCCTCGATCAGGAGGAATGGTTGGCCAACCTCATCAGCGACCTGATCAGCCCGCGCTTCGTGCCGGAGATCGAGATCCTGCCCTGGCGGCTGACGCAGGTGCTGGTTCTGCAGGTTCTCCGAGCCCGAGTCGCCCCCATCACCTGATCCGCGAGGGACCTGGCGCCGACGCCGAGCTGATTGAGGCGCTGCGGCGTTTCTCCCGGGGCGAGGGCTTCGACGAGCAGCCCATGCCGGGGCTCAGCAACGACCTGGGCGCCTTGAGCGGCGAGGACGCCATCGCCAAAACCCACTGCGTGATCGTCGACTGCGTCGGCATCACCGAGACCAAACTCGCCGACACCCAACCGCTCGAACGCAAGCGCACAGTGAGCCTCAGGGCTCTGCTCGAGCACGGGGCCACGGGCAGAAAATGGGGATCGGAAGGATCTTCCTGAACCGTATCCACTCCAGGCTCCTGTGGCTAGGAAAGGGAGGCGTCAGGGGGGTTCCGTGAGCCGCACGTCCACCACCGAGCGGGAGGTCATCGTCCAGTCGGCTGGGGCGGCGCTGGCCGGCACGCTGAACCTTCCGGATCCGGCGGCGGGGCTGGTGCTGTTCGCCCATGGCAGCGGCAGCAGTCGCTTCAGCCGCCGCAACCGTTTCGTGGCGAGCGTGCTGGTGGAGGCGGGGCTGGCCACGCTCCTGTTCGATCTGCTCAGCGCAGCCGAGGGGCGCATCGACGAGCGGGACCGGTCGTTGCGCTTCGACATCCCCCTGCTCAGCCGGCGCCTGATCGGGGCCATCGACTGGGTGGGCAGGCAACCGGAGCTGAGCGGCCTGCCGATCGGCCTGTTCGGCGCCAGCACCGGCGCCGCTGCGGCCATCGCTGCGGCGGCGGCACGCCCGGATCCGGTGGGCGCCGTGGTGTCCCGTGGTGGCCGTCCCGACCTGGCGCCGCAGGCCCTGCCGCTGGTCGGCAGCCCCACGTTGTTCCTCGTCGGCGGTGAGGACTTCGAGGTTCTCCAGCTCAACCGGCAGGCCGCCGCCCGGCTGATGGCCCCCCACGACCTGCAGGTGGTTCCGGGAGCCACCCATCTGTTCGAGGAGCCCGGCACCCTGGAGCAAGCCGCCCAGCTGGCCCGCGACTGGTTCCTCCAGCACCTGGCCATGGCCAGGACCTGACCAACCTCTTTGCTGGACCCGCCGGCTGAGCGGCTGCGCTGCCCTGGCCCTTCTCCTGGGAACCGTTCAGCTGCCTCGCAGCAGGAATGCCGGCACTCAGCTTCACCCTTGTGTCGAGGCGGGCTTCAGGCGAAGGGGGCCGATACAGCGGGTGTGTATTCGATGACAGTGATGACCAAAAGACGACTGATTGTCAATCCGTCGAAATACTCCGTTACGTTGACCCCAGTTCAACCCCGAGCCATGACCAACTCCACGCCCCAGGCCGACAGCCAATGGTTCCAGAGCACCGCCGCTGATCAGATTCACGCCGAACAGCTCCAACGGGCTGAACGGCTCAACGGTCGGGTCGCGATGCTGGGCTTCGTGATCGGCCTGCTCACGGAAGCCCTCACCGGTCAGGGCATCCTGCACCAGATCGGACTGGGCCTGCTGCTGTCCAAGGGCTGATGCGCCCACAGGATCCGTTGAAAGGCGCGCCAGGACGACCTGCTGTCGACCTGGCGCGCGGTAACCGAACTCCCGCCATGAACCTCCATCCAGGCGCCTTCATCCGGCTCGCCGACAACCAGGACCACGCCTACCAGGTGGTCAGCATCGATGATCACGCAGACAGGTGCTGGGTTCGCCGCTGGCCCCTCACCAAACAGGGCTCTCCGCCCTTCGCCGTGCCCTTCCATCAGGTCACAGAGACCGATCTCGCTGCGGTTTGAGGGCATCCTCACCGCGGTTGGAGCCATCCAGTCAGCCTGAACACCAGGAGGTACACCGTTTGATTCCCGTGAACTCCATGCTCGCCTCAAGCCTGCTGCGCTGGGCAGGTTGTCTTGCCCTGCTGGGCGGTTCGATGGCGTTGATCGGCGAGCTGCTGGCTGGCTCCGGGGGCTGATCCGAGAGTCCAACCGGTTCAATGGCCAGCCCATCCAGGCGCTCAGGGCAGAGGGAAGGCTCACACCCTTCGGCGTGACTTCTCTCCATTTATCATGATGGTCCTGCAGAGGTTGTAGGCGGCTGGAATCGTCGCCGCCTCCCACTGAACGGCAGGATTGCCTGCGAATCTCACGACGAACTGTCCCCCGGGGGTCCGGAAGATATCGCACTCCTCGTATCTGGCTACAGCAGGCCACTCGTTGATGCCCTGCTCAAGATTGATGAACGACATGACCTCTGACCCGCGTGGTGCCGCCTCCCCACAGCTTCGGCTGAATTTCAGCATCTACAGGAAAGGCGGCTCAAATCGTGACCTCAATAGGCTTTCTCTATCACCTGACACGTTCTGCCAGGAGAGTCACCAGCTCACTCCATGCAGCTTGGGCAGCGGCGCCGTCTGGCTGGTGGTGGCGAACAGCCTGGGAATGCGGTGGCTGTTGTAAACGCGAAACTCCCGCACCAGCGAGGCTCCCTCCTCCCGCACCGCCTGGTTGAGCACCAGGGAGCCGTGGGGATCGGAGACGGAGCGGTGGAAGGTGCCGGGCGGAATGCGCAGGATGTCGCCGCCGGTCTCCAGGCGCACGATGTGGAAGGGATAGTTCCAGCCCAGGTTCACCAGGAAGAAGGTGCGGCCGCCCTGCAGCGCCAGCAGGTTGTCCTCCTGGTGGGGATGCAGATAGAACTGCCAGGCGCCGGTCTCGGGATCGTCCGGGGGACTGACCGCAGGGCCGCTGTGCACCACCAGATCACGGGCGTTGGAGGTGGGCACGGTGATGTCGAAGAAGCGCACGGCCGGGGTGTCGCGGAACTTCTCGTAAGGGATCAGTTCGAACATCGGCGCCGGCCTTGGCGCTCTGTGTTCCGCTGAGATCAGGACGGAGCTGGCCATGGATCCCGCCCGCCGGTCCGGCGGGCGTAGGAAAGATGGCCCACTGAACCGAAGACGCCCGACCCGCCACCGTGCCCAACGCTACGGAACGCCGGACCAGGGACGGAATTCGTTCCGGCCGCCCCGGGGGCCGGGTTTCGCCCTCCGTTGCCCTTGCTTGAATGCTCTTCTTCTGCCGGGGTGTTGCAGCCGTGACCCTTCCATCGGTGCCGTTCAGCTGTGCGTTGAGGTTTCCCCGGCCGCCGGCGCTGCTGTTGGCTCTCGCTCTGTCTCTGGCGCCTGCCCTCTTCCCCGGGCTTGCCTCGGCCCAGCAGCGGCTGCCGTCGGTGGGACGGCCGACGGTGTCGGTGCCTGATTTCAAGAACACCGTCACCCAGCCGAGCTGGTGGTGGCAGGGTCCGGTTGCCACCGACCTGGCCGCCATGCTGGCCAACGAGCTGCAGGCCACCGGCGATCTGCAGGTGGTGGAGCGCAGCAACCTCAAGGAGGTGCTTTCCGAGCAGGAGCTCAGCGCGCTCGGGATCGTGCGCAAGGGCCCGGGCGCAGCCCAGAAGGGCCAGATGACAGGGGCTCGCTACATCGTGCTCGGCACCGTCACCTCCTACGAATCCAACGTGGAGAACAAGGCCACCGGGAGCAACTTCGGCCTGCTGGGCTACGGCACCAGCAAGCAGCAGGCCGAAACGAAGGACTATGTGGCCATCGACATCCGGGTGGTGGACAGCACCACCGGCGAGATCGTGGGCCGCCGCACGGTGGAAGGCCGGGCCAGCAGCACCGCCGCGGCCCGGGAGGAGGGCGTGAGCCTGCTGCCGGCGGCTGGCCTCGCCCTGTTACTGGCCCCCAACATGGGCCGCACCGGCCAGGCCCTCACCGGCGCTGCCGGCACCTTGAACTTCGGCTCCAACAACGCCGAGTCCCAGCGCACCCCCGCCGCCAAGGCGATCCGCGCCGCCCTGATCGACGCCTCCGGCTACGTGAGCTGCCTGCTGGTACCCAGGGGCGACTGCATGGCCGCCTTCAACGCCCAGGACCAGCAGCGGCGGGAACGGACCCGTGGCGTTCTGCAGCTGGAGTGAGCCAGGGCCGGCTGGGGTCGGGCCGGTTCAGAACGGGATCGGCATCTCCACCTCGGCCGGAGCCGGAGCGCAGGCCGCCACCCGCTCCTCCACGACCCGCCCGATCACCACGATCGAAGGCGAGCCGAAGCCCTGGGCCTCCACCCGGTCGGCCAGCACCCCGAGGCGGCTCACCAGCTCCCTCTGGCCGCTCACGGTGCCCTGCTGGATCACCGCGGCTGGGGTGGCCGGTGCCAGACCGCCCGCCATCAGCTCCTCGCAGATGCGGCGCAGGTTGTGCAGGCCCATGTAGATCACCAGGCCGTCGCTGCTGCGGGCCAGGCCCCGCCAGTCCACACCGGGTCGTCCCTTGTCGATTTCCTCGTGGCCGGTCACGAAGGTGACGCTCGAGCCGGCGCGGCGATGGGTGACGGGAATGCCCATGTAGGCGGGCGCGGCGATCCCGGCGGTCACTCCCGGCACCACCTCCACCGGCACGCCATGGCGTGCCAGGTGGGCCGCCTCCTCCCCGCCCCGGCCGAACAGGAAGGGATCACCGCCCTTGAGGCGGACAATGCTGCGCCGCCGCTGGGCCAGCTCCACCAGCACGGCGTTGGTGCTGGGCTGAGGCACCGAATGGTGACCGCGCCGCTTACCGACGAAGTGCCGTTCGCAGTCGGCCGGGGTCAGTTCCAGCAGGGCCGTGGGCACCAGGGAGTCGTAGACGAGGGCATCGCAGCTGCGCAGCAGGCGATCGGCCTTGAGGGTGATCAGCTCGGGATCGCCAGGGCCGGCCCCCACCAGGTAGACGGTGCCAGGGGAGGTCATGGCAGGGCCTCGAGTTGCTCCAGCAGCAGCCGGTGGAAGCGGGGCCGCTGCAGCAGGGGCGCCCCGAACGGCGCGGGCAGGCTCTCGGTGAGCCGGTTGGCGGCCAGGGCCAGGGGCAGGGCAGCGCCAAGATTCGCCAGCTTCAGATCCTCGAGATCAGCCGCACTGTATGGAGTGGCCCGGCAAGCTGCCGTGGTGACGGCCTCCAGATGGGCCAGGTAGCGCCGCGCCAGGCTGCCGTCCACGGGATGGTGCAGAAGCCAGGCAGGTCCGTCGTCGTCGCTGGCGGCCACCAGCGCGGCCAGTTCATCGCCGAGGGCCCGCTGCCAGGCGGGCCAGGCCCCGAGGAAGGGCAGTCGCTGCACCGGTCCGGAGCGGCGCCAGTCGGCGGCGATGGCGGGCAGGTCGTGGCGCACGTGGCTACCTGGCAGCAGGAAGAGGGGCACCAGGGTGAGGGGCTGGGGCGCAGCGGCGCTTCCCGCCCGGCGCAGCTCAGGCACCGGCGGGAGCTCAGCGTTGGTGAGGACCTGCAGGCGCACCGGCGCGCCGCGGCGCTGTTCCAGTTCCTGGGCGAGCAGACGCAGTTCTGCCGGAATCAGGCCACCGGACCGGCCATGGGCCAGCAGCAGCAGCGAACGGGCCGGCACGGCCCGCAACCGCCGCTGCAGCCGTTCGGCCACGGCCGGATCGACCCGACGACCCGCCAGGCGCCACAGGAGCTGCCTGGCGCCCGGCAACCGGGCGAGCAGGTCCACGGCCTGGCCCGCCAGCAGCGGATCGAGATCCTCGGCCAGCTGCGTCAGCAACTGGCGCAGCGGTGGCAGCGGCCAGGCGCTCAGTCCCACCGCCAGCCCTTCCAGGGCCCGGCGGCGGAGCGTGGCGGCTCCTGGGTCCTGCGCCAGGCGGCGCAGCAGGGCAAAGTCGGCGGGATCCCGCTGATGCCCCAGCAGGGGCAGCAGCGCGCCTGGGGGCGAGCTGGCCGCAGCCTTCCCCCCCGAGGCCGACACGGCCTGGCGCAACAGGGCGGCGCAGCGGGGATCCCGCCGGCGGCCGATCAGGTCGAGCAGCTGGAGCCGTTGCTGGGGAGAGGCCGCAGCGTCGGAGACCGGATCGGTCAGCCACCAGCGCAGCAGACGCTCCGAACCGGCCCCGTCCAGCCGCTCCACCAGCACCGCCAGCAGGTCCGTGGCCGGCTCGAGGCGGCCCGCCTCCAGGGCCTGGAGCCAGGGCTCGGGGTCGAGGCTGGCGGTGCGGCGCAGCCGCTGCAGCCACGCCCAGCGCTCGCCGCTGCCGCTGGGCGGCAGGCAGGAAGGCAGCAGGGGGGCGTGCGGCGTACGGTCCAGGGGAGCAAGCGGGCCGAAAGACTTCGCCAGCCGTCCGGTGGCGACGGCCCTCACGATGGCACCAGCGGACGGCCCCGGCGGGGAGCGCTCGTGCGCTGGCACGGCAACGGCGAGCCAGCGTCCCGGATCAAGTGTTGCGGTTGATACGTTTTATCCGTCCAAGTCCGGGCGGCGCGGCGCGGCCCTAGCAAGGGAAGGCATCCACGCTGCAGGGGGAAGGCACGATGGCCAAGGGGGCTGAACGGCAAGGCTGGGTGGGTTCCGCCGCACCCTGCCGGACCGGGCGCGACGGCAGCTTCGCGGAGTTGAAGGAGCGGCAGTTGGTGTTCCTGCTGGTGCGCCAGCTGGCCGATGCCCAGTTCGTGCGCGCCGACCGCAGCCTCACCCAGCGGCTGTGGCAGGAGGTGGCTGCCCTGGAGATCGATCCGGATCGCATCGCCGCCCTGCTTTACGGCGGTCACGATCCCGAGGATCGCCTCGCCCTCGAGCAACTCGACTGCGACTACCGCCGCCGGCTGGATGCCCGTCCGCCCGCCAGGCGGGCCTTCCGCTGGTCCTGGGGGAGCCGGGCCGTCAGGCCACGGGTTCACGCCGGCGGGCGCCGAACCTCTCCAGCAGCAGTTCCTCCAGCACGTCGGGCAGCTGGCTGAGCGGTACGCCCTTGTCGTGCAGTTCCGCCAGGCGGGGGTCGCCATCCATCGAGCCGCCCAGGTAGATCCTGGTGGCCTCCACCATCTGGCCGTCGTGGCGGGCTTTGGCGCCCATCAGGCCGATCTGGCCCATGTAGGGCTGACCGCAGGCGTTGGGGCAACCGGTCCAGTGGGTGCGCACCGCCTCGGGCAGCACCAGCCGCCGTTCCAGTTCCTCCACCACCGCCTGGGCGGTGCTCTTGGTGGGGATCAAGGCGAAGCTGCAGTAACGGTTGCCGGTGCAACTCACCGCCTCGGCCTGCAGGGGGCCGGGGTCGGGCCGCAGGCGCTGCAGCAGCGGTTCCGCCAGCAGGGCCTCCAGCCGCTCGGAGGGCACGTGGGGCAGGAGGGCGTTCTGGCTCTCGCTCAGCCGCAGTTCGCCGCTGCCGTAGACCCTCGCCAGGCGGGCCAGACCCTCCATGGCCTCGGCGTCGAGGCGACCCACGGGCACATGCAGCCCCACCCAGTGCAGACCCCCCTGCTTCTGGGGGTGGACGCCGCAGAGGTCCCGCGGCGCCCGGTTGACCAGATGAGAACCGGCGTGGGGCTCCACGGCTGCGGCCGCCGCGTCACCGGCGACCTGGCCGTAGGCCTCGAGCACCCCGGCCCGGTAGGCCTCGAGGCCGAGGGCATCGATGAGATACATCACCCGGCTGCGGTTGCGGGCCTGGCGGCTGCCTTCCTGCTCGAAGTGGCGGAGCACCGCCAGGCTGAAACCGGGCAGCTGCTCGCCCCTCAGCCACAGACCGAGCGGGATGGCCAGTTCGTTGCGCTGGGCCGAGAAGAACCCCCCCACCATCACGGTGAAGCCCAGCTGACCCTGCTGAACCGCCGGCAGGAAAGCCAGGTCGTTGTGGAGCAGGAAGCTGTCAGGGGCGCCGCCCACCGCCACGTTGAACTTCCGCGGCAGGTTGCGGGGCCCATCGGGGCCGAGCAGCCGGGCCTGGATCGCGTCCACCAGCGGCCTGGTGTCGATGAACTCCTCGGGGTCGATGCCGGCCAGCGGATTGCCGGTGACGTTGCGGGGGTTGTCGTGGCCCGACTGACGGCTGGTGAGCCCCACCGCCTCCATGGCCGCCAGCAGGGGAGCCATGTCCTCGAGCAGCAGGCCCCGCAGCTGGAGGTTCTGGCGGGTGGTGATGTCGGCGCTGCCGTGCTCGCCGCAGCGATCCACCGCCTCGGCCAGCACCTCCAGCTGCTCGGCGCGGATCACCCCATTGGGCAGCCGCAGCCGCAGCATGAATCGACCGGGGGTGACGGGGCGAAAGAAGATTCCCAGCCACTTGAGGTGAATGGTGAGGGTGGCCTCATCGAGGGCTTCCCAGCCCTGCCGGCCCAGATCCGCCAGCCTGGGGGCAAGATCCAGTCCGCAGAACTCCGCCTTGGCCTGCTCGATCCTGCTGAGCTTCGGGCCGGAAGGATCGGAACCGGAATCGGGGCCTGCAGGGCGGGATGCTGTCACCATGAAGGGCACTGGCCACCGACTGAGACCGACAATGTGGCGGCCGGGGTTGCCCCATGCGTGTTGCGACTGTTACCGAACGCCACGCCGTCCCTGAGCCCGATGCCCACACCCCCGCCCAGCCTGGACCGACGCGGCGAGCGCCTGCTGGCGATGGGAGGGCCGCGGGCGCGGTTCCGCGAGCTGATCGCCCGAGTGGGCAGCGGTGAGCACACGAGCACGGGCCTGAGCCGCGGCGAGGCCCGCGAAGCGATGGACCTGATGCTCGACGGCCTGGCCAGCGAGGCCCAGCTCGGGGCCTTCCTGATCGCCCACCGCATCCGCCGTCCCGCGCCGATCGAGCTCACGGGCATGCTGGACAGCTACCGCACCCATGGACCGGTGCTGCGCACACCGGGGCAGTGGCCCCTCTGTTTCGGTGTGCCCTACGACGGCCGCAGCCGCACGGCACCGCTGCTGCCCCTGATCTCCCTCGTGCTGGCGGCCGCGGGGGTGCCGGTGGTGCTGCACGGTGGTGATCCGATGCCGGTGAAGTACGGCGCCACCCTCGCCGAGCTGTTCGCCGCCCTGGGGATCGAGTGGCGCGGCCTGCCCCTGGAAACCGTCCAGGAGCGGCTCGATCGCTTCGGCATCGCCCTCACCCATCAGCCCGACCATTTCCCCAGCGCCGAGCGGCTGCTGCCCGTGCGCGACGAGATCGGCAAGCGTCCGCCGGTCGCCAGCCTGGAGCTGCTCTGGACGCCTCATCAGGGCGATCGCCTGCTGGTGAGCGGCTTCGTCCATCCCCCCACCGAGAGCCGGGCCTGGGAAGCGCTGGCCGCCGCCGGCGAAACCGATGTTCTGACCATCAAGGGGCTGGAGGGCTCCACCGACCTGCCCACCACCCGTGCCGGCATCACCGCCAGGGTGTGCCGGGGTACGGTGGAGCGGATACTGGTGCACCCTCGCGACCACGGCATCACCGCGCCGGAGGTGGGGTGGCATGACCTGGATCTGTGGCGGGAGCAGGGGATGGCGGCCCTGGTCGGCCAGGGACCCCTGGCCGAGGCCCTGCTCTGGAACGTCGGGTGCCACCTGTGGCTGGCCGGGCGCTTCGACAGCCTCGAGGGCGGTCTGGCGCAGGCCCGGGCCCTGCTGGCGGCCCGCAGCGGCGAGAGGCGGCGTCAGGACCTGGCGGCGGGGGTGACGCCATGAGCCTGCGGCAGCACTGCTTTGGCTTCGAGGCTGAGTTCGTCGACGATCTGCGCTGTATCCCCATGGCGGTACGGCGCAAGCTGGACCTGGCCGGGGTGAAGCTCAGGCTGGTCCACTGGAACGGCCTGGAGCCGGGCGAACGGGCGCAGCTGCTGGACTGGGACGACGACCCCGCCGCGATCGAGACGCTGCGCACCTGGCTGATGGCGCGCAGCGCCGCGCTGCCGGACGGTCCCGCCAAGCCGCTGCCGCCGTCGAGGGGAGCCAGCTGGCAGCAGGGCGAACGGCTGCCGTCGGAGCTGGAGCGCTCCTGCGAACAGCTGGGGCTCACCCTGCGGCCCGGGGCCTGGGGCGACCTCGATGAACTGCAGCGATTCGCGCTGGTGAAACTCAGCCATCCGGGCCACGAGCACCGCAACCTGCCGCGGGCCCTGGCGGAGTTCGACCTGCTGGCGGAGCCGGGCCAAACAGCGAATCGGTAACGAATGCCACTCTGCTCCACCGGCCTCTCGTGATCTATTGAGGAAGTTGGTCAGCCTGTGCACCAACACACCCTTTCTCACCGGTTCGGAGCGCTTCGTTGTGGAGCCCGTCCGGAGATCGTCTGGCTTGTCGGCCAGACCCTCGGCCCCCGCCGCTCCGGTCCCACTCGTTCTGCCTTCATGTCCGATCTGTCGCGTCGCAAGTTTCTGATCACTGCCGCGGGTTCCGCCGTCGGCGCCCTCTGGCTCAGTGCCTGCGGCGGCAGCAAGAAGGCCACCACCACGGCCCCGTCCCCGGCAGCCACGGGCGCCAGCGGCGTCGAGGCCCCCGAGTTGAAAGGCGCCACGCTGGGTTTCATCGCCCTCACCGATTCGGCACCCCTGATCATCGCCAAGGAGAAGGGGTTCTTCGCCAGGCACGGCATGCCGGAGGTGAAGGTGGTCAAGCAGACCTCCTGGGCCGTCACCCGCGACAACCTTGAACTGGGTTCTGAGCGGGGCGGCGTCGACGGCGCCCACATCCTCTCGCCGATGCCGCTGCTGCTCGCCGCCGGCAAGATCACCAAGAGCCAGCAGCCGCTGCCGATGTACACGCTGGCGCGGCTGAACCTTCAGGGTCAGGCGATTTCTGCCAGCAAAGACCTGCTGCCTGAGAAACTCACGGTGAGCAACAGGGAAGGCCTGCAGAAAGCCGCAGCGAGCACCGGCAAGGACGGCACCAAGTTCAAGGCCGCCGTCACCTTTCCCGGTGGCACCCACGACCTGTGGATGCGCTACTGGTTGGCCGCCAACGGCCTCGATCCCAACGGCGACGGAGATCTGGTGGTGATCCCGCCGCCCCAGATGGTCGCCAACATGAAGACCGGAACCATGGACACCTTCTGCGTGGGTGAGCCCTGGGGCCAGCGGCTCGTCAACAAGAAGCTCGGGTACACCGTCGCCCAGACCGGCGAGATCTGGGAGAAACATCCCGAAAAGTCCTTCTCGATGCGGGCCGATTGGGTCGATCAGAATCCCAAGGCCACCCAGGCCTTGGTGATGGCCGTGCTGGAGGCCCAGAAGTGGTGCGACGATCCGGCCAATCTGGATGAGATGTGCGAGATCCTCGCCAAGGACAAGTACATCAAGGCCAGCGTGGCCGACATCAAGCCCCGCCTGGCCGGCACCGTGAACTACGGCGATGGTCGTGAGGTCACGAACAGTCCCTACAGGATGCTGTTCTGGAGCGACGATGCCTCCTTCCCCTTCAAGAGCCACGACAAGTGGTTCGTGACCGAGGACATGCGCTGGGGCTATCTGCCTGCCGCCACGGACATCGATGCCCTGGTGAACAAGGTGAACCGCGCCGATATCTGGAAGGAGGCAGCCCGGGCGATCGGCGAAGAGAAGGCGATCCCCGCCAGTGATTCGCGCGGCAAGGAAACCTTCTTCGACGGCGTGGTCTTCGATCCCGAAAATCCCAAGGCCTATCTCGACAGCCTCAAGATCAAGGCCCTGGCCTGAGCAACCCCGCACCGAATCCGGGGGCCGTCGCGTCGCGCGGCCTCACTCCAATCGTTTCCCGTCATGACACTCACCGCCTCCGCAGGCCGGTCCCCGCGTCCGTCCCGATTGCGCCGCCTGGCTCCTGGCCTGCGCGGCTTGCTGCCTTACCTGATCTGCATCGGCGGCTTCCTGGTGGTGTGGCAGCTGCTCTCGCTGGTTCTGGGAACCGGCCGCCTGCCGGGGCCGATCAACGTTCTGGTGGAAACCTGGGATCCCTACATCACCCAGCCGTTCTTTGATGAGGGTGGCACCAGCAAGGGCCTGGGCTGGCAGATCCTGATCTCGCTGCAGCGGGTGGCGGCCGGGTACAGCCTGGCGGCGGTGGTGGGCATCGCCATCGGCGGTCTGCTGGGCCTCAACCGCTTCGTGGGCAAGGGCCTCGATCCGGTGATCCAGGTGCTGCGCACGGTGCCGCCACTGGCCTGGTTCCCGATCTCGCTGATGGTGTTCCAGGACGCCAACACCTCAGCGATTTTCGTGATCTTCATCACCGCCATCTGGCCAATCATCATCAACACCGCCGTGGGAATCCGGGAGATTCCGCAGGACTACACGAACGTGGCGCGGGTGCTGAGGCTGCGCAGGATCGATTACATCTTCAACATCGTGATCCCCGCCACGGTGCCCTACGTGTTCACCGGCCTGCGCATCTCGGTGGGCCTGGCCTGGCTGGCCATCGTGGCGGCCGAGATGCTCAAGGCCGACGGAGGGATCGGTTACTTCATCTGGGACGCCTACAACGCCGGTGGCGATTCCAGCTCCAGCCAGATCATCCTGGCCATCCTGTACGTGGGCCTGGTCGGTCTGGCACTGGATCGTCTGGTCGCCTTCGCGGGCCGCCAGATCAACCGGGGGGGCAGCTGAGATGACGGTCCCCCTGCTCAGCGTCGATTCCATCACCCAGGTCTTTCCCCTGGATGACGGCGGCCGCTACGTGGCTCTCAAGGATGTCGACCTGGAGATCAGCCAGGGGGAGTTCGTCTCCCTGATCGGCCATTCGGGCTGCGGCAAGTCCACCCTGCTCAACCTGATGGCGGGTCTGACCCAGGCCAGTGAGGGCGGCATCCTGATGCACGGCCGCCAGGTCACCGATCCCGGACCGGATCGAATGGTGGTGTTCCAGAACTACTCGCTGCTGCCCTGGAAGACGGTGCGGCAGAACATCGCCCTGGCCGTGAACGCGGTGATGCCCGCGGTCAGCCCGGGCGAACGGCGCGAGATCGTCGAGCGCAACATCGCCTTGGTGGGCCTCACCGCCGCCGCGGGCAGGTACCCGATGGAACTCTCGGGCGGCATGAAGCAGCGGGTGGCGATCGCCCGTGCCCTGTCGATCCGGCCCAGCCTGCTGCTCCTGGATGAGCCCTTCGGTGCCCTCGATGCGCTGACCCGCGGCAATCTGCAGCAGCAGCTGATGCAGATCTGTCAGGAAGCGGGGCTCACCACGGTGATGGTCACCCACGACGTGGACGAGGCCCTGCTGCTTTCCGACCGGGTGGTGATGATGACCAACGGCCCCGCCGCGGGCATCGGCCAGATCCTGAAGGTGCCCCTGCCCCGACCGCGGCAACGCCTGGAGGTGATGGAGCACCCCGACTACTACCGGATGCGCAGCGATCTGATCGGCTTCCTGCAGCAGCAGCGGCGGCTCAAGCAACGGCGCGCCTCCGTTGCCAGACCGATGGCGCCGGCCGCTGCCGCCACGGTCCGCCTCGGCTATCTCCCGGGCCTCGACATCGCCTCCCTGGCGGTGGCGCTCGAACAGGCCGGCTGGTCCGAGCGGGGCCTCACCGTGCTGCCGGTGGCCTTCACGCGCTGGCAGGACCTGGAGCGGAGCCTGATGGCCGGCGAGCTGGAGCTGGCGATCACCTCCGCCACCTCGCCCCTGGCGCTGAGGCTGGGGTTGCACGGGGGGACCCCCTGGCCGGCCGTCACCCCGATGACGGTGACCCGCAACGGCAACGCCCTCTGCCTGGCCCGGCGTTTCCTCGATCTCGACGTGTCCGACCTGCCTTCGCTGGCGGCGCGGTTGCATGGCCGGGAGTGGCCCCTGCATCTGGCGGTGGCCCAGAAGGGCAGCATGCAGGAGCTGCTGCTGCGCCACTGGCTGGCCAGCGGCGGCATCGACCCCGACCTGGAGGTCAGGTTCTGCACCCTGTCGCCGATGGCGATGCAGGCTGCCCTGCTGGCCGGTGAGATCGACGGCTTCATCGCTGGCCGCTACCGGGTGGCCCAGGCGGTGGAAGCCGGGCTCACCTATGTGCTGGCGACCGACCTGGACATCTGGCCCGGCCACCCCGAAAAGGTGCTGACCTGTCAGGAGGCCTGGGCGGAAGCCCATCCCGACACCCTGCTCACCCTCTGCGCCGGCCTGATGCGGGCCGGCCAGTTCTGCGACGACGGCGGCCAGCGGGAGTCCCTGATCGGACTGCTGAGCCGACCCCAGTGGCTGGGAGTCGGATCCTCACTCGCCCTGCAGCGCCAGTTCGACTTCGGCACCGGCAAGACCTCCGGCGACCGGCTGCACTTCAACCGGTTCCACAGCGATCTGGCCCATGTGCCCGACCCCGCTGAGAGCACCTGGATGCTGACCCAGTTCAGCCGTTGGGGCTGGTCCCCCTTCCCGACCAACCGGCAGGAGCTGCTGACTCAGGTCTGCCGCCTCGATCTCTGCGACGCAGCCCTGGAGCGTGCGGGCTACCCCGCCCTGCGGCCGGATCGTCATCCGTTCGCCCTGGCCGATGGCCGTCGTTTTGACCAGGACGAGCCGCTGGCCTACCTGGCCTCGCTGCCTTTCGCCGCCGAGACCCGGCTGGAAGAGATCGACCTGCCACCGACCAGCCGGACCAAGCCTCCCATCGCCACCCGCTGAGATGTCCTTGATGCTCGATTCCGCCGCCGATGCAGCCCTGGCCCCGGAGACCCGTGGCCCCGGGGATTTCCTGGAATTCCGGGGTGTGGGTCAGGTGTTCCAGACCCGACGCGGTCCGTTCGAGGCACTAAAGGACATCGACCTGAGCGTGCGCCAGGGGGAGTTCCTTTGCGTGATCGGTCACTCGGGCTGCGGCAAATCCACCCTGCTGAACATGGTCTCGGGCTTCCTGAAGCCGAGCAGCGGCAGCGTCACCCTCGAGGGCGTGCCGATCGACCGACCGGGCCCGGACCGGATGGTGGTGTTCCAGAACTATTCGCTGCTGCCCTGGCAGACGGTGTGGCAGAACGTGGAGCTGGCCGTGAAGGCGGCACGGCCCGAACTTCCGGCCGCCAGCCGCAGCCAGGTGGTGGAGCATCACCTGGAGATGGTGGGCCTGATGGAGGCGCGCCGCAAGCGCCCGGGCCAGCTCTCAGGCGGCATGCGCCAGCGGGTGGCGATTGCCCGCGCCCTGGCGGTGAGCCCGCGGGTGCTGGTGCTCGATGAACCCTTCGGCGCCCTCGACGCCATCACGAAGGAGGAGCTGCAGGAGGAGCTCCTGGCGATCTGGCGCGAGCAGCAGCCCACGGTGCTGATGATCACCCACGACATCGATGAGGCCCTGTTCCTGGCCGACCGGATCGTGATGATGACCAACGGCCCCTCGGCCACGATCGGCGAGATCCTCGGCGTGTCGTTCGAGCGGCCACGCCGCTACGAGACGATCCAGGCCGATCCCCGCTACGGCCAGCTGCGCAACTACGCCCTCGACTTCCTCTTCCGCCGTTACGCCCACGACGAGGCATGAGAAGGCCGGCCCTGCTTCAGGCCACCCCGGCCACGATGCTCCTGTCAGCGAGGCAGGTTTTGCTGCTCGACGGTGGTTTCGATTCCGCCGGTCTGGCGCTCCGCATCAAGCACGGCGTTCTGAGGGTCTTCTTGTTCAGCCCCGCTGGCGAGGAGATCACGATCGGCTTTCTGCAGACGGCAGACCTGTTCGACCAGCAGTCCCTGCGCCGCGACTGGATCGGCGTCGAAGCGATGAGCATGGTCGGGATCGAGCGGGAGGAGAGGAGATCCGGAGCGTTCCCCGACACCGCCGACCTCAACGGCTGGACCACCGAGCTGCTGATGATCCGGCATCTCGGTGAGACCGAGCAGCGGCTGCGGGCGCTGCTGAGCCTGCTGGTGGAGCGGCTGGGGCGGCGCAACGGCGACTGGTACGAGCTGCCGCTCCGTCTCACCCATGAGCGCATTGCGGAGCTGATCGGTAACACCCGTGTCACCGTGACCAAGCTGGTCTCCAGGCTGCGCCAGGCGAATCTGCTCGAGGTCCAGGCCTGTGGCACCGAGCCGCCGCTGCTGCGTCTCTCCCCCGCCGTGGTGGAGGGGCGCCAGCGTCTGCCGGTGGCCTGAACGCCGGCAGCGGGCGGATCAGGCTCCCATCGCTGCCGGGTCCGGAGCAGGAGCCAGCGCCAGCTTCACGGCCGCCGCCTTGAGCTCGGGCTGGCCGGAGATCGGGCAGCCCAGGGCGTGCATGAGCCGGTTGGCCTCGCAGGCGTTCTCCTGGGCCGCCCCCCAGTGCATCGGCAAAAACACCGTGCCGGGGCGGATACGGGACGTGAGCTGCACCTTCACCTCCACCGCCCCCCGCCGCGACATCAGCCGGGCCCGGGCGCCATCGACCAGCCCATGGCGCTCGGCATCGGCCGGATTCAGCTCCAGCAGGGGTTCGGGGTGCCGGCTGCGGACACGCTCCACATGGGCAGTGCGGGTCATGGTGTGCCAGTGGCCCAGCAGACGCCCCACCGTGAGCACCAGTGGAAAGTCGTCGTCGGGCGGCTCGCCCAGCCCCAGCGGCTGCTCGGCGAACAGCCGCGCCCGGCCCGATGGGGTCGGAAAGCGGCCGCCGTCCGGCCGGGTGGTGGCATGGAGCCGCGGCTGGCCGCCACCCGGCGCGGTGCCGGCTGGAAACGGCCACTGCTGGGGGCCGTGCTCGGCCAGGAGCGGGTGGCTGAGGCCGCTGACGTCGCACACCCGGCCGGCGGTGAGCGCCGCGAACTCGGCATAGACCTCAGCGGCGGAGCCGTAGCCAAACGGCTCGTCGAACCCGAGCCGACGACCCAGCTCGGCGAAGACCGCCCAGTCGGCGCGGGCTTCGCCGGGGGGCTGCCGAAAGGCCGCGCAGTGGGTGACCCTTCGCTCGGAATTGGTCATCACGCCCTCCGTCTCGCTCCACTGCGCCGCCGGCAGCACCAGATGGGCGACCGCCTCCGTCTCGGTGCCGGCGTAGGCCTCGCTCAGCACCACCAGGGGGCAGCGGGCCACCGCGGCGCGCACGCGGTCGAGCGCAGGCAGGCTCACCAGCGGATTGGTGGCCGCCACCCACCAGAGGCCGAGCTCGCCACGCTCCATCGCCTCGATCTGCTGCCAGGCCGTCAGACCCGGCGTCGACGCGATCGATCCCGGCTGGAAGCCCCAGTGCCGCTCCACCTCGGTGCGGTGCACAGGATCGCTGACGGAGCGGTAGCCGGGCAGCAGCTGAGCCAGGCCGCCCGCCTCGCGACCGCCCATCGCGTTGGGCTGGCCGGTGAGCGAGAAGGGCCCGGCGCCGGGGCGGCAGATCTGGCCGGTGACCAGATGCAGGTTGATGATGCCGCTCACGGTGGCGCTGCCCTCCACGCTCTGGTTCACCCCCATCGACCAGAGGCTCAGCACCGCCCTGCCGCCGGCCCAGAGCCGTGCCAGCTGCCGCAGCTGGTGCTCTTCGATGCCGCAGAGATCGCTCACCCGGCTCGGCGTCCAGCCGGCCCAAAGCTCCGCCAGCTCGGGGTAGCCCTCGGTGGCCACCGCCACGAAGCCGTGATCCACGGCCTTCTGCTTCAGCAGCAGATGGCCGATGCCGTGCAGCAGCACCAGGTCGGTGCCGGGGCGGATCGCCAGATGCAGATCGGCGGCGTCGCTGGTGGCGGTGGCGCGGGGATCCACCACGATCAGACGCAGGGCGTCCTTCAGCTTGCGTTTGCGCTTCAGCAGGCGCTGGAACAGCACCGGATGGCATTCGGCGGTGTTGGTGCCGATCAGCAGCACGGTGTCGGCGAGGTCGAGGTCGTCGTAGCAGCAGGGGGGGCCATCGGAGCCGAGGCTGCGGGCGTAGCCGGCCACCGCGGAGCTCATGCAGAGGCGGGAGTTGGCGTCGAAGTTGTTGCTGCCCAGGGCCCCCTTGATCAGCTTGTTGGCCACGTAGTAGTCCTCGGTGAGGAACTGGCCGGAGCCGTACATGGCGATGGCCTCCGGGCCGCGCTCGGCCAGCACGTGCCGGATCCGCTCCACGAGGAGCCCAAAGGCCCGCTCCCAGCTGATCGGGGTGAAGGGTTGGTCGGTGCGTTCGCGCCAGAGTGGGCTGGTGAGGCGGTTGCGATGCAGCGTCTCACCGACGGTCGCTCCCTTGACGCATACCTGTCCGAGGGAGGAGGGATGGAGGCGATCACCGCGGGCCGTCCAGAGCGGCGGGCCAGCCGGCGAATCCTCAGCCTGGCAGGCGGCGGGTGGTTTCATCTCCAGGCCGCAACCGACGCCGCAGTAGGGGCATTGGGCCTTGGCGGGGGCAGGCACGGCGGGACCAACGGGGACGCAGGCCGGCCCATGCTGACCCATCCCTGTTCGGGAGCAGGGGCGGACCGCTGGACGGAACCTGCTGCGGCATCGCCAGATCTCCCTAGCCTTGCTGGGCCCGAGGGCTGATCGGCCGCTGCAGTGCCACCTGTCACCCGCCGCAGCGGTTCCCGGTCGCCCCAGAACGCCGAAATCCCTGCATGGCCCATGTCGAATCCGCCAGCGCCCAGAAGGCACTGGACACGATGCTGTCTGCGATCGGGCTGCGCGAATCCGACCACCGGGGCACGATCACGATCACCGGCCAGGACCCGGTGCTGGCCTCGCGACATCGTTTCGGGGAGCTGATGGCGGCCGCCCAGGCGGCATTCGGGGTCGCTCTGAGCCAGCTGTGGGAACTGCGCGGCGGCACGGCGCAGAACATCGGCACGAGTGTCGAGCATGCCGTGCACCAGCATCACGGCATCTCCTTCATGCGGCAGAACGGCCGGCCGTTGCCCTTCACCGATTACGGCTCCGGTGTGGGGGTGGACTCGCCGCTGAGCGGTGAATTCTATCCGACCCGTGACGGCCGGTTCGTCAAGATCGAGCTGTTCTACCCCAGGTTGCGGGACGCCCTGTTCAAGGTGCTGAAGTGCGCCCCCACCCAGCGGGCGGTGGAGGCCGCGATCATGCAGTGGGACGGTGAAGCCCTGGAGCGGGCGATCCGGGAGGAATCAGGCGCCATCGGCATGGTTCGCACGGCCGAGGAATGGCGGATCCATCCGGTGGGGCAGCGCCTGGCGGCCAAGCCGGTGGTGGAGATCGAGAAGATCGGCGACAGCGATCCGATCCCGCTTCCCCCGGGGCTGAGCACACCTCTCGCTGGAATCCGGGTGCTGGATTGCACCCACGTGATCGGCGGTCCGGTCACGGCGCGGACCCTGGCCGAGTTCGGGGCCGACGTGCTGCACCTCTCCAAGCCGAACTATCCGGATCACGTGAACTGGCGGCTGGAAACGGACATCGGCAAGAGGGCCGCCTACTGCGATTTCGATGACGAAACCGACATGCGCCGCTTTTTCGCGCTGCTGCAGACGGCGGATGTGTTCACCTGCTCCTATCTCAATCTCGATCAGCGCGGCATCTCGCCCAGACGGCTGGCCGTGAGCCGGCCGGGGATCATCGCCCATGAGCTGCGCTGCTTCGACTTCGAAGGCGAGTGGGCGAACTTCCGCGGTTTCGACATGATCGCTGTGGCCGTCTCCGGCTACGTCGACAGCGAGGGCGCGGTGGATGCGCCGATCATGCCGCTGCAGGTGATCTTCGCCGATTATCTGGCGGCCTACGTGGGGGCTGCGGCCGTGGCCGCCGCCCTGCATCGCCGCGCCACCGAGGGCGGCAGCTACCAGGTTCGGGTTTCGCTGACGCGCATGTGCATGTGGGCTCAGGAACTCGGCCTGCTCGATGGCAGCGCCCTGAGCGGCAGCCTTCCCTTCGCCGACATCGCCCGCCAGACGGACGTGCCTGTCACCACGATCGACAGCCCGTTCGGTGTGATCACCTATCTGCCCACCCTGATCACCATGGACGCGATCCAGCCGGGTTTCGTGCGCGGCCCTCAGCCGCTCGGGTCATCATTGCTGGAGTGGGTGAACTGAGCGGATCCAGGGGCTGGGAGAACCCGGACTTGCTCAGAGCGTGAGAGGCGCGACCGGGGCGATGCGGGGATTGTCACCCCCCACCTGATTGGTACGCAGCACCAGGGCCGAGGCACCGTGGTCGAGAAAGGCCCGCACCACGGTGTCGCTGGCGAGGCGGGGCAGCAGCGTGCGCCAGCTGCTGAGGCCGCGCCAGAGGTTGTCCAGGGGGCGATCCTCGAGGCTGCTGCCGAGCAGATAGGCGTTCTGGCGCCAGTCGGTGCGCGGGCTGCCCAGCGGCAGGAGATCGCGGCGCAGGGTGCGCTCCAGGCGCACTAACTGCTCGAGCCGTTCGGCCTGCTCGGGGTCCCGGCGCTTCCATTCCTGCAAGGCGCTGCGATCCATGCCGCCCAGGAGCGCCCGCAGCTGCTGGATCGACGCGAACAGGGCCTGGTTCGAATCCTGGGCGCAGTTGTTGGCCGGGCCCACGAAGGTGGCGCCCGTGCCATCTCCGATGCGATAGCGGGCCGTCATCGCCGCCAGCTGGGCCTCGAGGCCCAGCAGGGGCGAGCGTTCTTCCCCCTCCAGGCTGTAGCTGCCCGTGAACGGCGGGAAGCGCAGCAGGATGTCGGCCACGGGCCGGCTGCCCAGCCAGCCCACCTGACGATCCCCCATGTAGCGCCACCAGTCGTGGGCGCCGGCGACCAGGCCATCGGGGTTGTGGGCGTAAACCTGCCGGTAGCCGATCTCCACGGCCAGCTCATCGGCCAGGGGCTCGCGCACCACTTCAGCCAGTCCGTAGGCGAAATGCCCGAAGCAGATCCCGGCGCGCAGTGCCTGCTCCCGCTGCTCGCCGCCGATGCCACCGAACACGTGGATCACCAGCAGGCGATCCCCCAGCCGCCACTCCTGCAGCAGCTCCTGCGGCGCGGCCCTTCGCCCGCTCACCAGTACCGAGCTCACGGTTGCCGGCGTGAGTGTGCCCCAGGCCTCACGTTTCACGTAGCGCCAGGCGGCCCGTCGGCCCGTGATCACCCGCTCGGGCTGGAGGCGCAGCAGGGCGCGGGGCGCGATCGCCTGCACCACGAAGGCGCCGGCACCATCGGGCACTCCGCTCACGTACCAGCCGCTGGCGTTGAGGGGGGAGCGCTCGAGACCGCGGCTGGTGGCGGGCGCGATCCCCTCACCATTGGGCACGGGCTCCGGGAAACGCAGGCTGAGGTCGGGACCGGCAAAACGTCGCGCGACCGGATCGAAGGCCACCGCCCGCCACAGGTCGCCCTCGAGCGGCTTCTGCAGCTGGACAAGCGCCAGCGCCATGCCCGTGGTCTGGTGGGGCTCGGTGCTGATCCACAGCCGTGGTGGTCCCAGCGCGGTGTCCACCCGCACCGGTTCGGGCAGGGTCACGAACAGATCATCGCGGCCGCGGGCGCCGGCCAGCGACTCCAGCGGCGTGACCTGGCGCCAGTGGTTCAGCCGCTCCGGGTGCACCATCCCCTCCTGGAGGCTGTGGAGCGCCTCGTCGCTGAAGTGCAGATCCATGGTCACCGCGGACAGCCGCGGGTCGTGCCAGTTCAGCCGCACGGTGGTGCCCACGAGATGGGACCAGGCGACGGGGGCGTGGAACACCTCGAAACCCACGCCCGCGGCGCGCTCCTGCGGGGCCGGCAGGATCAGCCGCCCCAGCCAGGGGGCCAGCCCCCGGAAGGCAGGGGAGGGCAGGGGCTGGATGTCGCGCTGAAGCAGCGGACCGTGCCAGGGGTTGCGGCAGGCCAGCTCGTCGTTGTTGGCTGGCCTGGGCGGCCGCGTCAGTGGCGACTCGGGATCCGCCCCGGTGAGGATCCCGCCGACCAGATCCACGGTCTGCTGCATGTGGGTGCGGCCGTCGGGCAGGGTGGCGGCCGCGTCGAGGATGCCGCCGGGCAGTTCGTGCCCCACCGGCCCGAGCGGAATCAGGCTCACATTGCCGCGGCGCCGGGCCCGGTTCCAGTAGGAGAGCAGCAGCCAGCGCCAGCGGCGCGGAAACACCACCGGCCCGATCCGCTCGACCGAATCGCGGCTGCCCACCAGGTGATAGACGTGGGCGGCCTGGAGGAACCGGTTGCCGCCGGCGAAGACCCCGCCCAGGGAGATCACCTCGATCGGCGCGGCCAGGGCCCGCCGCAGAAAGGGAAGCGCGCCGAAGGCCATCTGGCCCCCACCGCTGAAGCCCAGCAGGGTGAGCGGTGTGCCGCTGCCGAGCGGGTAGCCGTTGGCCACCAGGCTGTCGACGATCACCTGGGCCGTGCCCTGGTTGTAGATCGGCCCGTAGCGCTGGTCGGCAGAGACCGCCACCACGGTGACGTTGCGCAGGTTGATGATCAGCCCCAGCAGCGACTGCGGATCGCGCAGACGCAACGCATCCACCCAGCGCCAGAAGCGGGCCAGCCAGCGCCCGCTGGTGATCGGCTGGTTGCGCACCGAGTAGGCCATGATCCCGCGCACGATCGCGATGTCGTCGGGCAGGTGGTCGGCCAGGCGGCGCAGGAAGTCCTCGCCTTCGGGCAGGGCGTCGGCGGAGGCCTGGCCGATGCCGTCGAGATAGACGACGAAGCGGGCGATCGGGCGATCGGTGGCCACCGGCGCCGCCAGCTCACCGGTGGCGGGGCGTGTCTCCACTCCGTCACCGCTCCAGCCCGCCCACCAGCCGAGCGCATCCAGAGGCGCGAAGAAGGCGGCGATCAGGAACAGGGCCAGGCCGATCGTGACCAGATCCACCGCCAGACCAAAGCTGCGATGCAGGGCCACGTAGGCCAGCTGCAGCAGCACCCCGGTTCCCGGCAGCAGCACCAGGGCCAGCAGGCCAAGCACCCACAGGAGGCGGCGGCCCCGAAGCCAGCGCCGCAGCGGGCCCCGTTCAGCCACGGCGATCACGCTGGCGTTCGATGGGGCGATCCTGGCGCCCGGATTGAAGCAGCGCCTGCAGCCGGGGCCGATCGGTGACCAGCGCCACCCCCGCGACGCGATCCAGCAACCAGCCTGCCAGATTCATCACGGGTTGCCCGGCGGTGCGCTGCAGGGCATGCATCCCCAGCCAGCCCACCACGAGGGCGCCGAAGGCCTGCCACACGCCCAGCCCGGTGGCGGCCACCATCCCCACCACAAAAGCGACCGCGGTCCAGAGCGACAGCAGGGTGAGCAGGGGAACGCCCAAGTAGGGAAGGGCACCGAGAAAGGCGAACAGCTGTGGAGCGTGAGCCAGCCCAAGAGCCCGCACGACGGCCTGAACCGGAACGTCGATGCCGAACCAGAAGCGCGCCACCAGCCAGGTGCTCCCCGCCCAGACGAGAAAGCCGAGCGCGAACAGCACAGCCTCAAGCAGCAGGCTGAGCGCAAATCGCAGCGGGCGCACCCGATTGACGAACAGGATGAAGGCCTGGCCGATGCCTTGGGACAACCCGGCCAACAGAGCCACCCCGACGCCCAGGCGGCCAGCGCCTGAGGCCGACTGAAGCTGGCGGAAGGCGTCGGGGTCGAGGGCCAGCGCCCCGCCGATCACCTCTGCCATGCCGCTCATGCCCATGTCTGGTGACCTGCGCAGCTGGGACGGGCATGGCCGGACCTGCCGGCCTGCAGGAAGGCTGCCACGGGTGGGTACTCCTGTCGACAGGGAGGGGCTGGCAGGCACCCAGAGCTGATTCAAAGTGCGTCACAGGCGCTCTGGCCTGGGCTGCCGGCATGGGGTTGGCTCGGTGGGATCGCCACCTCCTTGTGCCCGATACCGCCTCTGCCGCCACCGATCTCGATCTGACCAGGTGCGTGCAGGCGATACCGGATGCCCGCAGGCGGCGTGGGCCCCCATCGGGTCCGGCGTTCCGCTGCTTCTTCCTGCAGGTGGATGATGCGGCCTTGTGCGCGGCTATCCGTGACTGGACGATCGCCCAGATCCCTGATGGTGCAGCGGATCTCGACCAGCTGGTGACAGGCGGCAAGACGCCGCTGGGCTCGATCGGACCCACCCAAGGTGGTGGCTCAACCGATGGCCTCCGGCCGACTGCGTCTCCCTTGCCCAGCTGACGCTGAACTCCGCTGCCCTGGGAGTGGCGATCAGCCAGGCCTGCGACGCCACTGGCGAGAACCGTGAGCGAGCGGTGCTCCAGCCGCAGCCAGTGCCAGGGGAAGCGCCAGATCCCCTGTTGAGGCAAAGGATCATGGAAGAGCCCACGGCCGCGAGATCACCTGGACGCTGCGTGTCAAACAGGCGCCAGAGCAGATCTGCGAGGCCTGGAGTGGCAATGGCTGGATCGTGGAGGTGATCGCCTCCGGTCGGCGTGACGACAAGCCCTTCCAGGCCACCCATCTGTTTCTCACCAGGCTGAGAATCAGCCCAGAAGCCCTGCAGCCACAGGTGCGGGATCGCTGGAGCCTTGAGGGCTGGCCCTGGATCGGTGACACCCAGCTCCATGAGGATGGGCACCGTTACCGGGGCAATGGCGCCGGCGCCCTGGCGACACGGCGGATGGCGGCCCTGTAGACGAAGTCGTCCGGAGGCCATACCTGCACCGGCTGAGCGGTTTCAGTCGATCCGCACAGGGATGCAGTCCGTCACCCACGACATCAGCCAGCCGCTGGTGATGGCACAGCGACAGCCGGAGCCAATCCCTTGCTGACACTTTGAATCAGTCCTGGGAACGTCAGGATCGTGGTCTCGTCCGGGATCCTGTCGCTGATCAAGTCGATCCCCGCGAACCGACGCATCGTCGGCACCTCAATCAGCGCATCCTCCATGGCTGGATCGCTGAGGTCATACCACTGCTGCATCAGATGGACCCGGAGCATCGTCTCCAGCGGATAGGCCGGGCGACCGCCCTTTGAGCTGGTCTTGGGGGAGTGGGGCTCGATCAGATCGATCAGCGGCTTCCAAGGTACAACCGCCTCCATCTCGGCAAGAAACCGCTCGCGTCTGGTGCGCTTCCGGACCGTGGTCTGCTCGTAATCAGGGCCTCCTGAAAAACCAACCGGAGACCGCCTCGCTAAATCCAGCTGTTTGGACGTAACAACGAACAGAACGAGGCCTCCTATGCTGTCAGCGGCAAAACGCACGATTGCCTGCTGAGGGAGTGGTAACCTTCTGAGTCGGTCTCTTGGTTGCTGCACAGACCGTACAACCAACCCAGAACAAGAGCACAAAAGAGGCGCAGCAGCCTCAGCACCTTCTCGGAGCACATCACGACAAAGGCCATGGAGATCGTGGTCTCGGCACCGTGCGTGAGTTTGGCCATGATGCGATCCAATGTATACCTGCGTTTCCCCGTTCGAAAGGATCCCTCTACCTCATTACGACGACGTTGATCAGCACTGAGTTGCTGCCTGCGGGCAGCGTTTAACTCAGGGTCTTTTGGAGGACGACTCAAAGGCTTGCCCGAGAGCCGGATTCCGCTTCTCAGACAGAAGTGCCTGTTCTCGCGGTTGATGTAGATACGATCAGCACAGATGCGCTCAGGGTAGCAACCATTATCCTTCTTGTCCTTTTCTGCCTGAGCCATGAGATCTTCACCTTCGTTGTAGGCGTCCCAGCTGATGCGATGAAGGAATGGAAAACCATTTTCAATGGTTACACTGATTTTGGCACCGAACTCCACGGCTGCCCTTGCTTTTCCTCGTACGATCGGCCACACCTGCTTCTGAACCAGGTTGACCAGCCTGTGGGGGATGCTTCGGGTATTGCTGGCCAGAAGCTTCTGCCACCAGTGCTCCCTGAGGGCAGAAAGGCATGCCCCAACAGCGATCAGAGCGTCGATCGCTTCAAGATTGCGCTGCAGATAGCTGAGCTGCTTCCTCACTGCAGCCTTCAGCTTGCGGTGCCTTGGCTTTTTCTGCTTGGCGATCGTGAGAAAGCTGGCACGAGCTTTGTCGCGGTTGTAGTGGGGGCGATGGCGACCAAATCCTGTGGACTGACGGCAAAGATCATCGATGATCTTTTCGGTGCTGTGCCTCG
>CAYHCE010000008.1:0-93461 GCA_964355015.1 uncultured bacterium | reverse complement strand
CCCCCCCCCCCCCCCCGGACCGCTGTACCCGTAGAAGGGAGGCTGAACAGCCATGATGTCGTTGGGATGGGGGGCGACCATGGCTCAGGCCGAATCGCATCGGTTGTCGCCCAGGCCCCACAGACTTCACCTCCTTCCCCTCAGCCTCTCCTCAGGCTGGCTCGTCCAGGCTGGATTCCTTGGCTGAGATGGCCTTGGCCATGCGGATCGTGCGGCGGCGTCTCCTGCTCCTGCTGGTTGCCGGGTCCCTGGGGGCGCCTTGCCTGGCCGCTGAACCGGAGCCCTGCGACAGCCTCCGCGATCAGCGCGACGCTCTGATGACCCAGGCGATGAAGGCGGAGGTCGAGCTTTCCAGGCAGATGCGGGATCGGGTCTGCCCGGCCTTGAACCGGCAACTGGAACAGACCGATGCGAGCAACGGTCCATCCGAGCCGATCGACTACCTGGCCGCGCTCGAGTGTCGGAAGACGGCCGAGGCCCTGCTGGAACGGAAGTATCCGATCCTCTATCGGAACCCGCTGCGTTTCACCTTCTACACGCCCCAGGGAGCCGAGCTCGCCCGTCAGGCGGATGGGATCGCCTGGCGGGCCAGGCGCCAGGGCTGCCCTTCGAAGCGCTGATCGGCGCCGCCCTGTCTAGAACAGGGTCTGCTGGGGCCTTGTGCCTGTTGGCTCATGGGCGGATCAAATCGATGGCAGAGCCTGCGGGTCTCCATCTGGGGGCTGCTGCGGCGTACCCCTCCCCTGGTGCTGGCCATGGCGGTTCTCGCTGCCGGCCTTGTCGCCTCCAGCGCCTTGCTGGTGAAGGGTCTGCGTCGGGGCAGCGACGGGCTCACCGTGACCGGGGCGAGCACCGAGCGGATCCGCAGCGACACGGCCGACTGGTCGGTGGAGGTGAGCAGCAGCGGCCCCACCCAGGCCCTGGCCTATCAGGCCCTCCCCCCGGCCGTCGCCGCCACCACCGACTTCCTGAGCCGGCAGGGACTCGCCCGATCCGAATGGCAGCTCGGCACCGTAGGCAGCGAGCGACAGGACGCCCGTGATCCCCAGACAGGTGAACTGCGCTCCACCACCTGGACGTCCCGGCAGAAGATCCGGATCGTCAGCCAGGACGTGGAGAAGGTGCAGACCCTTTCGCGAGCGATCGGCACGTTGATCGGCCAGGGCATCCCGCTGACGATCGAGGCGCCTGCCTTCACCTTCAGCGGCCTTTCGGCCAAGAGGGTGGACATGCTGGCCAAGGCAACAGCCGACGCCCGCACCCGGGCGAAGGCCATAGCTCGGGAGGCAGGCAGTCGGATCGGCGCGATCGTGAGCGCTGACACTGGATCCTTCCAGATCACCGCTCCCAATTCCACCGAGCTGGGAGGCAGCGGCTCCTATGACACCAGCACGATCGAGAAGGACATCACGGCGGTGATGGCCGTGACTTTTCGGGTGGAGTGATCAAGCCGGCTGGAGTGGCCTGGACCGAAGGGTGGGGGCAGAGCTCCGCGGAGCTGACCCAGCCGGACCAACCACCGGGATAGCGCAGCGTGCGCCAGTCACCGCGCGCTGTGCTGACCTCGACGCCGATCCCGATCGGTTCCTCGCGACCGCCCGACTGCTCCTGCCACCACTCGATCGCAGCCTCCCAGGCGGCATCCATCGAATCGAAGTGGTCGTCGAGAACAGGATGGGGACAGCATTGCTGATCAACGAGGCGATACAGGCGATCCGCGCCGACAGACGGGGCAGCAGGCGCCGAACGGAAGGAGGAATACGCCATGGACCACAGGGTGCACGTTCCCATCCTGAAGGCTGTGCCAGCTGCTGACTGTCACCTTTATCACTTGTTTCCTTGTTGCTTCCGTGCCATGACTGCACATGGCCGGTGTGCTCAGATGGCCACGGCGATGCAGTCGATCTCCACCCGGGCCCCCTTCGGCAGGGCTGAAACCTCCACGCAGGCCCTTGCCGGGGACACACCGGCGCCGAAGGTGTCGGCATAAACGGCGTTCACCCGGGCGAAGTCGGCGAGATCGGTGAGGAAGACCGTGGTGCGGACCACCTGTTGCGGTGTGCAGCCCGCTGCAGCCAGCACTGCCCGGAGGTTGGCGAGTACCTGTATCGCTTCGGCCACCACATCCCCGTCGCCCACCAGCCCCCCGGTGCCCGGATCGAGGCCGATCTGGCCGGAGCAGAACAGAAGGCCTCCAGCCTTCACCGCCTGGTTGTAGGGGCCGACTGGAGCCGGAGCGTCCGCGGTGGTGATCGCCTCGACCGGAGTGGCACTGCCCATGGCAGGAGAAGACTGCCCGTGGCAGGGGAAGATGTGGGCTGAGCTTAAGGGCGCTGCTCCATCACCAGCTCCACCCCCCCCTCGCTCGATTCCATCGCCGGGTTCACGGCTTCCGCCGGTGATGGCCTGGGCCAGGCCGGGAGCGGTCCACCCCAGCCGGACCGTGTCCGTCTGGAGGATGTCTGGCATCGTTACTCCGCCTCCGGCCGATCCGACGGCTGGATCCTGCAGGGTGTCTCCCTCGCCCTGCGCGAGGGCGAACTGGTCGGGCTGCTGGGCCCCTCGGGCTGTGGCAAGACCACCCTGCTGCGGCTAATCGCCGGCTTCGAGCGCCCTGTCCGTGGCCGGGTGCTGATCCAGGGTCGGGAAGTCGCCGGACCCCATGCCTGGGTGCCCCCCGAACGGCGCGGGGTGGGCATGGTCTTCCAGGATTACGCCCTGTTCCCCCACCTGGATGCCTGGCGCAACGTCTGCTTCGGTCTGCGCCCCCGCCAGGACCGCGGCCGGGCCGCCTGGCTGCTGGAGCTGCTCGGCCTGCGGGGCCTGGAGCGCCGCTATCCTCATGAACTCTCCGGTGGACAGCGGCAGCGGCTGGCCCTGGCCCGGGCCCTGGCGCCGGGGCCTTCGCTTCTCCTGCTGGATGAGCCCTTCTCCAATCTGGATGTGGAAGTGCGGCTGCGGTTGCGTGGTGAACTGCCGGACGTGCTCAGCCGCTGTGGCACCAGTGGCCTGATCGTGACCCACGATCCGGAGGAGGCACTGGCGATCTGCGATCGGGTGGGCGTGCTCGAGGCGGGCCATCTGCACCAGTGCGCCAGCCCGCGCGAGTTGGTCACCGCCCCGGCCAGCGCCTTCGTAGGTCGTTTCGTGCTGCAGGGAAACCTTCTGCCCGCCAGCCGGCTGGCGGGTCGGCTGGCGGGTCGGCTGCGGACGGCCCTGGGGGACCTGGAACCGGAACAGGGCGACCTGCCGCCTGAACCATCTGGCGATGGCGAGGCGCTCGAGGTGCTGCTGAGTCCCACGGCCCTGGATCTGCAACCCGATCCCGCAGGCCGCTGCCAGGTGATGGGGAGAGAGTTCCTGGGTCGGGAGTGGCTCTACCAGGTATGCCTGGACCCGACCGCTCCGTCCTCCCTTCTCCTGCGCCTGCGCCTTCCTCTGGAGCGGGAGTATCCACTCGGTCTGCGCTGCTGTCTGAGGCTGCGGCCCGGCCAGCCCGCACGCCTGTTTCCCTCGCGCCTGCCGCTGCTGCCTGTGGTGGGTCCGGCCGCCTGAGATCAGCCTCGCCAGTGGTCCTTACTGTGGCGCAGCACCGCCAGCACCTCGGCGCTGCGGGCCCGCAGAAACAGGTTGGTGGCCCTCTCCAGGGCGATCGTGGTCGGAATGGTGGCTTCACCCCTGCGGCGACGCCGCTCCTCACAGACCAGACGCGCCGTGATCGCCCGGTGGGCCGACACCGGAGCCAGGCCCTCCTCCATGGTGCCGCCGGGCTCGGCGGTCGCCGCTGCCCAGCGCAGGTTGGCCAGGGTGTACTCATGGGCGCACCACACCCGGGTGGCCTCCGGCAGTGCCGCAAATGCCTGCAACGAACGGTGCATCTGGCTGGCTGTTCCCTCGAGCAGCCGGCCGCAGCCGGCGGCGAACAGAGCATCACCACAGAACAGCTCGCCGTGCCCGCCCGGAACCGGGGGCAGATAGAAAGCCAGGTGGGCGCGGGTGTGGCCTGGCACAGCCAGCACCTCCACCGCCCGCCCCAGCAGGGTGAACCGGTCGCCGCCCCCCACCGACAGGGTCTGGAAGGGGATGCGGTCGCGGTCGGCGGCGGCGGCGATCACGGCGGCCTCCGGCCAGCGCCGCAGCAGCTCCGGTGTGCCACCGATGTGATCCCAGTGGTGGTGAGTCTGAAGCACCGCCGTCAGCCGCAGACCGCGCGCCTGAAGCCAGCCGGCCACGGGCTCCGCCACCGCGGGGTCCACCACCGCGGCCGCAGCGCCGTTGTGCAGCACGAAGACGTAGTTGTCCTCGAGCACGGGGATCAGGGCCACCTCCAGGGCCACGTCCGCCCCCGCCGCCGGGATCACGCTCCCCACCGTGCTCGCTGCGCTCGGCAGGCCCGCCGTCGTTTCACCCCCGGAGGCTCCCATCGTTAAAGTCCACGCTGCGGTGCACGTCCATGATCACCGTCGCTCTGGCCAAAGGGGCACTGCTCAAGGATTCGGTTCGGCGCTTCGCCGCTGCCGGGCTCGACTTCAGCCTCCTGCTCGATGCCGACAATCGCCAGCTGATGGTGCCGAGCCCGTGCGGCACGGCCCGGGCCCTGCTGGTGCGCAACGCCGATGTGCCTGTCTACGTGGCCTATGGCCAGGCCCAGCTCGGCGTCGTCGGTGACGACGTTCTGCGGGAGCACAGGCTGCCGGTGGCGCCGCTGCTCGACCTCGGCTTCGGCGGCTGCCGGATGGCCGTGGCGGTGAAGGAGGACAGCGGCTACCGCCGTGCCTCCGACCTGCCGGCCCACTGCCGCGTGGCCAGCAAGTTCGTGCACTGCGCCGAAGCGTTCTTCGATGCCCTGGATCTGCCGGTGGAACTGATCCACCTCACCGGTTCGGTGGAGCTGGGGCCGATCACGGGCATGTCGGAGGCGATCGTCGACCTGGTGGCCACCGGTCGCACCCTGCGGGAGAACGGTCTTGTCGCCATCGAGGACCTGTTCCACAGCAGCGCCAGGCTGATCGGCCACCCCCTCGCCCTGCGTCTCGACCAGGGGGCGCTGCAGCGGATCGTCGATCGGATCGCCGCCATCGCTCCCGCCCCGACCCGCTGATGGCCAGCCTCGACCGGCAGCGGATGCTGCGTCTGCTGCCCTATCTGCGCCGTGACCGGCGCCGACTCAGCCTGGTCGTGGTGCTGCTGATCCCGGTGGCACTGGCGGCGGCCATCCAACCGTTGCTGGTGGGACAGGCAATTGCGGTGCTGCGGCGGGAGCCCACGATGAGCTGGCTGGCTGGCCTGAGCGTGCCCCAGGCGATGCACACGCTGGTACTGATGCTGCTCGCTGCGGTGCTGCTGCGTCTCACCCTGCAGGGGGCCCAGAGCTACAGCGTGCAGGCTGTGGGTCAACGACTCACGGCCCGCATCCGCGACGACCTGTTCCGCCACGCCCTCGATCTCTCGCTCCGCTTCCACGACCGCACGCCGGTGGGCAAGCTGCTCACCCGGCTGACCAGTGATGTGGATGCCCTGGCCGAGGTGTTCGGCAGCGGCGCCGTGGGGGTGGTCGCCGACCTGGTGACGCTGCTCGTGATCGGTGTGACCATGATCAGCATCGAGCCGCGCCTCGGCACACTGCTTCTGGTCAGCCAGGTGCCCGTGACCCTGGTCATCCTCTGGCTGCAGCGACAGTTCCGACGCTCCAACTACCGGGTGAGGGAGGAACTCAGTCAGCTCAATGCCGATCTGCAGGAGAACCTGCAGGGTCTGGAGGTGGTGCAGATGTTCCGTCGAGAGGCCACCAACAGCCAGCGCTTCGCGCTCACCACCAAAGCCTACCGCCGGGCCGTGGGCGGCACGATCCTCTTCGACAGCGCCATCTCGGCCTTCCTCGAGTGGGTGTCCCTTACCGCCGTGGCGGTGGTGCTTGCCCTGGGTGGCTGGATGGTGACCACCGGCTCGATGGGTCTGGGCACCCTCACCACGTTCATCCTGTTCTCCCAGCGCCTCTTCGATCCCCTGCGGCAGCTGGCGGAACGATTCACCCAGATCCAGGGCGGTCTGACGGCCCTTGAGCGTATCGGCGAGCTGCTGGAGCAGCCGATCGAGATCCGGGATCTCGCACCGGAGCAGCGCAGCGACGCGGCCCGGCGTTCCGGCCTCGAGCGGGCCAGCGCCGGCGAGGTGATCTTCGAAAACGTGAGTTTCGCCTACCGACCGGATGATCCGATCCTCACCGACCTGAGTTTCCGGATCGCCCCCGGCGAACACGTGGCCCTGGTCGGCCCCACCGGCTCCGGCAAGACCACCGTGATCCGCCTGCTCTGCCGCCTCTACCTGCCCCAGCAGGGCCGAATCCTGCTGGACGGCATCGATATCCGCGAACTACCCAGCCTCACCCTGCGCCAGCGTCTCGGCGTGGTCCTCCAGGACACCTTCCTGTTCAGCGGAAACGTGGCCGACAACCTGCGGCTCGATGCCGCGATCGAAACGAAGGAACTGCAACGCATCTGTGGCGAGCTGGGTCTGGAGCCCCTGCTGCGGCGGCTGCCCGATGGACTCGACACCGAACTGCGTGAGCGGGGCGGCAACCTCTCCTCCGGCGAGCGGCAGCTGCTGGCGGTGGCGCGTGTGGCGATCCGCAATCCGTCTGTGCTGGTGATGGACGAAGCCACCGCCTTCATGGATCCCTCCACCGAGGCCACCCTGCAGCACGACCTCGATCGGCTGCTGCAGACCCGAACGGCCATCGTGATCGCCCATCGGCTGGCCACCGTCGAGGCCGCCGACCGGATCCTCGTGCTGCGCCGCGGTCAGCTGATCGAGCAGGGCACCCATCGCGAACTCCGCGCCGCCGGTGGTCTCTACGCCCAGCTGGCGGAGCTGCAGGAACGGGGTCTGGCCCGCCTCTGATACACGCTCCGGGGGGAACGGTCTCAGGACTGCCGGCCCGCCAGGAGCCCCTCCAGCCAGGCGTCGATCAGGGTCGCCACCTGCCGCGGCGCTTCCCGCATCGGCAGGTGACCGCAGCCGTCGATCACCGCCAGCTGATGGCCTGGCGCGTAGCCGGCGAGGTGGCGCACATAGCGGGGTTCCATCACCCGGTCCCGACTGCCGACGATCCAGAGGCTCGGCACCCGCAGCCCGGCGGTGAGACTGGGCAACTGCCGCACGGCCCCCCGGTTCGTGCTGCAGACCAGCAGACCCCGGGCCGCCCTGCCATCGGCCAGGAGCGGGCTGTGGATCGCCTCGGTGCCCGGCAGTCCAGCCAGCCAGCCGGGACGGAGCCGCAGAAAGGCGACCCCCCCCAGCCGCAGCCGGGCGAAAGCCCGCGGCTGGTACACCCCGCCGCCGGCGGCGATCTGCACCATCCCCAGCAACCGTTCCCCCATCAGGGCCGCCGCATGGAGTGCCACGCTGCCACCGAGCGAATGGCCCACCAGCACCACCGGCCGCTGTGGCTCCTCCGCCAGGCAGTGCTCCGCCACCCAGCGGCCATAGCTGGCCAGGGTGGGCTGCAGCCGGCCTGGCCGGGGCGAGGCACCGAAGCCCGGCAGGTCCGGCGTCCGCAGGCTCCAGCGCGGGCTGAGTTCCGCCACCAGCGGATGCCACAGGCGCCCGGACAGCAGCCAGCCGTGCAGGCAGACCAACAACGGAGCGGCATCCCATCGCGGGTAGCGCGCGGGGATGGTGTCGGGTCGCGGGCCGGTGCTGAGGACGTCGGGAACCACACTCCTGGCCAGGTCTGCCGACCAGCCTGCAACGGAACGCCTTTGATCGGCCAGGATCGTGCCATTGCGTTGCCTCGGCCGTCTGGTTTGGACTCCGACCCTCTCCTCACCGGCCTCTACGGATCCGGATGCCTGATCTGCCCCAGCCCCAATCCACAGCTCCAGCTGGTGTTGAGCCTCGAAAGGGAGATCGACCTGGTGGAGCTCGAGCAGCTCTGCGATGCGGTGGGCTGGAGCCGGCGCCCCCTCCGCCGGGTCCGCAAAGCCCTGCAGCACAGCCTGCTGCGGGTCGGCCTCTGGCGCCATGACCCCCGCGTGCCCAGGCTGGTGGGCTTCGCCCGCTGCACCGGCGACGGCATTCTGGAGGCCACGGTCTGGGACGTGGCCGTTCATCCCCTCTATCAGGGCGCCGGCCTGGGCCGCCAGCTGATGACCTACGTGCTCGATCAGCTGCGCCGGATGGAGGTGGAAAGGGTCAGCCTCTTCGCCGACCCGGATGTGGTGGGCTTCTATGAATCCCAGGGCTGGGAACTGGAGCCTCGCCAGCGTCGCTGCGCCTTCTGGTACGCCCCCTGAACCCCTGGTTCCTCGCTGATCCGGACTCAGCCCTCCTGGCGCAGTTCGGCCGGCCGCAGCGTCAGGCTCTGGTTGTTGTTGCCCCGTCGGATCCGGAGGGTGAGCGGGTCGCCCACCTTGCCCTGATCCACGGCCACCTGCACTTCCGAGGGGTTCTTCACCGACTGTCCCCCCACCGCCTCGATCAAGTCGCAGGGTTTGAGCCCACCCTGGGCGGCGGGGCTGCCGGGGAGCACCTCCACCACCACGACGCCGTGGATCTCCGGCAGCCGGCACTCGGCCGCAGTGGCGTTGATCTCCCGGGCCAGCTGAGGGGTGAGTGCCTGCAGCCGCACACCGATGTAGGGATGGGAGGCCCTGCCTTTCTCAAGAATCTGGGCGGCGATCTGACGGGCGAGGTTGATCGGGATCGCGAAGCTGAGGCCGGCCCCCGGTGCCTGACGGATGGCGGTGTTGACGCCGATCACCTGGCCCCGGTCGTTGATCAGAGGTCCGCCGCTGTTGCCCGGATTCACGGCCGCATCGGTCTGGATGTAAGGCACCCGCTGACCCTCGCCGATGGCGTTGGTGCGCTGGATGGCACTGATGATGCCGGCGGTCACGGTGTTGTCGAGACCGAGCGGGTTGCCGATCGCAATCGCCCACTCACCCGGCCTGACCTTGGCGGAGTCCCCCAGGGGTGCCACCGGCAGGCCCTGGGCCACCACCCTCACCACGGCGACGTCGGTGACCGGGTCACTGCCCAGCACCTTGCCGTTGAAACTGCGGCCGTCCGGGAGGGTCACCGACACCTCGTTGGTGCCCTCCACCACATGGGCGTTGGTGAGGATCACCCCGTCGGAGCGGGTGATGAAGCCGGAACCCTGACCCTGCTGCTGCTGGATCGAGGGTCCACTGCCGAACAGACCGCCGAGTGGGTTGATCACCCGCTTGACCGTGTCGATCCGGACCACGGCGGGTCCCACCTTGTCGACGGCGTTGACGATGAAGTTGTTGCCGGGTTGCAGCGGTGCCGTCGGCGGCGCGTCGCTCACCTTCGGCCCGGCGGCGGGCCTGCCGGCCTCCGGCAGGCCAGGCAGCCTGGGCAGTTCAAACGCGCAGCTGCCGAGCAGCATCCCGCTCAGCCCTGCGGCCAGGAGCGGTCCGAGGGAGAGGGAGCAGCGCGATGAACGGTCAGGAGTCATGACGGACGGCTGGGAGCCAGGTCGTGATCAGCCTCATTAAAGACCTACCGCGTCGGAGGGGCTGCCTATATTCGGCCACTGAGCGATGGGGTGACGGTGCAGCAGGGTCAGGAGCTGTGGCACCGGGTCCAGGAGGAACTGCAGGGGAATCTCAGCAAGCCCACCTTCGAGACCTGGATCCGTCCCGCCCGTTGCACCGGCTTTGGCCATGGAGAGCTGCGCCTGGAGGCTCCCAACAGCTTCGCCAGCGGCTGGCTTCGCAAGAACTACCTGACCATGATCGCGGCGGTGGCCTCCGAACTGGCTGGCCAGACGGTGGTGGTGGAGGTGGACACCGCCACGGTGCAGGAGGTTGCCGTGGCCCTCAACGGCAGCGCACCGGGCGAGCGACCGCCAGGCAGGGATCACGGCGTGACCTCGCCGGTGTCCCCGGCCCCGGATCTGCGCGCCTCAGGCCCCACCGCCAGCGGCGAGACCCCCCGCCGGCCGGCCCCGGGCCTCAACCCCCGCTACGTCTTCAACCGCTTCGTGGTAGGCCCCAACAGCCGCATGGCCCATGCTGCCGCCCTGGCGGTGGCGGAGGCTCCCGGCCGCGAGTTCAACCCTCTCTTCCTCTGCGGCGGCGTCGGCCTGGGCAAGACCCACCTGATGCAGGCGATCGGCCACTACCGGCTGGAGATCGATCCGACCGCCCGGGTCTTCTACGTCTCCACCGAAACCTTTACCAATGACCTGATCCAGGCCATCCGCAAGGACGGCATGCAGAAGTTCCGCGACCGCTACCGCGCCGCCGACCTGATCCTGGTGGACGACATCCAGTTCATCGAGGGCAAGGAGTACACCCAGGAGGAGTTCTTCCACACCTTCAACGCCCTCCACGAGGCGGGTCGGCAGATCGTGATCGCCAGCGACCGCCCGCCCAGCCAGATTCCCCGGCTGCAGGAACGGCTGATCTCCCGGTTTTCGATGGGACTGATCGCCGACATCCAGGCTCCGGATCTTGAGACCCGGATGGCGATTCTCCACAAGAAGGCGGAGCAGGAGCGCATGGCTCTGCCCCGAGATCTGATCCAGTACCTGGCCGGACGCTTCACGTCCAACATCCGCGAGCTGGAGGGAGCGCTGACCCGGGCGGTGGCCTTCGCCTCGATCACCGGTCTGCCGATGACGGTGGAATCGGTGGCACCCATGCTCGATCCGGTCGGCAACGAGGTGGAGGTGACCCCCCAGCAGGTGGTGGAGAAGGTGGCCGAAGTGTTCGGTGTCGGAGTGGAGGAGATGCGCAGCAGCAGTCGCAAGCGCGCTGTCAGCCAGGCGAGGCAGGTGGGCATGTACCTGATCCGGCAGAGCACCGACCTGAGCCTGCCCCGCATCGGCGACGTCTTCGGCGGCAAGGACCACAGCACCGTGATGTATGCGGTGGAACAGGTGGGGAAGAAGCTGGCGCTGGATCCCTCCCTGGCCCGTCAGCTGCAGCAGGTGCGCGATCTGCTCCAGATCGACAGCCGCCGCCGCCGCTGATCAGGTGAGTGGCAGGCTGGGATCGAGCCCTTCCACTTCCCCCTGGAACACGCGGCTGGAGATGATATCCTCGGCCTCGATCGTGATCAGGTCCCGTTTGGTGATGCCCCGTCCCATGTGATTGAACAGGCGGTTGGCCTGCCGCATGCGGGCACGGTCAATCGCATTGCGGATCGAGCGGGCGTTGGCGAAGAACGGCAGCTGCATGCGCCGCTGGATGTACTCGAAGAATGCCACCGTGGCCTCTTGGCTGAAACGGTAGCTCTCCGCGGCAAGGATCAGCTTGGAGATCGCCAGCAGCTCCGGGGCGGTGTAATCGGGAAAATCGATGTGGTTGGCCACCCGGGAGGAGAGTCCGGGATTCGACTGGTAGAAGATATCCATCTTGTTCTTGTAGCCGGCGAAGATCACCACCAGATCGTCGCGGTTGTTCTCCATCACCTGAAGCAGGATCTCGATCGCCTCGGCGCCGTAATCCCGCTCGTTCTCGGGTTTGTAGAGATAATAGGCCTCGTCGATGAACAGCACCCCGCCGATCGCCTTCTTGAGCATGTCGCGCGTCTTGGGGGCCGTGTGGCCGATGTACTGGCCCACCAGGTCGTCGCGGGTGGCTGTGACCAGATGGCCCTTACGCAGGTAGCCGAGCCGGTGCAGGATCTCTGACATCCTTTCGGCCACGGTGGTCTTGCCGGTGCCGGGGTGCCCTGTGAACGACATGTGCAGGCTGGGGGCGGCCGTGGCCAGACCGACCTGCTTGCGGGCCCGTTCCACCACCAGGAGGGCAGCGATCTCACGGATGCGGGTCTTCACGGGTCGCAGACCGATCAGCTCGCGGTCCAGCTGGTCGAGCACCTCGCTCACGCCGGTGCCGGCGTAGGCGGCACCCAGATCCACCGGGGCATCGTCTCCCAGCACATCGTCTGCGAGGAGATCGTTGCCGAACGAGCCCGGCTCGGGACCGGCTTCCATCAGAGCACCAGAGCGTCGACCGCCGCGGCGAAGCCATGTTCCGCCGCGCCGATCGGGGTCTCCTCCTGCTCGGCGCGCAGGGTGAGATTCACGTAGGTACGGCCGAAACTGATGTCCGGGTAGCGCTGCTCCTGCTCGGAGAGCCGATTCAGCCGCTCGAGGAACTGGCGTGTGGTCTCGTAGTCGGCGAACTCGAGGCGACGCTCCAACCGTTCGGGCCGCTGACGGTGGGTCCAGGGCTGTTCCATGGCCGAAACCTAGCCCAGAACCCTGTCCCGGGCCGGCAGGCAGTCGACCCGGGCGATGCGCAGCCGTTCGACCCAGGCCCGCGCATGGCGCCGGTTCGCTTCCAGCTGGGGCGGCGCGGCTGTATCGAGGGGGTAGGGGAAGGTGCCGGCGATGGCGGCGTTGGTGACGCAGAACATCGCCTTCTGGAAACTCACGCAGATCTTCACGTGCAGATCCCCGAGCCCCCGTCCCTCGCCCGCATAGCGGCGTTCCAGCTCCGCCGGCAGGTGGCGGCGCATGTCCTGCATCAGCAGGCTGGGAGGAATGCCGGCCCCCATGGTGGGGAGGGGATCGGCATAGAGAGCGCCGTAGGTGAAGCGGCTCTGATCGAGCGGGATCTGTCGGGCCTGGGCGTTGAAGGACACGGTGCCGAGGAAGGGCGTGCCCCGCAGAAAAACCGCCTCCACATAGGGAACGGCCACATCGGCCAGGAAGGTGAGACCGGACTCGGGCGGCAGGATCTCGAACCGCCGGCCGTCCTGTTCGACCGCATAGGTGATCGGCTGGGGTGCCGCCGCCACCAGAGCTCGCTGGATGAAGGCGACCACGTCGGCGATCGAGGCCACGGCGCCGGCCCGATGGGCCCTGGCCAGTTCCAGGAACAGATCGCTCATCACGCGCCAGAACTGACCGAGGGCGCTGGTGGTGGCGGAGGAGCGGATCTGCTCGGGCAGAAATCCGGGGAAGCCCCGATCCAGAATGGCCAGGAGCGGATCGCGGCGACGCCGGTGTGCGATCACCCGGGCGCAGGTGTCCTGAAACGCCTCGCTGTCGAGATAGGCATCCAGACCGCCGGTGCCGTGCCAGAGCATCGAGCGCTGACAGTACTCCGCATACTCGTAGTTGATCCGGTCGTGGATCAGGTGGCGCCAGAGACGCCCGGCGCTGAGTTGGCCATCGAAGAAGCGGAAAATCGGAAAGGGGTTGAGAAACTCATGCTGCGCCTGGTGGATCAGGTTGATGCTGTAGGCGTCGAGCACTTCGCCGTAGCTCTCGAGCACGGCCACCACCTCCAGCAGATGCTCCGCCGATTCATCCAGCAGGGTGCTGCCGGCCAGCAACCGCTCCAGCAGCTCCTGGCCCTGATCGGTGGTGGGGATGGCGGAACCGGCGGCCTCAATGTTCATCCCACAGCTCCGGACGCATCCGTTCGGGCTCGGCTCGCGGCGAGCAGCGGCGGCAGCTGGCTGAGGCCGGTGCTGCTGGTAGCCGTCAGGCGAGCCAGGCCCTGCGGCAGGAGGCCGATGGCCAGGATCACGAGGGTAAGAGCCAGAGCCGGGATCTGGCGGGCCAGAGGCACCACCGGCAGCACCAGTGCCGAGCTCAGGCCACCGGCCTCGGGAACCGCCAGCCTGCCGAAGAAGGCACGGTTCACCAGCAGCAGGAAGTACACCGCAGTCAGCCCAGAACCCACCATGCAGAGCAGGGTCTGGACGGGGAAAGGCACCAGGCTGCCTCGGAACACCAGGAACTCGGAGATGAATCCAGCCATGCCAGGGATGCCGGCGCTGGCCATCACCCCCACGATCATCAGCGAGCCCGTGAGCGGCAGGCCGCGCTGGGGGTTGAGCAATCCCCTCAGCACGTCCAGATTCCTGGTGCCGGTGCTGGCATAGACCACGCCCACCAGCAGGAAGAGCAGGGCCGAGATCAGGCCGTGGCTGATCATCTGGAACAGGGCCCCCTGCAGACTGACGGGCGTGGCCGCCGCCGCCGCCAGCAGCACGTAGCCCATGTGACCCACGGAGCTGTAGGCCACCATCCGCTTCATGTCCTGCTGCTGGATCGCGGCCAGGGAACCGAACAGCACCGAAAGCGCGGCCCAGCCCGCCAGCCAGGGGGCCGTCACCGCCCAGGCGGCAGGGAACAGCCCGAGGCAGAACCGCAGCAGGCCGTAGGTGCCCAGCTTGAGCAGCACACCCGCCAGCAGCACGGAGACCGGCGTGGAGGCCTCCGTGTGGGCGTCCGGCAACCAGGTGTGGAAGGGGAACAGGGGGATCTTGATACCGAAGCCCACCAGCAGGGCTCCCATCAGCACGAGCTGGATGCCGAGGCCCACATCCTGGGCCAGCAGGGGATTGAAGCTGAAATCTGCGCTGCCGGTGGCCAGGGCCAGGCCGAAGAAGGCCGCCAGGATCAGCACCCCGGAGACCGCCGTGAAGAGCAGGAATTTGGTGGCGGCATAAGCGCGGTTGCTGCCACCCCAGACGGCGATCAGCAACCAGAGCGGGATCAGTTCCAGCTCGTAGAAGAGAAAGAACAGCAGGGTGTTCTGGGCCAGGAAGGCGCCGTTGACCGCGCCTGTGATCAGCAGCAGCAGCGCGTAGTACAGGCGCGGGCGACTGAGTCCGGGGGCCGTGGCCACGGCAGCCACCAGGGTCAGGACCCCGTTGATCAGCACCAGCGGCAGCGACAGACCGTCGAGGCCCAGCCGGTACTCGAGGCCGAGGGTGCCCACCCACGGCGCCACTTCCAGCAGCTGGGGCCCGGCCAGAGTGGGGTCGAAGTGCAGCAAAAGCCGCAGGGACCAGCCCACCTGCAGCACCAGCAGGGCAAGGCTGGTGCGACGCAACCGCTCCGGGCCTGGATCCCCGGGCCAGAGGAGCAGAGCCAGGGCCCCCAGCAAGGGGATCAGCAGCAGGGCACTCAGCATCGGAGTCCCTCCTCGGCAGGGGAACCGCTCATCGCACCACCCAGGAGAGGGAGGTGAGCAGCAGCACGATCGCCACCACTCCGGTGAGCACGTAGGTCTGCATCTGGCCGCTCACCCCCAGCCGCAGGCCCTCGGCGCTCGCCAGGGAGAGGCGGCCGAGTCGGTTCACCACCCCGTCCACCACCTCGCGATCGAACCAGGCGGCGAACCTGGACAGGCCCGCCACGAGAGCCACGATCGTGCTGCGGTAGATGCTGTCCGTGTAGAAGTCGAAGGCAAGCAGATCCTGCAGCAGGCGAAGCGGCGCCTGGATCGAACGGGACCAGGCCTTGTTGAGCGGAATCAGGCTACCGATCAGCAGGCCGCCGCCGCCGCTGACCAGCAGGGCCGCCAGCACCTGCGGCGAGAAGGACGCAAGACCTGGAACCGGATCGATCCGCACCATGATCAGGGGCGTGAGCATCACCAGAACGGTGAGGCTGACCATCGGCAGGGCCATCTGCCAGTTCACCTCCGGCGTGCGGCGGGTCTTCGGTTGCGGCTCCCCGAGGAACACCAGCCGGAACACCCGGGTCAGGTTGACCAGGGTGAGGGCATTGGTGAGCAGCACGATCAGGGCCAGGGCGGGCGCCGTACGGGCCAGGGCCTGGACATCCAGAGCGAAGGCCCAGAAGCAGCCCAGGGGCACGAGCCCGGTGCAGCCGGCTGCCCCCACCAGGAAGGCGGTGGTGGTGGCGGGCATGCGGCTGGCCAGACCGCCCAGTTCGGTCAGGTCCTGGCAGTTCGTGGTGGCGATCACACTGCCCACACTCATGAACAGCAGGGCCTTGGCCACGGCGTGGGCAAACAGCAGCAGCAGGGCGATGGCGGGCTGCTGCAGGGCGATGGCCACGAACACCAGACCCATGTAGGCGCTGGTGGTGTAGGAGAGCGTGCGCTTGATGTCCACCTGGGCGATCGCCACCAGCGAGGCCCCGAGCGCCGTCAGCGAGCCGAGCGCCACCAGCACGGCGAGGCTCAGCGGCGACAGCTGCAGGATCGGCATCAGCCGCAGCAGCACCAGCGCCCCGCAGGTGACCACCACCGAGTTGCGCAGGATCGAGGCGGGATTGGGTCCCTCCATCGCCTCGTCCAGCCAGAGGTGCATCGGGAACTGGGCGCACTTGCCCAGGGGTCCGGCAATCAGCCCAAGGCCCAGCAGGTTGCCGGCCAGGGGGGAGAGATGGGCTTCGGGGACCCAGCGGTAGAGATCGTCGAACGACATCACTCCGGCCCAGGCCGACAGGGCGACCACCCCCATCAGCAGCAGTACGTCGCCCACCCGTTTGGTCAGAAAGGCGTCGCGGGCGGCGGTGACCACCAGCGGCTGGGCGTACCAGAACCCCACCAGCAGATAGGTCGAGAGCGTCAGCATCTCCAGCAGGAAGTAGCTGAGGAAGAGTGAGCTGCTCAGCACCAGCCCCGCCATCGCCCCTTCGAAAAAGCCCACCAGCCCGTAGAACCGTGCCAAGGACCATTCCTTGTCCAGATAGCCGAGGGCGAACACCTGAGCCAGCAGGCTGAGGCCCGTGACCAGCGCGAGGCAGGCCAGGTTGGTGATCGAGAGGTCGAAGCCGAGCTGCAGCTGCAGATCCGCGCTCTGGAACCAGTCGATGCTGAGGCTGTAGCTTCCGTGCCGCAGCACGTCGCCCATCACCAGGGAGCCGTGCAGGAAGGCCAGCAGGGTGACCAGGATGTTCAGATAGGCGGAGGGCCGGGGGCCGATGCGGCGGAACCAGCCACAGGCCCAGGGCAAGGCCAGCACCACCCCACCGAATCCGTAGAGCGGAATCAGCCAGGCCAGCTGGACAGGCAGAGGAAGAGCCGTGGGCACGGTGGGTTTCGACGACGGATCGGCTGCCGCTCAGACGAGGAAGCGCTGAGGATCAACCGCGGAGAACGGGGGAAGGCCCAGACCGGCGAGGGCTCAGAACGTGGCCCGCTGGATCGAGCGGGAGTGATCCACCCCCACCAGCTCCTGCAGCCATGACTCCAGCTCCTGGCCATGCTGCTGTTCCTCCTCCCACAGATGGCGGAAGAAGGTGGCGTTGGCCTCGTCACCGATCAGAACGCAGAACCGGGTGGCCTCTGCGTAGTGCTGGATCAGGCTCTCCTCCAGAGCGGAGTTCCGGCGCAGCAGGCCGACCAGGTCGGGTGCGGCGCTGAAGGGCTGCAGCTGGGAGGCGGCCGGAGCGACGCCGAGCAGCAGCATCTGTTGGACGATGCGCTCGGCATGCTGCATCTCCTCCACGGTTTCGTGGCGGAAGCGGCCGGCGGCCGCATCGTCGCCCCAGAGGGCCAGGAGCGAGGCCTGGGTCATGTACTGCTGGACCGCGGAGAGTTCCAGGCTGAGGGCCCTTCCCAGGTACCCCAGCACCCGCGGATGAACGCTCGCCATGCCCATCAACTCCTCCTGTCGGCACCGCTGTAGTCGAGAACGGGCTCCACTTCGCTGTGGGGGCGGGCGATGATATGGGCCGCCACCAGGCCATCACCGACCCGCTCGCAGGCGTCGGCGCCGGCGCGCACGGCCGCATTGACGGCGCCGGTCTCACCGCGAACCATCACGGTCACGTAGCCCCCGCCGACGAATTCGCGGGAGACAAGGGTGACTTCAGCGGCCTTGGTCATGGCGTCCGCCGCTTCGATCGCGGGGACGAGGCCGCGGGTTTCGATCATGCCGAGAGCGATGCCGTGCGGGGTGGAGGCCATGGCGGTAGGAGGAGTTGAAGGAGTGGATGGGGTGGAACCGCCGGAGCGTCCGCGGCCGCCTGTGGCGACGCCGGAGCGGGCGGTTCTGGGAGTCGTCGGGCTGGAGGGGGAGCGGGCGGGGGTGGCCGGCTGGGGGTTGGGGGGCTGGCTCGACGAGGCCGAAACAGCAACGGCAGCGGGGCCGATGGCTGGGAGGGGGACAGCCGCCGCGGGCAGAGCGGCTGGGGGATCCGCCGGCTTCTCCACAGGGGGAGGAGCGGCTGCCGGCGGGGCCGGCGCGGGCAGGGCCCTGGCGCTGCCGGCTCGGCTCACACCCTTGCTGGCGCTGCTGCGCCGCGAAGACGGTTGGCGGGGTGAGGGTGTGGCCATGGATCGTTCGGGTCGGACGGGTCTAGGGGAATGGGAGGCTCTGGGATCACCCGTCGGGGTCCCAGAGGTCGATGATGCCGCCGATGGTCAGATCAGTCTGGATGTCGGGATCACCGCTGGCGAAACGGGCGGCCGAACCACTGGCGGTGAACACCCAGTTGCCGGGCGAGGCTCCAACCGGATCCACCGCCACGCTGAGCTTGCCCCGGGTGGAGCGCAGCACGCGCAGATTGCAGTGGCGCAGGCCCTCCACCCGTTGGGTGCAGATCAGGGAGCCGGTGACCTGCATGATCTCCATCAGGCCATTCCTTCCGGAGCTTTGCCGGCATCGGGATCCCAGTGATCGATGATCCCCACAATCGTGAGGTCGCTGGGGTACGACTTGCTGCCGGCCGCTTCGCGGGCGGCCGAGCTGCCGACGCAGATCACCCAGTCGCCGGGGATGCAGCCCACGGCATCGACGGCCACCTTCTGGGAGCTGCCATCGAGCACGACCTGCAGGTGCCTGTGCTCGAACTCGGGAATCCGGTTGGTGGACACAAGTGGCTTGAGAACCTTGCAGATCAGCATCTCAGTGCCCCCCTCCAGCCTGCAGGTTGATCGAGGACCCTACCGCTTCGGCCGGCGTGTGCTGATCCCGGTCCCGCAGAGTCAGCAGGGTGTGGAGCAGTCCCTCTCGGCAGAGATCCGCATAGCGGTTGCGGATGGCGGCGTCGGTGCGGTGGCAGTGCTGGAGTGCCCGTTCACGGGCGCCCGGCACGCTGCCGTGGTAATCGAAGCGCACCACCACCGGCACCGGCAGGCCACGGGAGACGTTGAGCCCGTTGAAGATCCTCACCCCTACATCCAGGTCGGCCGCTCCCTCTTCCACCGTATCCATGTGAGCGAAGTAGGTGAGATTGCGCAGATGGATCTCCTTGAATCCGATGCCCACGCCGATGAATCGCTCGGCATGGCCGGCATCGGCATAGAAGCCGCCCTGGTAGGTGCGGACATAGTCGATCTGGGAGAGGTTGTGCTCGATCAGCCGGGCAATCAGGCGCACCATGCCCCGATCAGCCGCGATCGCAGCGGTGGGTCCGTCGTCGGAGCTGACGCCGGCCGCCTCCTCAACCAGCAGCAGCAGCCGGTCCCGGGCGGCCTCCGCGCTGAGGCCAGCTGTGGCGGCATGAACGTCGCGAGCATCCAGCCACCGTTCCAGGTCGGTGTTGCCGTCGCGGTCCGGCACATGAACGCGAATGGCGTCGGTGTCGGTGTCGAGGCCGATCAGCAGCAGGTCAACGGAAGCACCGCAGCAGAAGCTGTTCTGGACGGCCTGCTGGAAATCCCGCAGCCGCTCCAGTCCACCGGCGGCGGCGGCGGCGTCATCGGAGCCATGGGCGGCACAGCCTTCGTGGTGCGGATCGAGCGAACTGAAGTGGTAGATCACCACCTTCAGGTAGCGGGTGGGGTCGTAGGCCGGATTGGGACGCCCCTCCCGGTAGCGCAGGTGCTCTGTCTTCACCCAGCGATCCACCGTGTTCTCCACATCGAACATCGCGCCCGCATGGGGACGGCGGCGCACCGAACTGAAGGGAAGACGCAGGGCATAGCAGATCGCGTGGGCCAGCCGGCCGTCGGCACAGGGGCTCACATCGAGCAGATGGAAGCCGCAGGAGAGCAGAAAGGCGTTGAACGCCTCCGCCGCAGGAGTGCCCTCCTGCCCCTGAAGTGGGTCATCCCGGAAGAAAGCGGCGCTCACCTGCTCGTAGGTCTCGAACACGCACCAGGCGAAGAGGGTGCGCATATCCAGCTGGCTGACCCAGGCCTTCTCCAGGATCGGCAGGGGAAGCTCGTAGCCGAGCTCGGTGCGGGCATGACGCTGGGCCTGATCAATGAAATAATCCTCGTGCTGCAGAGCCGAGAGCCGCTTCAGTACCGGCACGATCCGGTCGAAGGCGCCCTTCACGTCGGCGTCGTAGGCCTGCAGGCGGGCGTTGGCCGTCGCGTCGGTGAGGGGGTGCAGGGTCAGGTTCGGCGCCAGCGGCCGCCGTCCTCCTCTGGCCTGGAGCGAGACGACCGGGGCCTGGCCGGCACGGCGCAGTGGTGCCGTGGGGGCCAGGGTCCTCTCGGCGGAGCCGTAGCGGCGGGGGCGGGGCAAGGTCAGTGCTGCGACAGGGAGGTGGGGGAAACGGGAATCAACCGCGGGCACCGCCGGAGACGGTGATCAGCGAGCCCTTGTCGGTATTGCCGCTGGAACCGGTGACCCGGCTGATGGGTTGCATCACCTCGTCGTTCCGCTTCGGCTGCAGACCGGCCATGGCGGGCATCGGGCCGGTACGGGTGGGGTTGCGGCGGCGGGCCGATACCCCTTCGGTTCCGGTGACGCGCTTGCCACGATCCCAGTCGTCGCCAGTGATCTTCAGGCCGGCGGAGATGCCTTCACCGGTGACGCGACTGGTGGGCCTGGCGTCTTCGTCGACGCTCACCGGGGCGTGCTGCGCGGCCAGGGCACCCATGGGACGTACCGGCGCGGCGGGCAGCTCCGTGCGGCGGTCGAAGCGGAATTGTTCGGTGCCGGTGACCTTGCCACCGGCCAGGTCAAAAGGGCCGGTGATCTTCGCGCTGGTTTCGTAGCGGGTGCCGGTGACGCCGCCGCCCCGTTCGCGTTGCTGGTGGGCCGCCCGTGCCGGGGACTGGACGCTGAACTGCTGCCAGGGCTGAGTGTCCAGCGGCTGCGGGAAATCGGCGTCGTGGCCCTGGGCGGCGCCGCAGGCCTCGTTGTACTGGTCGACGCCCACATAGGGGGTGCCGGAAACAGGTTCGCAGGCTCCCTTGCCGGCGCCCGTCATGACGCCGCCGATGCCAGGCTGAAGGCCACTCAGCCGTGGGCCGGGTGTGCCGGCCCGGGCCGGTGTTCGCTGGCGGATGCCGCGCACGGCCTCGGGGGCGCACCACTCACCGGCCTGTTCAAGGCCGGCATAGGGGGTGCCGGTGACGGCCTTGCAGGTGCCGGGTTCGTCGCCGGTGACCTTCGAGGAGCGGCCGGTGCTGGTGCCGGAGACCACCAGCTGCTTGTTGGTGAGGCTGAAGCCGACCTTGGGGGCTTCGGGCTCGGGCCGACCGCCGCAGAAGCGGTCGTACTGCTGGCCGCCGATGTATTCGTCACCGGTGACCCGGCGGCAGGTGCCGGGCTCGTTGCCGGTGACCTTCTCGCTGCGGCCCACCAGCGTGCCGGTGATGCCGGTGCCGCGCAGGGTGTGCACGGCACCCACCTTGGAGGGGGCGTGGCCAGGGGTCACGATCGAATCGGCGCCGACATACTGCGTGCCGGTGGTCTGAATGCCGGCACCGTGCTCATCACCGGTGACCTTCTCGGAGCGGCCGACCATCACGCCGGAGACGGGGCGACCGCCCAGGGTCTGGCTGACACCCACCTTGCGAGGGGTGGGGGTGGAGCTGCCGCAGTAGGCGGCCGCCTGGTTGGCGGAGATGTACTCGGTGCCGGTGACGTTCTTGCAGGTACCTGGCTCGTCGCCTGTCACCTTCTCGGAGCGACCGACTTCGTTGCCGGTGACCCGGTTGCCGTGGCTGGTGGCGGTGACGCGCACCTTGGCGGGCTGCAGTGGCTGGGGATCGCTCTGGCAGAAGGCGCGGAAGATCTCGGCACCCATGTACTCCGTGCCGGTGATCGGCCGGCAGGTGCTGGCCTCGTTGCCTGTGGTCTTCTCGGAGCGGTTGGCCTGGGTGCCGGTGACCACCTGGCCGCGAACGGTTTCGCTGGCGCCCACCTTCCAGGTCGCATCCTGCGCACCGGCCACTCTGTTGTTGCCGCGGCGAGGGCCGGTGGGGCGGGTGCCACCGGTGCTGCGGGTCACGGCACCGGCGCCGTTCTTGCTCTTGAGATCACGGATGCGCTGGGCCAGCTCACGGCTGCTGATGTCCGGATTCGACTGCCGCACCACCGCAGCGGTGCCGCTGGAGCTGCCGTTGCTGGCGGATTTGCCCCGTTTGGAGAGGGCTTCCCGGCGGGCCATGACGATGGCGCGGCTGGGATTGAACTGGGCGGAACGCTTGGCGGTCGCCCGGTTGGGCTGGCTGCGGCGATCGGACCCGGCGGGGCTGCCAGCCAGGGAGAGGGAGGGAAGGCTGCTGGCCTCGTGGCTCCGGGGGCTGGAGCTGCGGCCGGTCTTCTCCTGGCACTTGCAGGGAGCAGCGGCAACGGCAGCGGTTGGGGCGGCGCTCGGAATCATGTCGGCGCTGCGGGTTCGATCACGGCTGGTATCGGCCCGCTTGCCCCGCTTGCTGAGGGCTTCGCGGCGGGCCAGCACCAGCTCACGGCTGGGGTTGGCGATCGCCGACCGGCTGACGTTGCGTGGGGTGCTGGAGCCGCCTGCGTCGGAACCGAACAGGGACTGGCTGCGGGCGGAAGCTCGGACCGCCACAGACGGCTTCGACGGCTCTGCTGCGGCGATCACGGCTGCCACGGAGGTCGTGGAGCGGCTCGGGCGCGCCTCGCTGGCGCTGCGTACCCGATCGGCACCGTTGGCATACCGCTTCTCTGCCGTCTTGCCGGCCTTGGAAAGCGCCATCCGGCGCGCAAGGGCCGCTTCGCGACTGGATTGAGTTGCCATGTCCGCCCGGTAAAGAAACAACCTGAAAAGAAGCAACGTGAGGGCCGCAGGATCACTGGAGTCGGAGGGAATGTCCTGACCTCAGAGTGCTTGGGCAAGTGCCTTGGCAAGCAAGATCTGCTGCCCTGTCCGTTGCAAAGAAGAAATGAGAAGGGTGGTCCCGGCTGAAACCGGGACCACCAGGGCATCAGCGCGCTTCGAAAACGACGAAGCAGGTCCCGGCGCTTTGGGTGTAGGCGTCGTACCCCACCAGCCGGACATGGTGATCCGGGTAGGCGCGGTGGCACGCCTCCAGCTCGCTGACGATCACACCCAGATCCTTCTCACCGAAGAAGGGCAGCTTCCAGTACGACCAATAGGTCGCCATCGAACGGCTGGGGTGGACGTGTTCGACCACAGGGCTCCACCCCTGGGCGATGATGTAGGCAATTTGGTCGTAGATCTCGTCCTGGGACATCGGCGGGAGGAAGCCGAAGGTCTCCAGGGTGGCGACTGTTTGATAGTCACCCACGGTGCTCTTGAAGGGCATGGCGCTTCTTGATGGATGGGAATGAACTTTCGAGGATCAGGTGATCAGCCGACGTCGAGCTTGTCGACGGTGTCGAACTCGAACTTGATCTCCTTCCAGGTCTCAAGAGCGATGGCCAGCTCGGGGCTGTGCTTCGCGGCTTCCAGCAGGATGTCGCGGCTTTCCTTCTCGATCTCACGACCGGCATTGCGGGCCTTGACGCAGGCTTCCAGGGCGACGCGGTTGGCGGCGGCACCGGCGGCGGAACCCCAGGGGTGACCGTGGGTGCCACCACCGAACTGGAGCACGGAATCGTCGCCGAAGATCGCCACGAGTGCGGGCATGTGCCACACGTGGATGCCACCGGAGGCAACGGCGAACACGCCGGGCATCGAACCCCAGTCCTGGTCGAAGAAGTTGCCGCGGCTGCGGTCTTCAGGGATGAAGGATTCGCGCAACTGGTCGATGAAGCCCAGGGTGGTCTGACGATCGCCCTCCAGCTTGCCCACCACCGTGCCGGTGTGGAGCTGGTCACCACCGGAGAGGCGCAGGCACTTGGCCAGCACGCGGAAGTGGATGCCGTGCTTGGGGTGGCGGTCGATCACCGCGTGCATGGCACGGTGGATGTGGAGCAACATCCCGTTCTTGCGGCACCACTTCGACAGGCCGGTATTGGCGGTGAAGCCACCTGTGATGTAGTCGTGCATGATGATGGGCTGCCCAAGTTCCTTGGCGAACTCGGCCCGCTCATACATCTCCTCGGGAGTGGCGGCGGTGCAGTTGAGGTAGTGCCCCTTCTTCTCGCCGGTTTCCTCCTGGGCCATCTGCACGGCTTCGGCCACGAACTCGAAGCGGTTCTGCCAGCGCTGGAAGGGCTGGGAGTTGATGTTCTCGTCGTCCTTGGTGAAGTCGAGACCACCGCGGAGGCATTCGTACACCACCCGGCCGTAGTTCTTGCCGGAGAGGCCGAGCTTCGGCTTGATCGTGCAGCCCAGCAGCGGACGGCCGTACTTGCTCATCCGGTCGCGTTCGACAGCGATGCCGTTGGGCGGGCCGGGGCAGGTCTTGATGAAGGCCATCGGGAAGCGGATGTCTTCCAGGCGGAGGTGCCGCAGGGCCTTGAAGCCGAACACGTTGCCCACCAGCGAGGTGAGCACGTTGGTGATCGAACCTTCCTCGAACAGATCGAGGGGGTAGGCGATGAAGGCATAGAAGGATTCCTTGTCGCCAGGAACGTCTTCGATGCGGTAGCAGCGTCCCTTGTAGAAGTCGAGATCGGTGAGGAGCTCGGACCACACGGTGGACCAGGTGCCGGTGGAAGATTCGGCGGCCACGGCAGCAGCCACCTCTTCCTTGGGCACGCCTTCCTGGCCGGTGACCTTGAAACAGGCCAGCAGGTCGGTGTCGAGGGGAATGTAGTCGGGAGTCCAGTAGGTGTCCCTGTACTCCTTGACCCCAGCGTCGTACTTCTTGCTCATGGGGATAATCTCCGTTTGGGTCGGGTGGGAAAGATGAGATCGATGCGCTCCCTCAGGTGCGCTTCAGAGCTCAGTCTTTGGAGCCCAGACCGAAGCTGCTGTTGAGGGCCGGCTCGACCTCGCGGTGGGGGCGGGCGATGATGTGGGCAGCCACCAGGCCGTCGCCCACACGCTCACAGGCATCAGCACCGGCACGCACGGCGGCGTTCACGGCACCGGTTTCGCCGCGGACCAGAACGGTCACGTAGCCACCACCGACGAACTCGCGGCCGATCAGGCGCACTTCGGCGGCTTTGGTCATGGCGTCGGCAGCCTCGATCGCGGGCACCAGGCCGCGGGTCTCGATCATGCCGAGGGCGATGCCCATGGTTTCATTCGCCATTGCCTACTCCTGAAAGGTTGGGGGAGGTTCGCCTAGGACCATGCTCGGCGCCATACCCCCCCGTCAAGCGGTTTGGGGGCATTGGCCCATCACGGTCCTTGGGGATGGCCATAAGCCTTGCTCATCGCTTCCTGAGAAACGTTAAGCCCTGTAACGAAAGAGCCCGCAGCCGCCCCCCGACCCTGCGGAATCGGCTCTCGGAATCCGGTTTCCGTCCCCGTTCCGCGGTCGCGGTGTGCCTTTCCCGAAGAGTTGTCAACGGACGCCGCTCGGCGTCGTTCCATTGGCTAATCCGTGTTCGATCACCGGTTCCCGCCCATGGCCCTGACGCCCACCCTGCCGCCCGTGCTGCGAGAAAGCGGCCAGCGGGAGGTGTTCTGTGGCCTCACCTCGATCGTCTGGCTGCATCGCCGCATGCCCGATGCCTTCTTCCTGGTGGTGGGCTCCCGGACCTGCGCCCACCTGATCCAGTCAGCGGCGGGGGTGATGATCTTTGCCGAACCCCGCTTCGGCACTGCGATCCTCGGCGAGCGCGATCTCGCCGGCCTGGCCGATGCCAACGAGGAGCTCGACCGGGTCGTGGGCGACCTGCTGGCCCGGCGCCCGGAGATCCGCACCCTCTTTCTCGTGGGCTCCTGCCCCTCGGAGGTGATCAAGCTCGATCTGGCCAAGGCGGCCGAGCGGATCAACACCCGCATGCAGGGCCGGGTACGGGTGGTGAACTACTCCGGTAGTGGCATCGAGACCACCTTCACCCAGGGAGAGGATGGGGCGCTGACGGCCCTGGTTCCCCTGCTGCCGGCCAGCGACGAAGCCCAGTTGCTGCTGGTGGGCACCCTGGCCGACGGCGTCGAGGAGCGCTTTCTCTCCCTGTTCGAGCGGATGGGGATCGAAACGGTCCGCAGCCTGCCTCCCCGCCAGTCCACCGAGCTGCCTCCCGTGGGGCGAGGCACCCGCCTCCTGCTGACCCAGCCCTTCGTGGGCGACACGGCCCGGGCGCTTGAACGCCGCGGTGCCCAGCGCATCGCCGCTCCCTACCCGCTCGGTGTGGAGGGCAGCTGTGCCTGGATGGCGGCGGCGGCGTCCGCCTTCGGCATCGATTCCGCCCGGGTGGACGAGGTGCTCCACCCGCTGGCTGAACGGGGCCGGCGTAGCCTGGCTCCGTTCCGGCGACGGCTCGAAGGCAAGCGCCTGTTCCTGCTGCCCGACTCCCAGTTGGAGATTCCCCTGGCCCGCTTCCTGAGCCGCGAATGCGGCATGGTGCTGGTGGAGGTGGGCACCCCCTACCTCGACCGTCAGCTGATGGCGGAAGAGCTGCTGCTGCTGCCGGAGGGCACCCAGCTCAGCGAGGGGCAGGATGTGGAGCGTCAGCTGGAGCGGGTGCGGGCCACGCGCCCTGATCTGGTGGTCTGCGGCATGGGCCTGGCCAATCCCCTCGAGGCCGAAGGCTTTGCCACCAAATGGTCGATCGAGCTGGTGTTCAGCCCCATCCATGGCTGTGACCAGGCCGCCGATCTGGCCGAACTGTTCGCCCGTCCCCTGAATCGCCGCGAGCTGCTGCAATGGAACTGACCCTCTGGACCTATGAAGGCCCGCCCCATGTGGGCGCCATGCGGATCGCCGCTTCGATGGAGGGGGTCCACTACGTGCTGCATGCCCCCCAGGGCGACACCTACGCCGATCTGCTGTTCACGATGATCGAGCGGCGGGATCGCCGTCCCCCGGTCACCTACACCACCTTCCAGGCTCGGGATCTGGGGGGTGATACCGCCGAACTGGTGAAGCGCTCGATCCAGCAGGCTGTCGATCGGTTTCGGCCGGAGGCTCTGCTCGTGGGGGAGAGCTGCACCGCGGAGCTGATCCAGGATCAGCCAGGCTCCCTCGCTGCCGGCATGGGGCTGGGGGTACCGGTGGTGAGCCTGGAGCTCCCCGCCTATTCGAAGAAGGAGAACTGGGGCGCCGCCGAAACCTTCTATCAGCTCTGCCGCGGCCTGCTCAAGGACAGCATTCCCGCTCCGGGGAGCCCCAGGCCCGCAGCCGATCGCTGGCGGGACGAGGGTCGCCGGCCCCGGGTGAACCTGCTGGGCCCGAGCCTGCTGGGCTTCCGCTGCCGCGACGACGTCAAGGAGCTGCGCGGCCTCCTGGCTGAACACGGCATCGACGTGAATGTGGTCGCGCCGCTGGGGGCCCGCCCGGCCGATCTGCTGCGGTTACCGCTGGCCGACGTCAACCTCTGCCTCTACCCGGAGGTGGCCGCTCCCCTCTGCAGCTGGCTGGAGCGCAATTTCGGCACCCCGGTGCTGCGCACGGTGCCGATCGGCATCGGCGCCACTTCCCAGTTCCTCTGCGAGCTCTGCGTTCTGCTCGGTCTCGAGCCGCCGTCGCTCAGCGAAGCGGATCAGCGCTCGCGGCTGCCCTGGTACTCGAAGTCGGTGGATTCCACCTATCTCACCGGCAAACGGGTCTTCATCTTCGCCGATGCCACCCATGCCATCGCGGCCGCCCGGATCGCCTCGCGCGAACTGGGCTTCAGCGTGGTGGGGCTCGGGACCTACAGCCGCGAACAGGCCCGGGAAGTGCGCGCCGCTGCCAAGGAGTTAGGCCTCGAGGCTCTGATCTCCGACAACTACCTCGAGGTGGAGCAGGCGATGGCCGACGCGGCTCCCGAGCTGGTGCTCGGCACCCAGATGGAACGCCACAGCGCCAAGCGGCTGGGCATTCCCTGTGCCGTGATCAGCGCTCCACTGCACGTGCAGGACGTGCCGGCGCGTTATGCCCCCCAGATGGGCTGGGAGGGAGCGAACGTGATCTTCGACTCCTGGGTGCACCCGCTGATGATGGGCCTGGAGGAGCACCTGATCGGCATGTTCCGCCACGACTTCGAATTCGTGGAGGGCCATTCCAGCCATCTCGGAGGTGCCACGGCGCCCCAGACCCCGGTGGCGGCCCCCGCTGGCGCTGCTGTGCCGGCCGCTGCCGAGTCGGCCGCTGCCGAGTCGGTCGCTGCCGAGTCGGTCGACTGCACGCTGTTGTCGGCCACGCCGGAGGGGGCGGCGCTGCGCTGGACGGCCTCCGGCGAGGCAGAACTTTCCCGTATACCCTTCTTCGTGAGGGGGAAGGTGCGGCGCAACACCGAAGCCTATGCCCAGGAACGGGGCGTAGCTGAAATCACCGACGAAACTCTGTACGAGGCCAAGGCCCACTTCAGCCGCTGATCAGTGTTCGGCTTCACACTCTCGCAAGTCTGAGTATTTCTACTGCGGATGGCTGAACCCTTGATCCCGGCAGGGCTCTTCGGGGTCTAGATTCGCGGCGGCATTGGGCCGATTCGCCGGCTTAGGTGTGGTTTTCCTGATGCCGATTGCGCTGATGTGTCGGTTTATCCAGGACTCGACAGTGACGCCCTCCGCTGCTCTTTGATACCTGCACTGCCGATGACCACTCGGCAACGGACGTCTCATCCATGACCACGACTCTGCCGCCCACGCAGACGATCAAGCCGGCAACGGCACCCGGCCGCCACCAGGAGGACGGAGAAGGCAGCCTGCAGGTGCATCAGGATGCTTCGATGCGCATTGAGGAAGGTGCCCTGGTGATCGCCGTCTACGGCAAGGGCGGCATCGGCAAATCCACCACCTCCTCCAACCTTTCTGCAGCCTTTTCCAAACTTGGCAAGCGTGTGCTGCAGATCGGCTGTGACCCCAAGCACGACAGCACCTTCACGCTCACCAAGCGGATGGTGCCGACGGTGATCGATATCCTCGAAACGGTTGATTTCCATACCGAGGAACTCCGCGCCGAAGATTTCGTCTTCGAGGGCTTCAATGGCGTGATGTGTGTGGAATCCGGCGGCCCTCCAGCCGGTACCGGCTGCGGTGGCTATGTAACCGGCCAAACCGTGAAGCTGCTCAAGGAGCACCATCTGCTCGAAGACACCGACGTGGTGATCTTTGACGTTCTCGGTGATGTGGTGTGTGGTGGATTCGCAGCGCCGCTCCAGCACGCACATTACTGCCTGATCGTGACAGCCAATGATTTCGATTCGATCTTCGCGATGAATCGGATCATGCAGGCGATCAATGCCAAGGCCAAGAACTACAAGGTGCGACTCGGCGGCGTGATCGCCAACCGCTCCGAAGACACCGATCAGATTGATAAGTTCAATGAGCGCACCGGCCTGCGCACCATGGCCCACTTCAAGACCGTGGATGCGATCCGCCGCTCCCGCCTCAAGAAGTGCACGATCTTCGAGATGGAGGATGACAGCCCGGAAGTGGTGGCCGTGCAGCAGGAGTATCTCAACCTGGCCAGGAGGATGCTGGAAGAGGTCGAGCCTCTTGAAGCTGAGCCCCTCAAGGATCGCGAGATCTTCGACCTGCTCGGTTACGACTGAGCCTCGTTCAGATTTCAGCGGCGGCCCGCTCCACCAGCCGGCGGGCCACCGCCTGCACACCCGTGTGGGCGTAGGTGTCTGTGAAGGCGTCGAGGAAGGCGGCCAGCTGATCCATCCGTCCCTGCCAGGGTCCGATGCTGATTTCGAGGGCCCGAACAGCTTTCTGGCCCGACAGCCCCAACTCGCCCACGAAGCCGCCGGCCCAGCCCAGCCATTGATCCACCCCTTTGCGCAGGAAGCTCAGATGGGCTTGATCGCCACGGCCCGGAATCATCGCTGCCATTCGCCCGTAGGCGGGCAGCTGGCGCAGCTCCTGGGGGCCGGCCGCACCCAGCAGTCCATCCAGGCGTTGCAAGGCCTGATCGCCCAGAGGCAGCAGGCCATCAAAGCAGATCAGGGCCGCCATCCGTACCCTGGCCTCCCCGGCATAGTCGGCCAGAGCCGCGCCAAAGTCGACGAAGCTGTCTCCCGGCAGGCCGTTCACCTGGGTGAACGCCAGCAACTCGGCGCCCACCTTCAGGCTCAGATCCACTGCCTGCAGGGTGTCAGCGGGCGGCGTGATGCTGGAGATCCGTTTGAGCAGGGGCAACCCCGCCGTTACGTTGGCCAGGAAACGTAATCCACCGGTGGCGTGCTGGGAGCGGTTCACCGCATCGTAAAGGCTCAAAGCCCGGCCGTAGCCCTCATGGCGCGCCTGGCTGAGCAGGTCGGCGCGGGCCCGCACCTGGGCAACAAGCTGGGGATCGCGGCTGCCGATCACCTCGGCGATCAGATCCTCGGCCCGGGTGGTGTTGTTCCAGCCGCCTGGCACCAGCAGGCTGATGCCCTGGAGGGCGAGCACTGTGAGGCCGCGGCGCGGCAGGCGCTCCAGGCGTTCGAGAACGGGACGGCTCATGGGGAGGAAGGCCTCGGTAGGCAGCAGACGGGGCTCAGGTGGCGGGGCTGAGGGCGGGACGGAGAGAGGCAAGACCCTGAAGGTCGAAGCGCTCGAGCACCTCGTGGCGCTTACCGACATCCAGTGCCCCGTTCTGTTCGATCACCTTCACCTGGAAGCGATCGGCCACCAGCAGGGCGCTGGCATGCTCGCCCTGCTCCACCAGCGGCCAGCCATCGAGCCGTTCACGGGCCAGATCGAACTTGGCGCGTGCCTCCGGTGCCGTGATGGTGTCGGAAATGGCCAGCAGGGCAAGCACGGCATCGCCACTTTTCAGCCGCGCCTCGCTGAAGCCGCGCTTCTCCTGGGAGAAGGTGAGGCTTGTCCCTGCCTCGGCGGCCGGGAAGAGACGATTGAAGGCCGAGCCGTTCACAACCTGCTGGGTCGGAACATCGGCGACGGTGCCGCCTGGCAGCCAGTCGGAGAAGGGGAGGAACACCACAGCCGCGACCAGCAGCACCCCTGCCAGCAACAGACCGAGAACCCAGCGGATCGTGCGCGTCATCGTTCTCTCCTCAGCTGAGGCCCACGAGCCGGAGGGAGAGATCCCAGGTCTTCGCCGCGGTGGCGGGATCGCTGGCCTTCTCGGAGAGTTCCTGCACGAACTGCTTGCCCCCCTGTTTCTGCCGGTTCCCCCAGCTCCAGTGCGCCCCCGACTCGGCGAAATCCGGATCGGCCACCACCTGGGCAACGCGCTCGCCGGCCAGTTCCTGGGTCACATAGCCACCGGTGATGTTCTTCTGGAACCAGGGAAAGATCGTCTGAAAAGCCCGTGGGGTATTGCGGAACAGGGGGGTGTCGGCGACGCAGCCGGGGTAGAGGGAAGTGAACACGATTCCGGTGGATCCATGCAGCCGGCGGTGCAGCTCCTGAGTGGTGATCATGTTGCAGAGCTTGCTGTCCTTGTAGGCCTTGCCCGGCTTGAAACGTTTGCCATCGGCCATGGCGATCGGAGCCTTGAACCCGGCAGCGAAGCCGGAGAGATCCCCCAGATCGGCCGGGGCCGGAATCGGTATCTTGCCACCCAGCTCCTTGGAGTTGGCCGTCACCGTGCCCAGGATCACCAGCCGGCGGGAGGGATGGGACGAGCGCTTCAGATCCTCCAGCAACAGATGGATCAGCAGGAAATGGCCGAAGTGGTTGGTGGCCATCGAGAGCTCGTAGCCCTCGGGGGAGCGTTCAGGTTCCTTCAGCCGCGGCTTGTACACCGCGGCATTGCAGACCAGGGCATCGAGGGGTCTGCCGGTGGCATGGAAGGCCTCCACCAGACGACGCACGCTGCTGAGATCGCCCAGATCCACCTGCAGGTGGGTGAGGGCGACGTCGGAAATGGCGAGCGCTCTTGCAGCAGCCTGGGCCTTGGGGACGTCGCGGCAGGCCATCACCACGTGCCAGCCCCGATCCACCAATGCCTTGGCGGCATGGAGGCCGACCCCTGAAGAGGCCCCGGTGATCATCACGGTGCCTGGGATGCCTGACTTGCCGGCGGCTGCGAGGGGAGTGGCGGAGATGGTGGGATCGGACGCCATCGGGGCGCGTCACTACGAGGAGATCCAACCTAAGTAATCCAGAACCGAAACCAGACCGAGCCTGAGAAAAGATTCAACAGACGGACACGATGGGGCTGATCAGCGGACAGCCTTCAGTGGTGTCGGATCCGCACTGATCAGTTCCTGGCTGGTGCGTGAACGGGGTTCGTTCCAGACGATCCGGAGACGATTGGGAGCGATCCATTGATCCTGCTCCCGGATCAGGCGCTGTTCCCCATCGGTGACAAAGAGCTGGTCAAAGCGCTCCTGGGCTTTGCGCAGTTTGGCTTGTTCGATGTCCAGAATGGCACGCAATTCTCCGTGCTGATCAAGACGCTGCTGATAGGCGCCCGACAAGTGAACCAGGCTCAGACAGGCGAGCAGGGCGCTACCCAGCTTGATACTGAGGCCGATCATACTGAAGAGCACCTCCTGGCGCTCGCTCGAAGCCAACCCGGACCTCCGCGTTCCCCGACCCCCAGCCACGACGACGGTCTGGGGATGGGGAGCTTGTCCACTGGTGCCAGAGCGCTGCCGGCGGGTACCGGACTGACGCTGAACAGCGGACACGGATGGAATCTGCTGTGCGACGGCCAAGGGAACGAACAAGGGATTGAATCGTCCGCTTCTAGCAGTTCAGAGGGCCACTGCCAAGGGGCCTGGACGATTCAGGCGCGGTAGAGGCTGACGCAAAGGCGAATCGCCAGCACCCCGGCGTGGGCGGCGACGACGAGAGCAATCAGCACCTCTGCCTGGCTGAGTGTTGTGACCATGACCGACGATAGGAAACGGAGATCGCCACCATTGTTCGGCTCCATCCCGCCCGCAGCCGGCCTCCGCCCGCGGGCTGTCACAGCTCTTGATGGCCCTTTCCTCCCTCACGCTCACCCTCACCGCGGACCGGATCCTCGCCCTGGACGTGTCTGCGCTGCAGCCCTGGAGCGATCTGCCGCCGGCCGCCCTGCTGGATCGGGCTGGAGAGCTGAGCCTCGCCTTCGACTGGCCCCGGCCGGCTGAGGATCCCCGCGAACTCTCGGAGCTGCCGGAGCTGCGGCTCTGGAGCCTGAGGGCGGATGCCCTTCACCCCTGGCTGCCGCTCGTCCTGGAGCGCAGCAGCGGCCAGCTCACCCGCCACGTGGCCATGCTCCTTCCCCATGGCTTCAGCCGCAACGAGGGCATCCGCTTCGCGCCGGAGAGCCTGGAGCTGTGGATCACCCATCGCTTCTTCCTGCTCGATGTCTGGAGCCGGCGGGAGGGGATCAGCTGCCGGGAGGGGCTTGGGCAGATGGCGGCCGTGCTGGGCTTCGAGCTGGATCCCTCCTTCTGGCTTCCCTTCAGCCCACCAGCAGGCTGAGGGCTCTGCGGCCGCTGTCCAGCGCCAGCAGGCCCGTGAGCAGGCGCAGCAGCAGCACCAGCGTCCCCTCCCCTACGCGGTCGAGACGGGCGGCGGACCAGCGGGCGGCCACGGCAGCTGTGGCTCCCAGCAGCAGGGCCATGCCGCCCTCGGCTCGCCCACCACTCAGAAAAGCCAGCGAAGCCGTCGAGGCGGAGCACAGCACCGCCAGGGTGCTGAGTCGGATCGCCTCCCGGATCGGCAGCTGCAGTCCCCGCACCATCAATGGCACCATCAGCAGCCCACCGCCCACGCCCAGCAGGCCTCCGGCAAATCCAGCCACCGTTCCCACCCCGGCCAGGCCGGCCAGGGGAAGCCGCTGGGCGGGGGGATCGTTTCCACCGCCAGGCCGCGGCTCGATCATCAGGGTCAGCAGCACGTACATCGCCGCCTGCAGGGCCAGGAGATGCCCGCCGCTGAGCCACCCACCCAGCCGGCTGAACAGCAGGCCGCTGAGCGCGGCACTGAGGCCGATCGCCAGGGCAGGCCCGGCCAGCAGCCGGCCCTGTCGCAGGTGCACCCAGGTGCCCCCGAGGGTGGTGGGGACGATCGCCACGGTGCTGGTGGCCAGGGCCACATGCGGTGGCAGGCCCAGCAGCAGCAGGATCGGCGAGAACACCAGCCCGCCGCCGATGCCCAACAGGCCGGAGAGCAGACCCGCCAGCAGCCCGAGCGACACCAGGATCAAGGTCTCGCCCAGCATGGTCCCGTTCGTGCCTTCGCCTGTGGAGCCACCAGTTTCCTTGACGGCGCCGCGCTTCCCGGCCAGCTGGCGCTGGATCCCTCCCCTGCGGCTCGGGGGTGACTGGCAGATGGCGATCGACGACTGGCTGCTGGACGAGCTGGTGCTGGGCCGTGGTCAGGCGGTGCTGCGGCTGTACTCCTGGGCAAGGCCCACCCTGTCGCTCGGCTTCCATCAACGCCGCATCGAACCCGCCTGGAGCAGGGCCCTGGCCGCAGGGCGCATCGCCATGGTGCGCCGCCCAAGCGGCGGCCGGGCCGTTCTTCATGGCGGTTGCCTCACCTATGCCGTGCTCTGGCCAGAAGCGCCGCGGCAGCGCCGTGAGGCCTATGCCTTCGCCAGTGCCTGGCTCGGCCATGCCCTGGCGGACCTGGGCCACCCTCTGACGTTCGGCCAGGCCGGGCCGTGCCTGGATCGCGCCAGCTGCTTCGCCTCGAGCACCAGCGCTGATCTCGTCGAGGCCAACGGGGCCAAGCGGATCGGCAGCGCCCAGCTCTGGCGTCGTGGCCAGCTGCTCCAGCACGGCTCTCTGCTGATCGAACCCCCGGCTCGGCTCTGGCAGGAGCTGTTCGACGCTCCCCCCCCCTGCCTGGCGCCCCTGCCACTTGGGCAGGGGGCGCTTGAGCTTCAGCTGCGCCAGGCGGCCGAAACCCACCTCGGCGGAGGGCCGCTGCAGACGGAACCCCTGAGCGAGTGGGAGTGGGCCGCGATCGATGCTCGGCGCCAGCGCTTCCGTGTCAGTGGGGCGGCTCGGGCCGGTCTGAGCTACACATCGCCGCCATCCGCCATGCCTCGTGCCACCTGACCCAGGGCCATACCGAGCGGATAGGCACCCTGGCGCCGCGCCGCCTCCAGCAGCGGTGGCGGGAGCCGCAGGCCGAGACGGCCCAACACCGCTTCCGAGATCTCCGGTCGCTCGACGGTGCCGGTGGGCAGGCCGGCGGAGCCGAGCACCAGCAGGCGGTCGACGCCTGGCTCATCGAGCTGAACGGCGGCACGCCAGAGAGGTGCATCATCCTGAATCGTGGGCAGGCTGGTGAGGGGCTTGTGATGGTCGCCCACGCGCTCCAGGTCCCAGCGCTGCACAGGCAGGTTCTGCAAGGGCTCGTCATCGATCACGCCCTTCCAGCGCCCGCGGTCGCAGACCAGCACCCAGTCGGTCGGACCGCTGGTCTCGCTGCGCCGGATCCGGCTGAGTTCCCGCAGGCTGGTGTCGGCCTCGAGAACGCGGAAGCGTCGTCGTGCGACCTCCCGCACCGTCAGCTCCCTGAGGGCTTTCTGCACCGCCAGCAGTTGCATCTGGTTGCGGGAGGCCCCCAAGCCGAACCAGCCCAGAAGGATCAGCCAGAACGCCCCGAAGCCTGCACCTCTGAGCACCAGCAGCGTTCCCATTCCCACCGCCATCAGGGAGAGGAAACGACCACTGGCAGCCGCCACCTGGATGCCCCGTCGCTGGCTGCCGGTCCACTGCCATACCAGCGCCTTGAGGATCAGGCCGCCGTCAAGGGGCAGGCCGGGCAGGAGATTGAACAGGGCGAGCACCAGGTTGAGAGCCCCCAGCTGGCCCACCATTTCGCCGAGCAGAGGGGAGAGGTGGGAGACGCCATGGCTGCCGGCCAGCAGCAGCACAGCAAGCAGCAGGCTGACCAGGGGGCCCGCCGCCGCCACCTGGAAGGCACCCATGGCGGTGCTGCATTCCCGTTCCACGCTGGCGACGCCCCCCAGCAGGAACAGGGTGATGCTGCGCACCTTCACCCCGTGGGCGATCGCCACCAGTGAATGCCCCAGCTCATGCAGCAGCACCGAGACGAACAGGAGCAGGGCCGTACCGAGCGACAGCAACCAGAGAATGCCGGGCGAGGCCTGTCCGGCAAGCCGGGCGGCGTACTGCTGCTGGAATCCCATGGTCGCCAGCACGACGATCAGGAACCAGCTGGGATGGATCCGCAGGGGAATGCCTCGAATCTTGAACAGCTGCCATCCGTCGCCCACGCGTCCGATCCCGGCGGTGCCTCAGGGGGACCCGAGGACGTGTAACCCCGATCCTAGAAAGGCTGCAGCGCCGTTCCTGCCGTGAGCGTCCCCCAGCTGAAAATCTGCGGTCTGCGTTCGGCACGCCAGGCGGCCGCCGTGGCGACTCTGGGGGTGGATGCCGTCGGGGTGATCGCGGTACGTTCGTCCCCGCGCTGGCTCGAGCCGGAGGCACGACCGAGCCTGTTCGCGGCCATGGCCCAGGCACGCCCCGCCTGTCGTGGCGTGCTGGTGGTGGCGAATCCGGCCAACGAGGAGCTGGAGCAGCTATCCCCCAGCCGGGGCCATCAGGTCGTGCAGTTGCATGGCCAGGAATCCCCCGCTCGCTGCGAGGCCCTGGGGCGAGAGCTGGGTTGTGCACTCTGGAAGGCTCTGCGCATCCGCAGCCCAGAGGATCTGGAGCGCGCCCGGGGGTATCTGGGAGTGGTGGAAGCCGTGCTGCTCGACGCCTGGGTGCCCGACCAGCTGGGCGGAAGCGGCCAGCGGCTGCCTGTCGAGTGGTTGCGCGGCTTTGAGCCGGGCCTGCCCTGGTGGCTGGCTGGCGGCATCACCCCGGAGAACGCGGCAGGGGTTCTCCGGGATCTGAGCCCCTTCGGACTGGACGCTTCCAGTGGGGTGGAGGTATTCCCCGGAGAAAAAAACCTGGAGCGGGTTGAACAGCTGGTACACGCCGTGAGGGAAGCGGGCTGAGGGCCTTCAAACGACAGGGCAGCAAGCAAGGGACTCAGGTCGAAAGCATCGACTCCTGCTGCCGGACCAGCTCGAAGAACTCCTGCTTCAGGCTCGGATCGTGGCGGAAGTCGCCACGGACCACGGAGTTGACCATGCTGGTCTGGGGTTCCTTGACGCCCCGCCATTTCATGCAGTAGTGCTGCGCCTTGACCAGGATCGCCAGTCCCTGGGGCATGCAGAGGCGCTCGATCTCGTCGGCCAGGATCATCACCGCTTCCTCCTGGATGTGGGGACGGGAGAAGACCCAGTCGGCCACCCGGGCGAACTTGGAGAGGCCGATGACGCGATCACCGGGCTTGATCCCGATCCAGCAGTTGCCCAGGATCGGCACCAGATGGTGAGAGCAGGCTGAGCGGATCGAGATCGGCCCCACGGTGTAGATCTCATCCAGCTTCTTGACGTTAGGAAAACTGGCGATCTTGGGCTGCTTGTGATAGCGACCTTTGAACACTTCCTGCAGATACATCCGTGCGACCCGCTCGGCTGTTTCCTCGGTGTTGTGGTCATTGTCGATGTCGATCACGAGGCTGCGCAGCATTTCGCGCACCTTGCCGGCGACTTCGATCTCCAGCTGCTCCAGCTCACCTTCAAGCAGGTAGTCCGCCACGTTGTCGTTGGCGAAGAAGGAGACGCCGGCCTGTTGCAGGCGCTCCCGGATGCGCAGACTGACCGGGCTGGGGCCTGCCTCCGGAGTGATGGCTCTGGAGAACTGGCTGGGGGGAAGGGTGGAGGTCATGGAAGACTCAGAGGACGCCGGAGGCGGGCATGAGGGTCAGGTCCTCCACCACCTGGGACGGAGGCTGCTGAGCGAGGAACAGCAGGGCATCCGCGGCTTGATCGGGGTCAAGCATGGCACGCCGATCGAAGGAACTGTGGACGGTTTCCGTCACCCAGAGCGGTGTATCCACCGCTCCGAGCGTGAGCGTGCTGACACGGATCCCATGGGGCCGTTCCTCGACCGCCAGGCAGCGGCTGAACGATTCCAGAGCGGCCTTGGTGGTGCAGTAAGCCCCCCAATCGGGGAAGGCGCTGCGGGCCGCATGGCTGCTGACGTTGATGATCATCCCGCCGCCTGCCGAGCGCAGCAGCGGCAGAACGCCCTGGCAGAGCTGGAAGACGCTGGTGAGATTGAGCTGCAGCAGCCATTGCCAGCGCCCCAGTTCCATCTCCGCCAGCGATCCGGTGTAAGCCGCACCGGCGTTGTTGATCACCACCGATGGATCCAGTCCCCGTCCCAGCAGGTTGCCGAGGGCGGGGGCGATCAGCTCGGGATCGCTCAGATCGAGGCTGAGGCACTCCACCCTGCGCCCGCCCTCGCGCAGGGGAGCCGCGACGGACTGAAGATCCTCGCCGGATCGCGCCAGCAGCAGCAGATCCCAGCCGGCGGCAGCGAAGCGCCGGGCAGCCGCCGCACCTATGCCCCGGGAAGCACCCGTGATCAGAACAGCAGCCAACGGGTTCGCCTAACGGAGGGAACCTTAAGAGCTGAGGGAAGAATCCGTGGCCCCTGCCTCCAGCACGCGGCCCATGCGGCGGAACTTGGCGTAGCGCTGCTCGAGCAGCTCTGCCACGCTCAACCGCTGAAGCTCCTGCAGTTGCTCCATCAGGGCGGCCTTGAGGGTCTCGGCCGCCTGCAGGGGAGCCCAGTGATTGCCTCCGGAGGGTTCCGGCAGCACGGCATCGATCACACCCAGCTGGAGCAGATCGGCGGCGGTGATCCGCAGGGCTGCCGCTGCCGCCGGGGCCTTGGCCGCATCCCGCCACAGGATGGAAGCGCAGGCCTCCGGGCTGGCCACGGTGTAGACGCTGTGCTCGAACATCAGCAGCCGGTCGGCCACGCCGATACCGAGCGCCCCCCCCGACCCCCCCTCTCCGATCACCGTGGCCAGCACCGGCACCCGCAGGCGGAACATCTCCCGCAGGTTCACGGCGATGGCCTCGCCCTGGCCCTGTTCCTCAGCCAGAACGCCCGCATAGGCCCCCGGGGTGTCGATGAAGCTCAGGATCGGCAGCCGGAAGCGATCGGCATGCTCCATCAGGCGCATGGCCTTGCGGTAGCCGCCGGGCGAGGCCATGCCGAAATTGCGGGCCACATTCTCCTTGGTGTCGCGCCCCTTCTGGTGGCCGAGCAGCACCACCCCCTGATCACCGATGCGGCCGACACCACCCACCAGGGCCTGGTCGTCGGAACCGCGGCGGTCCCCGTGCAGTTCGAACCAGTCCTCGGTGAGGATCTGGATGTAATCGAGCGTGCTGGGGCGCTGGGGATGGCGCGCCACCTGGATCTTCTGGGCCGGGGTGAGAGCGTTGAATATCTCCTCTCGCCGGCGAGCGGCGAGGGTTTCCAGCTGCAGCAGCTGCTGGCTCACATCCACTTCCGAATCCTTGGCCAGCTGGCGGATCTGCTCGATCTGCTCCTCCAGTTCGACCAGGGGTTTCTCGAACTCGAGCAGGGGGCGGCGGGCCATGGGAGTCAGGGGCGAGGGGGCGCGAGGCCTTGGGCGAGTGCGGGGCATGGGCTCCCTCGAAGGAACCATCAGCTCCGTGGGACGGGGATCGTCAGACGGCCACGAGCTGGCCGATCTGGGCAGGGTTCAGGCCGATGGCCCGGAAACCGTGACGCAGGGAGGCCTCACCGATCCGTTCCATGTTCGCCAGGGAGATGTTGTTGCGACCCCAGCTGAAGTTGGTGTGAATCTCCTCGAACTCCAGCAGGATCGCCTCGGCAAAACAGGCGAACAGCTGGCGATCGGGATTCTCCATTTCTGCCACTTTCATCATCTGCCAGCCGATGTCCTGCCAGAACTCCACGATGCCGCCCTTGAGGACGTGGACTCCGTCACCAGCCACCCTGGCGTCGAGGTTCTTGGGATAGCCGCCGTCGATCATCAGGCAGGGCTTGCGCAGATGGGCCGGATCGATCGTGAGGGTCTGGGGCATGCTGGCCACCCAGACCACGACATCGGCCTCGGGCAAGGCCTCCTCCAGGCTGAGGATCCTGCCGCCTCCGAGCTCGCTCTGGAGTTCCAGCAGGGGCTGCTGCTGCCGGGCCACCAGCAGCAGCTCGCCCACACCGGTGCGCTGACACAGCCAGCGACAGACGGCACTGCCGATATCCCCCGTGGCTCCCACAACGGCGACCCTGGCCTGGTTCAGATCGATGCCGAGCAGCGGCGCGTTGCGTTCCACCTGCTGGGCGATCACCCAGGCGGTGTGGGTGTTGCCGGTGGTGAAGCGCTCCCATTCGAGCGTGGTGCTGCGGATCTGCCGTTCCTTCAGCAGCTTGAAGTTCTCGAAGATGATCGAGGTGAAGCCGCCCAGCGCCGTGATGTTGATCCCGTTCTTCTGGGCCAGCTCCATGGCACTGAGCACCTTGCGCCGCGCCGTCTTGAAGCGGCTCAGCATCTCAGGCACGAAGACCGAATCGATGTAGGCCCCCTGGATGCACTGGCCTGTGGGGCTGGTGATCGAGACCGTCTCGACGAGCTGGGGTGGGGCCACACACCACATATCGAGGTCCCCTTCGGCGTATTCGGGATAGCCGAGTTCAAGGGCCATGCTCCGCGCCTCATCCAGGCTCGTGGAGTGACCGATCAGGCCGAACATGCAGCTGGGGTGGGGGCTGAAGGAGGGCGGCTGTCGCCGGGGACACATCCTGCCACGGGCATCAGCAAGGGCTCAGCCCAGCAGGGCGGCCGTCGCGAGACGGGCGATCTCGCGTGAGCTGAAGCCGATGTCGGTCAGCACCTCCTGATAGGAGGTCATGAAGTCGGCCATCAGGTCTTCCTGGTCCATGTGAAGCACGGCGGCGTCGGCCGCCACCTGCTCCAGCATCCGGCGCACCAGGGGCAGGTTGGCGCGGTTGGCCTGTTCCAGCTCCTCGCGGCAGCTCTCGAGGTTGGCCTTCAGCCACTCCTGGCCATAGTTGAGGTGGGTGTACTCGTCCTTGACGACGCCCTCCGTGATCCTGCGGGCGAAGGGATCGGCGACGGGGATGTAGATGTGGTAGGCCGAGATGGCAAAAGCTTCGATCAGGATCGCCTGGATCAGCAGGCAGGTCACCACCTTCCCTTCCGCCAGCGCCGTCTGGAAGTTGCCGTGGAGTGGAGAGAAGAACTCCCGGGCGAAGGCCATGTCGGCGGTCACGCCGAGGTTGTTGGCACAGGCGGTGAACCCCTTCATGTGCTTCAGTTCCATCCGCGCCAGCCGGGCCAGCTCCTCGGCCTGCTCAGGAATCAGGCTGCCGAGGGAGATGTAGTTGTCGTGGGCTTCCTGCTCCCCCTCGATCACGATCGCGTTGATGCGGCTGTAGGCGTCTTTGTAGTCGCTGCTGCTGAAATCAGGCAGGCCGGCCAGCGGTTCCTCTTGGCCACCGCCGGCACCGGACGCGGAGGCCACCGCGGAGGAAACCGTGGAGCTGTCGAGGGTGGGCATGGCCGTGCTGGCAGGGAGTCTTGTCGAACGACTGTAACCACCCCGGCGAGAACGGGTCAGCCCCGCGGTGGCCAGGTGCTGGAGAGCAGATCGCTCAGCAGCACGGTCCAGCCGCTCACCAGCCGCTCGAACAGCACGGCGCCCAGCGCGGCGTCGGCGGCGCCCGCATCGCCCACCACACCGCTGGCGGAGAGGTCGGACGTCAGCCAGGCGCTCGGCACCGCCCCCTCCAGACTCCAGCCCGCTGGGGGGGGCTGGCGCAGCTGACCATCGCAGGGGCGCTCCGGGCCCACGAGCTCGGGGGCGAGATGGAGCATCAGGCTGGTTTCGGCCAGACCCGCATGCAGTCCGTCGCTGCGTTCGGGTTCCGGCAGCAGGGCGGCGATCCCTTCCGGGCCGCTCCACAGGAAGCAGGGCATCACCGCCAGCCTGGGGTGGGCGGCGCGCAGCTGCCGGGCCGCAACCTGCAGCAGGGCGATCTGACCACCGTGGGCGTTGAACAGCACCAGACGCTGGAACCCGGCGCTGGCCAGATCCCTGCCTACCGCCATCACCACCGGGAGCATCACCTCCGCCGGCAGGCTGAGGGTGCCGGGGAACGCCCCATGCTCCGGTGAGAACCCAAGGCTGAACAGGGGCAGCCTCCAGATCGGCAGATCGGGGGCAAGGCGTTCGAACACGGCCTGCAGCACCCTTTCAGCGAGCAGGGCATCAGTGCCGAGCGGCAGATGGGGTCCGTGCTGCTCCACGGCGCCGAACGGCCATACCACGGTGCTGCCTGGCCGGGCTGCCGCAGCGCGAACGGCCGGCCAGCTCAGACACTCCAACGCGTGAGGTGGTCGTGCGCCCATCTGTCTCTGTCCCCGATCCTTACAGTGTGATGCTGTCTGTTCCCACTGGTTCATGGCCGGATCACAGCGTCCAGTCCCCCCCGCTGGCCCCCGGCCCCAGCCGAATGCAGCGCCGCCGCGCAAGCCTCCGCAGCTCATGTATCTCAGCCGTAAGGAGGAGGAGCAGGAGCAGGCTGCCGCTGGAGCGGAGGGGGTCATGACCGCCGTGACAGCTCAGCCCCCGGCCCCGGCGCCTTCGCCGGGTGTGCCGCCGATGGCCGATGACGACCGCTTCGAAACGGCCAGCCTCGAGGGGATGACCATGGCCGATCTGCTGGGTCCCGACAGCCGCTCCGGCCGCCGCGGCGCCAAGGCCCCCGCCGCCGGAACCTCTCGGCCCGCTCCGGGCGAACCATCCGGCACGACCCCGGCCCGCACCGTCGACGACTTCGACTTCGACGAGGAGGCCTTCCTGGCGGCGCTCGACGAGAACGAACCGGTCGGGGCCACCGGCGAGGTGGTGGGTGGAACCGTGATCGGCGTCGAGAGCGACGGGGTGTACGTGGATATCGGGGGCAAGGCCCCCGGCTTCATGCCCAAGAAGGAGGCCGGGCTCGGTGTGATCACGAATCTCAAGGAGCGCTTTCCGAAGGGCCTGGCGGTGCAGGTACTCGTCACCCGCGAGCAGAACGCCGACGGTATGGTCACCGTCAGCGCCCGTGCGCTTGCCCTGCGGCAGAGCTGGGAGAAGGTGAAGCAGCTGGAGAAGGAGGGCAAGGTGGTGCAGGTGAAGGTGAACGGCTTCAACCGAGGCGGGGTCACCTGCGATCTGGAGGGCCTGCGCGGCTTCATCCCCCGCTCTCAGCTTCTCGACGGCGAGAACCACGAAGCCCTGGTGGGCAAGAGTCTCGGCGTGGCCTTCCTGGAGGTGAACACGGAGACCCGCAAGCTGGTGCTCTCCGAGAAGCGGGCCGCCACGGCCGCCCGCTTCTCGGAGCTGGAAGTGGGTCAGCTGGTGGAGGGGCAGGTGGTGTCCGTGAAGCCCTACGGCTTCTTCGTCGACCTCGGCGGCGTCAGTGGACTGCTGCATCACTCCTGCGTCACCGGCGGCAGCCTGCGGGATCTGCGCGAGGTGTTCGACCAGGGAGACCGGGTCAAGGCCCTGATCACTCAGATCGATCCGGCCCGCGGCCGCATCGGCCTCAACACCGCCCTGCTGGAGTACCAGCCCGGCGAGCTGCTGATCGACAAGGAGAAAGTGCTTGCGGAGGCCGTCGACCGGGCCAACCGGGCCCGTCATGCCCTGCGTCAGCAGGAGCAGGCTGCGGGATGAGCCGGACCGTCATCGCCGGGCCCGGCGCCGAGATCGCTGCCGACTGGGAACTCGATTTCTTTTCCCGCCCGGTGCTGGAGGCTGACGGCAAGAAGCGCTGGGAGCTGCTGATCTGCTCCACCCCGGCCTTTTCCACCCCGGAACGCCACTTCCGCTGGGCGCGCATCTGTCCGGCCACCAGCGTCAATTCCGTCTGGTTGCAGGGTGCCCTCAACGAAGCCCTCGCCGCAGCGGCGGTCGAAGGCTTCGCTCCGCCCCGCCGGCTGCGCTGCTGGCGCGCCACGATGCGCACCATGGTGCAGCGCGCCGCCGAGGCGATCGGCCTGGAGGTTGTACCGAGTCGCCGTTGCTATGCCCTGGCCGAGTGGCTGCAGGAGCGGGAACGGGAGCTGTATCCGGCTGAACAGGGCTACATGGCCGGTCCCCTGGCCCCCCCACCACAACCGCCGCAGGCGGTGGCCATTCCGCTGCCCGAAGCGGCGCGGGGTGACAGCTGGAGCTGGGCCTCCCTGCCTCTGGGTGCCTTGCGGGAGGCGGCCGACTGGGACATCGGCTTCGAGGGGCTGGTGCCCCTGCCACCCGAGCTTGCCCGCGATCACATGGTGCCGGGGATCCGACTGTTCAGTCGCACCCGGGCCCTGGCGATCGCCGGCTGGCTGGCCGGCCTGGAGCCCACCCGGCTGCAGATCGAGGGATCCGCTCTCGTGCTGGAAGCCGGGCTGGAGGACCGCTGGCTGGTGGCCTCCCTGGCGGAGGAGGAAGCCGCCGGAGCAGCCGAGGCCTTCGCTGCGGCCCGCCGGGTAGGAGCGGGGCTCCAGTTCATCGCGGTGCAGTGCGACGAGCGATCGGAGCGGTTCGATGGCTTCTGGTTGCTGCGCGATCTGCCCGACGCCTGAAGGGAGTTCCCGTGGCGCAGTCCGTCGAAGCCCCCTTCGATCGCCCCGACGGGGGCTTCAACGCCCTGCCCGGCTGGACCTGGGTGGGCACCTACGGCGGCTATTTCCTGCAGGCCGATCTCCTGGCCGAATTCGAGCACGGCTTCTTCACGCGCCAATGGAGCGGCCGCGGACCCCAGGAGCTGGCCGGCTACCTGAGCGCCGGGGTCTCCGTCCATCGCACCCGCCAGATCCACAGCGCCACGGTGCTGCCGGCCGAAGCGGCCCGGGCAGAGCCCTGGCCGGAGGGGGATGGACTGGTCAGTGGAGCCGGCGGGCAGTCGATCTGGGTCTGCGGCGCCGACTGCACCCCTGTGCTGATCGCCGACCCGGCCAGCGGCCGGGTGGCGGCCTGCCATACCGGCTGGCGTGGTCTGGCCGGACGGATCCTGCCGGCGGCGATCCGCCAGTTGGAGGCGGCCGGCAGCCGCCGGCAGGATCTGCGGCTGGCTCTAGGCCCCGCCGTCAGCGGCGGGGCCTACCAGGTGGAGCGGCCGGTGGCGCTGCAGGTGGCGGCCAGTCTCCACCCCGGGGCGGAAGGGAGCGTCTGCGGGGCAGCGGCTTCCGGACGCGAGGCTGAGCTGGAGCCGCTGCGACAGATCGGCGCACTCAGCGATGACCCGGAACCCGGACGGCATCGCCTCGACATCCGGCTCGCGACACGGCTGCAGCTGGAAAACGAGGGTCTCACTGCCGGCCAGATCAGCCTGTGCCCCCTCTGCACGGCAGGGGAGCCACTGCTGTTCCACTCCTGGCGCCGCGACCAGATCAAGGCCGTGCAGTGGAGTGGCATCGTCGCCCAGGCCTGAGATCGAATCCTGCCTCGCGCTGTATCTCCGTTGATCCTGAGCCGGCTCGTCGTGACCGGGAGGGGTTAGACCATTCGAACGTTGCCGTGACCAGGAACCATGAGCGGCTCCATCGAAGATCCTGGCGATCTCGAGGGGAGCCGATCCGCTCCTCAGGTCGAAACCATCACGTTCCTGTCCCCCTGGCCGCGCTGGTGTCCGTGGCTGGTGCTGTCGGTGGGCGTGGCGATCGGTCCCCTCGTCGGCTTCTCCCCCTGGCTGTTTCTGGGTGTCGGCTTCATCTGTCTGCTGAGCGGTTGCTGGGGGAGAGCCTGAGCCGCACCAGCCATGGACGCCAACGGGCCGGGCGCTGGCAGATCCTGGCCGAGATGGGCATGCCAGGTGCCCTGCGGATCCACTCAGGCAAGGTACGGGAATGCGGACGTTCCACCGGGTCCGGCCGCTCTCAGACTGAAGCACTGCGGGAGGACGACCATGTTCGACACTCTGTCCGGACGCCTTCAGATGTGGGGCTTCTCCTGGCAAGGACTTCAGGACAACCGCCACGGCGAATGGTGGCTGATCGCCCAGATGCTGCTGATCACCGCTCATTTCCTTCCCCCGACCCCCTCACCCAGTTCGCTGGGTCTGGACTGGCCCCTGGCCTTGCGGATCGCAGGAATCGGACTGTTTGCAGTGGGCCTGCTGTTGGGTGGTCAAGGGGCTCTCAGCCTCGGCGACAGCCTCAGCCCCCTGCCGGAACCGATTCCTGGCGCGGCTCTGGTGACGAAGGGTGCCTATGGGCGCTGTCGCCATCCCCTCTACCAATCGCTGCTGATCTGTTCCCTCGGAGTGGCCCTGGCGCTGGGCAGCCTGCTGCACCTGGGCCTGTTGCTGGCTCTGGTGGTGGTATTGGGGAACAAGGCGCGCCGCGAGGAAGCCCGGCTCTGCGAGGTTCATCCCGGCTATGCGGCCTATCGGGCCTCCACCGCGGCGATCCTTCCCTTCCTCCCCTGGCTCGACTGGCGGTCGGCCTGAAGGAGGGTCGCCGGGCCACAGCCAGTCAGATGACTGTGGCCAGCGCCGGAACATTCCCGTCCGACTGCGCCGCGCCTGGACAAGCCGCTGAGTAAGTTGCCCCAAACAGCGGCTCAGGCCTGCCGCCACCAGCGCCAACCCTCCAGGTTGATCAGCAGCCCGAACACCACCAGAGCCACCATCAGCACGATCTGATCAACACGCGCGTCAGGCACGAGGATGTCGGCGATGAGGTGGGGGAAGTTGGTGACGGTGTAAACAACGCTGAGCCAGAAATGAACCCGGCGCCAGGGCCGCCAGGCCTGGGCATGCTCAGGATCGCTGGCGGCGTAGGCGATCAGCAGAATGGCGACAAGCGGCACCAGGAAGTAGCCCAGCATCGCGCTGTAAAGAATCGGCAGCTTGCTTGGATTCACATGGCTGTGGATCTCGGGAGAGACGCCATGGAACAGAGGCATCAGCCCCAGGTCCACGTGGAACAGCATCGCCAGCAGCCAGGTCAGCCAGAGGCTGCGCAGACGCAGGGCATGGTCGCAAGAAGCGGTTGGCGCGGAGTGGTTGGCGGATGTCATCGGCTGGCGGCAGGTGCGATCACCCGGGATCAATGATCAGAAAGGTGTGAGGTGGTGATGCCCAGAGACCGATAAAGAGGGCAAAAGCCGACGACCGCCGTCACCCCCATGATGCCTGCCAGGACAACCAGTATGGTGCTGATCACCCCCGTGGTGCTGATGGCAGCCAGGGCCAGCAACAACCCCATCACGCCAGGCGCGGTGCGATCCGGATTCGATTCATTACGGATTGATGTATTGCGGATCCATTCATTACGGTTCATGCTGGCAGGGTTTAAGTATGTTTAGATTCTAGGTTCGGCAGCAGGTGGCCCACAAAAGCAGCTGATTAACTTCAGCATTCTTCATGGCAGATGCCGTGACTCGAAGCCGAGAATAATTCCCACCGAAAACCCTTACAAGCTCTGGACAGGCCCACTACGTTGATTCGGGTTGTTCAGAACTTTCATGCTCCTACGTCGATGAAAAGCTTCCGCTCCGATGTTCGAAGCCATTGGGGCGTCCGGCTCACAGACAGGGCGGCAGCTATAGGCTTCGGCTGCCGTCACCGAAGGGCCAGCCGCAGCAGTTGCGGGAACATCCGCATCAGCCGAACCCCTCAGGTGCTGGAGGCGACAAGCTCTCCTCACGGACGCAGCTCCGGAATCGTGGGGCTGAGGATCAGCATCTGACCACGTCTGGCATTCGGTACCGCAAGAATCAGGGGCCTCACCTCTCCGCCTGAACCAGCAGGAATGGTGCGGATGAGATAGAGCCAGGAGCTGTCCCCATAGGTCAGCAGTCGCCAGACCAGCTCATCGGAGACGTTCGTGAGAGTGGTGGAGCGGATGTCCCGGGCCAGAAGCCGGTCTCCGATCAGGACACTGCCCTCCAGGGGAACATCGGCGATGGGGTCGCCACCATCATTGAGGATCCGAAGGTCCGCACCCAGAACGTTGTCCTGCCGAGGGGCCACTAGACTCACCACAGGCAGGGTGGAAGTGGCGTTGACCGCATCCCGACGGGCATCCTGCAGAGCCTGATGCTGAGAGAACCAGAACAGAAGGGTGAGCACCCAGCCTACGATCACCAGTTCGTCGATCAGGGAGACGTAGGTTCGCAGGCTGGAGCGATCCAGCTGATCCACTAGAAAGAATCGCTGCCTGAAATGGATCAGGCAAGGGCTGAGGGAGGAAGCTCGACCCAGGAAAGCGTAGGTCCGATGTAGAGCCGTGATCGAGAGAAGGCTGAGCAAAGGAATCAGCACAAGCACAAGCACCGTCTTGGCGATGTTTACAAGGCTGCCCAGATAGATCTGCAGCGGCACCATCAGGAAGGACTGGACAGTGTAGTTCTGGGAGGTGACGTCAATACTGAAGTAACTGAAGTAAGCCCAGCGATAAATCCAGCCCGAGAAAAAGAGGCAGATAGCGATCAGGCCCAGGATGCTGGCGAAGCCCGCAAGAAAGGGCATCTCTGTCCCTGGACCTGAAGGCTTCGACATGGGGTGATCGGGCCTGGAGAAGGATGGGCGAGCAGCGTAAGGCCGATCATCCGATCTGGCGGCAACAATGGCCTACATTGCTGTGTTCGCCTTGCCTCAGGAAGCTGATGAAGTCAGGTCGCTGGCAATGCAGGGCCGCCTCGACGACCTCAGCAGCGGTGATGCTGCTGGCCATGCTGCCTGCAGCCTTGCCCTGCCGGGCCGCCGAGCTGCTGACCCTCGTACTGCCGGGGAATGCCAACATCCAGCTCAGGAACCGACAGACGCTATCGGGGGTGAGGCTGCAGGAGCTGACCAGGAGTGCGGTGAACTTCGTGAAAGGCTCGAGGCAATCCGTGCCGACCGCTTCGGTGGCAGCGATCACCTTCGAAGGCAGGGTGGTGGCTCGCCAGAATCTCGGCAGCCGCGTTCGGGGCGGCCTGTTGAAGCCGTGCAGGACGTTGCCCGATCTGGTACTGACCAGCAGCGGCCTCACGATTCAGGACAATGGCTCAGAAGCTTCGCTGAATCTGCAACTCCTTCCCGCCGACAGCCGCAGCCGCATCCAGCAGGCCGCGCCCAATCGTGCACTGGTGGTCACCTCCCTGCGGTTCAGTCCGACGGGTACCGTAACGATGGCCTACCAGGACTGCCCGGCTTAGATCTGAAACCTGGCCAGAGAACTTCAGCCATGCTGGTGACAGAGGAGTGGCTGGGCGGTGGATGTCCAGTTGCGATGAGGATGCAGGGGACCGTCCGCATACTGATCGGCAGGGTAAGGAGAGTATTCTGGAGCATGAAACTGCTGCACGACTTCGTCGGCAACAAAGGCCCCGAGAGGCGTGAGCTCGATCTTTTCTTCATCCTCCACGATCAATCCGAATTCCTTGAGACGATCGAACTTGGCGCGGAACGCCTGATTGAAAGACACACCGCCGCTCACCTTCTCGAAGTGTCGTTTCCAGAGTGCCCTGTTCTTGAGCGGAAGGATGATGGCCCATCGCATCTGCTCCTCCTGGCTTCTGATGATGCCACGATTCAGGGGAAGATGCCCTTCCGAAATCATGGCGTAATACTGCTCAAAGTTCTGTGTGTTGAGTGCAAATCGATCTCTCAGGCTGCTGAATGCCGTCAGGCCAAAGCCAACTTGATCAAGAAGGCCACAACACTGATTATCGGCATAATGGGAGAAGTGATGCCGCTCCCGGGAGAAGACCCGGCGCAGATTCTCCCGGTATCCATGCTGAGCGAGAAGATCAATTGCCATCTGCTTCATCATGATCGTCTCTGCCAGGCTGGGCAACCGTTCGGGCTTGCTGCTGCAGAGGCCCTTGATCGGGGCTTGGAAATCACCGTAGGCTTCGATCTTGAGCCGATAGAGCTGGATCTCTTCCACCCCGAGGGAAACCGCGAATTCGATCACCTCCATCCAGTTCTCCAGTGTCTCCCCCGGGTAGCCGAAGATGAACTCGATGTTCACCTGGAAACCAAGATTCCTGCAGTTCTCAACCGCCGATAGTGTCTCCTGAATACCATGATGGCGATTCATCAGTTTGAGTACATGCTCATTCAGTGACTGCACGCCGATCGTCACGCGATCGACTCCATACGATCGCATCAGCTGCAACCGCTCCAAGCCCTCCTCGCCGATCAGGGTCACCGGATCCACGTCATAGTTGAATTGACGGCAATCGGAGAGATCGACCCGCGCCGTGAAGAAATCGAGAAAGGTTCGCAGCTGATCGAGAGTCAGATAGGTTGGTGTGCCGCCACCTACCAGCACGGAACGGGCCTTGAACCGATCGATTCCCAGGCGCTGCCGATACAGATCCATTTCCCGCTCCAAGGCAGCCAGGTAACGGTCCTTCTCGGCGGAGCGTTCTCCCAGCTGAACGGGATAGTGGCAGAACAGGCAGCGTGATCGGCAGAAGGGGATATGGGCATAGACATCAAACAACCCATCCTCCGGCAACCTATAGGTCGCGAAGAAGTCATCCTCCCTGACGGGTGGATACATCGTGATCGGTGGATAGTGAACCGAGGGAAAGAAGTCGCCACTGCGGCAGATCAGGCCAGCCTCCTGCAGTCGCCGGAAATCGGCCACTCGGGCCTCTGCACGCTCGATCCTCGCAGCCTGGCTCAGGGCCGGAATCAGCCTCGGATCAGTCATCGTCATCCTCGATCTCCAATCATGGGGGGTGAAGGTACAACACCAAGCCGCTGACGCTTGTGGATGGGCCGAGGCAGGGTCCGTTGGGGCCAGATCCCAGAGAAAACCTGCGGCACCGGAGTGAAACGGCCCGGCGGCAGGAAGCTGGGAGACAAGGAGATGCAGGCCCACGAAGTAATCGATCTCAGATTAATTCGGCCATACTCATGACGTCCGCGAGCCTTAGTGACGCTTAATACAGGGATGTAGTTTGTTTAACCATCCCAGCATCAGCGGGCATAGCAGAGCAGCACCACACCTGACATCGTCACCCCCGTACCTACGATCGCCCGCAGGGGCACCCGCTCCCGCAGCAGGAGCACGGCCAGGGGCAGCACGAACACGGGCTCGGTCGAACTCAGCGTGTTCGCGATCGCAACGTCGAGATGCTGGAGCGCCAGCAGGGAGAGCCAGAAACCTCCGAAAGTGATCACCGCTACTGAAGCGGCGAAGTTGCGGAGCACGCTCAGATTCCGGAAGGGCGCGATCCAGTCCGTGACACGCCCCCGCTTCGACAGGCCGAAGCAGAGCATGGCGGCTGTGCCCGCCGCCATCCGGATCCAGGTGCCCTGCAGGGCGGAGATCTCGCCCAGGCCCTGCTTGGCGATGATCAGCGAACCGGAGAGACAGAACACGGTGAGCAGACCGAAGAGGAGGCCTCGCCTGTTCAGGGACTGGCTCTCGACCGCCTCCGCCTGTGGCTGCCAGAGCACCAGGCCCACGCCCAGCAGCACCAGGGCGATCCCGCCCCCGCTCACGGGCGTGGGCAGCTCGCCCAGGAACGGAATCGCCAGCAGAGCGGTGAGCACCTGCCCCAGCATCATCATGATCACCAGGGAGTGGGCGCCAAGATGCTTCAGGGCCTCAAAGAAGAAGGTATCCCCCAGCCCGATGCCCACCACTCCACTGATGGCGAGCAGCAGCAAGGACTGAGGATCCATGCCATGAACCCCCGTCAGCAGGACGGCGAGGGAAAGGAGTCCCACGCTCATGCCCCCTTTGGCCAGGGTCATCGCCGCTGAGCAGAGATCCGCACCGATGCGTTTGAACAGAACGGATCCGACCGCCCAGGAGGCCGATGACCCCAGGGCCGCGAGGATGCCGATCGCATAACCGTCCATGGGGCCGGGTGCCTTGCTCAGCGTGCTCTGACCAAACGAAACGAAAGCACATACCGCTGAGGGATCGCCTGGTAGTAATCCTCAAGTTCGAATCCATAGTGTTTCAGCTGAGCAACGACAAGCTCTCTGGCGATGTACGGCCCGTGATAGGGAGGGTCCGTGCCCTCGACAACAGCATTATCGACAATCACCAGTCGACCACCTGGACTGAGCGAGCTTTTGATGCTCTCCAGAAACTTCTCGCGGGCGGATTCCCGGTAGACGATATAAATAATGTGGTAGAGCGAGCACATAAAAGCCATATCAACCTTCTGCCCGGGCGCCAGACCCAGCGATTCGTTGTGATTCTGAACCGTTGAAATGTTAGTGATCCCTTGACTGCGACTGACCTTATCGACATAGTCGAGATGCTGCTTGACAGTGTCGATGGCGAAGACTCTGCCATTGGGTCCTACCTGCCGAGCAAACTGAAAGCTGTAGTACCCAGGACCGCTGCCGATGTCGGCAATCGTGGAACCAGGCATAATCCTGAGGCGATCAATAATGGCACTGCTCTTTTCCCACTGCTCTCGCTTTGGATTGTTGAACAGGATAAAGTCTTCGAGAAAGGCAGAGCGGTTGCGACCCCTTTCGGATTCCTGATCAGGAAAGTCCTTCAGATGATACTTCCGCTGCAGGTACTCCTTCAGAGCAGCATAGTCATGGCCTGCAAAGAAATGGAAGTAACTCGCCACCAGCGGATCTCGCAGCAGAATGCGCCTCTGGTCAGGTTCAGCCAGCAGGTACTCGACGAACCATTGCAGAGCCGTGTAGTCACCTCCATAATTCTCCTTGGGGATGATCGTCTGATAGATCCGATCCGCCGAACGCAGGGATGGGAGATGAGCCCGCATCAAATAGTCGAGCAGAAGCCTTGCAGCCAGAGTCCCCTGTTCCGTGATCCCAAAGGAATCAATGCTCTCCAGATTAGCCAGTGATCGCTTGGAGTTGATTCGGATCCAGTCCCCCGAGGAGTGATCCGCAGAGCCGATCTGGGCCCATGCCACAGAACTCGTGGCTCCAACAACAAGACTTGCCACCATGCTCAGCGACAGGACGGCTGCTGGCATGGGGCTGAACCGAGAAGACATCATAACCGAGCGAGGCTCAACCCGATGATCAGGTGGGGAGAAGGGCGGGCAGCAGCTTCTGCTTCGGTTCCAGGTTGCGGCGCTGCAGGCCGGCCGCCTCGATCGTCTGAAGTGCGTGATTCAGGCTGACGACGAACCGCTCGTTCGAGTAGATGCTGAACTTCTCCTGGAAGCTCTTGGGGGTGAAGTTCACGGTCATCACATTGGCGCCGGCATGAAGACCCATCAGCTGGCCACCGGGCTGAATCTTTTCCAAGGCACTCACATTGGGGATCAGTGGTGTCTTCAGCGCAATTCGATAGATCGCCAGTGTGTTCAGGGTCAATCGAAGACTTCCATAGGGATGCTCCTCGAACGGAGTCGATGGATTGGGGATAAAGGGAGAGGCACTCACAAAGTCAGGCCGAAGCTGAATGGCCAGTAGTATGTCGTCCACGAGAACATCCAGGCTCTGATGAGGCAAACCAACGATGTTTCCGGTGCCAACCTCGAAGCCAAGGCCCTGGAGATTCCGGATGCAATCCAGACGCCGGGCCAGGGGAGTACGTGCGATCGCCTCATAGAGACAGGGATCGGAGGTTTCGAACTTAAGGATATAGGAATCGGCTCCCAGCTCTGCGAAGCGCCGATAGGCAGAACGGGGCCTCTCCCCCAGGCAGAGCAACACCCGTAAACCGTACTGGCGCTTGATGGCAGGAATCACCTGCTCGATCACCTCATCACAGCGGGGATCCTGGCCGGATTGAAGAAAGGCAATCGGGATCCCATGGGCGTGAATCGTTGCCACGATGGCCATGATGGCCTCGGCATCCAATCGATACCGTTCGAGATCCCCGTTCGGACTGCGCATGGCGCAGTAATCGCAGCTCTTCTGACAGTGATTCGAGATCTCGATCACCCCGCGCAGCGTCACCTGCTCGACTCCCGCCGCGGCGCGAACCGCCCTGGCCTGCGCGAACAGAAGCTGCTGGTCCTCGTCCTCCACAGTCAGCAGGCGTTGGAGGCCAGATCGCCCAAGCGTTCCGTCGGCGAGGCTCTGAAGATCGTCACGGAGGGTCATGGGATGTCTCGAGAGGGAATCGGGCACGGCAACCGGCCCGGAGGCGGCGGACCCTAGGGGCCACAGGCCGGCGGATCGAGGCGGATCGGCTTTCCTTCCAGCTGCTGGAGTGTTGCCAACTGCTCTGACGTCAGCACACCCCGGCTGCGCTGACGATTCTGCTGAAGGACAGGATCAAGGTTGGTACGGTTCGAAGCGACGCCAGCACACTGGGCCACGGGATCGCCACTTCGGGTACGCACCGGTTTGAACGTGGCGCCGATGGTTTCGAAATCCTGCTCCTGACTCTTCACCAGCGTGCGTTGCTGCTCCGGGGTGAGGCCGAGTGAACTGGCCAGGGCAGGATCGGCAAGGGCGGTGACATCGACCTGGACCAGGATCTGTTTCAGCCGCTGCAGCTGCGGCGTGGTAAGAATGTCTGCCACCTGCTGGCGCGCCTCGCGCACCTGCTGATCAAGCCGGGTGCGCACGGCACCAACCTCCTGTCCCCCGGGGGAGGCTCCGCGCGTGCGGCCACCGGATCCGGCACGCAGCTGCTGGGCCAGCTGACTCAACTGCCCCACCTGATCTTCCGACAGAGCGAGGACAGCGCGAACCTGATCGCTGAGCAGAAGCTCCAGAGGATCGGCCCCCTGCTGGGACTCGACGAGCTGACGAAACTGCTCCAACTGGTTCGGCCGCAGGATTTCGGCCACCTTCTGGCGGGCATCCTGATTGAGCTGTTGCTGTTGCGCCTCGTATCCCCGCACAGCGCTGACGCTCGGCGACGCGGCTGGTCCCCCGCGAGTTCTCGCCATCGAACGGACCCGCGAGCGGGTCTGATCGTTTAGTTGCTTCAACTGCTCGACCTGGCTGGCCGAAAGCGCCAGATCCTTCTGAACCCGGGCGTTCTGCAGCAGCTGCAGAGGGTCGGTTCCCGGCTTGGCCGCCCCCGGCAGCAGCATGGACACCGGATCCGGGATCTGGCCTTCGGCCGGTGCCGGCGCCGCCAGAGCTGGCAGAGAGAGCAGCAGCGAGGCCAGGGTGATGGCGGCCGGTGCGATGCGTCGATCCATGGGGAACGCTCCTGATAGAGAGGGCCTTGGACATGAACGATGAACGATGAACGATGAACGATGAACGAGCTTGATCCTCCTGCCATGACCGCCGACGTTGCCGCTCCACTGCTGCTCATCCGGCCAGGGAAGAGGTGGGAGACGAGCCACGCAGGGCTTCCACGCCGCCCAGCGGCACGGATGCAGGAGGAGTAAACCCCTTGGAGGTTCGCTCAACCTCTCAGCAACACCGACGCTGAGCTGAACAGCCCATGAAGGCTATGGCCAAGGCAAGGGATCCAGCCAGATGAGGCTGGAAGATAGGGCTGCAGATTCCTGGTTCAGTCTAGATCTGCACAGCGGTTTCGACCTGGAGCCTACGGAGGTCTCGATACCTAAACCAACGGTTCTCAATCCTTCTTCGTCATGCGCCTGGCTCGCCAGCCTAGGGGCACGTGGGTGTGCAGGCGTAGAGGTGAACGTGAACAAGTGATCCTGTGGCTTGCCTGCGAATGAACTGCCTGACCAGGATGGTGCCCAACCGGGAGCCTGTGCCGGAGAGGCGCCGATGAAGCGACGACACTTCCTGGAGTTCAGCGGTGCCGCCCTCGCCACTCTGGGCCTGGGTGGTCTCGACCTGGCTTCCCAGGGAACGCAGTACGGCAAGGTGCTGGCCCAGAACACCTCGCGCAAGCTGGCGTTGCTGGTGGGGATCAATGACTACCCGGCGGCGTCGATGTTCACCCCGCTGCTGGGGTGCGTGACGGATGTGCATCTTCAGCAGGAATTGCTGATTCACCGCTTCGGATTCCATCCCAGTGACATCCTCATCCTCACGGACGGGGCCGCCACGCGGGCAGGAATCCTGCAGGCCTTCGAAGCACACCTGGTTCGCCAGGCCAGGCCGGGCGATGTGGTTGTCTTCCACTATTCGGGCCATGGATCGCGGGTCGCCGATCCCGATCGCGACAACCCCGATGGGCTCAACAGCACCTTCGTGCCGATCGACAGCCGATTGCCGGCTGGGTTTCCTGAGCAGGGGGGCACCGTGTTGGACATCACCGGCCACAGCCTGTTTCTGCTGACCCGCTCCATCCCGACTCAGTCGTTCACCGCGGTGCTGGACAGCTGCCACTCGGGTGGTGGGACGCGCGGGAACTTCCGCATCCGATCCAGGGACGGCAACGCGAAGCTGCTGATCTCCCCTCAGGAGCAGGAGTTGCAGGCGAAGCTGCTGGCCGGCGTGGGCCTCAGCAACCAGGAATTCATCAAGCAGCGCCGAATCGGTATCGGCAATGGGGTCATCGTTGCCGGAACCCGACGCGATCAACTCGCCGCGGACGCCTCCTTCAGTGATGTGGACTGCGGCGTCTTCACCTATCTCCTGACCCAGTATCTCTGGCAACAGACCCACGGCGATTCACTGCAGACTCTGATTCCAACGGTCAGCAGGAGCACTGTTCGCCTCTCCTCCACCCAGCAGGAGCCCGCCTATGAAGTCAGACCAAACAGTGCCAATGAGCGCCAACCGCTCTATTTCGTCAAGACGCTCCATCAGCCCGCCGAGGGGGTGATCACCAACGTTCAGGGACAGAAGCTGGAGCTGTGGCTCGGGGGCATCGATCCCCAGAGTCTGGCGGCGTACAACCCCGGCTCCACCTTCCGCATCGTCGATGAACGGGGCCAGGCCCTCGGTGAACTGCAACTGACCAGCCGCCGTGGCCTGAGGGCTCAGGCCAGCAGGACCGGGGGCCAGGCCCAGGTCAGGGCCGGCCACTTCATCCAGGAACAGGTCCGCACCCTGCCTGACGACGTGAAGCTGACCATCGGGCTCGACCCTTCCCTGGGTCAGGAAGCGTCCGCGGCACAGCAGGCCCTGAGCCAGCTGCAGCGGATCGAGGCGGTGGCTCTGCTCAGGGGCGAAGTGCAGTACATCCTTGGCCGCTACTCCGGGGCTGGGCGGCAGCCGGCTTCGCCTTCGGGTTCGCCTCGCCCCGTTGTCGGCAGCATCGGCTTCTTCTCCGCCGGGGGAGACGTGATCCCCGGATCCTTCGGGCCTGCGAACGAAGCGCCCGTCGCGGCCATTGCGAGACTCAAGCCGAAGCTCAAGGCGCTCCTGGCGGCGAGGATCTTCAAACTCGCCTTGAACACGGACTCCTCCCGGCTGGATGTCGTCGTGTCCATGCGTCCCGAAGGGCAGTCCTCCTCCCTGGTGGCGGAAACCTTCCCCACCCGTGGTGTGGGCAAGGCCTCACGCACCGAAGCAAGGCCATCCTCCAGCAGGGATCCGAATCGCCTGCCGGTGGGAACTCCCGTGGGGTTCGAGGTGGTCAACCAGGAGTCCCAGCCACTGTTCATCAGCCTGCTGGTCATCGATCCGACCGGGGAGATGACTGTGATCTATCCGAACAACTGGACCGCCAGCGAGGAAGCCACCCGTGTGGCGCCGGGCCGCTCGGTCCGCATCCCGGATCCAGGCTCGGATGCCTTCAAGCTCGTCACCCAGGAACCCAGAGGGATGGTGGAGGTGCTGATCGTGGCCAGCCTGTCCCCGATCCGGCAGGCCCTCAAGGGCCTGCAGTCGATTGCCTCTCAGAACGGTCAGACCCGTGGGCCCGTCGTCCTGGCCGATCCCGTCGGGGTGATGGACGGACTCCTGGCGGACCTGTCAGAGGCCCCTGCCGGGACGCGTGGCCCGGCAGGCACGCGGGGCCTGGCTGCCGTAGCGCGGCGGATCGACACGAACCGGATCGCCACGATGTCGATGAGCTTCGAAGTGATCTGAAAGGAGCTGACCGTTCGATGCAGGCGCTGACCCGTGCCCGATTTTCGGAAAAACAATCACTCCCTGCCCTGCGCCGACTGGGGGGAGTGGTGATCGCGATGGCCGTGACCGCGGCAGGTCCGGGTGGGCTGCTGCTGCCCCCCAGTGGCCTGGCGCAGCCAGCGCCTGCGACCCAGCCGGCGGCGGATCCCGCGATCCGGCCGAACGGTGAGGCCCTCTATCTGGAAGGGCTGAAACAGTTCGGAGCGTCCCAGCTTCCTGCCGCCATCGAGATCTGGGAGAAGGCTCTCCAGGTTTTCCGGGCCACGGGTGATCGGGCCGGCGAAGCGAAGACGCTGGCGGAACTCGGCTATGCCCATTACTGGCTGGAGAACTACGAGAAGGCCCTCGGTTTCTACGCCCAGGCCCTGAGGATCGAGCAGGCACGGGGACAGCGTCAGCGCGAAGGGCAGATTCTCTCCCAGATGGGTGATGCCTACTACTACCAGAGGAACTACGACCAGGCTCGCAAGGTCTATCTGTCCAGTCTGCCGCTGCTGCGTGGGCAGGGGGATGGGCAACGGCTCTGGATTGCCCTCTACCGGCTTGGAGATGTCCATTTTACCGAGAAGCAGGATGCTCTGGCCCTGAAGTACTACCAGCAGGCTCTGGATCTTGCCGGTGATCTTTCGGATCAGGGTCTGCAGAGAACCACTTCGATCGCGATCGGTCTGACCTATCTGCGTCAGGCCCAGTACTCCCGCGTCATCACGGCCCTTCAGTCGGCGTTGAGCCTGAAGCAACCCACGGCGAGCGATGCCGGCGAGGAAGATCTTCTACAGATGATTGGCTTTTCCCATTACTGGCTCAATGACTATGCCAAGGCAATCGACAGCTACGAGCGTGGCCTGAGCCTGGCCCGCAGCCACGCCAATGCCCGTACGGAACTGTTGCTCCTCAATGGCCTGGGAGATACCTACTTCTATGTGGGCAGCATCGAAAGGGCACGTGGTTTTTTTGAGCAGAGCCTGGCCCTGGCCCGCAAACTCGGCGATCAACGCTCGGAGGCAGTTTCCCTGATCAATCTGGGGGGCGCGGCCTACCAGGCGAACAATCTGCCGATGATGAAGCGCAACTACCAGCAGGGCCTTGATCTGGCTCGCCGCCATCGACTGGCCAATCTGGAGGCCAATGCCCTGACGGGACTGGGGCGGGCCTATCAGGAGCAGAACGATCTCGCCCAGGCCCAGTCCTCCTACCTTCAGGGCCTGGAGATCTACCGGAACATCGGCAATTCCTACAACGCCGCGACGATGCACCGGGCCCTGGCCGACATCGCCCTGGTTCAGAAGAACTATCCCCGTGCCATCGCCCAGTTCCGCGAGAGCCTGTCCCTGGCCGAAGCCAGCCAGGAGCTCTATGGCGAGGCCCAGTCGCTGACGGGCCTGGGCATCGCCCTGCACAAGTCGGGGAGGAATGCCGAGGCGGAAGTCGCCCTGCGCCGGGCCATCGACCGCAACGAGGCGATTCGCCACAAGCTGGGCCAGAAAGACGAACTGAAGGTGGCTCTGTTCGATACCCAGGCTTCCCCCTACATCGCCCTGCAGTGGGTCCTCATCGCCCAAGGGAAGCCGGAGCCTGCCCTGGAGGTGGCCGAACGGGCCCGCGCGCGCGCCTTCGCCGAGCAGCTCCAGTCCCGACAGCTTTCGGCCTCCTCGCCGGTGGCACGGCCGCCGACGCTTGCCGACATCCGCCGCGTGGCCCGGGATCAGCAGGCAACCCTGGTGGAGTACGCGATCGTCGGCCAGCGGCTCTACATCTGGACCGTGTCGCCCCAGGGAACGATCGCGTTCCGCAGCACCGCCCTGCCTGAGGGCGAGGCCGATATGGACGCGATGGTGACGGCCAGTCGCTCCGCCCTTGGGGTCCGCGGTGGCCGAGGCAGTCTGGCGGTCGTGGCGTCGGCAGCTGGAGCTTCCCCACCGCAGCGGCAGCAGCGGCAGAACCTGATGCTGCAGAAGCTCCACAAGCTCCTGATCGAGCCGATCGCCGACCAGCTGCCCACGGATCCGGAAGCCCCGCTGGTCTTCATCCCCCAGGGAGCGCTGTTCTTCGTCCCGTTCGCGGCGCTCCAGGATCGGCAGGGCCGCGCCCTGATCGAGCAGCACGCCATGCTCACGGCCCCGGCGATTCAGGTGCTCGACCTCCTCAAGAGCCAGGCCACCGGCCGCAGCCGCGGCAGCGCCCCACAGGCCATCCTGGTGGCCGGTAACCCCACGATGCCGTCGGTCCGGCTCCAGCCAGGGGACCCTGCCCAGCCCCTTCCCCCGCTGCCCGGTGCCGAACTGGAGGCCCGGGCCATCGCCGGCCTCTTCCATACCCAGGCCCTGATCGGACCTGCCGCCAGCGAAACCGCCATCGTGCAGCGGTTGCCCCAGGCCCGATTCGTCCACCTGGCCACCCATGGCCTGCTCGACGATGGCACCACCTGGGGCCTGCCGGGGGCGATCGCCCTTGCACCATCGGGCAGCGACGACGGCCTGCTCACCTCCGAGGAGATTCTCGGTCTCCACCTCGATGCCGAGCTGGTCGTCCTCAGTGCCTGCGACACGGGGCGTGGCCGGATCACCGGCGATGGCGTGATCGGCCTGTCCCGATCCCTCCTGAGCGCCGGCGCCCGCCATGTGGTGGTGTCGCTCTGGGCCGTGCCGGATGTCCCCACCACCTCCCTGATGACGGAGTTCTATCGCCAGCTCTCATCAGGAACCGGCAAGGCCCAGTCGCTGCGCCACGCCATCCTCAGCCTCAGGCAGCAGGATCCTGACCCGGTCTCCTGGTCCGCCTTCCAGCTGGTGGGCCCGGCGCGCTAGGGGGGGATGGCAAAGGCGGTGATGGGCGGCAGGAAGGGCAGGTTGGCGACGTTCACCACCCACGCAGGTCCACGGCGGTTCCTCTGCCGGCCCGTCTGCAGACTCAGAGCCTCGGTGCCCCGGGCACCTCGAGCAGGTCGCTGCTCGGCCAGGCACCCAGCCCGCCGAAGCGGCTGGCGAGAACACCCAGCAAGCTGGTGTGCTGGGCGAGTTCCTGCTCCGCCGCCCATTCGGCCGCCTCGATCTGGTCCTCCTCCAGACCCAGGCCCTCCACCAGGCGTCGGTAGGCCAGTTTCTCCTGGGGGTTGATGCTGGAGCCGTCGCCGGGCCGCTGACCGATCCGGATGACCATGTAGGCCAGCTTGAGAGCCAGCGTTCGCTCCTCGTCCGAACCGAGCCGGGGGATCAGCGCGTCGAGCGCCTCGGGAGCCATCGCCTCGGAGACCAGAGTCTCCACCGCGGCTCCGGCGGAGGCGGGCCCGACCCCGGGGAGGAGCATGCGTTCCGCCAGCCGGCTCAGCAGGGTCTTTTCCTCCGCTGAGATCTCCCCGTCGGACCAGGCCACGCAGCAGAGGATCCGAAGCAGATCGTGATCGCCCGCTGGCAGGGCTTCCCTGGATGGAGCCATGGCGTGATCCTCCGCAGGCCATCAAAGGGTCATTGTGATGGATCTGCCGGGCACCGCCAGCGGCAGGCCCTCAGGAGGGTGGTGCCGTCGAGCCTCAGGGCAACGCCACCAGCACCGCACCGGCCCCCATCAGCAGCACCCCCAGCCAGGCGCGCGGACCGAGCGTTTCCCCCAGCACCAGCACGCCGAACACCGCCACCAGCACCACGCTGAACTTGTCGATCGATGCCACCCTCGACACCGGACCCAGCTGCAGGGCCCGGAAGTAGCAGAGCCACGACGCCCCCGTAGCCATCCCGGAGAGCGCCAGAGCCACCAGGCTGCGGCGCTGCAGGCCCCCGAGCTGCGTCCAGACCAGCTCGCCCCGGGCCAGCAGCACCGCCGCCAGCACCGCCACCACCACCAGGGTGCGCAGGAAGGTGGCGAGGTTGGAGGGGACTCCCTCCACGCCGGCCTTGGCCAGAACGGCGGTGAGCGCCGCGAACAGCGAGGCCAGCCCTGCCCAGAGCTGCCAGTTGCCGACGAAATCGGCGACCGTCATCCGCTCAGCCCCTGACCCGACCCGCGCTGCCCGGTGGGCACCACCGCCATACCGATCGGCGCCAGGGCGATCAGGGCCAGCTTGAGGTGCTGAAGGCCGAAGGGGATGCCGATGATCGTGACGAAGCAGGCCAGCGCCGAGGTGAGGTGGCCGAGGGCCAGCCACCAGCCCGCCAGCAGGAACCAGATCACGTTGCCGAGAAAGCCGAGAGGACCCGTGCCCAGATCCGTGCGCCCGGTGAGCTCGGTGCGACTGATCGCCTCACGACCGAACGGGCGGAAGGAGAAGCTGCCGATCACGAAACAGGCCCGGGCCCAGGGCAGGCCCACGATCGTGAGTGCCGCCACCAGGCCCGCCAGCCACCAGCCCAGCCCCATCACCACCCCGCCGAGCAGGAACCAGATGACGTTGAGCAGGAAACGGAGCATGGGATCAGCCCAGAACCCAGGCCAGCCAAAGGGCGAGCTGCCCGCAAGGTCCCTTGCCGCTGAGCAGCTCACCCACCAGGGCAGCGGCGAAGCCCAGCATCGCCACCCGCCCGTTCAGCCGCTCCACCCTCGCCAGCGCCATGAGGTTCCAGGGCCGCCGACTGGTGAGGCCCTCGCCGAATCTCTCCACGGGCTCGTAGCGGTAACCGTCCTGGGACATGGGGCCTGAGCGGCGAAGCTGCCCTCACACCCTGCCATAACTGGCAGGTGCCCGGCCCGCAGAGCGCCGATGGCGGTGGCGGGGTCGGGGTCGGCGGCGTGGCTCTTCTCCTCACCCATCGAGCAGGTTGATGCGGTAGAGCACCTCCTCGAGAGCATCGGCGGCGGTGAGCCCCGGGTGGCGCTGCGGGTTGTCGGGGCTGCAGCAGGACCCCAGCGGCGTGAGCACGGTCCAGGGACGGGCATGGCAGAACTGCACCACGCTGAGGCGCTCTTCGGCACAGCCTTCAGGCGCAACCACCCGGTGCCAGCCCGCCGGAATCACGCCGTTGGTGAGCCGCTCCAGCATGATCCCGCTGTTGAGGATCACCCGGCCATCGGGCGGCGCCGCCTCCAGCCAGGCTTCCCCCACCCGCACCTGCAGGCCCCGGGCGGTGGCGCGGGGCAAAGCGGTGATCAGGTTGATGTCGCCATGGGGCTCGGCCCAGACGTGCCCGCCCGGCGGCGCCTGCGGCATCGGTGGATAGCGCAGGGCCCGGCTTAGGGTTGGGGCCTCGCTCACCATCTCGTCGAAGAAGGTCTCGGCGCAGCCGATCCCCAGGGCGATCACCCGCAGGAAGCGCCGCTGCAGATCGGCCACGGCGTGGTGAAACGCTTCCAGCACGGCGGTGATGCCTGGCACCACGGCCTCAGGCAGCAGCGGCTCGGGGTAGAGCAGGGGATAGCGGCGCCTCAGCGGATGGCGGGCCGGCAGCGGCGCCGACCAGTTCAGCATCTCCTTCCAGTCGGCCCGGGCGCAGCCGGCGGCGGTCTCCACCAGCAGGCCGGTGTAGCCCGTCTGGCCGCTGGCGCCCGGCGCGATGAAGCGGTGCTTGATCTGCGGTGCGAGCGCGAAGAAATGCCCGAGCATCCCGTAGGCCGTGTCGAGCAGATCGTGCGAAAGATCGCTGTTCGTGTACACGAAACCGGTGGCCAGGCTGCGACGCACGCCGTCCACCACGGCCGCCCGGGTGGCGGCACTGCCCCGCTCGAAAGCCAGCAGGTCCACATCCAGGATGGGGTTGCTCATGTGGGATCCCGCAGAAACAGGGATCCGGCCCCCGGCTCCTCTGAAGAAGCGTCCCCACGGGCGAAGGCCAGCCAGCGGAAATCCCCGAGCGCGGCCGGATCCACCAGACGCAGGAGAGCTTCGCGTCGCGCCAGCAGAGCCGCCAGCCCCGAGCCCGAAGCGCCGGCCGGGTCAGCCCCCTCCTGCTGCAGGCCATGCAACCGCTGGGCCAGGCCGAGCGCCAGCAACGCCTCTCCCTGGCGCCGCTGCCCCAGCGGGCGCCAGCCTGTGGCAACGGCCGCCGCGAGCAGGCTGTCGATGCAGAGATGGGCCGTGAGATCCCAGTGGCCGGGATCGGCGAGGGGATCGCCACTGGCCCGCTGCGCCCGGTAGGCCATCAGGGTCCCGTCGCTGCGCTGGGGTGCGTAGTAGCGCCAGGCCTCCAGCGCGTAGTCGATCACCAGCAGACGGCCATGGGCCAGAGCGCGGCCACAGGCGTCCAGCCAGGGTTCCAGAGCCGGGTGCAGCTCCGTGGACCAGCCGGCAGGCCGCTGCGCACCGATCGGCAGCAGCCCCAGGGGCTCCAGCAGCGCCGCCGCCGCCGGCTCCAGGGGCTCGCCCGGCTCCAGCTGCAGCGCCCCCTGCCGGAGCGCCACGTGCTGGCGGCGCCAGAGGGCACCGTCGCTCTCGATCCGTTCCACCGCCAGGGCGTCGAGCACCTCGTGGGCCAGCACCACCCCCGTCAGCGGGGTCCTGGCCAGTGACTCGAAATCGCTCCAGCGCACCGGCAGCGGGCAGGCGGCCAGGAGGTGCCGCTGCCGCTCCGCCATGCCGGGGTTGGGCTCCACCAGCACCAGATCGGTGCGCGCCGCCAGCTCGGGCCAGCCGGCCACCAGCGCCGCGGCCAGCTGGCCGGCCAGGCTGCCCTCACCAGGACCCGTCTCCACCAGGCTCAGCTGCGCTGGCTCGTCCCCGCCTGCCGCGGCGGCCAGTTCCTCCAGCCACTGGGCGATCTGGGGAGCCAGCAGGGCGGCGAAGTCGGCACCCAGCGAGGGGGCGGTGGCGAAGTCACCGCGGGGGCCGATGCGCAGCCGGCCGCTGCCGTAGGCGCCGTGGGCGGGATCGTGCAGCACCCACTCCATGTACGTGAGGAAGGAGACGCTGCCGCCTGCGGCGATGAGCCGCTGTTGCAGCCAGGCGGGCACGGACACGGTCGGTGGGTCGGGCGGGAGAGAATGCGGGCCCACTGAAGCAGTCGAATGGGCCGCGCCGCCGGATCGCCCCTCAGCGCCATGATCGGTCTTCTGGCCGCCCTGGTGCTGCTGCTGGCGCCGTTGGGCCCCCTGGCCAGGGGAACCGCGTGGGCGGCCGACAACCCCGCGTTGCTGCCCGATCACCCCACCCCGGTGATCGACCTGGCCCGCGCCCTCAGCGACGGCCAGCGGGCCAGCCTGGAGAAGCAGCTCGACGCCTTCGAGCAGACCAGCGGCTGGAAGCTGCGGGTGCTCACCCAGTACGAGCGCACCCCCGGACTGGCCGTGAAGGAGTTCTGGGGGCTCGACGAGCGCAGCCTGCTGCTGGTGGCCGATCCCCGCGGCGGCAACCTGCTCAACTTCAACGTGGGCGACGCCCTGTTCGCCCTGATGCCGCGCACCTTCTGGGTGGAGCTGCAGACCCGCTTCGGCAACCAGTTCTACGTGCGCGACCACGGCGAGGACGGGGCGATCCTGGATGCCCTCGGCGCGGTGGAGACCTGCCTGGAGCGGGGCGGCTGCCAGGTGGTTCCCGGACTGCCCCAGGAACAGTGGCTGCTCACCTTCTGCACCTCGGTGCTGGGAGGCCTGATCGTGGGGTTCGCCGCCTATCCCCGCAAGGCGAGCGACCGGGTGGCCTGGAGCTGGGTGCTGCTGCTCTCCCCCCTGTGGGTGATGCTGTTCCTGGTGTTCGGCCTTGGGCCGGTGGTCACCCGCACCTCTGATCTGCTGCCGGTGCTTCGCAATGCCCTCGGCTTCGTGGCGGCTGCGGTGGTTGCCTATCTGGTGGCCCAGAAGGCCGTGGGCTCGCCGCCCTTGGCCGGCGGCGATTCCGGCGGATCGCTCTGAAGGGGCGACAGGCGATCAGCGGCCGGTGCTGGTCCGGTCGAGAGCACACTCGAGGGTGCCGGAACTGCAGACGGGTTCAGGAACAGGAACGGACTCGGCCTGGGCCAGTTCCATGTTGGCGTTGTTGATGGCGCGCAGGGAGGCGAGGTTCGCTTCGTAGAAGGCCCGCAGCTCAGCGAAGCGCTTCACGGGTTGGCCGTAGAAGCTCGCTCCGCCCAGGGTCGGGAAGGAGGCCCACTCGGGGGCAAGCCTGGCGGCGAGTTCAGGGGTCATCTGCCCACGATCGGCCAGAGCAAGCGCGCCGCGACGCTGGATCAGGAAGATGGCTGCCTGGTCCTGCACCTGGGGGCCGAAGCCCGTAAGCCCCAGGGACCGGCTGGCCAACGACCAGGTGAAGGGCATGAACTGGTAGGCACCCGCGGCGGCACTGGCATAGCCGGAGGTGCGGATCACCCGGTCGGGATGGCGATCGAGGGAAGACATCATTCCGCCGCCGAACATGATCCAGTAGCCACGGTCCTCACCGTTGGCCCAGGTGCCTTCCGCGTAACGGATGGTGTTGAGCAGGGCCCGGCGCTCGGGCGTCATCGCGAAGATCCCGGGGCCATCGGGAGCCGTCTGCGGTGCGGCGATGGCCATGGACTGGACCCGGCTCGGGGCCACGGCGCCCGGCAGACGGATCTCTTCCCAGACCGTGGCCTGTGCCGGAGCTGCCAGCCCGAGGACGAGAGCCGGGAGGCAGAGACGACGAGAGAGGGAGGCGAGGCGAATCAAGCGAGGACGTGGGTATGGGGACGGGAGCGGACATCGGCAGAGCCCAGGGGAAATCCTGTACAGGCCCAGCGAATACCGAGGGTGGGAACAAAGGTTGAGTGCTCGAATCGCCTCTGCGTTGGTTGAGTGGAGGCGGATCAGATTCGAGTGAATTGGGTTGATTACGGTTGGTGATGCCGGGGGTTTCCTATCACCCCACGGAAATCACCGGATTGGCACGTCTGCAACGTGGACCGTCGAAGCGATGGATGAGTACATCTCGGCGGGTTCGGTTGTGCGCCAATTTGTCAAATGATCTGCGCATCGGCGATCGTGTTAGTGACAGTCGCACAAGTGTCCACACGTTATCGAGATCACGAACGGGAGTTCACATCACTGTTGAGCACAGGGATTTCTGATGCCGAAGCGAGCATTCTGGCCATGATCAGATCTGCTGATTGAACAGCGGCATTCAGTAGTGAATGACACCAGACCGGCTGCGCCGCAATGCTCCCCACCCGTGTCAGCCCCCTGCCAGCCAGCGTCAGCCCGGCGACAGGGCCCAGGCGGCCAGCCAGTCGGCCGCCCGTTCGGCCCCATCCAGAGCCAGCGGTTCAGCCTCCGCCGGCCGCAGGGGCTGGTCGAGCTGCCAGGCTCCGGTGCGGGCCTCCGCCTGGCTCAGCAACCGGTGCCGACCATGGCGGCGCAGGGCCGCCTCCAGCACCGGCGCCTCGGCGAAGCCCTCCCGACGCACCAGATGGATGCCCACGTCCTGGGAGAGGGCCTCGCAGAAGCTGCTGTACCCCGGCTTGGTGATCAGCCGCTCCACAAGCGGCATCAGCTCCATGGGCCGGAACCCCGCCGGCAGCAGGCGCACGTTCGGGGCCGCCACCGCGGTGGGGTCGCTGCTGACGAAGGTGTGATCGGGCCAGCGGCGGAACGGTGCCTCCCCGAGCCGAAGGCCCAGACCCCCGAAGCTCACCAGCACGCAGCGGCTCCGCTCCGCCGGCAGCGCGAAGCGGCGCCGCAGCTCCTCGGCGTCCAAGCGGGGCGGCGCCACGGTGAGCCCCACCTCCAGCGCCGGCAGGTTCCAGTCCATGGCCATCGCGAAGGGGCAGCGGATCAGGCCATCCCCCTGGCGGTACAGCGCCTGGTAACGTTCCGCCCAGGCCAGGAACGGGCCGCCCATCGGCCCATAGATGGCATCCCAGCCGAAATTGCCGATCCAGATCAGGGGCAGCCCGGCCCGCCGCGCCAACCGGGCGGCGGCCGGCGGCACGTCCCCGAGCAGCAGCGCCGGCCCCGGCTGGTCCGCCAGCCAGCGGGCCTCCCGCTCGATCCGCCCAGGCAGCTCCCGCTCCAGCGCCACCAGGGCCGCCAGGGTGGCTGGGCCATCGGCGCCGAGGGCATCGGCCTGAACCACTCCCACGTCCCAGCCACAGGCGCGCCGTTCGAACGGCACCGACCCGAAGGCCCCGGCCAGGAAGTCCGGCGGCAGGCTGGTGGAGAGCACCAGGCGCCAGTCAGGATGTCGGGCCGCCAGAGCCAGCAGGATGGCGGCCGTGCGCGAGCCGTGCCCGTAGCCGTGGCCGCTGATGCAGGCGTAGATCAGCACGGCACGGCCAGCGGCGGCTCGCTCACCCGCTGCTCGAACAGCAACTGCTCGTAGAGCAGACGACCCTCGGGTTCGTACCAGCGATGGCTGGCGTGGCACAGACGGCCCCCCACCAGCTCCACCCAGGCCAGGTGCCGCAGCTGGCGGCCCTCGGCATCGACGCCATGGCGGGGCACGCAGGCGGCGTTGAGGTAGGCGGTGCCGCGGCGATCGATCAGGAAGCTGCGCCGCTCCCCCCGGCCCCGCCGCAGGGCGTGATGCATGTGGCCGAACACCACCAGCGGCAGGCTGCGGTGCTGGCGGATCGTCTCGATCGCCAGGGCCAGATCCTGATCGCCCCAGTCGCGGGCCGGCGCTTTCCAGTCACGGCCGCAGGGATCATGGGCTTCGCTGCCCAGGCCGCTCGGGCCGCAGTGCGCGAGCAGCACCAGGGGCAGGGCGGGATCGGCCGCCAGCGCCGCGCCCACGATCCGGCGAGCCGAATCGGCGGCCTCCACCGGGCCCCAGAGGGCCTTCACGGGCTTGGAGAGCAGATAACCGCCCCCGGCACTGCCGGGCCGGCCTCCCACCACGGCCAGGCCGGGAGGGTGGAGGGTGCGCAGGCTCCAGCCGCAGTGACGATCGCCCAGCAGGTCGATCTGGCGCTGCAGCTTGCGGCCGCTGTGGTCCTTGCCCGTGTCGTGATTGCCGAGGATGCAGGCGAGCGGGTGGTCAAGGTTGCCGAGGCTGGCGGCGATCCGTTCCTGACCGTCGCTCAGATCCCCCACCACCAGCACGGCGTCGGGGCGGAGCCGGCCCAGCAGCTGCACGTCCAACGGATCCCATTGCCCGTGCAGATCCCCGGCAATGGCGATGCGCATAGCGGCCGTGCCGGATCCCTAGGGTGGTGACATCCTGCCCCAGATGAGGTAACGGTTGGTTTTTGCGGCCACCCCGACCCAGCCCCGCTCCGCCGACGCTCCCCAACCGGGGGCGGTGCCCCACAACCTGCCGGCCGCCATCGAGGCTCTGCGGCGGCAACGCAACGCCGTGATCCTGGCGCACTATTACCAGAACGAAGAGATCCAGGACATCGCCGATTTCATCGGGGATTCGCTCGAACTCTCCCGCAAGGCGGCCGCCACCGACGCCGACGTGATCGTGTTCTGCGGCGTTCACTTCATGGCCGAAACCGCCAAGATCCTCAGCCCCGGCAAAACCGTGCTGCTGCCGGACCTGGCGGCCGGCTGCTCCCTGGCCGACGCCTGCCCCGCCGACGCCTTCGCCGCCTTCCGCGCCGAGCACCCGGACCACATCGTGGTGAGCTACATCAACTGCTCGGCGGCGGTGAAGGCCCAGAGCGACCTGATCTGCACCAGCAGCAACGCCGTGAGCCTGGTGCAGCAGCTGCCGGCCGAGCGGCCGATCCTGTTCGCCCCCGATCAGAACCTGGGCCGCTGGGTGGCGAAGCAGAGCGGCCGCGAGCTCACGCTCTGGCCCGGCAGCTGCCTGGTGCACGAAACCTTCAGCGAACAGGCGGTGCTGCGGCTGCAGCTGGAACATCCGGGCGCCGAGGTGATCGCCCACCCGGAATGCCTGCCCAACCTGCTCGATCTGGCCGACTTCATCGGCTCCACCAGCAAGCTGCTGCAAAGGGCCGAATCCAGTCAGGCCAGCGCTTTCATTGTGCTCACCGAGCCGGGCATCCTGCACCAGATGCGGCGGAAGCTGCCTCAGAAGCAGTTCTTCGAGGTGCCCGGCCAGGACGGCTGCAGCTGCAACGCCTGCCCCTACATGCGGCTCAACACGCTCGAGAAGCTGTGGCGCTGCCTGAGCGAGGGGGCGCCGGCGATCGAGCTCGACGAAACGCTGCGCCTGCGGGCCCTGCTGCCGATCCAGCGGATGCTGGAGATGAGCCGCTGAGGCCCCCTCGTCCGCGGCGCAGGAGGGCTCAGTAGCTGTAGTCGGCCACGAACAGCGAGGCGTCGCCGGAGGGCTGAGAGCCCGGCACGTAAACGCCGCGGGCGGCCTCGCCGTTGGCCTTCGCCCGGGCCAGCAGGGCCGCCTGGCCCGCCTCCAGGTTCGTGCCGGCCCACTGCTGGAGGCAGGAGTGCTGCAGGGCGCGGCCGAAGGAGAAGCCCAGGTGCCACGGGGCAGCCTCGGCCACGTGGTGGATGGCGTTGAGGAAGACACTGGCCTCCTCCTCGCCCAGGCCGCCCGAAAGGAAGAGGATCGCCGGCACGGCGGCGGGCACGCTGCGCCGCAGGGTGCGCACGGTGTAGTCGGCCACCTGGCCGGGGCTGGGGCGTTCCGGACAGTCGGCCCCGGGAAGGGTCATCGAGGGCTTGAGCAGGCTGCCCTCCAGGAACACCCCGTTCAGCGCAAGGGCCTCGTAGACGGTGCGCAGTACCCACTCCTGCACCGCCGCGGTGGTGAGGATGTCGTGGTCGCCGTCCATCAGGATCTCCGGCTCCACGATCGGCACCAGCCCCTCCTCCTGCACGGTGCGGGCGTAGCGGGCCAGGCCCCAGGCGTTCTCGCGCACGCACAGCTCCGAGGGGCAGCCAGCGGCGGTGATGCGCAACACCGCACGCCACTTGGCGAAACGGGCGCCCCGCTCGTAGTACCGGGCCGCCCGCTCCTGCAGGCCCCGCAGGCCGGTGCACCAGCTCTCCCCCGGCAACCCGCCCGCCAGGGGCTCCACCCCCTGGTCCACCTTGATGCCGGGCACGATGCCCAGCTGCTGGAGGAGCTCCACGATCGGCGGGCCGCTCCGGCCGGCGGGATCGGTGCTGTTCTGGAAGAGGGTTTCCTCGTAGAGGATCATGCCGCTGATCGCTTCGCGCAGAGCGGGGGCGGTGGCCAGCAGGGTACGGTAGGCACGCCGGTGTTCCTCGCTGTTCTCGAGGCCGATCGCCGCGAAGCGCTTGCCGATCGTGCCGGTGGATTCATCGGCCGCCAGCAACCCCGTACCGGGCTGGGCCAGGGCCGCAGCGGTGGCCTCCAGCTCCTGGCGATGGGTGTCGAGCGCCATGGGGCCGGCCGCGGGGTCTGCCCCATGGCTAGGGGAGAGACCGGCCGCCGTCAACGCAGGCCCAGCGCCAGGATGCCCGGACCCACGCCCCTCCACCGCGGACCACCGCGGCACCCAGCCCAACGGCCCGCGCCATGGCCCTGCCGACCGACGGACTGATCCGCCTCACCCCGCAGGGGCTGTTCTGCTCGCCGGCGCAGGCCTGGATCGATCCCTGGCGGCCGGTGCCGCGCGCCCTGATCACCCATGCCCACGCCGATCACGCCCTGCCGGGCTGCGGCGCCTACTGGGCGATCAACGCCGGCGAGGGAATCCTGCGCCAGCGGCTCGGCCCTGGCATCGACCTCACCGCCGTTCCCTACAGCGCCGAGCTGCGCCTCGGAGAGGCGAGGCTGTCGTTCCACTCGGCCGGCCACGTGCTGGGCTCGGCCCAGATCCGGATCAGCGCAGGCGGCGAAACCTGGCTGATCAGCGGTGATTACAAGCGGGATCCCGACCCCAGCTGCGCCCCGTTCGAGCCCGTGGGCGCCGACGTGCTGATCACCGAGGCCACCTTCGGGCTGCCGATCTACCGCTGGCGGCCCGGGCGCGAGCTGGCGGCCGAAGTGCTGGCCTGGTGGCGCGGGGCGCCGGAGCGGCCCTCACTGCTGTTCGCCTACGCCTTCGGCAAGGCGCAGCGGCTGCTGGCGGAACTGGCGGCCCTGGGCGTGGAGGAGGAGGTGTTGCTGCACGGTGCCGTGCAGACGCTGATGGCCCCCTATCGCGAGCAGGGCATCGAGCTGGTGCCCACCCGGCCAGTGAGCGAACTCCGGCGCGGCGACCCCCTGGCCGGCCGCCTGGTACTGGCGCCCCCCTCCGCCCACCGCTCGCCCTGGATGAAGCGGTTCCAGGCAGCTCAGACCGGCTTCGTGAGCGGCTGGATGGCGGTGCGCGGCGCCCGGCGGCGACGCGGCTTCGAAAGGGGCTTCGTGCTCAGCGACCACGCCGACTGGGAGGGCCTGCTGCGCACGGTGAAGGGCACCGGCGCCCGCCAGGTGTACGTGACCCACGGCCAGAGCGAGGCTCTGGCCCGCTATCTGCGGGAGGTGGAGGGAATCCGCGCCGAGCCGCTGAGCGGCGGGTTCGCGGCGGAGCGGGGGGAGGAGGGTGAGCACTCCAGCGGTGCGGCCGCCTGATCGGGATGACAGCCACGCTCAGTGAGACCGGCACCCGCAGCAGCACGCTCCTCGTTCTGCTGCAGGCCAGGTTCAAGGGGAACAGCCTGTTCTATTGAAAGTTTGCGCTCACGCAAGGAAGTACTCCTGCGGTTAGGAAATGTCATGCGACACCGGAGCGCCTGCCATGGGCCCCGGGCCCGGACGGGTCACTCCAGCCGCTGCAGCGGCAACCCCACGGCGCAGACAGCTCCAAACGGATGGTGCCTCCTGGGGTTGGCTGTTCAGTGGTTGTCGACGATCTCGACGCCTTCAGGACCGGCATCGCTCCAGATGAAGCAGAGGCGGAACTGGTTGTTGATGCGGATGCTGTGCTGGCCGCGGCGATGCCCGGAAAGGAGGTGGCGGATCATGGAGTTTCGCGGCGAAGGAGCCTCCCAGCCTTTCCCGGATCAGATCCGATCGGCCCCTTGCTGGTGCGAATGACCAGATTTCCGGTTCAAGGCAACGCCGCGGCAAGGCGGATTTGCTTCACGTGAAGCCGGAACCTGTTCTGGTCGGCCGCTCCGTACATCCAGGAAATCCGCGGGGGAACGCCAAGTCGTTTGGCCATGGCATGGACCTCACCACGGTCGTTGAGCAGGATCGTGGCTTCACGCTCCAGCAGCAGCTCCCACAGCAGCGTCATGCCCTGGGTGCAATCGGGGTAGCCGGCCAGATCGCGGGCCAGCACCAGGGCACCGGAGGGCAGGGCCGCCAGCCGGTGGCGCAGGCGCTCGATGCCGAGCCCCACCAGCTCGTTGAGGCAGTTCATGGCGGTGAACACCCGGGCTTCGGCCAGGGAACGGTGTTCGGCTAGGCCGGGAGGCCATCGAGCAGGTTGATCGTCAGCCCTTGGATCCGCACGGCTGGATGCTGCGGGTAGTGGCGCACGATGTCTTCGCTGATCGGCCAGCAGTCACACCAGGTCGCGGCGTTGAGGTCCACAACCATGGCGTCGAGCTGGAGCCCGCCAAGCTGGGAATGAAGCGCAGCCAGGCTGACGGCCTCCGGACAGGGCCCACCGCAGAGGGCCGTGAGCACATCCCCGAGCTGGAGCGTGTAAGGGCCAAAGTGGCGAAGCAGATAGGCGGCACAGATCAGGGGTTCGGCATAGATCGCCGGAGACACCGGCTCCCCTGGGTGCGGAAGTGCCTGGCCTCGCGGATATCTGCCTGGTGGACGCTTTCCAGAAACTCACGTTCGGATTGGCCCGGCGGGGAAAAGCGCTCGATCACGCTCGGAATCAGCAGCTCATACATGCCGAATCGCCTCCGCTCGGATGACGCGAAAGGTGAGGTTGAGGCGTTCCTGTTTCACCCGCCGCCGAGGGGGCACCTGGTGCAGCCAATGGCGCTGAGTGGGCGGATCCATGATCAGCAGTTCGCCGTGACCCAGTTCCAGGCTGACCGGCGCGGAGCCGTTCGCGGCAGGATCCCGGGGCCTGAGCCGGAAGCTGCGGCTGGCGCCCAGGCTCAGCGAGGCGATCGGCTGATGTGGATCGAGTTCGGGCTCGTCATCGGCATGCCAGTCGAGCTTGTCGTCGCCGTTGCGGAAGCGGTTGAGCAGCAGGGAGTTGAAGCGGCAGCCGGCAACGGCCTCCAGCTGCTCCCTGAGCTCCTGCACCCGGGGTGCCCAGGGCTCGATGGCATTGCGCACGCCGCTGTAGGTGTAATGGCAACCGGGATCGCCCATCCAGCAGGTGAGGCGCGGGATCGGATGGGTGCGCCCGAACAGGGTGATCTGCTCCTGTTTCCAGGGCACCTCCCGCAGCAGGGCCGCCAGGTGCTGATCCGCTTCGGCCAGCCAGCCAGGGCCATGGCGCAGCGCCAGACCTTCTGCGCGGAGGTCGTGAAGCCCGCTGGGGGGCGGCGCTGGATCGGGCGCGAGCAGGTCGAGCTGGTGGCTCATGGGGAAGGGGAACGCTTCCTGCAGCATCCAGCCTGATGCAGGAGAGGTGCGGCCCCATGCTGCGAAGGACGGCCTCAGCCGAACCCAGCAACGGACCATCCCCTGGTGGCGCCGGCGTTCGCAGGGTTGGTGCTTCGCAGAACAACCTCGCCTTAGCAGGTCCATCGCGCCGAGGATGGGGCCATCCTTTCCCGATGGAGCTGCCATGGGCCGCGACCGTGATCCCTTCCGCATCCCCCGCGCCGGCTGGGAGGTGGCCCCCACGGCCGGTGTGGCCGCGATCGATCTCAATGCCAATGGCGGCGCCTTCAGCGGCAGCGAATTCGTGGCCGAATCCAGCCTTGGCGGTATGGCCGTGTATGCGATCTACCAGGCCTTGCTCAGCGGCCTGCGCACCGAGGCGATGCGGCAGTGCGGCGAGATCGACCGCGCCCAGCAGGTTCAGACGATGGCCGCCACCGTGTGGGAATCGGTGAAGCACGGCGCTGCCGTGAGCGTGGTTCTGGCTGTGGTGCTGCTGGTATTCCCTTGGCTCACCCTGCCGTTCACGCTCCTGGGCTTCGTGGGGATGGGCAAGGCGTCGCTGGATCTGTTCCATGCCTTCTGGGATGGCCTCGACGCGGCGCAGCAGCGGGAAAACTGCAACAGGCCGCCTTCAGCGCCGGTGTGGATCTTCGCCGCTGGTTGGGGGGTGGTTCCGCGCCGGGAATGGCGTGAGCCGGCCCCTGCCGGCCAGCTGGTGGGGGGGCACTGATCGGTCGGCTCGGAGACGGGCTGGCCGATCCAGCCCAGATTTCGGTGCTGCAGGAACGGCTGAGCCGGCATGGCGCCGAGCTGCAGGGGCAACTGCCCGAGCTGCTGCTGCGCCTGCCGGAGGCGGAGGCCGCGGTGCGCCACTGGCTGGCGGACAAGGATCTGAGCCACTGGATTCCCCAGGCCGAAGGCGGTTCGGGACCCTGAGTGGTGATGAGACCAGTGGACCTTCTGTAGCGTTCTGAACATTTGGTTCTCGGACCCGTCCATGCTCCGATCACACATGGGCCTATACCGTCAAAGGGATTACGGTGGCTGAGGATTCCATCGTCGGTCGACAGGCTTCACGGGGTCATATGCAGCCAGAGGGCCTGGGCATGAGGTGGATACCGGACCCGCCGAAATACTGTTAGGCAGAGTGTTGCGTTCTTTTAAAAGCCTCATAAATTTTCATGCATGGTTGACATGCCAGGAATTCCTTGCTAGATATTTTAATGATAGAAGTCAACCTTCTGCGAGAATTTAAATTGTAAAACACCAAGCAAATTGGTCAAGCCACTCTCTTGTATCAAACATTAAATTTACTCTCACTCAATCCGGAATCCCGTATGTACAGCAGCTCGCTTAGAATTAGCCCCCGCAGACAGAACATCGCTTCCGTTGTCCTTCAGAACAACAGTGTTAAGTGTAAGAGATGGTTGCCGGCTCTCGGGAACTGTTGTTTGTTGATTCTTTTTACCTTGTGCAGCGCGGCCTGGGCAGGGCCGATCGGACCAAATGGTGATAAGCGCAGGTGGATTACAACATCCGGAAGAGGGGTGCTGTTGTTAGGCCAGCATTTAATCGATGTCCCTCTTCGTATACCCAACTGTCCTGCAAACACGGAGTTTCTTGTGTTGAGCCTCAATGTAGGCCCCGAAGTAAACATTGGGGCTACCATGATTGACGTCACAAACCTTGGCCGATGGGCGGCTTCAGTGCCTGTCTACCAGCGTTCGATAGGTGGTGCAGTCCAAGTTCCACTCACGGCACTGGGCCAAGGACCTGAGCATGTATCAGCCACTCTTCCAGCTGGTCAGAGCATTAATAACCTTGGGAAGACGTTACCTGTTACTATCCGCCTTATTGGTGGCCCACCTCTTGTAACAGCCTCTCGTAGATTCGAATTCAACGTGCACGTAACCGGAGCATGTGGCGATGCCTTTATCAGTCAATAGTTAATGATTACAACTTTCATATCACATCATCCGTCTGATTCCTACCTCCTTCTTCAATCCGAGCGCCCTACAACAATTGGAAGCAAGCGTTAGACCGCTACGCAGAATTGACGGTTAGAAGGCGTTGCGATAAGCAAACTAGCGCGTGCGTTCTCTGCAATGTTTGGTCGTTTGCTGCTGGGCAGCAGGTATACGTACTGTTCTCAGCCCAGCGCCCGCTTCGTAGCACTATGGTGGCAAAATAGTTTTGGCGCTATTCGGCAACAATGCGCCCAACGCTTCGTACCACTACAAGCAGTCATGTTTGTCGCGGATTGCCCCCCACGCTGCCTTTAGCTCCTTAAACCGCTTCCTAACAACAAGATGCAGCGGACGGGTTATTAATCCACGATGTCCGAATAAACTCCTGCCCGCCGCTGATCTTGAGCGTTAGATCCACAGCGACATGCTAGTTGGCTCCGGAGATCACTCAACTCCTCCCAGTAAGCAGGAATAACCCATCGAGTCATGCCATAGGCGATCAGGAACGTTCCGGAGAGCAAGCGAGGTAGGGTTTTCAATGCTCACTCCCAAGCGTCCGATGCGTGCTCCACTCGCCTTAGTTGCCGCTGGCCTCCTGGCAATCAGCCTCCCGGCTGGGGGTGGCGTGGCCCAGCCTGCGATCGAGAGTCAAAGGGTCACGTTTCGAGCCGGAGCCGATTCCACCCTGCTCAAGGGACAGCTCAAGGGCGACCAGACCGTCGACTACAAACTGCGGGCCGGCGCCGGTCAGACCCTGACGGTGGAGCTCAAGGGTTCCAACCCGCAGAATTACTTCAACGTGATGGCGGCCGGGACCGACAACGCCCTGTTCATCGGCAGCAGCTCCGGCAACCGCTTCCGTGGTCTCCTGCCCAGCGATGGCGACGTCAGTGTGAGGGTGTACCTGATGCGCCCGGCGGCGCGCCGCAATGAAACCAGCGCCTACAGCCTGAAGTTAGGGATCGGCGGTGCTCCCCTCGCCCCCGTGCCCGCTTCCCGCGATGCCCTGATCCCCGGCACTCCCTATCACGCCTCGGCGGAGGTGCCCTGTGTGTTCGGGAGCAGCGGTAAGACCGCCAGATGTAAGGCCTTCGTGATTCGCAGGGCCAACAACAGCGGCACGGTGGTGGTGACGAGCCCCGAGGGTCAGAAGCGTCAGTTCCTGTTCGTGAAGGGTAAGGCGGTTGCTTCGGATCAACCCGAGAAGCTGTCAGTGCAGCGGCGCGGTGATGTTTCGGTGCTCAGTCTTGGGGAGAACTTCGAACGCTATGAGATTGTCGATGCCCTGGTGGTGGGGGGCTGAGCCCTCTGCTTTCTCGATGGATCCCGCGATGAATCGTTCCCTTGTGGCCCTGTCCTCTCTACTCCTGTCGATGACCGGGGCGACGGGTCGCGCCATTCCCCCGCCCCCTCCCGACGACGTTCGAATCGTGAGGGTGCTCGATGGCAACACGATCGTGGTGATCCCTTACGGCCAGCCGTTCAAGGTGCGGCTGGCCTGCATCCATTCCCCGCAACTCCATCAGGGCGCATCTGGTCTGGCTGCCAAGGCAGCCCTGGAGAGCCTGCTCCAACCCGGTACCTGGGTGACGCTATCGACACGCAGCAAGGCCACGGACGGCGTCGAGCTGGCGGAGATCATTCCCTATGGCACGACGGAGCCGATCAACCTGAGACTGGTGCAGGACGGCATGGCCTTCATGGATCGCAACGCCTCGAGCCCGTGCAGCCAGGAAAACTACAGAGAGGCTGAGTTGAGCGCCAGGACCAGGAGACTCGGGCTCTGGGGACAATCTGCCGGCACCAATCAGATCCGGCACTGAACTGTCGAGTCTGGCCATAGGAAAGGCGCGTGCCGTTGATGATTACGTGAACAATTACGAAGTAAGGAGATGCGTATGGAGAACATTTCCAATGCCTGATCCGCTAACATGAATTGTTCTAAACCCTGAATTCATTGCAACCTATCCGACTCATTGCCCTGGCAGCCCTCGGCAGCTCGATTGCCTTGGGCCATGGCCTGACTCCCGCCCTCGCTCAGCGGGCGGACACCACCACCAACGTGGAGTTCCCAGCCGGATCAAGTGCCAAGCGCTTGTCTGGGAAGATCAAGGGTGATCAGCGTGCCCGTTACATTTTGGCCGGCAAGGCTGGTCATAAGCTGAGTGTAGAGATCAGTGCAAGCAATTCCCGCACCTTCTTCTCGATCAGCCCTCCAGGCGGCGGGACCGATCTCTTCCTCGGAGAGGATGCCGGCACCCTCTATGAAGGCAAGCTGCCGAAAACCGGTGAATACCTGATCACGGTGTATCTGGGCCGGGGGCCCGCCAGCGAAGGTGCGGTCTCCAAGTACGACCTCACCATCCGTGACCTGGGCAAATCCGGTTCAGGCTCAAGCAGTGTCAGGGCACCAAGTGCAGATGATCTGACCGGCGGTCCGGACTTCTGGGAAGTCACCAATTTCGATACCCCCTACTACGGGATCTCCAGCAAGCCTGCTCTGGGCTCAACCTTTGTGGCTCGTGTTCGCAAGGGAACGGTACTGAAGAATCTCGGTTGCGAGATGCACAACGGTGATCGTTGGTGTCGCGTTCAGCTACGGGATGATCCCCGGGTGGAAGGCTGGGCCAGGGGCCAGTACCTGCGCGAGTTCAATCGCTGAAGCTGTTCCTGGGTGGCGACTCAGACTGGGTGTTTTGGAGTGAACATCACAGCTCGGGCGTTGGGATCTAACACCACGATTCACCTGAGCCGCCACGTCTGGAGGAGCATCATTGCCAATCATTCCATGCGGCCAGGTGATCGCGAGCGTTCGACGAACCGATGAAGGCGGGAGGGGCACTCATGGAAATGCACCAAAACGCAGGGTTTTTGATGCTCAAGGAATCTCTCCAACCAAGGTGGAACAAATCCATGAAGGCGTAGCGCTTCTTCTGCTGATTGCCGCAGCGGGCGCTGATGGCGCAGAGAAAAGCATTGCTGGTGGATCTGGCGGCCGGTAGGCCGCCAGATCCACCAGTTGCAACCCCCAGAGAAGACAAGGCCCAGGCATAGCCCCGCCGAATGGCCCCAGTGGTCCCTTGAGCCGCTGGCAAGGCACGCGATCGAGGAAGCCAGAGGGTGCGGTGCCAAGAACCATGCCCCTACAGGCGCTGACCAGCCGAAAGCCCTTGCAGGAGCAGCCCATCGATGCTCCTGAGACCATGAGCCAGGGCCATGAGGCACCAGATCCACCCATCCGGCCCAGGCTTGAGGCATCCTTAGCCCAGCACGACAGCCCACTGGCTCCAACGGTCTGCCATGGAACAGGGCCAGCTCAACTGGATCGCCAACTTCATCTGGGGCATTGCCGACGATGTGCTCCGGGATCTGTACGTGCGCGGCAAGTACCGCGACGTGATCCTGCCGATGACGGTGCTGCGGCGGCTGGATGCGGTGCTGGAGCCCACCAAGCAGGCGGTGCTGGACCTGAAGGCCTCCCTGGATGCCGCCCAGATCGTCCACCAGGACCCGGCCCTGCGGCAGGGAGCGGGCCAGGCCTTCTACAACACCTCCAAATTCACCCTGCGCGATCTCCAGGCCCGCGCCAGCCAGCAGAAGCTGCGGGCCGACTTCGAGGCCTACCTCGATGGTTTCTCGCCCAACGTGCAGGACATCCTGGAGAACTTTGAGTTCCGCAACCAGATCCCGCGCCTGTCGAAAGCCGATGCCCTCGGCACCCTGATCGGCAAGTTCCTCTCGCCCGACATCAACCTCAGCCCGAATCCCGTACCGGATGGGAAAGGCGGTGAGAAGCAGCCCGGCCTCGACAACCACGGCATGGGCACCGTGTTCGAGGAGCTGGTGCGCCGCTTCAACGAGGAGAACAACGAGGAGGCCGGCGAGCACTGGACCCCGCGTGATGCCGTGAAGCTGATGGCCAAGCTGATCTTCGTGCCGATCGCTTCCGAGATCGAATCCGGCACCTACCTGCTCTACGACGGCGCCTGCGGCACCGGCGGCATGCTCACCGTGGCGGAAGAGGAACTCATGGAGCTGGCCTCCGCCCAGGGCAAGCAGGTGGCCACCCACCTCTACGGCCAGGAGATCAACGCCGAGACATACGCGATTTGCAAGGCGGATCTGCTGCTAAAGGGCGAGGGCGACGGGGCCGACAACATCGTGGGCGGGCCAGAGCACTCCACCCTCGCCAACGACGCCTTCCCGGCGCGCGAGTTCGACTTCATGCTCTCCAACCCGCCCTACGGCAAGAGCTGGAAAGGCGATCTGGAGCGGATGGGCGGCAAGGGCGGCATCAAGGATGCCCGCTTTCTGATCGATCACGCTGGCGATGGGGAGTATTCGCTGATCACCCGCTCCAGCGATGGACAGATGCTGTTCCTCGCCAACCTGATCAGCAAGATGAAGAGAGGCACTCCCCTAGGCAGCCGCATCGCTGAGGTTCACAACGGCAGCTCGCTGTTCACGGGTGATGCGGGGCAGGGCGAGAGCAACATCCGCCGCTGGATCATCGAGAACGACTGGCTGGAGGCGATCGTGGCCCTGCCGCTCAACATGTTCTACAACACAGGCATCGCTACCTACATCTGGGTGCTCAGCAACCGCAAGCCCGACCATCGTCAGGGGCGGGTGCAGTTGATTGACGCCACAGCCTGGTTCAAGCCCCTGCGCAAGAACCTCGGCAAGAAGAACTGCGAGCTCTCCGAAGCCGACATCCAGCGCATCGTCGACAACTTCCAGGCGTTTGAGGAAACGGAATAGAGCAAGATCTTCCCGAACCAGGCCTTCGGCTACTGGAAGGTCACGGTGGAGCGGCCGTTGCGGTTGGCCATCCACAGCGATGCCGAGCACCTGGCGACGCTTGCTGAGGAAGCCGTGAAAGCCGGCGAAGGTGGCCTGGAGAGCGTGGTGGAGGCCGTGGATGAGGTGATGGGGGAGGGCCCCCACCGGGATGCCAATCAGTGGCTGGAGCTGGCGGAACGGGTAGCCAAAGGTCAGGGGCTGCGCTGGACGGCCAAGAAAGCCAAGCTACTGCTGACCCATCTGGGCGAACGGAACGAGAAGGCCGCTCCCCTAATCGCCAAGGTGTTCAAGCCGGGCAGGCAGGTGGGGGATCCCTTGCGCGGGTTCTTCCCGGTGGAGCTGGAGGAGGGCGAACGGGTGGTGCAATACGAGCCTGACCCCGAGCTGCGCGACAGCGAACAGGTGCCGCTGCTGGAGGAGGGCGGTATTGAGGCCTTCCTGCAGCGGGAGGTGCTGCCCTATGCCGTCGATGCCTGGTATGAGTCTGGGAGCGTGAAGATCGGCTATGAGGTGAGCTTCACGCGTTACTTCTACAAGCCCAAGCCGCTGCGAACTCTGGAGGAGATCCGGGCGGATATCCTGGCGCTGGAGAGGGAGACGGAGGGGCTGCTGGGTGAGATTGTAGGGGTGAGGCGATGACTGCCATGGCAAATAAGGATTACCTGGCAAATGGTGGACAAGTTCTCAAGTCACGTGATGACAATGCTCCTGTTTTACTTGAGCAAAGTAACGTCTCAACTAGTTCCACAGCCTTCAACTTGTGCTCGGAGTCGTCATGCTCATGGGCAAAAACCGACCAGAACTTCGGACCCGAGAAGCTGCGTCAGCGGATTGAGCCTTGGCTGACCGCTTTGGTCCAATCAGAGCATCTATCTTTGCTGATCGGCTCGGGACTGACGCATGCTGTGCATGGGCTTGCTACGAATAACGGCTTGCCCGGGATGTCCACGACTCCGTTCGAGGTTCTGAATAACGAGATCGCTAAGGAAGCTGAGCGCACAGCAAATGCTGCCGGGCGCAAGGATGGGAACTTTGAAGACCAGATTAGGGCCGCATCAGAACTACTTCGTGGCCTAGAGATCATTGCAGCGTTGCAACCGGAGAAATCTCCGAAACGAGAGCAAGTGAACTCCTTGCAGGAAGACCTGAAACATAAGCTTTCATCATTCGCAGACTCGATCCTTTTGGGCGAGCGCAATCTCGCTACAGCCGAAGTGGATAACCGTGAAGAAGCGTTTAACTACCTTGTCAGCTTCCTGATGAGCTTTGCCAGCCGCGCCGGCACCCGTGAGCGCTTGCAACTCTTCACGACGAACTACGACCGCTACATCGAGGCTGGGGCGGATGCCGCCGGGCTGCGCCTCATCGACCGTTTCGTAGGCACCTTGGCACCAGTGTTCCGTGGGTCGCGGCTTGATGTTGACTTGCACTACAACCCACCAGGCATACGTGGGGAGCCTCGCTATCTCGAAGGTGTCGCACGCTTCACCAAGCTCCACGGGTCGGTCGACTGGATTGACTGTGCTGGTGTCATCCGACGTATCGGCTTACCCTTTGGTGCTGAGAATCCAATGCCCTATCTAGCGGCTCCAGGCCTCAAAGACGTAGATGTCACGCGTCTGATGATCTATCCAAATGCCGCCAAAGATCGAGAAACGTCTGCTTACCCCTACGTCGAGTTATTCCGTGACTTCGCCGCCTCGACCTGTCGCCCAAACAGCACTTTGATCTCTTACGGCTACAGCTTTGGCGATGATCACATCAATCGTGCGATCGAGGATATGCTGACGATCCCATCAGCTCACTTGGTGATCATCGCCCACGGTGACCCCTTGGGTCGCATCATGCGCACATATGAGCGTCTAGGAAGGAAGGCCCAGATCACACTGATGCTAGGGAATCACCTTGGAGACTTGCAGGCCTTGGTCGATCACTACCTGCCGAAGCCCGCGATCGACCGCACCACCTTCCGCATGGCAGAGCTACTCAAGGCCCGATGGGGTACTGCGCCTGTTACAAGCATCAATGCAGACGACCCGCCGGATAAGGAAGGGAACTCAAGGGCATGAGCCAAGAACCGTTCGAGCAAGCAGGAGGTCTCCGTATCGGTGCGGTTGATTTCGTTTCACCAGACGAGATCAAGGTTGGCCTCGACATCGAGGCACCTGAGTCAGTCGCCCTGAATGCAGGAGGACCACGTCCGTTTCCAAGAGTTAATGGGTACCTCCTCATCCCTGTCGATGAGGCATTTCTTGTAGGCCAGATCGAGTGGTTGACCGTAGAACGTTCGCAATTCCCTAAACGGCGTGGCATGCAGGATTTCGGATTAGTAGATCTGCCCTATCCACTCCGTAAATTGAAGCTCAACCCACTTGGCACGCTTCGTAGGCTTTCTCCAAGTGGCGGTTACTCCTTTAGGCGGGGTGCCGATGCCCTTCCGTCAATTGGCGCATCAGTCTTGTTGCCCACCGAACTCCAGCTCCGCTCAATTGTCGAGTCGGGCCTGTTCCGACGCGTGAAGATAGGCACTAGCCCGCTCGCTGGCGATGCAGTCGTGTCTATCGACCCCAACCGGTTGTTTGGTCGGCACCTTGCAGTGTTAGGGAACACCGGCAGTGGCAAGTCCTGTTCAGTTGCGGGCTTGATCCGATGGAGTCTTGAGGAGGCCACTAAGGCACGCGCCGATGGACAGCCCAATGCTCGGTTTATCGTGCTTGACCCGAACGGCGAGTATGCACGTGCCTTCAGTAGTGGCGAGGAGATTAAAGCGCGAATCTTCAAGGTGAATCCTACCGGAGAGGAGTCACCGCTGAAGGTGCCATTGTGGTTCTGGAACAGCAATGAGTGGTGCGCGTTTACTCAGGCAAGCGCGAAAACACAACGACCATTGCTTAGGCGCGCCTTACGAGAGGTGAAGACCGGTCGAATCGGAACAAGTGAACTGACGGAGGAAGACCGACAGCTCGCTCTGCGCAGATATCTCTCGTCTCGATTGATAACCATACGACGCGATCTTCGATCAGGATCAATACAGACAGACGAGACAAAGTTCGGCTATCGGCTCAAAGCGATAGTCAGCGATCTCGAAGCAAAGATTCCTGATTTCCCTGACAATCATCTCTCGGAGGTTCGCGATGCCATTAACGATGCCCTGAGCACGGCTCATAATAGCTTCTCGAAGAATGGACAAACCATTGAATACTATCGTGCATTTACGGAGGCTCAAGTACACGCAATTGCTAATGCTTTACAGGCCTCTGTTGAATCTGTTGGTGGCATTGTCTACCAGGAATGCTCAGACGAGGATGCACCATTGGCGTTCAGCGGAACCGACCTTGCGGACCATTTAGAGATCTTAGCCGAGCAAGAGAATGTCAGCCATTTTCTCGATTTCCTGGTCGCACGCATTCGGACACTTCTCTCTGACCCGAAGATGAAATCCATTATCGCAGATACGGATAGCACCACACTCGAAGGATGGCTCAAGGACTACGTCGGCAGTGAAGAATGCCAAGAGGGAATGGTCTCGGTGATCGATCTTTCACTTGTGCCTACAGAGATTGTTCACGTCATCACAGCGGTCATCGCACGAATGATTTTCGAAGCTCTTCAGCGGTACATGAAGATCAATAATGTTGCGATTCCCACCGTCCTAGTCATGGAGGAGGCGCACACATTCATCAAGCGATACAAGGAAGATATTGAGAATCATGATGTCGCGAGTATTTGTTGTCAGATTTTCGAACGCATTGCCCGTGAAGGCCGAAAGTTTGGGCTTGGGTTAGTGCTGTCCTCGCAGAGACCTTCCGAGCTCTCGCCAACGGTTCTCTCGCAATGCAATACCTTTCTGCTCCACCGAATCAGCAACGACCGCGACCAAGAGCTTGTCCACCGTCTCGTGCCTGACAATCTCCGCGGGCTTCTCCGTGAGCTGCCATCTCTGCCCTCCCAGAATGCCATTTTGCTCGGCTGGGCGTCAGAGCTTCCGGTCTTGGTAAAGATGAACGACTTGCCCAAGTCCCAGCAGCCTCGATCTGACGATCCCGAGTTTTGGGGTGTCTGGACAGGCCAAGATGCGGAAGGTAATCCAATCTCGCGAAATGCTGATTGGAATCCCATCTCCCAAGATTGGCAGGAAGGTTCATTAGGCCAACCTGAAAGCGGCGATGGGGTAGCCGAATGACAGACAACCTTAAGCGCTATCCCTTGATGAAGGTTACAAACCTGCCATGGGTTGACCAAGTTCCATCACATTGGGAACTTGTGCCTAATCGTGCGCTGCTTCGCAAGCGGAAGGTACTTGTTGGAGATCGACATACCGATTACCGCCTACTTTCGCTCACCAAGTCAGGTGTCATCGTTCGTGATATCTCGACAGGGCGAGGCAAATTCTCTGCAGATATGGGAACCAGCCAGGAGGTTCGAGAAGGCGATCTCGTTTTTTGTCTCTTTGATGTTCCCGAAACCCCGCGGACTGTAGGCCTTTCTAAGCACCATGGAATGATCACTGGTGCCTACACAGTGTTCGAGTGCAAAGACAACCAACTTGCTCGGTTTCTAGAGGCTTTTTACATTGCGATGGACGACAGGAAGTTACTCAGTCCGCTTTACTCAGGCCTCCGGAACACGATTCCTCCACCAGTTTTGCTTGGCCAGAAGACGCCACTTCCTCCGGTTCCCGAACAAGCTGCCATCGTCCGCTTCCTCGACCACGCCGACCGCAAGATCCGCCGCTACATCCGCGCCAAGCAGAAGCTGATCAAGCTGCTGGAAGAGCAAAGGCAGGTCATCATCAACCGCGCTGTCACACGAGGACTGGATCCCAACGTTCCCCTCAAGCCCTCCGGCGTGGAGTGGATGGGCGAGGTGCCAGATCATTGGGAGGTCGTGCGGAGTCGGCGGATCTTCACTGCACGTAAGGATTTCGCTCTCCCAGGAGACGTCCAGCTCTCCGCAACGCAGGCTTACGGGGTAATCCCGCAAGAAGAATACGAGCGGCAAGTAGGGCGGAGAGTGGTGAAAATCTCGATGCATCTTGAAAAGCGCAAGCATGTAGAACTAGGTGACTTTGTGATGAGCATGCGCAGCTTCCAAGGTGGCCTTGAACGAGCTTGGTCCGCAGGCGCTATACGTTCCTCGTATGTAGTCATCAAGCCATCTAATGCTGTCGACACAGACTTTTTTACCTACTTATTCAAGTCGAGAGGATACATTGGCGCCCTCCAGGCAACGGCTGACTTCATTAGAGACGGGCAGGATCTGACAGAGGCAAACTTTCGTGGGGTAGATTTACCCCTTCCGCCCCGATCGGAGCAGGCTCTCATCGCTGCTTACATTGGCAAGGCCACTAAGCGATCTGTGCATGAGGCTTCACGTCTCGAGAGCGAGATCGTCCTCCTCCGCGAATACCGTACACGCCTAATCGCCGATGTGGTCACCGGCAAGCTTGATGTGCGCGAGGCGGCCGCACTGCTCCTTGATGAGGATCAGGAGCTTCCGACGATCGATGAATTGGATGACATAAGCGAACCCGAGGAGGACGATTTTGATGATCTTGATGAAGGGACCGAGGATCCAGAGTCGTGAGCGCTGAGAGGCCGCTTGATTATCTGGTCAGCTTGGTGCATGAACTCTGTGCCTTACCCAAGGAAACCGAATGGGTCGAGTTCAAGGAAAACAACGACAACCCTGAGGAAATTGGCGAGTACATCTCTGCCTTGGCTAACGCAGCAGCCCTCCAGGGCAAGGCCTTCGCCTACATGGTGTGGGGCGTACGTGATGCTGACCACGTAATTGTGGGAACCCGCTTCGATCCATTTACAACCAAGAAAGGCAACGAGGAGCTGGAGAGCTGGTTGCTGAAACTCTTGGATCCCAAAATTGATTTCCGCTTCTTCAAGGTGCCCATTGATGGCGATCCTGTGGTGGTGCTGGAGATTGCGCGGGCAGCTCGCCACCCCGTGCGCTTTCAGGGACAGAAGTTCATCCGGGTAGGCAGCTACAAGAAAAAGCTTGAGGCTGTTCCCGAGAAGGAACGGGCTCTGTGGAGGATCTTCGATCAGACCCCGTTCGAGGACAACCTCGCCGAGGATCGTTCCACCGCTGATGAGGTGCTGCAGCTGCTTGATTACCCGGCCTACTTCGATCTGCTGGAGCTGCCTCTGCCCGACAACCGGGAGGGCATCCTCGCCGCCTTGGTAGCCGATCGCCTCATCCGCAAGAGCCATGCAGGCGGCTGGGACATCACCAATCTCGGCGCGATCCTGTTCGCCAAGCGTCTCGATGCTTTCCGCACCCTGCGCCGCAAGGCGGTGCGCGTGATCCACTACCGCGGCCGTGACCGCACCCAGACCCTTAAAGAACAGGAGGGCGGCAAGGGCTATGCCTGTGGCTTCGAGGGGCTGATCGGGTTTATCAACGGCCTGCTGCCGTCCAACGAGATCATCGGGCAGGCGTTGCGGACCTCTGTGCCGATGTTCCCGGAGCTGGCCGTGCGGGAACTGGTGGCCAATGCCCTCATCCACCAGGACTTCTTCATCACAGGTGCCGGGCCGATGGTGGAGATCTTCGACGACCGCATTGAAATCACCAACCCGGGCGAGCCGCTCGTGGACACCGATCGGTTCGTGGACACCCCGCCCCGCTCCCGCAACGAGGCACTGGCCTCCCTGATGCGCCGCTTCCGTATCTGCGAGGAACGGGGCAGCGGGATCGACAAGGTGGTGGCCCAGGTGGAGGTGTTCCAGCTGCCGGCGCCGCTGTTCGAGAGCCCGGAAGGCTTCACCCGCTCCGTTCTGTTCGCCCACAAGCCGCTTGCCGCCATGGACAAGGCGGAACGGATTCGCGCCTGCTATCTCCACGCCTGCCTTTGCTACGTGACCCGAAAGGCGATGACCAACACCACCCTGCGGGCCCGTTTTGGCGTGGAGGACCACAACCGGGCTGCGGTCTCACGGATGATTCGGGAGGCCGTGGAAGCGGGGGCCATCCTGCCGGCCGATCCGGATGCAGCTCCTAAACTCATGCGATACCTGCCGTTCTGGGCTGCTGCTGGCCCCCATGGGCAGCCATGACCCTGCCACTTGACGGGTACTTGATCAGGAGAGGTGCCCGGGGCCCCTCCGCAGCCCGGAATCCCCGGCGCTGCAAGCCTTTTGCCGCATCATCCCTACGTGACGGGTACGTGATCGAGGTGCCCTCATGACCACCGACACCACCGAAAAGGGCCTGGAGGCTCTGATCGTGCGGGCCATGGCCGGCCGCACCGACGTGCTCGTGCCGACCCATGCCGCCACCGAAACCAGTGTGCCGGTGGCTGGTGGCACCGGTTGGCTGCTGGGAGATCCCACCCATTACGACCGCGACTACTGCATCGATCTCGTGCAGCTGCGCGGCTTCCTGATGGCCACCCAGCCTGATGCTCTCGATTCCCTGGCGCTGGAGTTCGATGGTCCCACCCGCCGCAAGTTCCTGGCGCGACTGCAGGGGGAGATCTCCCGGCGCGGCAGCATCGACGTGCTCCGCCACGGCCTCAAGCACGGGCCCCATCACCTCGATCTCTTCTGCGGCACGCCTTCACCAGGGAACCCCACAGCGATCGAGCGCTTCGCCGCCAACCGCTTCAGCGTGTCCCGCCAGCTCCGCTACAGCCGCGATGAAACCCAGCGAGCTCTGGATCTGGGCCTGTTCATCAATGGCTTGCCGGTGGCCACCTTTGAGCTCAAGAACAGCCTCACCAAACAGACGGTTGCTGACGCCGTGAAGCAATACCAGCTCGACCGCGACCCGCGCGAGAAGCTGTTCGAGTTCGGCCGCTGCGTGACCCATTTCGCCGTGGACGACCATGAGGTGCGCTTCTGCACCCAGCTCAAAGGCAAAGCCTCCTGGTTCCTGCCCTTCAACAAGGGTTGGAACGACGGCGCCGGCAACCCCCCGAACCCGGAGGGCCTCAAGACGGCCTACCTCTGGAAGCAGATCCTCACCCGCGAGGGGCTCACCGACATCCTTGAGAACTACGCCCAGGTGGTGGAGACCAAGGACGAGAAGACCGGCAGGAAGAAGGCGGTGCAGATATGGCCCCGCTTCCACCAACTCGAGGTGGTGCGTCGACTGCTCGCTGATGCCGCTGAGCACGGCGCCGGCCGTCGCTATCTGATCCAGCATTCAGCCGGTAGCGGCAAGAGCAACTCGATCGCCTGGTTGGCCCACCAGCTGATCGGCCTTGAGCGCAACAACACCGCCGTGTTCGATTCGATCCTGGTGGTCACTGATCGCCGCATCCTCGATCAGCAGATCCGCGACACCATCAGGCAGTTCGCCCAGGTGGGTGCCACGGTTGGACATGCCGATAAAGCGGGGGATCTGCGTGGCTTTATCGCCGAAGGCAAGAAGATCATCATCACCACGGTTCAGAAGTTTCCATTCATTCTTGACGAAATCGGCAATGAGCAGCGCGGCCGCAGCTTTGCAATCGTGATCGACGAAGCCCATTCCAGCCAGGGCGGACGCACTTCGGCGGCCCTCTCCTTGGCCCTCTCCAGCACTGGGGCGGAGGAAGCAGAGGAGTCCACTGAAGACAAGATCAACCGGCTGATGGGGGCCAAGAAGCTGCTGCCCAATGCCAGCTATTTCGCCTTCACGGCCACACCCAAGAACAAGACCCTGGAGATCTTCGGGCTTCCCGACCCCCAGGCCGATGGAACCGTACGCCACCTTCCGTTCCACAGCTACACGATGAAGCAGGCCATTCAGGAGGGCTTCATCCTCGATGTGCTGCGCCACTACACACCGGTGGAGAGCTACTACAAGCTCATCAAAAAGGTGGAGAGTGATCCCGAGTTCGACAGCAAGCGCGCCAAGAAGAAGCTCCGCCGCTACGTGGAGAGCCATGAGCATGCGATCCGGCTCAAGGCGGAGATCATGGTGGATCACTTCCACGAGCAGGTGCTTTCCCTAAGCAAAATTGGCGGCGAGGCCCGATCCATGGTGGTGACCAGCGGCATCGAACGCGCCATCCAGTATTTCCATGCCTTCCGCTCCTACCTGGCCGAACGAAAGAGCCGCTACCTGCCAATCGTCGCCTTCTCCGGTGAGCACGAGTACGGTGGCACCAAAGTCACCGAAGCCTCCCTTAACGGCTTCCCCTCCAGCCAGATCGCCGACAAGATCCAGGAAGATCCCTATCGCTTTCTGATCTGTGCCGACAAATTCCAGACCGGCTACGACGAACCCCTGCTGCACACGATGTATGTCGACAAAGTGCTGTCGGGTATCAAGGCGGTGCAAACCTTGTCACGGCTGAACCGCGCCCACCCCAAGAAGCATGACGTCTTCGTGCTCGACTTCATGAACGACGTCGACACCATTCAGCAGGCTTTCGCTGACTACTACCGCACCACTATCCTCGCCGAGGAGACCGATCCCAACAAGCTCCACGATCTGAAAGCCGCTCTCGATGGCTATCAGATCTACGATCAGCCGCAGGTTGACGAATTGGTGGAACTGTATCTAGGGGGTGCGGATCGCGATCAACTCGATCCCATCCTTGATGCCTGCGTGGCGGTGTACAGGGAGCAGCTCGACGAAGATGGCCAGGTGGACTTCAAGGGCAAGGCCAAGGCATTCACCCGCACCTACGGCTTCCTCTCATCGATTCTCCCCTACACCAACGCCGATTGGGAGAAGCTCTCGATCCTGCTGAACTTCCTCATTTCCAAGCTGCCGGCTCCGATTGAGGAAGACCTCTCAGCGGGCATTCTGGAAGCGATCGACATGGATAGTTACCGTGTGGAGAAACAGGCGGCCGTAAGGATTCAACTGCCCGACGAGGACGCCGAGATCGAACCGGTTCCCGCCGCCGGTGGCGGGCGCAGACCCGAACCTGAGCTCGATCGGCTTTCGAACATCCTCAAGGTGTTCAATGACCAGTTTGGCAACATCGAGTGGACCGACGAGGATCGAGTCAACCGCTTGATCACCGAAGACATCCCCAGGCGCGTTTCAGCGGACCCGGCCTACCAGAATGCCCGCCAGAATTCCGACAAGCAGAATGCGCGAATCGAACATGACAAGGCACTGACCCGTGTGATGACAGATGTGCTCAAAGACGACATGGAGCTCTTCAAGCAATTCATGGATAATGAATCATTCCGTCACTGGATGGCAGATACGGTTTTTGGGCTCACCTATGAATAGACCCGGTAGATCTTATGTGCCTCGTGCTCTTCCCTTCTCAGAATAATGGCGGAGCTGTCCGTGGTTCATAGTGAACTTGTCTACGATCAAATCCGGTCGTCGAACAACCAGCTGCAGCGGACGGGATTTAGAGTCCCCTGTCTCAGTGAAAGATGCTCTCCCGCCGCTGAGCTGGAGCGTTGGAAAGATGGAAACAGCCGTCCCTAATAAGACGAGATAGCGCAACCGCCATCAGGCCCTGCTCGGATCTACTGAATCACCAGCCTGACAGCAAGGCTATGCTGGAACTCAAGTCTGGGAGCATGCTTGTCACCAACTGTCTTCCGGGACGGCGAATTTCGGTTTTTCTTCTTCTCACGCGAGGAGAGCCGCATGCACATCCATGTCAGTCATCCAGATGGTGAGGCGAAGTTTTGGCTGAGTCCTTCCATTGAACTTGCCCGCAACATCGGGCTAAGCTCCTCCAAGATCAAGGATGCCGAACGCCTAGCAGTGTCACGTCAACAGGAGATCATCGATGCCTGGAACAACCACTTTGGAAGCTGAGGTCACCAATGTTTCCAGGTTTTGCATCTGGATGCTTATTGATGACGAAGAGCTAGCTCTCCCATATTCCGAATTTCCGTGGTTCAAGGCCGCCACGATTGAGCAAGTGATTAACGTTAGGCGTCCCACCGCTGATCATCTCTATTGGCCTGAGCTCGACGTTGACTTGTCCGTTGAGTCGATACGCAATCCCGAGAGGTTTCCTCTCAGGGCAAAGAGCACTTTCCAACCATGCCATTCACCTGAACCGCCTCCTCAAGTTCACTGATGCCATGAAGCAGTCTTTAGCCATACTCTTTGCGGCCAGGTAATGGCAAACGTTAGAAGGATCAAAGGAGAGCCGGAAGCGTCGCAGTCTTGACGCTTTGACGTCAAAGCGCTAGTGTCGAGGGATGGATGAAACGAAACGGGCCACCATCTACTTCGACGCGGAAGTTCATCGTGCACTGCGCTTGAGAGCTGCTGCATGTAACCGATCAATATCGGACATGGTCAATGAAGCAGTGCGCATGACATTGGCCGAAGATGCTGATGATTTGAGAGACGCTGATCAGAGGCAAGATGAGCCAAGCTCTAGCTTCGAAGAGTTTGTCACAAGCCTAAGAAATAGTGGCCGACTATAGTCTCTCGATTAAGCCATCAGCTGCTAAAGAACTACAATCGATATCAGGCAAGGCGACGCTGACGCGATTGATTGAGAAGGTCAAATCACTGGCCACTCAGCCGCGCCCATCAGGGTCTGAAAAGCTCGCGGGCAGACCCAACCTTTATCGTGTCCGTCAAGGCAACTATCGGGTCATTTATTCCGTCGATGATGAGACGCGAGTTGTCGTCGTTGTTAAGGTTGGCCATAGAAGAGATGTCTACCGATGAGTGGACCTTCTAACATCAAGATACAGAAGACGGGAGCGGAGGGCTATGGCAACGTCAAAGCCGCTGCCCGCTTCTGATCTTGAGCGTTATCTGGACAAGCACCATGCAAGATGCCGAGTCAAAAGTCGCCCTGCTCACCTACTACGCAGAGGCTGTCGCTCGCGTTGCGTGCTCGATCCCGGATGAATATGTAGCAAGAGTCTATGGACGAAGTCTATTCTTGGCAGTAGATGCCTTCTTGGAGATTGCGCCCCGACTAAAGAATCAAATGCGAGCAAATGGCAGGATCACTTCAGTCGAGTCAACTGCACTCACAGACAAGATTAATAAGCTGCGGACTGACTTCTCAGGTTATTACGAAACCATTCGAGACAAGCTTGCGGCTCACCAGCAGGAATTTGACTTGGACCTTCTTCTTAGAACCTGGAACGAGATTGATGCCGCCACTATAACTATTCTATCTGAAGATATTCAAGATATCTGGGATTTGCTGGAGAATCATGGTGCGGTGAGCACGTTCGCCCGGTCTCCTGAGCTGGACGACGAAAACTTCCCTAGTCAACTTGCACGGATCGAGCCTGAGACCGGAGTTCGCATTGGCGTGGATCGAGTAGCGCTGACGCGACCAAACACCGTCAGCACAATTCCAACGGGATTGTTTCAAGAGAAAGCGATGCGAGTTCTTACGGCCTTTAAAAGTTTTCAGATCCTCATGACAAGTGACCTTCATTGCATTACGGCTAATTGGCTCCTTGCCTCGAAGGCATGTATCGACCTATTTGTAACGGATGCTTGTAGTATTATTGATAACCTCTTTGAAGATCGACAAGCCAGTTCTCAAGCTGCTGCTGAGGAATCCCTGACCAAGATGTGGAGGACGGCGAATGTTCAAGGCATTGAAGGCCTTGAGTTGTTTCAAAGAGATGCAGCCCTAGAGCAAAAGCTGCGAGAATTGAGAAATACCTTCTCCGCTCATCTTGATCCCGATATTCCGTTGGCAGAACTTTTAGCAAGGCTGAGCAGTTTTCCACTTTGCGAACTGACCAGCTATCTTGAGGCAATTTGGCATGCTTTTTACAGCGTTTGCAGTAAGGACCCCAGAACTCGCCTGTTTCTGATCCATGGCGAGGAGCTGAATGGCGCTATGGGGGTAGCTACAGCTAATGCTGTAAAGCCTTTCAGATAATATAACCAATATGCCAGATAACGAACAAGGATAGATCGTGCGCAGCCACGATCTTATCCGGTGGTTGGACTAG
>CAYHCE010000007.1:84548-100142 GCA_964355015.1 uncultured bacterium | reverse complement strand
TCATCGCCCTGCTCGCCACTGAATTCGCCCTCGGTGGCGAAGCCTTCACCCGCGGCCTGCTCGGCATCGGCTGAGGCCGCCACCGCCCCGGCCTGAACCCTTCAGGCCGGCTGATAGCCCATCACCGCCTTCAGCTCCAGGAACTCCATGACACCGTGCTCGCCCCACTCGCGGCCGCAGCCGGAGGCCTTGTAGCCGCCGAAGGGGGCGTTGAAGTCAGGCCCGGCTCCGTTGATGTGAACGTTGCCGGTGCGGAGCCGGGCGGCCACCTGGCGGGCATGTTCAAGGCTGCCCGACTGGACGTAGCCTGACAGCCCGTAAGGACTGTCATTGGCCATCGCGATGGCGTCTTCTTCGTTGTCGTAGAAGAGGATCGACAGTACCGGCCCAAAGATCTCCTCCCGGGCGATCGTCATCCCATTGGTGACGTCGGCGAAGACGGTGGGACGCACGAACCAGCCGCGATCGATGCCCTCGGGGCGCCCCGTACCGCCGGCCACCAGAGTGGCTCCCTCGTCGATGCCCGTCTGTATCAGCGACTGGATCCGTGCGAACTGGGTGTCGCTGACCACCGGGCCGAGGGTGGTATCTGCGTGGAAGGGATCACCGGCGCGGATGGAAGCGGCAGTGCTGCTGGCCACTGCAAGGGCCTGCTCACGATGTGCACGGGGCACGAACATGCGGGTGGGTGCATTGCACGACTGGCCGGCATTCAGAAAGCAGTGCTTCACCCCGGCGGCCACCGCGGCGGCGATCTCGGCATCCTCCAGGATGAGGTTCGCGGATTTTCCGCCCAGTTCCTGGGTCACCCGCTTGACACTCTCGGCTGCCGCCCTGGCCACGGCGATACCGGCCCGGGTGGAACCCGTGAACGACACCATATCGATCCCCGGATGGGCGGCGATCGCAGCTCCCACCCCGGGCCCATCACCGTTGACGAGGTTGAAGACCCCGGCGGGTACACCGGCCTCCTCGATCACCTCAGCCAACAGGATCGCATCAAGGGGCGCGATCTCCGATGGCTTCAGCACGACCGTGCAGCCGGCCACCAGCGCCGGCGCCACCTTGCACATCACCTGATTCACCGGCCAGTTCCAGGGCGTGATCAGCCCGGCCACACCGATCGGTTCACGCAGCAGGGCCGTGCTGCCCTGCACGGTCAGGAAGGGGAAGGTGCGCAGAACGGCGATGGCCTGCCTGAGATGGGCGACCCCGATCGCCGCCTGGGCCTGGCGCGAGAAGCCGATCGGCGCGCCCATCTCGAGGGTGATGAGCTCCGCGAAGGCATCCAGACGGCGCAGGAAACCCTGCAGAACCCGTTCCAGCAACTCCAGGCGCTCCTGCCGCGTCGTGACAGAAAAGGAGGCGAAGGCACGGCGGGCCGCCGTCACCGCCCGGTCCACATCGGCCGCTGAGCCGAGGCTGATCCGGGTGATCGGCTCCTCCGTGGCCGGATTGACCACCTCGATGGAACGGGGAACCAGCGGATCCACCCACTCACCGTCGATGTAGAAGCGAAGCGGGTGATGGATCGGAAGCGGGCGTTTCATCGGGCTCTCGCTGGGTCAGTCCCAGGTAGGCAGTCACTGTTCCAGACCGATCAAGGTCTTCAGGCAGGCCTGAAGGCCCTGTTGATCGACCCGGACCAGATCACCGGCCAGCCGAGGATCAGTCATTCTGAGCTGCCGTGGGGACCATGGCCAGCACCAGGCTGAACGAGAGCGCCGAACTCGCCTGGTTCTGCGTCTTCCGCCGAGAAGTCTACAAAGGCCTGCTCGACGGCCGGGCTCATCCATTCCTGAAGTCCACTCACCACGCCCTGCCGGTCAGCGAGATCCAGCACAGTCGATCTCCCCGACCCAGACTCAGGGCCTGGTGGATGACCCTGGGGAGTGTCTCCTGGCCCTTGGCCGTGAGGGTGGCGAGTGAGGTCTCCATGGCCCATCCGGTGAAGCCTGCACAGCAGGGGAAAGCTGCAGGCCCAGATTTCTTCCTGACCTGCTTACAGTCGCTGCTGGAGGTTCGGCTTGTCCCTGAAGGGAGCAGTGGCTGCGGCGGTTCCTGAGCATTCACCGTATGCGGCATCCTCAGGAGATGGGTTGAGCTGAGGTTCAGTCCTTTCTGACCTTTCTGGCCGTGGAGCAGCAGGTGAGCGCCTCCACGCGGAACCAGGTGTTTTCTGCCTTGTTGTTTCTCCAACGGGAGCTGCTGGAGCGGCCTGCGGCTCATGGAGGCCCTGCAGCTGCAGGTGAGGATCTGGCCTTCAGGCTGTGGGCGCGTCCCGCTGCCCCACGCCCTGGTGCGCATGTAGCCGCAGGCGCAGCGGGAATGAGTCTGGCAGTGGGTGTCCCTCAGCAAGAAACGCCGGAGGGTTCCGGCGACAGTGAGCAGGGCAGGCATCACATCGATTCAACGGTGGTGCAGCGGCCCGTGAAGGGAGGATTGGCAATCGCCGGGATCAGCAGGTCGGCGGGTTGCCACACCTTCCGCCATTCGTTCGCCACGCACCTGCTGGAGCTTGGCCATGACACCCGCACGATTCAAGAGTTGCTTGGCTACAAGGACATGAGCACAACCATGATCTACATTCATGTGTTCCATCGGCCGAGACGAGCAGCAACGCCCCTCAGAGCAGTGAGGAGCATTTCCTGTCGGCAGTGAGGAGTTTCTGCATGACGGTTGCCATTCGGTCCCCAACAGCGTCCACCGCTGTTCCTCCAGCCTCGACTCGAGCGTGGCGGCGCTCGTTCTCACGGCCGCACGTCTGCAACGACAATCCCCACTCGGAATCCCAGTTCCGAGTGGGGACTTCCGACCCGACAATACAAGCCGGCCATTCGCCAGTAAGGGGGCTGCCACCGCCTCTGGAAACCGATCCAGGACCAGCTACATTGGCCACGGCCGCCTGATAGGCAGCAGGGGAGTCATCTTTCCTGTCAGTCACCGCGTCGAACTGATGCTGTCGAACTGATGCTAAGTTGTACCACTACAACTCTGTAATCGAATGAACAAGCAACTCAATCCGGATAAGATACTGGAGACAGGTCTTTCTTTCTGGTCCTCGAAGGCTCTTTTAAGTGCTATCGAACTGGGACTTTTTACATTTCTTTCGAACGGGCATAAGAGCCTGGAACTCATCACCATCAGCCTTGATCTGCACCCCCGCTCAGCACGCGACTTCCTGGATGCCCTGGTTGCGCTTGGCTTTCTGAATCGAGTCGGGGATCTCTACTTCAACACGCCTGAAACCGACCATTTCCTTGATAGGAGTAAGCCTTCCTATCTGGGTGGAATACTAGAGATGGCCAACCATCGCCTTTATCCGTTCTGGGGCCATCTCACAGAGGCGCTTCAAACTGGAGTGCCGCAGAACGAAATCAAAAATGGTGGTCCTGGTCTCTTTGAAACGCTCTATGCCGATCAGGAGCGACTGAACGAGTTTCTTGCCGCCATGACCGGGATTAGCCGCGGCGCCAACATGACAATCGCCCGTATCTTCCCGTGGAAAAGTTACAGCACGTTCGTCGATGTCGGCACCGCACAAGGAGATCTTGCTACACAGATCGTCCTTGCCAACCCTCACCTCCATGGCATTGGTTTCGACTTGCCGAATGTGGCGCCGATCTTTGAGGAGTATGTCACGACCGTAGGCATCGCCGAACGGCTCTCGTTCAAATCTGGTGACTTTTTCAAGCAAGACATCCCCAAGGCTGACGTAGTGCTGATGGGGCATGTACTGCACGACTGGGATCTGCCTACGAAGAAGATGTTGATTCGAAAAGCGTTCGACGCAATCCCGACTGGGGGAGCGCTTGTTGTCTACGAGGCAATCATTGATGACGATCGATCTAAAAATTCTTTTGGATTGCTCATGAGTCTTAATATGCTGATCGAAACACCAGGGGGTTTTGACTACACTGGTGCTGACTGCATCGCTTGGATGAAGGAAGCGGGCTTTTCCGAAACACGCGTTGAGCCACTTGTTGGCCCAGATTCGATGGTGATCGGAATCAAGTAGACCCTTTCCCGTTCTGGCGTGGCTGCCGATTCCACCATTCAGATGAGTCGCCATCGCAAAGCTATCTGCTTGGCGCATCACTTTGTGCTGCAGACTGATGGCGAACGCTGGCCTGCAAGTATTGAACTCTCATGGAGATACGCGAGATTTACAGAGCGGAATCAGGGGCGGACTGGCGAGACTGGTTGAAGGCCCAGCCTTCCTTCACTGCGGAGATAGGGATCACCCTTCGGGAATCCCCTGATTTGATCGGCCCGACGTACTTGGACGCTGGTCAGTAAGCTTATGCTTTGGCTGGAAGGCATCTCTTCTTCAGTCTGGAGTGAGCCGAACGGGATGAAGCTGATCGATGACCACGCCCATGCGCTGCATGGACATGCCGGCCAGCGGCCGTGGCTGGCCTGGCTGCTCCTGCCGGTGGTTCTGGCGGCGGCGATGGTTCTGACCCCTGCAGCGGCGTTGGCCGGCGCGCCCGATCGCTTCAGCTGCGACGGCGATCTGTTGCTGGCGCAGCTGGAGAGCGGCGCCGTTGATGCGCTGGGGATCCCCAACACCACAGCCGGCACGGTACCGGGAGCCTTCGTGGTGTTGCGCTGGCGTGATCTCACCTTGCAGCTGCCCCGCAGCAACGACGCCGGTGCCCCCCTCTACACCGATGGCAAGTGGACCTGGGGCGGGGAGGATCCGGACCACCCCCGCTTCACTCTGCGCCGCGCAGGTGTCGAAGCGTTCAGCTGCACCCGCTGCGCCTGAGTGAGGGGCGGCAGAATCGTCAGACCCGGCCGCAGCCGTCCAGGCTGACCAGCTCCGATTCCGGCCTGCAGTCTGCGGCTGACAAGCCTCGCCATGCCGTTCCCACCCATCCAGCCCGCCCCCCGCTTCGCTCTGCGCCGCCGCCAGCTGCTGCTCGGGACGATGGCCGCGGGTTTTGCCTTCGCCGTGCGGCCGATCGCGGCAGCCACGATCACCACCCCGTCCACCGGACTGACGGCGGGCTTCGTCTCGATCCCAGCGGGGGATCGCTCCCTTCCCGCCTTCCGCGCCCGCCCCGCCGGCAGGGAGCTCTGCCCCGTGGTGCTGGTGGTTCAGGAGATCTTCGGTGTTCACGCCCACATTCAGGACGTCTGCCGCCGGCTGGCGGGTCTCGGCTACCTCGCCATCGCCCCGAGCCTGTTCGAGCGCCAGGGGGACGTCACCACCCTGCCTGACATCGCCGCGATCCTGCCGGTGGTGGCGCAGGTGCCCGACGCTCAGGTGATGGCGGATCTGGACGCCAGCGTGGGCTGGGCCACAAAGCAGGGCGGCGGCGACACCGGCCGGCTCGGCATCACGGGCTTCTGCTGGGGCGGCCGCATCACCTGGTTGTATGCCGCCCACAATCCGGCCCTGAAGGCGGGCGTGGCCTGGTATGGCCGACTGGAGGGGAGCAGCACCCCGCTGCAGCCGAGCTTTCCGCTCGATCGGGTGAACGACCTGAAAGCTCCCGTGCTCGGCCTCTACGCCGGCAACGACGACGGCATCCCGATCGCGAGCATCGAGCGGATGCGACAGGCACTGCGGGCCGCTGGAAGCCGCAGCGAAATCGTCGTCTACCCCGACGCTCCCCATGGCTTTCATGCGGATTACCGCGCCTCGTACCGGCCGGAGGCGGCCGCTGATGGCTGGAAGCGGATGCAGGCGTGGTTCAGGGCCAACGGCGTGGCCTGAGCCGGGCCCACTAGGTTTCCGGGACTGCCTCCGGAACTCCGCCGTGCCCCTGACCAGCTTCGATCTTCTCGATGCCCTCCGCTGGCGTTACGCCACCAAGCAGTTCGACGCCGGTCGCGTCATCCCCGCCGCTACCTGGGAGGCCCTGGAGCAGGCCCTGGTGCTGACTCCCTCCTCCTACGGCCTGCAGCCCTGGAGGTTCCTGGTGATCGATGATCCGGTCCTGCGCTCGGAGCTGCGTCCCCACTCCTGGAACCAGGCCCAGATCACCGACGCCTCCCATCTGGTGGTGTTCCTGGCCAGGCGCACGATCGCCGAGAGCGATCTCGATCGGCTGATCGCGGCCACCGGTGAGGCCCGCGGCCAGGCGCCCGAGCAGCTCGCCTTCTACCGGGAGCTGATGCACAAGGATCTGGTGGCCGGTCCCCGCAGCGCCATCGTCGCGCAGTGGGCCAGCAACCAGGTGTACATCGCCCTGGGCAGCTTCATGACGGCGGCGGCTCTGCTGGGGGTGGACACCTGCCCGATCGAAGGCTTCTCGCCACCGGACTATGACCGTCTGCTGGGGCTGGAGGATTCCCAGTACCGCAGCAGCGTGGTCTGCGCTGCAGGCTACCGGGATCCCGCCGACAGGTACGCCAGCCTGGCCAAGGTGCGCTACCCGGCCGCCGAACTGATCGAGCACCGCTGAGCCCGACCCCGCGCCGTGGCTACTCGAATCGGCTGCGGAACCGGTTGTACACCGCGTTCATGCCCAGCAGCAGCACGCCGACGCCGATGAAGATCGCCCCCTTGAGTCCCAGGTCGGCACTGGCCAGATCCACCGTGAGCAGGCGCAGCAGGCAGGCGGCCAGGGCCACCAGAGCCGCATAGCGCAGCTGGTTCTCGCGAACCACCGCGCTGAGCACGAACACCAGGAACGCCTGGGCCGACCAGAGCAGGGTCAGCAGGGTGCTGTCGAACCGGCCGCCGATGAACAGGGCCAGGGCCAGCAGGAACGGGTAGTCGACGGCGGCGAGGGGATGGCTGATCGCCAGTCCCCAGAACCGCCCCAGGCGCCGGAAGCCGAAGGGGAACACGGCCTCCGGCGCCAGCCTGCGCCGGTGCAGAAGCAGCAGATAGGCGATCTGCAGCAGGATCGCCACCAGGGCCATGGCATCGGCAGCTTCGAAGCCGGTCGGCGTGGGCAGCCGCCGCTCCCCCTGCACCAGGGCCAGGTGCAGCAGACCGAGCCAATGGAACGGCAGTGAGTACAGGGCGGCGCGGGGATCGAACAGCCGCCGGGCTGGGGGGGAGAGCAGAGCGAGGGCCAGCAGCGGCCAGGCCAGACCACGCGCTCCCGGCCCCAGCTCCGCCTGCCCCAGCAGCAGCAGGGCCAGCAGCACGGCCTCGAACAGGTAGGTATGGAGACGCCGCCAGATACGGCTGGAGGCCAGGGGCTCGCCAGTCCGGCGGAACCAGCCGCGCAGCAGTACCGCCAGGCCCAGCAGCTCCACCAGGGTCCGGGCCTGCAGTGGGCCGATCAACGTCTCGGCCGGCAGGATCACCGGCAGGAACGCGAGCAGCACCAGCAACAGGAAGCCCGCCCCGAGCAGGAGCAGGGTGCGACCGGCGGCCAGTGGCACCCGGTCGGAGGCCTCCAGAGCCAGCAGCGCCAGCAGCAGCCAGGCAGCCACGGGCCAGAGGGCGTCCAGCGGCCCCAGCCAGAGCAGGGCCGCCAGCCCGAGATCCACGGCCAGCAGCACCAGGGCCCCCTGGCGGGCACCCCCGCCACAGCCCCGCAGCAGCCCAAGGGCCAGCAGCAGCAGCGGCAGCAGCCGCCAGGCCAGCGGACCCGGCTCCCAGGGGGAAGCGGACAGCAGACTGAGCCAGGCCAGGCCATGCACCACCCAGCCCGCCGTCTGCCCGCCCCGTTGCAGCCCGGCCGCGGGAAAGCGCGGCGCCAGCAGCAGCAGCACGGCGACGGCCGGCAGAGCCACAAGCTCCAGCCGACCGTTGACCAGGCCCTGCACCGAGGCGCTCACCACGAGGGCGCCGGCCAGCCAGCCGAGGGGCGGCAGCGGCCGGAGCCCCCCTGCGCTGGCCAGGGGGCGCTGCAGATCGATCGCGGCAGCGGTGGCCAGGGCCGCCCCCACCAGCAGCACGGCGGCGTTCTGCCAGGCGCTGGGGGCGATGGCGGGAACCAGGCCGAGCAGAGCGAGCAAGGCGCCTGCGCCCAGCACCAGCCCCCGCGCCACCCTGCGCAGCAGCGCATCGCCATCGGCATCGAGCAGCCGCACCAGCAACAGGCATTCGGCGAACACCGCCAGCAGCAGCAGCAGGCCATTGGCCAGAAGCGGAGCGAGGCTGAACAGCCCGGCGAGAGCAAGTGTCTGGGCGATCAGCACCTCGCTGCGGGCGAGCGCTGCCGCCTGCCGTCGCCGGGCCCGCCGGGCCAGGAGCACGGCGGCGGCAGCCGCCAGGGCACAGCCGAAGGCACGCCCGGGAGCCCCGGGGGGGTAGGCCAGCAGGGCCAGGCTGAGCCCTGTCCAACTGGTGAGGTGTGCCAGCAGGGCCGGCACCGTCGGGCGCGGGCGCGGCGGGCGCCGCAGGTGCTCGGCCAGGGCGCCGGCGCCGAACAGCACCACCGCCCAGACCAGGCCGGCGGGCCGCAGCGCCTCGTTGCGGAAGGGCAGATCGGTCTGCACGTACCAGAGCAGGTGATGCAGGCTCGCGGCCACCACCACCACCAGCAGGTGGAGATCCCAGTGGCGCCGCAACGCCAGCGCCATGCCCAGCAGGGCGATCAGGCTGGCGATCGCCAGCGCCATGGTGGAGGGCGGCACGATCGCCAGCGGCAGCAGACACACCACCACGTGGAAGGCGGCCAGGGCCTGGCGACGCACCCGCCAGGCCAGCAGCAGGTTCACGGCGATCCCCAGCAGCAGCAGGCCCAACGCCGCCGCCGGCGCCTCCACCCACTGCAGCCCGAGGCCTGGCAGGCCCCCTGCCGCCGCGCAGCCCAGCAGGGCGATGGCACCGGCGGCGCTGCGGATCCACTGGCCCAGCTCCCGCCAGGGCCGCTGCCCCTCCAGCCAGACCGACAGCCCGGCCAGCACGGACGCAAGCCCAAGCGTGAGCAGGAAGCGCTGGAAGGGATCGAGGCGGAAAGCGGTGTGAACCACCAGGAAGGACACCCCCGCCACCACGGCAGCGGCCCCGAGTCGCCCGGTCCAGTTCTCGATGCCACGCTCCAGCCGCCGCCAGGGAGACAGTCCGGGGCGCGCCGGCTGCCGCGGGGCGAGCGGTGCCGGAGCGGGCGGTTCCAGCGCGGGCGGTTCCAGAGCGGGCGGTGACGAGGTAGCAGGCGCTGAAGCTGGCGGGGTCGACGGCGTCAGGGGTTCCTCCGCCTGGGAGAACCCGCTGAGCAGCTGGCGCTCCAGTCGATCGAACCGTCGTTCCAGGCGGCTGAGTCGCTCTGGAATGTCTGCCTGCAGACCCGCCCGCGGGCGAGCGGGGGCGCCCCGCCGGCGCAGCAGCAGCGTGATCCCCACCACCAGCAGCGCCAGCAGGAGCAGGGCGCCCCAGGCCAGGGCGGCCAGCAGGAACAGGAACTCCATCACGGCGGTCGACACGGCGCTCGCTGAGAAGCAGTCTTCGGACGGACTCCCTCCAGGGCAGCGAACGTCACAAGGGTTCACGGCGCCGCGGGCCGGTCATCATCGGGGCGGCCATCCACGCAGACGCCGCATGAGCGACAGGGGACCCCGCTGGCTGGTGGCCGGCGACTTCGACGGCCTGCTGGGCCTGGGCCTCGACAACCTGATCCAGATTCTGCTGATCCTGGGCCTCTGCCGCGGCGTGCTCGGCTACCCGGATGGGCTGATCTTCGGCCTGATCCTGCCGGCCACCGGGCTGAGCCTGCTGGTGGGGAACGGGGCCTATGCCTGGCAGGCCTACCGGCTGGGCCGCCAGGAGAGGCGCGACGATCGCACCGCCTTGCCCTACGGCATCAACACGGTGAGCCTGTTCGCCTACGTGTTCCTGGTGATGCTGCCGGTGAAGCTGGCCGGCCTCGGCCAGGGTCTGAGTGAGGGGGAGGCGGTGCGGCTTTCCTGGCAAGCGGGACTGATGGCCTGCCTCGGATCCGGTCTGATCGAAACGGGCGGTGCGTTCTGCGTGGGGGCGCTGCGCCGCTGGCTGCCGCGGGCTGCCCTGCTCTCCACCCTGGCCGGCATCGCCCTGGGCTACATCTCCCTCGGCTTCCTGCTGCGCACCTATGCCCAGCCGGTGGTGGGCCTGGCGGTGCTGGCCGTGATCCTGCTCACCTACTTCGGCGGTGTGAAGCTGCCCCTGCCCCTGCCCGGTGGCCTGGTGGCGGTGCTGCTGGGCATCGCCCTGGCGGCGGCCACCGGCCTGTTGCGCATCGACGCGGCGACCTGGCAGGCGAACGCCGCCCAGGTGGGTCTGCACCTGCCGCCTCCGCAGCTGGGGGCCCTGTGGCAGGCCCGCAGCCAGCTGCTGCCCTGGCTGGGGGTGATCGTGCCGATGGGCCTGTTCAACATCCTGGGCTCGCTGCAGAACCTGGAGAGCGCCGAAGCCGCCGGCGATCGCTATCCCGTCAAGAGCTCGCTGCTGATCAACGGCATCGGCACGATCGTGGCGGCCACACTCGGATCCTGCTTCCCCACCACCGTCTACATCGGCCATCCCGGCTGGAAGGCGATGGGTGCGCGGATCGGCTACTCCTGGCTGAACGGCGTGCTGATGGGCCTTGGCTGTCTGTTGGGCCTGTTCGGCCTGGTGGGCCAGCTGGTGCCGATCGAGGCCGGCATGGCGATCGTGCTCTACATCGGGCTGGTGATCGCCGCCCAGAGCTTCCAGGCGGTGCCGGCCGCCCACGCCCCTGCAGTGGTGCTGGGCCTGCTGCCTGGCCTGGCCGGCTGGGGTGCACTCCTGCTCAAGGCTGGGCTCCGGGCAGGCGGCGCCGGCAGCGCCGACCAGCCCTTCGGCCCCGCCCTGCTCCTGCCGCTGCAGCAGGCGGACGTGTGGGCTGCAGGCGCCTTCGCCCTCGAACAGGGCCAGATCGTGGCGGCCATGCTGCTGGCCGCGCTGCTGGTGTACGTGATCGAGCAGCGCTTCCTGGCCGCCGCCGCCTCTGCCGCCATCGCGGCGCTCGCCTCCTGGTTCGGCCTGATCCACGCCTGGCGCTTCACCCCCGCAGACACGGTGCTGCAGCTGGGCTGGGGCAGCGGCGGCAGCTGGGCCCTGGGGTATCTGATCATGGCCGCGGTGTTCGCGGCCGCCGCCCTGCTGCGGCGGCGCTCCACCGGTCGCCCCCACAGTTGGTGACACTGCACACCAATGGCGGCTGCGATCCCCTGGCGCTGGCCTACAGCGGAGAGAGGTTCTCACGGGTCGACCCATGTTCCTCAAGCACCGCGACGACGACAGCCTGGTGGAGGTGCTGAACCTCGTGCAGCTCTGGGATCCCTTCGCCACCACCGTGCAGGGCCGCTTCCACGCCGGCGAGGAACTCCAGGATCCGCAGCAGTTCGCCAAGAGCGATCTGCTCTTCCCCTCGGATGAACCCCTGCCACGCTGCTGGGTGAACCCCACCTATCACCAGGCCTGAGTGACGCCCGACCGGCCGCCGCGCACCCTGCTGATCAGCGGTGCCAACCGCGGCATCGGCCGGGCCATCGCCAGGCGTCTGCACGACGACGGCCACCGGCTCAGCCTCGGTGCACGCAGCCCTGCCTCCCTGGCCGGCACCCCGCTGGAGCCCTCCCAGCGGGTGCTGGTTCATCGCTACGAGGCGACCGATCCCGGCTCAGCCTCGGCCTGGGTGGCCGCCACCGCGGAGCGGTTCGGCGGGCTTGATGGGGTGATCCACTGCGCCGGCTCCTTCTCCCGTGCCGGCCTCCTGTTCGAGGACGCCGAGGCGACAGAGATCGAGCGGCTCTGGAGGGTGAATCTGATGGGTCCCTGGTGGCTGACGCGGGCCGCCTGGCCGCTGCTGCGCGCCAGCGGCAGGGGGCGGGTGGTCACCCTGGTGTCGATGAGCGGCAAGCGGGTGAAGGGCCGCCTGGCCGGCTACGCCACCAGCAAGTTCGCCCTGATGGGCCTCTGCCAGGCGATGCGCAACGAGGGCTGGGACGACGGCATCCGTGTCACAGCCATCTGCCCCAGCTGGGTGAACACCGACATGGCCGCCGCGGTGCAGGTATTGCCGAAGGAGGCCATGACCCAGCCGGAGGACCTGGCCGCCCATGTGAGCCTGCTGCTGAACCTGCCCGACGGCGCGGTGCCGTTTGAGCTGGCCATGAGCTGCCAGTTGGAGAGCTGACCGGGAAGGCACTGCGCAAGGATGCCTGGGCTTCGCCAGAGGATATGGCTCGTCTGATGTTGGTCTTGAAGCCCCGGGGACTGGCGGCCGGTCATGAGCTCATCCCGAAACTGATGCCCGCCCTCAGCAAGCTCGGCACCGAGATCGACCATGAGGGTCCGGCCCATCTGAGCGGGCTGCTGCGGGTGCCACCCCAGGGCCTGGCGGTACAGCTGTTCGCCGATGTGCAGCCACAGGCCGATGGGCCCGAACTCGACGTGGTGCTGATGAGCGCCGAAGCGATGACCAAGGGAGCGCCCGTCACCCTCCAGGCGCTGCGCTCCCTGATCGAGCTGCTGCACGATCATGCCGGCGACCTGGAACTGATCTTCCGCTCCGACCGGGACGGTCCGGTGCCCCGCCAGCTGCCCCGCCCGCTGCCGGCGAGGGGCTGACGGCGGATGGGACCCCACCCCGTGCTGGTGATCGCCAGCGGCAACCGGAACAAGATCCGCGAGATCGTGGAGATGCTGGCCTCGGTGGAGCTGGATGTGCGCGCTCAGCCCGAGGGGCTGGAGGTGGAGGAGACCGGCAGCACCTACGCGGAGAACGCCCGGCTCAAGGCGGAAACCGTGGCTGCCCTCACGGGGCAGTGGACCCTGGCCGACGACTCGGGCCTTTCGGTGGACGTGCTGGGCGGAGCCCCCGGTGTGTACTCGGCCCGCTACGCTCCCACCGACGAGAAGCGGATCGCCCGCCTGCTGGCGGAGCTTGAAGGCAGCCTCTACCGCAGCGCCGCCCTGATCACCGCCCTGGCCCTGGCCGATCCCGGCGGCACCACCGTGCTGGAAGCCGAGGGCATCTGCCGCGGCGAAATCCTCACCCGGCCGGTGGCGGTGCCGGGCTACGGCTACAACCGCCTGCTCTACGTGCGGGAGGCGGGCTGCACCCTGGCCGAGTTGCCGCCGCACCAGTTGCAGAAGCTCGGCAGCCGTGCCAAGGCCGCAAGGCAGATGGCCCCGGGGCTGCGGAAATGGCTGGGTCTCGGCGGCTGAGCCAACGCAGAGCTGCCAGCCACCTCAGCGGTTGACGATCTCGATCGCCCGCATCGCGGCTGCCGCCGCCTCGTCGATGTCGCCCTCGCGGCCGGCCAGGGTGAGGCGGCCGTACGCCCCGACTGCCTTGACGTCCACCACCGTGATGTTGGAGGCCTTCTCGGCCTCGTTGGCGGCGATCAGCACGTAGCCGGCCGGTTCGGTTTCGAGGATGAACATGCTCATGCCCGCCTGGATCATCGAGCCGCGCCGGTTCTGGCGGTTGATCAGCACCGCGTGATCGGGAGTGATGGCGCGGATGATCTCATCCCAGGTGACCTCGCAGCGGCCACGGCGCTCCACGCTGGTGACCATCGCCTCCAGCACCGCTTCACCGGAGAGCAGCACGCTGCTCTGGTCGCGGTGGTAGAGGGCCAGCGAGCCGAAGGCCCGCTCCACCACCTTCTGACCCAGGCGCACGGTGCTGGCCTTGAGGGCGATGTCGGTGAGGCGGTGCACGGCCATGCCGGGCGCCACCTCCAGCCAGAGGCAGGCATCGCCGGGGATCGGCAGGAAGCCCTGGGAAACGGTGCCCATGTAGGCCGCCAGCTGGGGCTGCAGGGAATCGAGAAAAACGTAGGCACGCAGCTCGATGGCCTGGCGCTGCTGCAGCGCGGGTGCGTGGCTGCCGGTGAGACGGAACTGGCGTGCGCTTCCGGGATCGTTCGGCAATCGGGGATCAATCCGTGGCGAACGGGGCATCAAGCTGACCTGCGGGACCGGAGCACGCGAGAGCCTGTCGAAGCAGGCCGGTTCCCCAGGGGACTGGGTTCTCGAGGAAGCAGCGCGATCCTACCGCTCGACATCCGGCCGGCCGGTCCGTGCCGGGCTGCCGATCGGATCGGCCCGTAGGTGGGAAGAGATACAGCAGTCCCGCACACGGTCGCTAGCAAGGGTCACCATGGCTGGCGTCACGATGCTCACCCCCACCACCCGCCTGCGACTCCAGGGCATCATCGACAGGATCAGCAGGCACGACCCTGTCTCCCTGCAGGAGCGGATCTACGTGCAGAAGTTCGCCGACCGGGATCCGGGCGTGGCCAGCTGGCTGGGCCGGGCCCAGCGCTGATCACGGCTGGCTGCCTCTGCCGACGGGATCGCGCCGGAACCCTTGCGAGCCGCACGGAAGCCGGTACCTTCCGCTCAGATCTCCGACGGACCCCGGCCGTGGCCACCAGACGCACCAGCACGGCGGAGCCGGCCGCAGAGACCACACCGATGCCCGCCGAGGCGGGAGGCTCCTTCTCTGAGTGGATCAGCGGGGCGATCGAGCAGGGGGTGAAGCCGGAACAGGCCCTGGCGGTGGTCGGGCTGGGGCTGCTGCGCGGCATGGGCGGCGGCGTCGACCTCCCCCTGCTCGACGGTGAGGGCGACGGAGAGGGATCCGCCACCGTGCAGGCCCTGAAGGGCCGCCTCGAGGCGATCTCCCTGGCCATCCACACCGGAGCGCCCCTCACCACCCAGGAAGTCACCCTGCTGCTGGGGGCCCGGCCGGGCACGGCTGTGATCCGGCGTGCCGGGGTGACGGCGCAGCGGCTCAGTCGCAATGTCTGGCAGCTGAGCCGCTCCTCCGGCGACGAGCGCTCCAGCAGCGGATCGGCCTTCGGCGAGGGCTTCCGCCGCCGGCTCTGAGGCCGTCGTGTTGCGTTAGGTCTCCTGTTCGGGTGGGGATGCCGCCGGCAGGGCTATCAAGGAAAGACCGACGCACCCTCCACCCCGTCGGCCCCCAGAGCAGCGGCTGCCCTTCCAGCGGCGGTCCAGGCTCCGGAAAAGCCCCCGGACGTCCGACGGGGGCTTTTCTGTGGGCGCCCATCGCTGCGGCAAAAGCCGTGGCCGCTGGGCCGGCCGTCGGCAGGCTCCCGGCTCGACAGACTGGGGCCCGGTTCCGTGCCGCTGTCGCCGATGGTGCCCTTGCCCCTCTTCCATCTCGCCTTTCCGGTGCAGGATCTGGAGGCCACCGAACGTTGGTACGTGCAGGGTCTCGGCTGCCGGCGCGGCCGCCGCAGCGCGGAGGCCCTGGTGCTGGAGCTGGGCGGACACCAGCTGGTGGCGCACCTCGCAGCGGTCCCGCCCGAGCCACAGCAAGGGATCTATCCACGCCATTTCGGGCTCGTGTTTGCAACGGCGGCGGAGCTGGAGGCGATGGAGCGGCGTGCCGGGCGGCAGGGCCTGCGCTTCGGCGGCGCTGTGCGCAGACGCTTCGCCGGCAGCCCGCTGGAACACCTCAGCTTCTTCCTGATCGATCCCTCCGGTAACTGGCTCGAGTTCAAGCACTACCGCAATCCGGAGGCGATCACCGGTCTCGCCGATCTGGAACGGGTGGGGGAGGCCGGCGGGACAGGAACGCCGGCTCAGAAGTCCATGCCGTCGTAGATCGGCATCCTCGCCACCCCCACCGGCTGGGACACCGGATTCTGTCCGGCGGGAACGGCCACCACCGTGAACAGATAGATGTCGGCCGCGCCGGG
>CAYHCE010000007.1:0-84448 GCA_964355015.1 uncultured bacterium | reverse complement strand
GGGAAATCAAGGCGGAACCGGCGCAGGTCCGGATCGAACTGGGCCTGAACCGGCACGGCAGGCCCTTCGCGGCGAGGCTCGCCGAGGAAGGCGCGGGTGCGCTCCACCGCGAAGGAGAAGCCCCAGTCGGCTCCAGCCGTCTGCTGGATCTCCAGCGCGCCGAGGCCAGCCCCAGCCCCATCGGGCATCACGATCGTGAAGTAGTACTCCCCTCCCCGCTCGAAGACCGTGGAGTAGTAATTGCGGAACACCAGCTTCCAGGGCGGCTTCTCGAAGTAGGTCATGCCGCGCAGTTCGAGCGCGGCGGCCGGAGGGGGGAGCTGCGGCGGCAACGGAGCAAGGACCAGGGCGATGACCACGGCGGCGGGGAGCAGCCGTTGGCGCCGAATCGTCATGGCAGGGAACGCAGAGGATGGGGAGCTCGATCAGCCGGCGGGGGGATCGCCGCCGGGCGAGCGGTCGATCAGGCGGGTTTCCCAGCGGGAGATCAGTTTCGGGAGCACCAGGAGCACCAGCACCAGCACCAGCGCCCCCAGGCCGAACTCCACCACCCCCCTCAGCATGCGCTCCACGGGCACCCAGCGGCCACCGAGCCAGGCCAGGCTCACCATCGTGCTGGCCCAGAGAAGGGCGCCCAGCAGATTGGCCACCATGAACCGGGGATAGGGCATCGCCACGGCGCCGGCCATCGGCCCGGCCAGCACCCGCAGCACGGCCACGAAGCGGCCCAGCAGCACCGAAACGTCGGCATGGCGCAGGAAGCGGAGGCGCAGGAGCTCCATCTGCTCGGGGTCCTGGCGCAGGAAGCCCCCCACCCGCAACACCAGGCGCCAGCCCAGCCGCCGCCCGACCAGATAGCCGAGGTTGTCCCCCAGCACAGCGCCGCCCACAGCCGCCGCGATCACGCCCAGCAGATCGAGCTGACCGCTGCCCGCCGCATAGCCCCCGAGCAGGGTGAGGGTTTCCCCGGGCAGGGGGAGCCCCGCGTTCTCGAGCAGCATGCCGCAGAAAATCACCAGATACCCCCACTGGCCGAGCAGGGACTGGAGCTGGTCGGTGCTGAAGCGATCGGCCAGGCCGATCAGGCCGATGACGCTCACCATGGCTAAGGGGACACCGGCCGGGAGAAACGATCCGCCGGCGCCGCGCGATGGGCGCTCAGGAAGGGGTGTGGATCCTGGTCGCGCCGATGGCGACTGGGCAACGGCGGCGGCTGGACCTGGCCGTTGCTGGGGGCGGCGGTTTCAGTCTCCGTGCAACTGGCCGTGGCTTCCAGGGCCTGACGCAGGCGCCTGGCGGCATGAAGCGACATGTCACGCGGCACGCTGATCCGGTCACGCAGGTAGCGCAGGCCCGATGCCGAGCCCGGCGGCGGCGCCACAAGCGGTCCTCCAGCCAGCGCCGTGAGAGCGCAGCGCAGGGCCGGATCGAAGCTCAGGGGATCGGCAGGATTCACGGCCACGAGGGCCTGGCGGTGCCTGAGCACCCGGGCGAGAGCTTCCAGGGGTGCGCCCGCCGGCTCGGGCTGGGATGTTTCCGGATCGGGCAGCGCCAGCGGCCACGGTCCCTGGTCGACCCGCTGGCGGCAGGCCAGCTGGGCAGGGGTTCCGTTGGCATGGCAGCCGCCCATCTGGGGGGGGAGATCGTGGGCATGGGTGTGAAAATCGCTCTGGGTGCCCAGGTAGGTGGGACGCCGTTCCATCCCCTGGAACCAGGCATCGATCGCCGGGTGGCGCTGCCGGATCGCGTAGCCCTTGTAGAAATACAGGCTGGCGTTCATCCGCTCGAGGTAGGGCGTGATCACCACATCGGCACTGCCGAACGGTTCCAGGAAGAACGGGCCTGGCGTGGCCTCGAGGGCCCGGGCCACGGCCGCCGCCACACGATCGAACTGCTGCGCGGCCCGCTCCTCCTCTCTCGCCGCCAGCCCCGGCGTGCAGAGCCATGGGCACCAGGCTCGGAACAGCACCCGCTCCAGCTGGCGCAGGGGCAGCACGGCGGGATCGGTCATGCCAGCACCCAGCGGCCCGAACGCCCGCTCCAGGGCCAGCAGGATGTCGTCACTCTCCGTGATCAGCCGGCCATCGAGTTCGAGGGCCGGCAACAGGCCGGAGGGCACCAGGCGGCGGAACCACTCCTCCTTCTCGCCGTAACAGAACATCGTGACCTTGCGGATCCGGTAGGGGATCCGTTTCTCCTCCAGCCAGAGCCACACCTTCTGGCAGTAGGGGCACCAGCCATGGTGATCGCGGTAGAGGGTGACCCGCACGTCGCTTTCGCTGCGGCCGAACAGGCGCAGCAGCGCCTGGGCACTGGTGGGTCCGTTGACCCGGTCGGGTTCCGGCGGCGCCAGGGCCTCCAATCGGGACCAGCTGAACGGCGCGGAAGCGTCCGGGGTGCTGGCGGAAGCCTCCGGATGGGCGTGGAGCGGAGTCATCCGGTGCGGGGAACGGTGAACACGCTAGGGGCCACGGGCGGCGGGAGCCGGCCTCAGGGGTTCGCGGCCAGCAGGGCGCCCACCTCCGCGTCGCTCACCTGGGTGAAGGTCTCGTACCAGTAGCCCACCGCCTCCAGATGCCGCACCGGGTTGAGCACCACGAGTTCGTCCGCCAGCGACTCCAGCGTGCCCAGCAGGGACGTATCGCAGACGGGCACCGCCAGGACAAGCCTGGCCGGCTCCAGCTGGCGCAACGACAGCAGGGCCGCCCGCACGGTGAAGCCGGTGGCGATGCCGTCGTCGACCACGAGCAGCTGGCGGCCCCGCAGCGCCGCCGGCTCCGGATCGCCGTACAGGCGCTGCCGCCGGGCCAGTTCCTCCTCCTGCTCCGCCACCAGCCGCTGCAGCATCCCTTCCGTTGCGCCCAGGCGGGCCAGCGTCGGCCTGTCCCACAGCAGCACACCACCCGGGGCGATCGCACCGATGGCGTACTCCGGTGCGGCCGGATGGGCCAGTTTGCGCACGGCCCAGGTGCGCAGCGGCAACCCCAGTGCCGCCGCCACCTCGGCAGCCACCACCACGCCGCCGCGGGGGAGCCCGATCACGGTCGTGTCCTGACGGCGTTCCTTCCAGGCCTGCAGCCTGATGGCCAGCCGCTGGCCGGCCTGAGCCCGGCTGGCGAAACGGGTTCGCTCCATGGCACCAGACTCCTGCTCAGTTCTTTCTCCAGTGTGGCCGGCACGGCGGCGGCTGACCCATCCGGCGGACGGCAAAGGCCATGGCGCCGGCCGCCCAGAGCAGCAGGGCCATGAAATGAACGAGCTCATCGGTGAAGCGCCGCCAGAGGGGGTGGCGGCGCAGCTCCGGCAGGCGGTTGGGCCCGAAGCGCCGCAGACGTGTCTCCGCTTCAGCTGCGGACAGCCCATCGGGGCCCGTCTGCAGGGCGGTTTCGACTTCCTCCACCGGCAGCGACCAGATCGGGCTGGCGGAGGAGATCTGCACCAGTCCGTGGCACCGTTGCCGGAGCCTACCCAGCACGCCACAGGGAGGTGACCGGGGCCACCCCCACTGGGGGCCGAAAGCGGCGAGACTCATCTGGCACCGGCGAGCAAAGGGACGCCTGTCCCGAGCAGCACGGGAACGGTGCAGCAAAAAGCCCCGGCATGCCGGGGCCTTTCTGCTGCAGCCCCGCCCGCTGCCCGCTGCCTCAGATCAGGCGCGAGCCGCTGGCTCGCTGGCGCTGCTCGGGATCGAACACCGCCGCGATCGTGCGGATCAACCAGCGGCCCGCAGGAGTCACCTCCACCACACCGTCGGTTCCCTCTTCCCGCAGGCACACGAGGCCATCGGCGGCCAGAGCCTGCAGGTCGGTCCACTCGGTGCTGAAACGGCCCCGATTCACCGCCACTCTGAAGTGGCACATCACCTCCTGAATGATCGCCCGCCTCTCCAGCACCTCGGGATCACGCACCACAAGACCTCGCTCCACCGGCAGCACACCGGCCTCCAGGCTGCGGTAGTAGGTCTTGAGGTCGCGCTGGTTCTGGCTGAACAGGGTGGGGAACTGGCTAATCGCGGTCATGCCGATTCCCAGCAGATCACGCTCGCCACCCGTGGTGTAGCCCTGAAAGTTGCGGTGCAGCCGCCCTTCACGGGCAGCGACAGCCAGGCTGTCGTCCTGCAGGGCGTAGTGATCCATGCCGATGGCGTCGTAGCCGGCGCCGGTGAACTGTGCGCAGGCCTGGCGCAGCATCGTCAGCCGCTCCCGCTGGCTCGGCAGATCGTCGGCGGCGATCCGGCGCTGCAGCGGCAGCTGCTTCGGCAGGTAGGCGAAGCTGAACAGCGACACCCGATCGGGCCTGAGCTCCCGCACCAGCGCGATGGTGGCGGCGAAGCGTTCGGGGGTCTGCAGCGGCAGGCCGCAGATCAGATCCACGTTGACGCTCTCGAAGTCCGCCTCGCGCATCCAGCCCATCACCCGCCGCAGCTGCTCCACCGGCACGATGCGGTTCACGGCCGCCTGCACTTCGGGATCGGCGTCCTGCACCCCGAAGCTGATCCGGTTGAAGCCGAGCCGCCGCAGTTCGAGCACCTGATCCCGGCCCAGGAACTCCGGGTTCACCTCGATCGAGGCCTCCAGATCGGGGGCCAGATCGAAATGCCTCTGGATCAGCGTCCACAGCTCTCCCTGCTCCTGGGGGCTGAGGTAGTTGGGGGTGCCGCCACCCCAGTGCAGCTGCCCCAGCCGCCGCCGCTGGCCCGACACTCGCTCGATCAGCTCCAGTTCCCGGGCCAGGGCCTGCAGATAGGGGCCCACCACCTTCGAGCCGGCCTGGGTGGTGATGCGGTTGCAACCGCAGTACCAGCAGGCATGGCGGCAGAAGGGAAGGTGGACGTAGAGCGAGAGGTCGGCAGCGCTCGGCCGGGCCAGTTGCTCGACCAGGTCGGCCGGTCCGACGCCGGCGTGGAAGGAGGCGGCGGTGGGATAGCTGGTGTAGCGGGGAACCGGCTTGTCGTACTTGAGCAGCACCTGGAGCGGATCTAGACCACGGGGCTGGGCTGGGGCCGCCGCTGCGGTGGTCTCCAGTGCGGTGGTATTCGGTGCGGTGTTGTTCGGTGCGGTGGTGGCGGCTGGCCGCGGAGTGGTGCTCGTCATCGAGGCGGGCGGGGCGTCAGGAGAGGGAGGAGTGGGGCAGTCGGAGGTCAGGCGGCCGTGGGCGAGGCGAGCTCCCCCAGCTCGGCCAGCAGCCGCTGGGTGTCGTGAAAGGCGACCACCGCTTCCTCCAGCAGCTCCGCCTCCTCGGCTTCGCTGAGGTCCAGCTGCTCGAAGGCGTCGTGCAGCGCCTGCTTCAGCTCGCCGATGGGCCGCTCGAACTGCCAGAACCGAACGGGCGGCAGGCCATGGCCCGCGAGGATGGCATTGGCCTGCTCGGCCAGCTGCTGCCCGCCGGAGAGATCGCCGCCGTAACGCACGTAGACGTGAGCCAAGAAACCGTGCGGTGCCTGCTGTGCCAGGGTTTGCAGGTGCTCCAGCCAGGCCTTGGCCGCGGCGGAGGGCGGAGTGGCCTCGATGCCAGCGAGCAGGGCCACGTCATGGCGCAGGGCCTGGCTGCGGCAGAGGTCAGCCCAGGGGAAATCGGGAGCGCCCAGGGCGGCGGCCAGCTCGGGGCCGCGCTGCTCGATCAGGTCGTAGGCGGGACCGAGGGCGCGGATCAGGGCCGCGAGCTGCAGGGGTGTGGCCTGGCCATCCAGCAGAGCACGGGAGAAACTCATGCCCTCGGCCTGGTGATGGGCGGCGCCGATGCGGGCATGAAGACGGCGCACGCGGGGCCCGAAACCCTTGCGGGCGGCGACATCGGCGGGCCTGGCGTGGTCCGAGATGGCTTCCGGGATGGTGGTGGTCATAACGAATGGTGCCGAAGGGAGAACGGAGGACCATGGTGGCCGTCGCAGCCAACGGTATAACGCTATCGTTGTCCTGCCGTCTCGTCGTTGCGTTTTCTTTGCAACGCCTTCCGCCCATGACTGCCGCCCCCTTCGCTCCCACCGCTGCCGCGCCGTCGCAGGCCCTCACCGTGTTGCTGGCGCCGCTGGGCCAGCTCAGCGGCGACGGTCAGCTGCGCGAATTGATCGAGGAACGCCGCGACCGCAAGGGATCGGCAGTGGAGCTCTGGTATCTGCCGCCGGCACTGGTACAGGAGTTGGAGCTGGGCAGTCCCGAGCAGGAAGCGGTGCTGGCCGGCGACCCGGCGGTGATCACCTGGCTCCAGCTGCGTTTCGGCGGCAGCAGCGGCACCGTCCAGCTGTCGCCGACCCTGCTGCATGAGCGGGCTGCCGCGCTGCCGCCGCGGGCGCCGCTGGCGGCGGTGTCGTTCACCGCGGTCGCGGGCGAGAACCGGGCCTAGGTTCAGGGCTGCTTCGCCGCGGTGCCCGATGCACAAGCTCCACTCGCTCGTCCTCTCCGCCCTCGCGGTGGTGCTGAGCGCCACCGCGGCCTTCGCCACCCCGGCCGGCACCCTGCTCAAGGGCCTCAGACTGCCGATCCCGGGTACCGGAACCTCCCTGTTCACCGCCAACGCGCTCGGCCAGACCAGCCTGAACACCCAGCTGGGCGCAACGCCTGAGGCGCTGCTGGCCAAAGTGCGCACGTCGCTGACCGGCCAGGGCTACAGGGAGCGCACGATCAACACCGTCACGGGCCCGTGGGGCTTCAACCTGGTGCTCGATCCCCCCGCCGGCACCAGCGTGGATGGCACCCCGCCGGACCGGACGGCGGCACTGGTCCTCCAGGCCACCGCGATCGGCCCTGGCCGGCTGAACCTCAACGTCCGCTTCGAAGCTCTCTGAGGCACCCGTGCAGGTCTCACTTGCTCACAAGCACCGTTCCCGCCGTTCACAGACCTGAAACATCCACCGAGCAAATTGGTGCAGGTTGACGGAATTCTTTGCTCGAGAGCCCGCAGCACAGCGATCTCCAGGCCGTTCACCAGCCGGTGGAGACCTGCCCAACGGAGGCCATGAGCCCGGCTGAGCCCGTGCCGGCTCCGAGCCGTTCCCGTCCCCCCTGGTGGCTGATCGCCGTCGGCGCGATGGCCCTGTGCCTGGCGGGCACCGGCTGGCTCAGCTGGCGTCACCATCAGCGGCAGGCGAAGCTGGCGGCGCTGCAGCTGCAGACCGCAGCAGTGGTTCGCCAGGACGTGGTGCTCAAGGTGACGGCCTCCGGCACGATCCGCCCCACCACACCGGTGAACATCAGCCCGAAGCAGCCCGGACGGATCAGCGCCCTGAACGTCGATCAGGGCGATCGGGTGGTCGCTGGCCAGATCCTGGCCCGCATGGACGACAGCAACCTGCGCGGCAGCCTGCTGAAGGCCCAGGGTTCGCTGGCAGCGGCGCAGGCCAACCTCAGCAAGGTGCTGGCGGGGAACCGGCCACAGGAGATCGAGGAGGCGCAGCGCAACCTGCAGGCGGCTGTGGCGGATCGGATCGCCGTGCAGTCCGCCTACCGCAGCAACCAGAAGCTGTACGGATCCGGCGCGATCGCGCGGGTGGCCTTCGACACCAGCCGATCGCAAGAGCTGGCCAGCGAGGCGCGGGTGCGCGCCCTGCGGGCCCAGTTCGATCTGGTGCGTGCCGGCAGTCGCCCGGAGGATGTCGCCACCGCCCGCGCCCAGGTGCTGCAGGCCCGGGGCGAGCTGACCGGCATCGAGGCCCAGCTGAACGACACCCTGATCCGCGCCCCCTTCAGCGGGGTGATCACCCAGAAGTACGCCGACGTGGGAGCGTTCGTGACGCCCACCACCTCCGCCAGCGCCACCAGTTCGGCGACCTCCTCGTCGATCCTGGCGCTGGCCAGCACGCTGGAGGCCGTGGCGAACGTGGCGGAAGTGGACGTGCGGCAGATCCGGCCCGGCCAGCCGGTGGACCTTCAGGTGGATGCCTACCCGGGCCAGTCGTTCCGGGGAACGGTGCGCCTGGTGGCACCGGAAGCCGTGGTCGAGCAGAACGTGACCAGCTTTCAGGTCCGCATCGCTCTGGCGCCTGACGCCCGCGCCCGGCTGCGCTCGGGCATGAATCTGACGGCGAACGTGCTGGTGGGACGCCGACCCCAGGCCCTGCTCATTCCCACGCCCGCGATCGTCAGCGAACAGGGCGGCACCGGCGTGTTCCTGCTCGGGGAGGGGCAGCGCCCCCGCTTTCGGCCGGTGCGGGTGGGGGCCACCATCGGCACCCGCACCGAGGTGCTCGGCGGCCTGAAGGAAGGCGATCGGGTCTACGTGACGACGCCGGGGCGGCGGCAGCCCAACGGCCGGCCGGTGACCTCCTCCTCCCCCTTCCAGCAACCGCGGGGCCAGGGCCGGATGCCGCGCTGATGGTCGCCCGGCTGCCCGATCCTCCGCAGGTCGCGCCCCTGGGTCGACGCCGCGAGCGGAGCGGCGGTGACCTGGCCGAGACGGTCGTCCTGGCCTGGTCGTCGTTGCTGGCCAACCGACTGCGCTCCGCCCTCACGATGCTGGGCGTGATCATCGGCATCGGCGCCGTGATCAGCATGGTGACGATCGGCCGCGGCGCCCAGATCCAGACGGAGAACCAGCTGAGGTCGCTCGGTTCGAACCTGATCTTCGTGCAGAGCGGCGTCGCGGCGGGCGGCGGTCCGGCCTCCCGGGGCGCCGGCTCGGCCACCACCCTGATCTGGGATGACGCCAGGGCGATCGCCGCCTCCTGCGAGGCGGTGGGCGAGGTGGCCCCCAACCTGAGCCAGCGCAGCCAGGTGGTGCTGGCGGACCGCAACACCAGCACCACGATCATGGGCAGCACGCCGGCCTACGTGGCGGTGCGTGACTTTCTGCCGCTCAGCGGCCGCTTCTTCAACGACACGGAGCTCGACCAGGCCGCCCGTGTGGCCGTGCTGGGCCAGACGGTGGTCGACAGCCTGGGGCTGACACCCCAGAGCGCGCTGGGTCGGGCGATCCGCATCCGCGGCGAAACCTTCGCGGTGATCGGTACCCTCGAATACAAGGGCAGCACCGGCTTCCGTGACCAGGACGATCAGGTGCTGGTGCCCCTCACCACGATGGCGTCGCGGATCGTGGGGGTGAACGCCACGGCGGGTATTGCGCTGGACAGCATCGCGGTGTCGGCCCGCACGCCCGGAAGCATGGACGCCGCGGAGTTCCAGATCACCAACCTGCTGCGGCTGCGCCACCGGATCGTGCCGCCGCGGCAGGACGACTTCCTGCTGCGCAACCAGGCCGATCTGGTCAATGCCTCCAATTCGGTGGCCAACATCTTCACGGCGCTGCTGGGCGGATCCGCCGCCATCTCGCTGCTGGTGGGCGGGATCGGAATCATGAACATCATGCTGGTGTCCGTGAGCGAGCGGACGCGCGAGATCGGCATCCGCCGGGCGATCGGAGCCCGCTGCAGCGACATCCTGCGCCAGTTTCTGATCGAGTCGACCGTGCTCTCGCTCGCAGGCGGACTGCTGGGGGTGCTGCTCGGCGTGGTGGCGTCGCTGGCGATCAACGCGGCCTTCGGCTGGAGCGCCGGCGTGGCGCTCGATGCCGTGGGCTGGTCGCTGGCGTTCTGCCTGCTGATCGGTGTGTTCTTCGGCGCCTATCCCGCCAGCAAGGCCGCCCAGCTCGACCCGATGACGGCCCTGCGGAGCGACTGAGCCATGCTGCAGCTGCGAAGGATCAGCAAGACCTACCGGCTGGGGGAGGTGGCGGTACCGATCCTGCGCGACATCGATCTGACCATCCTGCGCGGGGAGTACACGGCGATCGTGGGCAGCTCCGGATCGGGCAAATCCACCCTGATGAACATCCTCGGCTGCCTGGAGCAGCCCAGCAGCGGCCACTACTACTTCGACGCCCGCGACATCACCGAGCTGAGCGACGACGAACGCACCGACATCCGCAATTTCCGGATCGGCTTCGTCTTCCAGCAGTTCAACCTGCTGCCGCGCCTCACCGCCCTGCAGAACGTGATGCTGCCGATGGTCTATGCGGGCTACAAGCGGGAGGAGCAGCGCGATCGGGCTGCGGCGATGCTGGAACAGATGGGGCTGGCCGATCGGATGGCCAACCGGCCGAATCAGCTCTCAGGCGGGCAGCAGCAACGGGTGGCGATCGCCCGGGCGCTGGTGAACCAGCCCGAACTGCTGCTGGCGGATGAACCCACCGGCGCGCTCGATTCCCGCACCGGAGAGGAGGTGATCGAGCTGATCGCCTCCCTGCACGCCCGCGGCCTCACGATCGTGCTGGTCACTCACGATCCTGCGGTGGCGCAGGGCAGTGGGCGGATCGTGCGGATTCAGGACGGCCGCATCACCGCCGACAGCCGCTCACAGGCAGCGACGGCCTGACGGACCGACGGCGGTAGCGTGAATGGCCGCTGCGGGAATGGGTTTGCAGGACGCTGCCTCCATGGAGATGCTCAGCCTGTTCCCGCGCTACGTGCTCAAGGGACGCCTGCCGGAGGCGCTGCTGCGTGATCTGCTCGTGGTGGCCGCCGAGGTGCTGGCCGACCCCGGCACCTCGCCGGATGCCTCCGTGAAGCTGGCGGGTCAGCTCATCGAGCAGCGGGAGCTGGCCCCGCAGCACCCGGCGGTGGAGGCACTGGCCCGCACGGTGATCCTGCCGGGCTGCGAACGCTGGATCCGCGAGGTGATCGACCGCCAGCCGCCCCAGGGCCGCGGACCCTGGAGGCCGGGGTGCTATGGGCTGCAGCTGGTGGACGTCTGGCTCAACGCCCAGCAGGCCGGCGACTACAACCCGGTGCACACCCACGGCGGCAGCTTCTCCGGGGTGGTGTTCCTGCAGGTGCCACCCCAGATCCGCCCCGACAGCTTTGACGGCCAGCTCTGCTTCCATGGCCCGGAGGAATGGCACATCCAGAGCTTCCACACCGGCATGGTGCAGTACGTGCATCCGGTCCCGGGCGACTTCTACGTGTTCCCGGCCTGGCAGCCCCACTCGGTGCCGCCGTTCCGGGGCGAGGGTCAGCGCTGGTCGCTGGCGTTCAACGTGGTGGCCGTGCCGCATCCTCAGGGCAGGCGCCCACCGGTCTCGCCCGCCGTCGCCGCGGAGCTGCCGGCCGGCCAGGCTCGGTCCGCTGTGCCGAACATCTCCCTCTCGATCAGCCGGCCGAAACCGGGCGGATTCTCCTGAGGCCCCCCCGGGGGGGGGTAGCCGTTCGTCTGCTGCCTGCTCTAGGTCTCCGTACCGGGCCGGTCCGGCTGCTTCTGCAGTTGCTGACACTGGGCGAACGCCGTCGGCAGATTCGGCGCGGTGAGCTCTGTGCCCGGACAGAGCGCGTGGGTGACCACGTAGCCGCGCCGCCAGCCGCGGGATATGCGGCATCCCTCCGAGGTGCTCACCACCAGGAAGGTGGAGCCAGGGCCCTGATCGGTGTGTTCCATGCTGGTGCAGGCGTCGGAGACCCTTGTCACGACAGGCGACTGTGGCCGCTGGACGGGCCGTGTCGCCGTTCGTGGCTGCCGGTTCGTGGCTCTCCAGCCTCCCGGCAGTGGCAGGGCAGACGTCGGCGAGGGAAAGAATCTTTACTGGAGCGGCGCAAAGGCTGGGTCGATGTGCTTAGGGAGGCCTGCCTGGAGCCCTGAGCGCCGAACATGAAGGTACGCAACGCTTGGTGAAGCCTGTAGCCATTGTTCCTGTTCAGTGGGAGAACTCCGATGTTTCCGCTTCGGTGACGAGTTCAGCTCCGACAAAGGAAACGATCCTGATCGCCGATGACGAGGACAGCATCCGTCGCGTGCTGCAGATGCGCCTCTCGATGTTCGGCTACCAGGTGGCGACAGCCTGCGATGGCGAAGAGGCGATCAAAACCTTTCACGCCTGCCAGCCGAATCTGGTGGTGCTCGACGTGATGATGCCGAAGCTCGATGGATTCTCGGTCTGCAAAGAGCTGCGCAAGGAGTCGGATGTGCCGATCGTGATGCTCACGGCGCTGAGCGATGTGGCCGATCGCATCACCGGCCTTGAGCTGGGCGCCGACGACTACATGGTGAAGCCGTTCAGCCCCAAGGAGCTGGAGGCCCGCATTCGCTGCGTACTGAGGCGAATGAACCGGGCGGCGAGCCCGGGCCTGAGCCCCGTCGGATCGCACGTGATCGAGGTCGGCGGCCTCAGGATCGACATCAACAGGCGTCAGGTGTTCCGGGGGAGCGAACGCATCCGGCTCACGGGCATGGAGTTCAGCCTGATGGAACTGCTGCTCACCCGCTCCGGTGAACCCTTCAGTCGCGGCGACATCCTCACCAGCATCTGGGGATATTCGCCCGATCGGCACGCGGACACCCGCGTGGTGGATGTTCATGTCTCCCGTCTGCGCGCCAAGCTGGGCGACGACAAGGACAATCCGGAGCTGATCATCACCGCCCGGGGCATGGGTTACATGTTCCAGCGCATCCTTCAGCCCTCAGCCGCCTGATGCGGTGCCCCTGAGCCTGCCTTCCCCGCCAGCCGCGCCACCAGCCGCCGTGCCTGCACCGGCTCGAACCCGATCGTCACCAGCGCCTCCTGGAACTCCCCCACGAATTCGCCCACCAGCTCGCCGGGGTCGATTCCGATCGCGCAGACGTCGTCCCGCAGGGTGCGGAGCATCCCCAGCGCCACCGGCACCGCCCGCTCGCAGCAGGCCAGCACGGGCTGGATCACCTCCGGGAACCAGGCGGCCAGCCACTGCTCCCCGTAGTGCAGGTGCTGGGCTTCGTCCGCCAGGACGGCGGCGGTGATCGGCGCGGCGTAGGGATCGGCCACCGGCAGATAACAGCGGTAGGCCGCCACGGCGAAGCACTCCACGATCAGGCACTGGATCACAAGCGCGCTCACCGGATCAGCGCCACCGATCGCCTGGCGGAACAGTGCGTGCAGCGGCTCGAACAGGTCGCGGGCCAGCCGGATGTCGGGCCGGATGCCCAGGTTGCGGCCGCAGCCCACGAAGTCCCGGGCGTGGCGGCCCTCCATCGCCGCCAGCCGCTCCAGTTGCGGCCGGTCGTCGGGCAGCAGGTCCGCCAGCTGGCGGAAGTGGCGGTCCGCGAGCCCCTCGCCCACGATCACCATGCCGTTGATCCGGCGGTAGGCGTTGCAGTAGGCGTCGCTGAGTTCAGGAGCGGCCATGGGAGACACCGGCAGGGGGAAGGGGAGTGGAGGAACGGGCCGCGAGCGGCGTGGCGGGCGGAGCCAGCGGCCGGTTCAGCGCCTCGTGGGCCCGCAGCCAGCGGTCGGATTCGGGCATGTCGAGGCAGTCGTCGAACCAGGGGCCACCAAGCGTGTAATGGAGAACCTTCGGCTCGGCCGGCACAGGCTGCACGCCGACCAGCACGTTCCACTCCGGCGGCAGTTCACCGATCGCCTCGTCCGGCAGCCAGCGGAACTGGTGCAGGTCCAGGCCGCTGGCCGTGTTCACGTACTCCGGCGTCAGCGTTGTGCAGCGCGAGCAGTTGAACAGCACCACCGACGACCAGTTCTTCCGGCCATACGGCGTCTGTGGCATGCCCTGGAACTTCAGCCCCGCCTCGCACTCGTGCCGGTGCTTCACCACCTGCACCGCGAAGCTCTCGTCGCGCAGGGCCCAGAGCTCGGCCATGTCGCCGAGGCAGAGCATGTCGGCGTCGATGAACAGGGCCCAGCCCCTGTACCCCGCCAGCCAGGGCACCAGGAAGCGGCTGAAGGAGAAGTCGGTGCTCTGCTTCGGATCGCGAGGACGGGTGTGGACACCCCTGAGCTGGTCGAGCCGCACCTGGCCGATCAGCACCGGCCCGCTGGCGTGCGCCTGGATCGAGTCGGTCAGCACGTTCACGGCCACCGGCTCGCGCGGGTCGTAGCCGATGAACACCCGGGGGCAGTCAGTCATGGGGAACACCTTCCTTCGGACAGCCGGAGTGGCGCAGCGAGGCGGACGTGATCGGCCAGGTCGAGGGAACGCAGCAGCCGGATGTGCCACCAGGTGACATCCAGCTCCCACCAGCGAAAGCCCATGCGGGCACTGCTGGGGTAGGCGTGGTGGTTGTTGTGCCAGCCTTCGCCGAAGGTGAGGGCCGCCACCCACCAGTTGTTGCGCGAGCGATCACCGCTCGGGTAGCTCACGTAGCCCCAGCGGTGGGTGGCCGAATTCACCATCCAGGTGGCGTGATAAACGAGCACCAGCCGCAGCGGAATCCCCCACAGCACCAGGGCCAGACCGCCGGAGCCGGTCGCCTCACCCAGCCACCAGAGCAAGGCGGCCAGTGGGAGCTGCAGCAGCAGGAAGTTGCGGTTCAGCCAGCGGTAGAAGCGGTTGCGCTGCAGATCGGCCGTCAGCCGGAGCACGTGCGCCTTGGCCGGCACCGTCTTGAGCATCCAGCCGAAGTGGCTCCACCAGAAGCCGAGATGGCTGTTGTGATGGTCGGCTGGATCGTCGGAATGAAGGTGGTGATGGCGGTGCAGGCCCGCCCAGTCGATCGGGCCGTGCTGACAGCTCAGGGTGCCGCAGGTGATGATCATCCCCTCCAGCCAGGGCGGCACCCGGAAGGCACGGTGGGCCAGCAGGCGGTGATAGCCGAGGGTGACGCCGATGCAGGCCGTGAGCCAGTAGAGCACCAGCAGCACCACCACGGCAGTGGGGCTCCAGAAGCGGGGCAGCAGGGCCACCAGCGCCAGAACGTGGATCACCACCATGAAGCCCACGGTGGCCCAGCTGGTGCGCAGCCGCGCCGGGATCACCGTCTCCGACATCGGTGTCGTCCGGGTGGAGGAGGCAGGGGTCATGCCCCCTCCACAACCACCATCGGCTGGCAGAACTGCCGGAGCAGCAGCCCACCGAACCTCAGCTTCAGGCCGATCTGCTGCAGGGGGCCTGAAGCTGCGGCCCTGGCTGCCCGGATCTCCTGGAAGCAGGCCACCAGCTGATCCCGCAGCTCCAGGAAACGGCCGTTCTCCAGATCGAACACCCAGGGAAAGACACGGCGAGCCGTGCGGTTGGTCTGCCGCATCACCTCGGCATCGAAGCTGCGCGGATCCATGCCCAGCAGCCGGTAGAAATCCCCCCGTTCACAGACGGTGAGGCTGTGGGTGAGAAAGACCGACCAGAGGAAGAAACGGCTCAGCACCTGACCGCGCAAGCCCTGGCGCAGACCCGGCCAGCAGCGGATCAGCAGGTTGAAGATGTCGCCATGACGATTCTCGTCCTGGCACCACGGCTCGAAGAAATCGAACAGAGGAGCGAAGTTGTTGTCGGGGTGGGCCTTGAGGTGCCGGTCGATCAGGATGTAACGCCAGTAGCCGATCTTCTCGGAAAGGAACACGCTGTAGAGCACCCAGCTGAGCGGGAACCAGGTGATCGGGCGCTTGGTGCTGAGCTTCGGCAGATCGATCTCGATCCCCTCGGCCACCAGCGCCCGGTTCAGGAAGCCGGCATGGCGGGCCTCGTCGCGTGCCATCAGCTGGAACAACCGACCCAGTTCGGGCCGCTCGGCCTTGAACAGCCGGCGCGAGAGCTCCTTGAACAGCAGGAACCCGGAGAACTCCGACACGCAGGAGCGCACCAGATAGCTCTCGTAGGCCTCCTTCTCTTCAGGGCTCAGATCCCGCAGACGATCGAGCGGAGCCTTGCGATCGAAGTGTTCGCGGTTGTAGTCGGCCTCCATCTCGGCCAGCATCGCCTCGAACGCGTCCCGCTGGCCTGAGACGTCGGTGCGGGCTGCCTTCTCGATCTCGGTGGTGTAGAACCGAGGGGTCAGCAGGTCCTCGTGCAGGTGGGGAGCGGCGGGTGCCGTGGCGCTGGCCTGGGGAGCAGTGGTTGTGGTCATCGCAGGGTGGTGGACAGAGTGGTGGACGGGGCGGTGAGCTGGGCCACGCGGGCGTAGGCGATGGCGTCAGGGCCGTGTCGGTGGTGGGTGAACCACTCCTGCAGATCCATCAGCCAGGCCAGGCGGGCCGGCCTCAGCAGGGCGGTGCTCTCCAGGCCATCGAGCGCCAGCACGGTGGCCTGGCCGTGGGCGGCGCGGTGCCCCGGGCAGAGGGCACCCCGTTCGGCCAGCCAGCGCTCCTCCAGTCGCAGGTGCAACCTCAGGAGGCGCACCAGAGAGCGACAGCCCTGCGCCTGGTTCCGGAGCGCCGCAGCGGAGCTGCCTTCCGCCGGCAGGGCGTAACGATCGGTCAGCAGATCGAGCAGACGCTCGATCCGGGCGTGCTGCCGCTCCAGGAGGGCGCTCTGCTCGCTCCACTGACGCGGCCAGCGGAACGGGCCGGTGGGGCGGCGGGATGCGGCGGGCGGCCGGGCGGAGCGGGGCGGCGCCAGTACCAACAGCATCGATCAACTGCATAACGACATCATGATACTACGGCACGTCATGGATGCGATGACAGCTGACTGCGCTTCAAGGCGATCGCGTTAGGCTTTCAGCCTCAAGGCCGGCGTTCCTCCGCCCCACTGCCCTTGCCATGGAAGCCCTCGCCGAATACTTCAAGGTCTTCTCCGAACCCAACCGCCTGGCGGTGCTGGAGGCCTTGCGCGCCGGGCCGCTCAACGTCACCGCCGTGGTGGAGAAGACGGGCCTGAGCCAGGCCCTGGTCTCCAAGCACCTCAAGCTGCTCACCATCGCCAGGGTGGTGCGGCGCCGCCCCGAAGGCAGCCTCGTCTTCTACGACGTGATCGACAAGGGCGTGTTCAAGCTGATGGCGCAGGCCGAGAAACTGCTGATGACGGCCCGCCGGGAGCAACTCGACGCCCTGGCGGCCATCTTCTGATGAGCGACTCCGCGGCCATCGGCACCACGGCACTGCCGGTTTCGATCGAGGAGCTGCGCCAGGCCCTGGCGGCAGGCCGCAGGAGTTTCGCCGGCCTGCGGCTGCCCGCTGCCGATGGCGTCGATCTCGACCTCTCCGCCTGTGATCTGAGCGGCGGCTGCTTCCGCGAGACGCGCTTCGGTCACGCTTCGCTGCGCGACGCCATCGCCACCGGAGCCCGGTTTCAGCAGGCGCTGATCTGGGGCGCCGACCTCTCCGGCCTGCAGGCGGCGGGCTCCTGCTGGCACGAGGCCGATCTCTCCGGCTCGCGGCTGCAGCGGGCCGACTTCAGCGGCGCCCTGCTGCATCGCTGCTGCCTGCGTGGCGTGTTGGCAGCCTGCAGCAGCTGGCGTGACGCCCGCCTGGTGGAGGCCGACTTCCGCTCCGGACTCGACCAGCTCACCGATCTGGGCGACGCCGACTTCGAAGGCGCCGATCTCAGTTTCGCCCTGCTGCAGGGCGCCCAGCTGCAGGGTGCCAACCTGCGCGGCGCCTGCCTCTACGGCGTCGACCTGCGCCAGGCCAACCTGGAGCGGGCCGACCTCAGCGGCTGCGATCTGCGCGACTGCCAGCTCGGCGGCGCCGTTCTGGAGAACGCGACGCTCGCAGACGCCCTGCTGCCCGACGGTTAAGGCGATCCGCCATCCTGCAGACGAGCCCCGCCGCCGCCAGCACATGTCTGCCCCCGCCAGCGAACGCTTCGACCTGATCGTGATCGGGGCGGGCTCCGGCGGTCTGGCCGCCGCCAAGCGGGCCGCCTCCCACGGTGCCAGCGTGGCGGTGCTGGAGGGCGACCGCGTGGGAGGCACCTGCGTGATCCGCGGCTGCGTGCCCAAGAAGCTGCTGGTCTATGGCTCGGCCTACCGGCATCTGCTCGACGATGCGGCCAGTTACGGCTGGAGCCTGGGCGAAACCCGCGCTGACCCCGGCTTTCTGCTCGCGGCCGTGCGTGCCGAGGTGGATCGCCTCAATGGGCTGCACATCGGCTTGCTCGAGCGGGCGGGCGTGGAGCTGGTGGCCGGCTGGGGGCGGTTCCTCGATCCCCACCGCCTCGCCGTGACCGACGCCGCCGGTGCGGTGCGCGAACTGCGCGGCGAGCGGATCCTGATCGCAGTGGGAGGCAGGCCCGCTCGCCCCGCCATCACCGGAGCTGAGCTGGGCTGGGTCAGCGACGACATGTTCCAGCTCCAGTCCCTGCCGGAGCAGGTCGTGATCGTGGGTGCCGGCTTCATCGCCTGCGAGTTCGCCGGCATCCTCAACGGCCTCGGGGTACAGGTCACCCAGCTGGTGCGCGGCGAACAGCTTCTGCGCGGCTTCGATCGCGAACTCTCCGACGTGGTGCGCGAGGGCATGGAGAACGACGGCATCAGCCTCCGCTTTCGCCACAGCCCCGCCGCCATCAGCGGCAGCCGCGGCGCTCTGACCGTGACCACCCACGCCGGCGAGTCCCTGTCCTGCGGCGGGGTGCTCCTGGCCACCGGCCGCGCCCCCTTTCTCGCTCCCCTCGACCTGGAGGCCGCCGGGGTGCTCACCGAGGGACGCCGCATTCCGGTGGATGCCGATCAGTGCACCAACGTGCCCCATATCTATGCCGTCGGCGACGTGACCGACCGCATCAACCTCACGCCCGTGGCGGTCGACGAGGGCCGCGCCTTCGCCGACACGGTCTACGGCGACCGTCCCCGGCGGGTGGATCACGAGCTGGTGGCCAGCGCCGTGTTCAGCCAGCCCGAGCTCGCCAGCGTGGGCCTGGCCGAGGAGGCCGCCGCGGAGCGGTTCGGAGCCGAGGCGATCCGGATCCATCGCGCCCGCTTCCGCTCCATGGCCCAGTCGCTGCCCCAGCGCGGACCCCGCTGCCTGCTCAAACTTGTGGTGGAGAAGGCCAGCGGCAAGGTGCTCGGTTGTCACATGGTGGGAGAGCACGCCGCCGAGATCATCCAGATGGCGGCGATCGCCATCGGGATGGGCGCCACCAAGGCCGATTTCGACCGCACGATGGCACTTCATCCCACCGTGTCCGAGGAGTTCGTGACGATGCCGGATTGAACCGTCCGCGGAGTGTTCGGCAGAGAAACGGACGATTCAGTAAAAATGACTAGCGTGGATCGGTCGATGACACAACCCTGATTTCCCGCCTGGAGTGAAACCCCTCGTTCTGCTGATCGACCACGACGAGCCCGGCCGTCAACAGTTGGGCCATTTTCTCGGGGAGTCAGGGTTTCGGGTGATCCACGCCGCGGATGGTCACCGCGGCCAGGCCATGGCGCTGCAGTCCACCCCCCAGGTGATCGTGATGGACCTGCTGCTGCCGAAGCTCGACGGGCTCACGGTGCTGCAGCGCCTCCGCCGCGATCGTCGCACCGACCGCACGCCGGTGCTCCTCCTCTCGGCTCTGGGCACCACGGCGGACAAGGTCAGCGGTTTCAACTCCGGGGCTGACGACTACCTCACGAAGCCCTTCGCCCGCGAAGAGCTGCTGGCCCGGGTCAAGGCGCTGCTGCGCAGCCGGGCCGCCACACCACGGTTGGTCAGCGCGCCGGAGGTGTTGAGCTACGGGCCGCTCACCCTTGTGCCCGAACGCTACGAGGCGATCTGGTTCGATCAGCCGGTTCGGCTCACCCACACTGAGTTCGAGCTGCTGCACTGCCTGCTGCAACGGCATGGACAGGCGGTGTCCTGGGCGCTGATCCTCCGGGAGGTCTGGGGTTACGGGCCCGACGAGGACATCGAGTGCATCCGCACCCATATCCGCCACCTGCGGGGCAAGCTCGAGGACGACCGCCACAGACCGGTCTTCATCAAGACCATCTACGGGAAGGGCTACTGCCTCGATCTGCCGCTGCAGCCGGTTGGCTGGAACCACAACCCGCCGCTTGGCCTGATGGGCAAGGGTGAGACGGATCCCCAGGGGGCAGCCGCTGCCCAGCAGGGGAGCGAGCAGGCCACGGCCTGAGCTGCTCCCATGGCGGCGGGTATCAATGGCTACGCGCTGTGGTCATCCATGCTCGCTGACGGGCGGGCGGCCGCGCTTGCATGGAGGTACGACCCATTCCCTCCGCACCCATCCGACGTGGACCTCTGCACCGCCAAGGCCGAAGCGACGACGATCCGCACCACCAGCCCCGTGCTTTCGGCCTCGAAGAAGAAGGGCTGCAAGCAGAAGAAGTGCTCCAACTGGAAAGGTGGTCGCTGCCACTGCGGACGCGACTGAAGCAGTGGCCGCGACTGATGCAACAGGCCTCCGGCGCTGTATCGATCAGGCCGGCTGGGCCGGCTGCGCGACCGTGGCCAGGAGTGCCTGATCGACGATCAGCAGGGCGCCCATGTCAGTGGCGCAGTGGCGCACCCGGCCCAGAAGATGGGCCACTTCATTCTCGGAATCCACCTGGTTCTTGATCATGGGGTCGAGGAACACCGACGTGCGGTAATCACCACAGCGCTCGGCCAGGCCATACAACTGCTGCAGAGATGTGGTGACCTCCGTTTCCATCTGGAACACAGAAACCAGCACATCCTCCACATTCAGCCAGGTCTGGCGGGGTGGCTCGAGCGCCGCCAGATCCACGGGCTGGCCCCGGGCCACCAGATAATCGGCGAAGAGTGCTGCGTGGCTGCGTTCGCTCTCTGATTCGATGCGGACATAGGCCGCGAACCCATTGAGATCCCGCTGAGCGAACCAGATCCCCAGCGACCAGTAGGTGTAACTGGCCATCAGCTCCATCTGCAGGTGATGGTGCAGGCCCGTCAGCAACTCCACCTCCATCACCTGCGCCACCGGCCGCCGCGACAGCAGCGGCTCCGAGGTGAGCCGAGTGGTCGATGCCGGATTGCTGATCACCATCTGTGGCGGCCCATCTGGGCACAGCATACGAACGGCCGGGAGACCGGAGGGCTGTGGCGTTCCCGGCAGGGAATCCATGCCCGCAGAGGCTCAAGGCGACGCTGTTGCCGCCGGCCAGGCCAGAGGCTCCCCAGCCCTACACTCCAGAACAGAGAGGCAGGTGTCGTTGAACCACCGACTGCCGGACGATATCGCCGAACTCACCCGAACTGCGTGGTACCTCGGGATCCGCTACCGGCAGGCGATGGCGGCCCATGCCAGCTGCTCCAACCACGAGCTGCGCAGACGATTGGGCCGGGACCTGAGCCATTTCTCGGCCCAGGCGGAACTGATCCGGGCCAGGAGCGAAAGGATGGCGGCGGTCTGCGGTCCAGAGCAATGGGAACTGCCGTTGCTGCAAGAAGTGATGCGCCGCCGCCTGGGCAAGGGTCTGGCCGGGCTGGCCTGAGCCTGATGGGCCGAGCGAAACCGAAGGAAGTCAGTTCGCTGAGGCGGTTGCACGCAGGGCATCGAGCTCTGCCAGCTGGGCAGGACCCAGTCCGTAGCTCAGGTCGCCCGCCGAGGTGGGCACGCTCAGCCGCAGTGAAAGGGCCACACCGGGAAAGGCCCTGAGGCTGGCGAGGTCGAACTGGGCCGAACCTGCCGGAAGGGAGGTCGTTCCGATGGGCACCAGCTCTTCGCTGCGGTTGGCCAGCTGCCACTGCTGACCCTGCCCATCCCCCAGCACGACCGGACGGTGATGATCCAGCGTCAATCCTGGTGACTGGGCGTTCAGCCGCAACCGCAGGCCAGGCGGGAAATCAGGATCGGGTTGCTCGAAGAGAATGGCGCCAAGGCGATGGCCGGAGCCGTCGTCGAGGCTCCAGTGCCCGCTGAGGTCGGCCAGCGCAGGCAGGGGCGCCAGAGCCAGAGCCAGAGCCAGAAGCGCCAGGGTCAGAACAACGGTCCGGATCGTGATCCGGAGCAGAGGCCGGATCGACCAGCTCAGCGAACAGGCAGGGACGCTCCTGGCAACTCCCTTCACTGGCTGGAGTCGGTGGCGCTGCACTGTCATCGTGTCAGCCTTCAGAGTGATCACCGACTCCCCAAGGTTCTGCCCTACCAGATTAACTGCCTTCCAGATTAAAGGCCGAACTGCCTGCAGACCAGCCAGGGGACCAGAAGGGTCATCACCACGGTGAGCGGAAATCCGTAGCGGGCCACATCGAGGAAGCGATAGCGGCCCGGAGCGAACACCATCAGGTTGGTCTGGTAGCCCACCGGGCTCAGAAAGCTCTGGCTCGCTCCGAACAGCACCGTGAAGATGAAGGCCATCGGCGGCATGCCGAGGCCGATGGCGACCTTGGCCGCGATCGGAATCACCATCGCCACCGTGGCCGCGTTGCTCATCACCTCCGTGAGCAGGGTGGTGAACAGGAACACCCCGGCGAGGGCCCAGTAGATCGGCCAATGCTGCAGGCCGATCAGCAGCGACCTGGCCATGGCCTCGGCCAGCCCGGTCTTCTCCAGCGCGACGCTGAAGCTGGCCAGCGATCCGAGCAGAAGGATCACATCCAGGCGGATCGAGCGCAGAAGTTCACCCGTGCGCAGGCAACCGGTGACCACCATCGCCACGGTTCCAAGCAGCACCGCAGCCACCAGGGGCAGCACCTTGAAGGTGGGCAACACGATCACCAGAACGGCGATGACCATGGCGATCCCCTTGCGGCTCACGGTGGGCAGATCGTCTTCGATCTGCTCGAGCACCACCAGATCATTGTTGGCCTGCAGGCCACGGATGGCATCCTGCGGGCCTTGCAGGAGCAGCACGTCGCCCTCCCTCAGGGTTGCCCTGCCAAGCCGCTCGCGCATAACCTCATTGCCGCGGCGGAGTGCCAGCACCGTGGCGTTGTAACGCTGGCGAAAGCGCAGATCACGCAGGCTTTCGCCGGCCAGGGTCGACCCGGCGGGCAGGAGAACCTCCACCATCCGCAGGTTGGCCAGGTCGCTGGAAGACAACTGAGCCAGCCCCGATTCAGGAACAGGAGCAAGAATGATGGTGTGTTCCTGCTGCAGCCTGAGCAGGTCGTCCCGGGTGCACCGCAGCACCAGGCGATCCCCCTCCATCAGGCTGCGGTCGGCCAGCGGCGGGGTGAAGCGCTCTTCGTTTCGATGCAGTTCGAGCACGTCGACGTCGAAACGCCGCTGCAGGCGTGTGAGATGAAGGGACTTTCCCACCAGCTCGGAGCCGGGGGGGATCATCACTTCGGTGAGGTAGCCACTGCCGCTGAAGCTGCGGGCCAGGTCGCGATCGTCGGTGCCGCGATCAGGAAGAAAGCGGTCGGAGAGCAGCACCATCACCAGGCTGCCCACAAGCCAGACCCCGATCCCGATCGGCGTGAAGCTGAACAGGTCGAAGGCGCCGTAGCCCAGCTTGTTGCTGACTTCGCTGGCCAGCAGGTTCACCGAACTGCCGATCAGCGTCATCGTGCCGCCCAGAACGGTGGCGAACGAAAGCGGCAGCAGCACCTTCGAGGGCGAGATGCGGCGGCGGTGGCACCAGCCCTCGACCACGGGCAGCAACGAGGCCACGATCGGGGTGTTCGGCACGAAGGCCGAGACCGGTGCCACCAGGGTGGTGAACAGCACGATCATGCGCTTCGGACTGCGGACCGCGTCCGAGCCCATCAGCCCCCGCAGCCGATCGAGGCCGCCGGAGCGAAACAGACCGGCCGAGAGGGCGAACAGACCCAGCACGGTGAGCAGAGCCGGACTGCCGAAGCCCTCCAGAGCTTCGGCAGGCTTGAGCACGCCAGTGGCCATCAGCAGACCCACGACCAGAAGGCCAATGACTTCCGGGGCCAGCCAGCCACCGATGAACAAGACGATGGAGCCGGCCAGCACCACCAGTGTGATCAACGCCCCGGGTTCCAGGGCTGACTCAAGAAGTGCGTTCAATCGGCTGAGCGCTGGGAGAGCCCGAATTTACAGTTAGTCACTCGGGATCCCGTGTTCAGTGCCTGTACCCTGACGGGCCCTTTCAGCACCCTTGAGGCGGGTTGGGGAAACCCTGGAAAGCCCAGCCCTGCCGCGGCTCAGCAGCTGGCTGGCCATCGGGAGGCGCCGCTTTGCCGGGATCCGATCGCTCACGGGATCCACGGGCCGAAATGACGAGCGGACGGGGCCTGCCGGCCCGGATGATGGCGGAACGGCACCAGGCCCTGCCCAGGCTCCCGAGCCTTGCCTAGACAGGAGCGGTTCGACCCTCCGCCATGACTCACCCCAGCTCCGGCCAGACACACCACCGAGTCCTGATCGTGGGCGGCGGCGCCGGGGGGATCACCGTGGCCAGCCAGCTGCTGAGGGCGCAGCCGGGGCTCGACGTGGCGATCCTGGAACCCTCTGAGGAGCACTTCTACCAACCCGGCTGGACGCTGGTGGGCGGCGGCGTGATGTCCATGCAGGAGACGTGCCGGCCGGAGGCCGGACTGATCCCGGCGGGCTGCACCTGGATCCGGGGCGCGGCGGCCCACTTCGATCCGGAGGCGAACCGGGTGTTCAGCGCCGACGGCGCCTGCCTCAGCTACGACGCGCTCGTGGTGGCTACGGGCATCGCGCTCCGCTGGGAGCGGATCGAGGGTCTGCCCGAGGCGCTCGGCCACCACGGGATCACGAGCATCTACTCCCGCGAGCACACTTCCTTCACCTGGGAGACGATCCGCAGCTTCCGGGGGGGCACGGCGATCTTCACCTTCCCCGACACACCGATCAAGTGCGCCGGCGCGCCCCAGAAGATCATGTACATGGCCGACGACGTGTTCAAGGCCAGCAGCGGCGTGGGGGTGAACAGCCGCGTACTGTTCTGCACGGCCGGGGCCGGGATCTTCGCCGTGCCCGCCTATGCCCGTGTGCTGGAACGCGTGATCCGCGAGCGGGGCATCGAGGTGCAGCTGCGCCACAACCTCAGGGCGGTGCGCGCCGCGGAACAGGTGGCGGTGTTCGATGTCACCGATGCGGCGGGACAGGTGTCGACGCAGGAGATCCACTTCGACATGCTCCATGCCGTGCCGCCGATGTCGGCTCCGGATGCGGTGGCGCTCAGTCCGCTCGCCGTCGTCGGAGCGGGCGGCTGGGTGGATGTGGACAAGGCCACCACGCAACACCGGCGCTTTGCCAACGTGTTCTCCCTCGGCGACGTTTCTTCGCTGCCCACCTCCAAAACGGCGGGAGCGATCCGTGGTGAGGCGCCGGTGCTGGTGGCCAATCTGCTGGCCCAGCTGGGCGGCCGCTCGCTGCAGGCTCGCTACGACGGTTACAGCGTCTGCCCGCTGATCACCGGCTACGGCAAGGTGGTGATGGCCGAGTTCGATTACGACCTGCAGCCGCTCAGTTCCTTCCTGGTGGATCCCACGCGGGAGCGCTGGAGCATGTGGTGGATGAAAACCAGGGGATTGCCCTGGATCTACTGGAACCGGATGCTCAAGGGCCAGCCCCACGAGCGCCGCTTCCTCAGAGCGCTCGAACCCCTGGCCCGCGCCCTGAAGCTCACCTACCAGGACAGGCAGCCGTAGCGAGCCGGCCGGCGGCGGCGCTCAGGCCGGCTGGAGCTGGCGCAGCTGCGACTCCAGCCGCTGCTTGAGCCGGCCCTGCACCAGGGCGCAGAGCTCCTCGACCAATTCGTCGTCGGCGTGATACATCAGACGGACTCCGTCCCGTTCGCACCGCACCAGGCCGGCGCGCTGCAGCTGACCGAGCTGACGGCTGATGTGCGACTGGCTGAAGCCGGTGGCCTGGATCAGGCTGGCCACATCCATGGGTGCCTGCCGCAGCAGACAGAGCAGCCGCAGGCGGGCAGGTTCGCTGAGCAGACGGAAGAACTGGCTGAATTCTTCGAGCAGCTGCAGGCACGGCATGGCTCCGTCCGCGAAAGCGCCCATAGGTGTGGATCCGGCGATTCTCGGGATTATGTCGTCCTTCGGCTTCGGTTGGGCTGTTGATGTGGCTGAGGGAAGCGAATAGGCGGCTGTGCTCGCAGCGGCCAGGCGCCGGCGACAGTCTCCAGGAGCTGATTGATCGGCGCGAGCCGCTGGCCTCAGCCCGCCGTTCCCGTCGAGCGGCAGTGCTCGCTCGCCAGGAGATCGAGTTGCTCCTGCATGGCGCTGACGACGCGCCGGTAGCAGGCCTGGACGTAGGGGCGATCGCGGCTGGCCCCGTAGCCGCTGCGCTCGAACACGATCGGCCGACAGACCCGGGTGTGGATCCGTGCCGGCAGTGGCAGGTTCGGCAACGGACCCAGGCCCACCCCCCAGGGAAGGCCGAGATAGAGAGGGAACACTTCCGGATCGATGCCGAGCAGCCAGGGCATACCCCGTTCGTGCAGGCGCTGCATCCGGTCATAACAGTCTTCCAGCACGATCAGGGTGTCGTGGCTGCCCCAGGAGATCAGGGGAAGGATCGGCAGGGAGTGCCAGAGCGCCAGCCGGATGAAGCCGGTGCGTCCACTGAAGTGGATCTGCCCCCGCAGGTGATGGGGCCGGAAGGCATCCTGCCCGCCGCCGGGATACACGAGCAGGCTGTCGCCCTGCTCCAGCACGGCAAGGGCATTGCGCGCGTAGAAGGGAATCGCCCCGACCCGGGCCGCCAGATCGGCGAGGGGAGGGAAGGCCCGCCAGACCTTGGGATGGGCCAGGCCGTACACCCGGCGGTCGTACCCGAAGCGGCGAAACCAGTCGACCAGGAACATCGGCAGATCCGGTGTGGCCAGGCCGCCGTTATGGGACCCCACCAGCATCAGCTGACCAGCCGCCGGTACGTGCTCCCAGCCACTCGTGCTCACCCGGAAGTAGTACCGATAGAGCCACTCCCAGAGCGGCATCAGTCGCCGGATCAGCTCGGGGTCGCGCCGGGCGCCGGGGTGAAGTCCCGGAGATGATCCAGGCTGCGGACCCTCAGGACCGTGGTGCATCGGAACGGGCCCTTCGCTGGCTCGAAACTAGGGGGTCCCGGGCGGCTGGACTCAACCCCAGCGATGGCCCCAGCGATCGAGCCGCTGATCTTCGGGGCGATGCTCGCCACCTTCCTGATGCCGGTGGCAGCGATCCTGCTGGCGGCCGTTGAGACGAACCTTCTCCGTCCCTAGCGACCCACCGGCGCCAGGCCGGAGGCGTCGAAAACCCCCTCGAACAGCACCGAGCTGAGATAGCGCTCACCGGAATCGGGCAGCACCACCACGATCGTCTTGCCGGCATAGGCCTCCTCCGCCGCCAGTCGCAGCGCGGCCACCGTGGCCGCGCCACAGGAGATGCCGGCCAGAATCCCCTCCTCGCGCATCAGCCGGCGGGCCATGGCCACCGCCTCCTGATCGGTAACCGCCTCGACCCGATCCACCAGTGCCAGATCCAGGTTCTCGGGCACGAAGCCGGCACCGATGCCCTGGATTTTGTGGGGCCCGGGCTGGGGGGGCTCCCCGGCCTTCGCCTGGGCGATCACGGGACTGTTGGCGGGCTCCACAGCCACCGACACCAGGGGCTTGCCGAGGGTGGTCTTGATGTAACGGCTCACCCCCGTGATGGTGCCGCCGGTGCCCACCCCCGCCACAAGCGCGTCGACGCGGCCCTCCGTATCCGTCCAGATCTCGGGGCCTGTTGTGTCGTGGTGGATCCGGGGATTGGCGGGGTTGGAGAACTGCTGCAGCAGCACGTAGCGGTCGGGGTCGGAAGCGGCTATCTGCCGGGCACGCTCCACCGCTCCCGTCATGCCGAGGCGACCCTCGGTGAGCTCGAGATGGGCGCCATAGGCGGTGAGCAGTTTGCGCCGTTCCAGGCTCATCGTGTCCGGCATGGTGAGGGTGAGGCGGAGGGCGCGGGAGGCCGCCACGAAGGCCAGGGCGATGCCGGTGTTGCCGCTGGTGGGCTCGATCAGTTCCTTGCCGGGGCCCAGTCGACCCTCCTGCTCGGCCTGCCAGATCATCGCCGCGCCGATGCGGCACTTCACCGAATAGGCCGGATTGCGTCCCTCGATCTTGGCCAGCACGGTGGCCTTGCTGTCACCCACCACCCGATTGAGCTTCACCAGGGGGGTGCCTCCGATACTGAGGCTGCTGTCGGCGAAGATCGTGGCCATCGATCAAGCGGGAACTCCCCGCACCCTCGCACCCTCAGGGACGGATTTTCAATCGATGCACTAACGGCGGACTGTCAAGTTCGGACAACACAGGTGCCGGGGCGCCGACCCCGTTACCTTCTGGTGTGCCGAGTGAGGGCCCGCGGGCCGGATGGGTTTCTCCGCATTGCGCGCCGGTGGTCCGGTGATGGTCCCCCTCCTGCTGCTCTCGATCGCCGTGGTGGCGGTCGGGGTCGAACGGTTCGGCTACTGGCGGGGTGTCGGGCTGCTGACGCAGCGCCCGGAGAGGCGCCTGCTCGAAGAGCTCCGCTCCGCCCCCGATCCGCAGGCGCGTCAGGCCCGGCAGGAGCTCCATCTCCTCCGGCTGGAGTCCGCCATGGCCGAGGGAGAGCCCCTGCTGGAAGCGGCCGCCCTGATCGCCCCCCTGCTGGGCCTGATCGGCACGGTGCAGGGTCTGATGGGGGTCCTGGCGGCGCTCGGCCCCCAGCTGACGCTGCCCAGCGGCGGCAGCCTGATCGGCTACAGCCAGGTGCTTGTGAGCACGCTCAGCGGGCTGGTGATCGCCCTGATCGCCACCGCCCTGCTGCGCACCAACCAGGCTCTGCGCCACTGGCTGCGGCAGCGGCTGGAGCAGGCCGCCCTGGCCGACGCCCTCGGGGTCGCAACGGGGGATCCGCTGCCCGAGCCCCTGCTCCAGCCCCTGGCAATGCCGAGGGGACGGCCATGAATCCCCTGCTGCTTGCCCTCACCGGCCTGACGCTGCTGGTGCTCACCGCCTCAGCCGGACTGCCTGAGCTGCTCGGCCACCCTCAGCCCCGGGCCCGGACCCTGCCGGCTTCGTCCCGGGGTCCCTCCCTGCTGGTGGTGCGCTCCGCCTCCGGCGACTGGTATCTGGGCGGCCAGCCGATCAGCGCCACCCGCCTGGCCCGCCAGCTTGGGGCCGTGGTCGGCTCGAGTGGCACGGTGGTGCGCTTCCTTCCATCCGCCGCCCTGCCGACCGGCCGTGTGAGCCAGTCCCTGGCCTGGCTGCGCCGCCAGGGCCCCTCCACCGTGCTGGTCGAACTGCCTGCCACAGCACCATGAGCCGATCGCCGGCCGATCGTGATCCGGTGGCCGACGGGCTCTGGTTCGCCCTGCTCGGCAGCGGCCTGGCCCTGTTCAGCCTGGCCCTGCTGCTGCTCCCCCAGCAATGGGCCCAGGCACCCGCCCGGCAGGGAGTGGTGGTGATTCACCTCGCAGCCGATCGCCGCCTGCGGCTGTGGAACCGTCCCGTCAGTGCCCAGCAGCTGCCCGGTCTGCTGCGCGAAGCAGGCCGGATCAATCCCAGGGCCCGGGTCCGCCTGATCCCCGAACCCTCCACACCCTGGGGGGTGGTGCGGCAATTCCTTCCTCTGCTTGAAGTCGGTGCGCTTCCCTTCGAGGTTCAACTTCCGGCTGCCGGTCGCCTCTGAGCGCTGGCAGCAACGCCTGCAGAGACCGTGGCAGGTGGCAGCCCACTCCCCCTGGTTGCTGCCGCTGGCCGTTGCGCTTGCGGCCCATGCCCTCTGGCTGGCCGGCGCCGGCCTTCTGGATCGACCCCGCCAGCAGGCCACCGGGCTGCGGGCGGGCGACGACACCCCGGAGCTGCTGCGGTTCAGCCGTCGTGCTGCCGAAACGGCCGCCCTGCCGGCTGGGCTCAGCAGCGTCACCCTTCCCTTCGACGGCGCCCTGCCCCCGCCACCGCCGGAACTCGGTGCCAGCCTGCCGTCAGCACGGGCGAAGGCGTCGGCTGAGCGAACTCCGCAGCGCCAGAGGCCCACGGCCGCAGCCAGCCTGGAGCGGAACGCGCCGCAATGGGGTCTGGAACAGGGCACCCTGCAAGGCCTGCCGACAGACCCGCTCACGGCTCTCAGCCTGGCCGAGCGACTGGCCGACGGCCCTTCGGTACCCGGCGCCAACGCGGAGGAGGCCCCGGCAGGCGACCCCGACAGCCGCTCCAGCACCGGCAGCCCTCCCGAGGGAGGAGGGGAGCGGAAGGAAGCCGCCAGCCCCGCAGCGACGGCGGCAGCCGCCACAGCGCTGGCGCGACGCCAGCTGAGGCTGAGCCCCAAGGCGGAAAGGCCCTACCTGGGCCTCTGGGAGCAGGCCGTCCCCGTCAGCAGCCGTCCCGACTTCCTCGCCGCCTTGCCCGAGACGGCGGAACTGCGCCGGTTGCCCCTCAGCCAGGCGCGCCAGCTCGGCCTCCGCCAGCCCCATGGCCTGTCCGTGCTCTCCTCCCACGGACTGCTGCTGCTCTGGACCAACGGGGAGGACCTCTGGTTGATTCGAACCAGCCGCAGCGGTGGGTCCGCCTAGATTCACGCTCCGTTACCACGACCACAGCCTTGCCGTGAGCAGCACGTCCGCATCACCCGGCTTCGGACCGGGCCTTGGCTGGATGTCGCTGCCCCAGCGGTTGTCGGTGCTGCAGGGGCCGGTGGGCAGGTTCGAGCGGGGCTGAGCATGGGCAGCTTCAACGGGCTCGCAGCGGGATCGGTGGTGGCGGGCGTGAGTGCGGCCGGGTGGCTCACGGTCTCGCTGCTGCTGGGCTGGGCCGGCAGCCGGCTGCCGCTCCCCTGGCTGGAGAACGACAGCGCCCTGGCCCGCCTGCTGGGAACGGGGGGGAATCAGCGCTGGTATGAGCAGGTTCTCGGCATCCGCCGTTGGAAGGATCGGCTGCCCGACGCCGGACGGTTCTTCCCCGGCGGCTTCGACAAGGGCACGATCCAGACGGCAGAACCGGCCGTGGTTCGTCGCTTCCTGGCCGAAACCCGGCGGGCGGAACTGGTGCACCTGGCGATCTGGCCCTGCTGGCTGATCACCGCCCTCTGGCTGCCGCCCGGGGGCGTGCTGATCCAGCTGGCAGCGGCCACCCTGCTTAACCTGCCCTGCCTCTGGGTGCAGCGCTACAACCGCAGCCGACTGAGCCGGTTGCTGCGCCGGCTCGAAACCGCGAGCCTGAGTTCGACTCCCCGACCGGGGATCGGCTAGCTGCCGGCGTTGAACCGCCTGGAGAGGTGCCAGTAGCGGTAACACTGCCAGGCCAGCAGCAGCAGGACGACCGGAATCACCCCCAGGAGCATGAACAGCCGCACGGGAGTGGCCAGAGCGGGCACTGTGATCGGCAGGATCTGTTCGACCAGATAGAGGCCGTAGAGACCGATCAGGATCATGCCCTCGCGGCGCGTGATCACGCCACCGGTCCAGAAGATCGGCAGACAGGCGAGGGTGGTGAGCACCATGATCGGCAGATCCCGCTGCACCATCACCGGATCCACGCTCAGGCCGCGTCCGCCGGAGAGGAAGGCGCAGCCGCCCAGGATCACCAGCTGGTTCAGCAGATTGCTGCCGATCACGTTGCCGATGGCCAGGTCGGCCTTGCCGCGCAGGGCCGCCACGATCGAAGTGACCAGTTCCGGCATTGACGTGCCTGCGGCCACGATCGTGAGGCCAATCAGGGTTTCGCTCACCCCCAGGCTGAGGGCGATCGCGGTGGCGCCCTTCACCAGGATCTGGGAGCCCCATACCAGCAGGGCCAGGCCCGCCACCAGCTTCACCAGTGCGGGGCCATAGCCACCGGCGGCCTCGGAATCATCGATCTCGCCCTCGACGCCGGCCGCATCTTCCTCACGGGCGGTCCGCACTTCCCAGATCGTGTTGATCACGACGCCCACCATCAGGGCGAGACCGGCCTGCCAGGTGACCCGACCGGGCGAGGCCATGCCCCACACGGCCATCGAGACGGCCAGGAGCAAGGGCACATCCCGGCGGATCAAGCGACTGTGCACCCGCAAGGGCAGGATCAGGGCACTGCAGCCCAGCACCACCAGCACGTTGAAGATGTTGCTGCCCACCACGTTGCTGACGGCCAGATCGTCGGCTCCCTGAAGGGTGGACAGCACACTGACGAACAGCTCCGGGGCGCTGGTGCCCATGGCCACAACCGTGAGACCGATCACCAGCTGAGGGATCCCGAGCAGCAGGGCCAGGGCCACGGACCCCTGCACGAACAGTTCGCCGCCGCCGAACAGCAGCAGGATCCCGACAATGATCTCGACGACGCTGAGCACGGACGAACGGCAGAACCGACAGGATTCTGCCTCCCGGGGGTGCCTCTGGAGCCTGCGGGCAGGTGTTCAGCTCAGCACGGCTGCCTGGGCTGGCGAACAGCAGAGGAAATCGGATCGGAAGGCTGGAGCCGCCGCCGCACGTGCCCACTCCCGCGACGGCCTCTCAACGGGCCGTGAGCGCACGCTGCGTGAGCACGGAACGTGGATCCACTTATCCGACCGACAACCCCAGCGTGTCTACACGAATGAGGCCCAAGAATGAGGCTCAAGGCAGTGGGGTCCACAACACCAGAACCCAGGCTTCCCTGCGCAGAAGCAGCCGCGGAACGGGACTCAGCCTTGATCCTTCTGCTTCGTACGCTGGCCACGGATGGCCTCACGTTCCGTCTTCATGCAATTGCGGAGATCGGTAGAGGCCCTGGCCGCCTGAAGGCAGGAACGGGTCGCGGCATTGATCTCGAGCAGCTTCGACTGCTGCTGGGAGAACCGTTCCGTTTGCTGGGCCTCAGCCCTGTCAGCCCCGATCAGAAGGGCGCTGAACAGGATCAGCACCGATCCTCCGGCAACGAGGCCGGGGGGGTAACTCCTGCCAGGCAGCGAGAGCGTACGGAACATCGTGGATTGAAGAACTCCTGCACGGATCATCGCGCAGCGCGCACACTGCTGCCGCATGGTGACCCAGCTGAGCCGCCAGCAACGCGGCGCCGGTGAAAGCCGGCTGGTCTGCCGCGACTGCGGTGCTCCGGTCCTGCCGAGTGTGAGCAACCGGGTTCAGCTGCGGAGAGGCACCACTCCGATCGTTCCGGTGGTCATGCTCGGCTGTCTTGCCTTGACGATCGGCCTGGCGACCATCGACAGCGCACTCCATCTCCATCCCCACCCTTCCGCGGAGGGGAGGGCGAACGCAGGGTGAGCCTGAACGATCAGGTATCCGCCCCCATCCTGCTGCGCCACCGGCGCAGCAGCTTGTCGAGCTCCAGGTAGAGGAAGAACAGCGCGCTCACTCCCACACAGACTCCGAGTTCTGCCAGTGAGAGCGGATCGGTACCGAAGAAGAGCGAGAGAGGTGGCACATAGAGCACTGCCAGTTGCAGCACGGTGGTGAGTGCCACCGCGCCGATCAGCCAGGGGTTGGAGAAGGGATTCACCCGGATCAGGGGAAGATCACTGCGGGCCGAAAGGGCATGGCCCATCTGGGCCAGACAGAGCGTGGTGAAGACCATGGTCTTCCAGGAGGCCCCGGCGCGGGCGGCCATGAACATCAACAGGATGGTGAGCGCCGCGAACACCACGCCGATGCGCAGGATGTAGGAGCCGATGCCGCGGGCGAAGATCGATTCGCCGGGCTTCGCCGGCGGGCGCTGCATCAGCCCCTCCTCGCCGGGCTCAAGGGCCAGGGCCAGGGCGGGCAGGCCATCGGTGACCAGATTCATCCAGAGGATCTGCAGTGGAGTCAGCGGCACTCCCACCAGTCCCACCAGGGGCGCTGCCGCGATGGTGAGCAACTCCCCGACGTTGCTGCCCAGGATGTACTTCACGAAGCGGCGGATGTTGGCATAGACAAGCCGGCCTTCCTCCACTGCGTTCACGATCGTGGCGAAGTTGTCATCGAGGAGCACCATGTCGGAGGCCTCCTTGGTCACCGCCGTGCCGGTGATTCCCATGGCCACGCCGATATGGGCCTGCTTGAGGGCCGGGGCGTCGTTGACACCGTCGCCGGTCATCGCCACCACCTCGCCGTTGGCCTGCAGCGCCCTGACGATCCGGAGTTTCTGGTCGGGCGCCACACGGGCGTAGACGCTGCAGTGGCTGACCAGCTGGCGCAGGGGTCGATCCTCCAGCTGTTCCAGCTCCCGGCCCAGCACCACCTGAGCGTGCTGATCCACCAAGCCGATTCCGGCCCCGATCGCCCTGGCGGTGAGGGGATGGTCGCCGGTGATCATCACGGGCCGGATGCCGGCCTGACGGCAGCGGGCCACGGCTTCGCTCACTTCCGGCCGCGGCGGATCGAGCTGGGCCATCAGGCCGAGCAGCACCTGTTCACAGAGTTCCAGCTCCGGATCGCTGTGATGGGGGACGCAGGCGAAGGCCAGCACCCGCAGGCCGGAAGCCGCCAGTTCACGGGCCTGTTGGAGCCACCACTGCCGCTCGGCCTCCGCCAACGGCACCACGCCATCGCCGTTGAGCCAGCGGTTGCAGGTGGGGATGATCATCTCCGGCGCGCCCTTGCTGATCAGGAGTTGGCGGGAGCCCGCCGCCGCAGCCCCCAGCGGAGCCTGCAGGCTGCCATCCGGGTCGCGCACCCACACCGCCATCAGCTGGCGCTCGGAGCTGAACGGAATCTCGCCACGGCGGAGATAGCGTCCCCGCAGCGCGAAGGCATCGAGCTCTGCCTTGGCCGCCGCCACCACCAGGGCGCCCTCGGTGGGGTCGCCGAGCACCTCCCAGTCGCCCTCGGGGTCCTGCCGCAGTTCGGCGTCGCTGCAGAGCACGCCGGCGCTGAGCAGCAACGCCACCGCCCCTTCCCTGCAGCCCCGGGAGCTGCCCGCCGGAGGGAGGAGCGGTGTGGCGGAGAACGTGCCCCTCGGGTCGTAGCCATGGCCGCTGACCGCGATGGAGTCGGAGCCGCAGCGCAGCTCCTGCACCACCTGCCGGTTCTGGGTGAGGGTGCCGGTCTTGTCGGTGCAGATCACGGTGACCGATCCCAGCGCCTCCACCGCCGGCAGGCGGCGGATCAGGGCGGCCCGCTGCACCATCCGCTGGGTGCCGATCGCCAGGGTCACGGTGATCACCGCCGGCAGGCCCTCCGGCACGATCGCCACCGCCATGCTCAGGGCCACCTCCAGCAGGTTGAGCGGTGACTGTCCGAGCAGCCATCCCCCCAGCACCACCACCGCCACCAGGGCCAGAGCCGAGGCCACCAGCACGTGGGCCAGCCCATCCAGCCGTTGCTGCAGCGGTGTGGACTCCCCGCCGGCGCTGTTGATCAGCTCGGCGATCTGGCCCAGTTCGGTGGCCATGCCCGTGCCGGTCACCACAGCCAGGCCCCGCCCCCGCACCACCTCGGTGCCCTGAAAGAGGCAATTGCGCCGCTCCAGCACCGGGGTGCCCGGGTCGAGCACCAGCTCCGCCTGCTTGAACACAGCTTCGGTCTCGCCGGTGAGCGCCGACTCACGCACACCCAGTTCGGCCGCCTCCAGCACCCGCGCATCAGCGGCAATGCAGTCGCCTGCCTCGAGGCGGATCAGATCGCCGGGCACCAGCTGCTCGCTCGGCAGGCGCTGCCATTCACCGTCACGCCGCAGCTGCACCAGCGGCTGCGCCATCTGCCGCAAGGCCAGCAGGGCCTGCTGGGCACGGCTCTCCTGGACGTAACCCAGCAGGGCATTGAGGCACACGATCAGCGCAATGGCGATCGCGTCCTTGGGGAAGCGCTGCTGCAGGAAGGCCACGCTGGCGGACACCCCCGCCACGGCCAGCAACATGATCAGCATCACGTTGCTGAACTGATCCAGCAGGATGCGCAGGTTGCTGCGGCCGGCCGCCAGCTCCAGCCGGTTGGGACCGAACCGGGCCAGCCGCTCCGCCGTCTGGGCCGTGCTCAGCCCGTCGCGACCGGAGCCCAGTCGCGTCAGGCAGTCATCGCTTGCGAGGGCGTGCCAGGCGGGGTCACCGGAGGGAACCACGGGAGGCTGGCCAGAACGATCGCGGGAATCTAGGGCCGTGAGATCCATTCTCACGGCGCCTCCGGACCCGATCCCCCCACCGGCTCCCCCTAGCGTTGACACCCCATCCTTTCGGTTCCGGAGCGGACTCCCGAGGCATGCCCTCCACCAACGCCGGCAGAGACCAGACCCGCCCAGCCCAGACCCGCCCGGACCCGATCCCGCGTGACCAGGGTCGGCCCAGGCGAAGGCGCTCGGTCCGCCGCAGCTGGCGCACCCTGCTGTGGCATCACTTGCTGCGTCTGCGGCGCACCCTGTTCTGGCTGTGGAAGCAGGAAGGCAGCGATGGTCAGCGGGTGCGCGGCCTTGCCGCCGGAGTGTTCACGGGCTGTCTGCCGTTCTTCGGCCTGCAGATCGTGCTGGGGGTGGGGCTGGCCAGCCTCGTGCGCGGCAACCATCTGCTCGCCGCCGCCGGGACCTGGATCAGCAACCCGTTCACCTCCCTGCCGCTCTACTGGCTGAACTACCGGATCGGCTGCCTGTTGCTGGGTGAAGGACCGGTCTGGCCGGATCTCGGCCGGCTCCAGGCGGAGGAGATCCAGCAGCTGGGGATGAGCTTCAGCGCTCGTCTGCTGCTGGGCTCCAGCGTGGTCGGGTTGCTGGCGGCCCTGTTCTTCGGTGGGCTCTACTGGCTCTGGCTGCGGCACAGCACCGCCTCGCTGCTGCGGCTGGGCCGCTGATCACAAGCTCTTAACGGTCCGATAGGCAACCCAAGTTCATGGCTGAACCCAAGCCCTGAGCCAGGGCCCTAGTCTTCCGCGACCGTTCACGCAAGCGCGCGCCTCGATGTCCGTCCCCTTCTTCGAGACGGCCTGGTTGATCCCTCTCTATCCGCTGCTCGGCGGACTGCTCTCCCTCCTCTGGACCCCCGGCCTGATCAGCCGAACCGGCCCCAGGCCGGCCGGGTACGTCAACCTGCTGATGAATCTGCTGGCGTTCGGCCATGGCCTGCTGGCCTGGATCGGCTGCGGCGGCCGCTCGCTCACCTTCAGCTGGACCTGGCTGTCGACGGCGGGACTGAAGATCCCTTTCGACGCCACGATCGATCGTGCGGCGCTGATCGCCATGACGATGATCTGCGGCGTCCATCTGCTGGCCCAGGTGTACGCGATCGGCTACCTGGAGATGGACTGGGGCTGGCCCCGTTTCTTCGGCTCCCTGAACGTGTTCGAGGCCGGCCTCTGTGCCCTGGTGCTCACCGACTCGCTGTTCTTCTCCTACGTGGTGCTGGAGCTGCTCACCCTGGGCACCTATCTGATCGTCGGCACCTGGTACAACCAGTCGCTGGTTGTCAAGGGGGCGCGCGATGCCTTCCTCACCAAGCGGGTGGGTGACCTGGTGCTGCTGGCGGGGGTGATCGCCCTGCTGCCCATGGCGGGCAGCTGGAACTTCAATGATCTGGCCGTCTGGGCCAGCCACACGGAGCCCACCCCGGCCCTCACCCTGATCCTGCTGGCGCTGGTGGCCGGTCCGATGGGCAAATGCGCCCAGATCCCACTCCACCTCTGGCTCGACGAGGCGATGGAAGGTCCTCTCCCCTCCACGGTGTTGCGCAGTTCGGTGGTGGTGGCCGGCGGCGCCTGGGTACTGCTGCGGCTCTATCCGCTGCTGGCCATCAGCCCCACCGTTCAGGTGTTCCTGGTGGTGGTCGGAGGGACCACGGCCCTCGTGGGCGCCCTGATCGCCCTGGCCCAGATCGATGCAAAACGCGCCCTCTCCTTCCTGGTGAGCAGCTGGTTCGGCCTGCTGTTCCTTGCGGTGGGCAGCGGCGCCGTGGACGCGGCCTCGCACATGCTGCTCGTCTACCCCCTGCCGATGGCCCTGCTGGTGATGGCGGTGGGCACCGTGATCTCCAGCAACGTCACCCAGGACCTCACCCAGCTCGGAGGCCTGTGGTCGCGGCGCCCGCTGATGGGGATCGCCTTTCTCGTGGGGGCGGCCAGCCTGGTGGCCCTGCCACCACTGGCCGGGTTCGACGCCCTCCTCCAGCTGGCCGATGCCCTGATCAGCGGCAGGGCACCTTCGGTGCTGCTCGGTGTGCTGTTGCTCACCAACGCCCTGATCAGCGCCTGCCTGGTGCGCATGTTCCGGCTGATCTGGGGCGGTCAGCCTTCGGCGTTCACCATCCGCTCCGCCGAAGTGCTCTGGCTGATGGTGCTGCCCACCATGGTGGGAGCGGGGCTGGTGCTGCACCTGCCCATCCTGCTCGCTCCTGCCGGAATGGGGTTCGGCTGGGGTCCGATGGCCGCTCCCCTGCTGCTCTCCACCCTGCTGGGAGGGGCTCTGGCCTGGCTGCGGTTGCCCCATGCGCTCGACGGCCTCCAGCACTGGCTCGCCGCCGACATGCACACCGAGGGCTTCTACCGCCGCACGGTGGTGGGTCTGGTGGTGGTGCTGGCGGCGGCCAGCCACTGGATCGATCGCCAGCTGGTCGATGGCTTCACTAACCGCAGCGGCGGCCTGACCCTTCAGGGCGCCCGGCGGCTCAGCCTGAGCACCTCGGGTCGCGTGCAGGGCTATGCCCTCACTCTGCTGATCGGCGTGCTGCTGATGGGCGCCTGGATCCTGATCCGGCAACCGGCCGTGGCGCCCTCCCTGCTGCGCTTCTGACGCCGGCTTACCCAGCGACTCCACCCCGTGATGCTTCTCACTCTCCTGTTGCTTCCGCTGGCGGCCGTGCTGGCGATGATCGTGCTTCCGGCGGGGCCCTGGCCCCGCCGGCTATCGGCCGGCACAGCCGCTGTCCAGGCCCTGCTGGTGCTGCCGCTGATCGGCCAGCCGGTGGCCGAGCTGCGCGCCGCCTGGCTGCCGCGGCTGGGCCTGGAGTTCCACCTCGGCCTCGACGGTCTCTCCCTGCCCCTGGTGGGCCTCACCGCCCTTCTGACCCTGCTTTCCGTGGCGGCCGCCGCCCCCGATCTGCCCCGTCAGCGGCTGTTCTACGGCCTGATGCTGGCCACCAACCTCGGTCTGCAGGGTGCCCTGCTGGCCCGTAACGGGCTTCTGTTCGTGCTGGCCTTCGAGCTGGTGCTGATCCCCACCACGCTGCTGCTGGCGATCTGGGGTCACCAGCGGCGCCAGGAGGCCGCCATCCGCTATCTCCTCTACGGCGCCGTTTCGGGAGTCGCGCTGCTGGCCGGGGTGCTGGCCCTCGGTCTGCTCAATGCCAACGGCTTCAGCCTTGCCTACGAAGATCTGGCCCGGGCCGAGATTCCGGCGGGCGCCCGCCCCTGGATCCTGGCGCTGCTGGTGCTGGCCTTCGGACTGAAGCTGCCGGCGGTGCCGCTGCACGGCTGGCAGCCCCTCGCCTACAGCGAGGCTTCCTCCCCCGTGGCCATGCTTCTGGCCGGTGCCGTCTCGAAGCTGGGGGCCTACGGCCTGCTCCGCTTCGCCATCGGCTTCATGGGTGACACCTGGTCTGAATGGGCGCCCGTGATCGCCGTGGCAGGAACCATCGGCGCCATCTACGGCGCCCTCAACGCCATCGCCCAGACGGAGATGCGCCGGCTGGTGGCCTACAGCTCCCTGGGCCATATGGGCCTGCTGGTGCTCGCCCTCGCAGCCGCCACTCCCCTGAGTCTGCAGGGGGCGGTGGCGCAGGTGCTGGCGCACGGCATGATCGTGGCCCTGCTGTTCTGCCTCGTGGGCATGATCGAGGCCAAGACGGGCACCACCGAGATCGCCGAACTCTCGGGCCTGCTCAACCCCCTGCGCGGACTTCCCTTCACGCTCGGTCTGTTTCTGCTGGCCCTGATGGCGGCAGCGGGTCTGCCCGGCATGGTGGGTTTCGTGGCCGAGCTGGTGGTCTTCCAGGGCAGCTGGACCCAGTTCCCGCTGCCCACCCTGGGCTGCCTGTTGGCCTCCGGGCTCACCGCCGTCTATGCGGTGCGGCTGTTCAACCGGGTGGGCTTCGGTCGGCTCGACAATGCCAGAGCCCTCTACCCACGCACCACCTGGTCCGAGCGGTTCCCGGCGGTGGTGCTCTCCGCCCTGGTGCTGCTGGGGGGTGTCTGGCCCTCGCTCACCCTCGGCTGGAGCGAGGCCGTCACCAACCGCCTGGCCCTGCCCGACACCCTGATTGCCGCTCTTCCCGCCGCCCTTCACGCCTCCGTTCCGGCCTCCACTCCCTTCGAGCAGATCCCGTCATGACGGTGACGACCCCCACGGCCCTGCCCCCCTCCACCCATCCCTTCGCCGAGGTGGTGCATCGCCTCGAGGCCGGTGGCTCGATGCTGCCGGACACTCCGGAGAACCTCACCCAGATCATCGGCATCTACAAGGCCTACGCCGTGCCGATGGATTTCTACTGGCGCGACCTTCTCTACATCGCCGAGCAGGTGTTCCTCAACCCGCTGCCGGCCTTCAAGTACTTCCCCAGCCAGGAGTATCTGGATCGTCCCAACTCCTACGCGGGCGAAGGCGCCGATCTGCGGATCTGGCGGGGTGAGGCCGGCGCCCACCCGGAACTGCTGGAGTTCATGGAGAAGGGGGAAACCGGCAAGCTGCCGAAGCTTCTCCATCATCTCTGGCACGACCGGATCAACATGGAGTTCGCCGAGGCCTGCATGGATGCCATGTTCTGGCACCAGGGCATGGGCGGCCGCTTCTACGACTACCTCGAGTGCGACGCCTACAAGGCCAACGCCGACCGGGCGATCAAGGCCTATTTCAAGCGAAACCCCGTGATGCTGGGGCTGCACAAGCTGTTTCCGGAGATGTTCCTGGAGCAGGTGCGCAAGCTCAGCTACTACGCCAACCTCGGTCTTTTCTGGGAGGTGATGGCGCCGGTCTTCTTCGAGATGAGCGACATCTACGACGAGGGCGGCTTCGCCGGTGTTCCTGATGCGATGAACTTCCTGGTGAACGGCATCTTTGCCGTGGCCGGCCGGCCGATCTACCACCACGTCTTCATCGACGGGGAGTGCTTCGAGATCATTCCCAAATCAGAGGGCTTCACCTGGCTCTACGAGGCTGCCCTTCCCTACGTGGAGGCTGTGTTCTACCGCACGGCGCCGTTCCGTGGCACCAAGAGCTACAACGCCCAGGCGGGCCAGGTGCCGGCCATCCAGGCCGACTTCCACTACGGCATTCTCTACGCCGATGTGTTTCCGGTCGGCTCTGCAGGCATCCCTCCCACCCTGCTGATGCAGGACATGGTGCACTTCCTGCCGCCCTACCTGACGGAGATGTACCGCCAGCACCGGCGCGGTGAAGAAGACCAGCTGATCCAGCTGGGCATCACCTTCCAGCGCTCGATGTACAACGTGACCTCAGCCGTGATCCAGGCGCTGCGGGCGGCACTGTTCTATCCCCTCGACGACCCGGATCCCGAGCATCGCCTCGCCAATCGCCGCTTCTTCGAGGCCCAGATGGACCGCTTCCGCAGGCCCGAAGCACGTCTGAAGGACGTCCAGGGTCAGGACTACCGCTGATATTCCCTTCGCCGCCACCCCAACCTTGGCCGACATTCTCGACACCGCCCGCGCCGCGGGCTGCTTCCAGACCCTGCTGGCGGCCGTGGAGGCCGGCGGCCTGCTCGAGGCCCTCGCCGGCCCCGGCCCCTTCACCGTCTTCGCTCCGGTGGACGACGCCTTCGCAGCCCTGCCGCCCGGCACGGTGCAGACCCTGGTTCAGAACCCACCTCAGCTGGCGCGGATCCTCAAGTACCACGTGCTCTCCGGCGCCTACAGCCGCGAGCAGCTCGTGGCGCAGCCGGAGTGGACCACCCTGGAGGGCGCACCGCTGCCGATCCGGCGCATCGATCCCTTCGAGGTGAAGAACGCCAGCGTGGCCGCCGCCGATGTCGTCTGCGACAACGGCATCGTGCATGTGATCAACCGCGTGATGCTGCCGGGCTGAGTCCGGAGCCGATGCCGAGGCGGCTGAGCAGCGGCGAGGCCATGGCGGTGGTGATCAGGGCCATCAGCACCATCATCGTGAACAGGGTGGGGCTGATCACCCCAAGGCTCAGTCCCACGTTCAGGATCACCAGTTCGGTGAGCCCACGGGTGTTCATCAGCCAGCCCACCGCCTGGGCCTCCCGCTCCGGCAGACCACCCTGGAGGGCCAGTGCCCAGCAGCCCAGAAACTTGCCACCGATCGCCACCGTCAGCACCGCCGCCAGAGCCAGCCAGAGCAACGGCGCGTTCAGGCTGCCGATGCGGGTGTTCAGGCCACTGATCGCGAAGAAGAGGGGCAGCAGCAGAGTGAGCACCAGCTGCTCTATGTTCAGCTGCAGCCGGCGCAGCAGAGGGTCATAGCGGGGCAGCGCCAGGCCGAACAGGAAGGCCCCGAAGATGTAGTGAACCCCGATCAGGTCGGTCACCACCGCTGAGAGGATCGCTCCGGCGAACAGCGTGGCCAGCAGCACCTGGCTGAGATCGGGCTCGCGCCGGATCCGGGCCTCCAGCCTGTTCATCAGCGGCCGCAGGCCCAGCAGCAGCAGCAGGCCCCAGAGCACGGTGAGCAGCAGGGGCAGCAGGGCGCCGCCGGCGGAGCCGGAGCGGGCGAACGAGACCACCCCAGCCAGCAGGATCCAGCTGATCACGTCGTCGATTGCGGCGCAGGTGATCACCAGGTTCCCCAAGGGCAGGCTGAGCAGTCCCTTCTCCTTCAGCAGCCGCGACAGCACGGGAAAGGCCGTGATCGCCATGGCGGTGCCCATGAAGAGCATGCCCGGCAGGGTGCGATCCCCCGGCAGAAGATCGGGAGCGAAGGATTCGAGACCACCGGCCAGCAGGGTGCCCAGCAGCAGCGGCAGCAGGATTCCCGCCAGGGAGATGCGTGTGGCCAGCGGCAGGCGTCCCCGCAGGTGGTCGGGGTTCAGCTCCACCCCCACCAGGAACATGAACAGGATGAGACCGAGCTGGGAGAGGGTGTTGAGCTGGAGCAGGGCCTCGGCGCTGAACAGTGCCGCCTGCACCCCGGGAGCGATCGCCCCGAGCAGGGAAGGGCCGAGCAGGATGCCGCCGAGAATCTCGCCGATCACGGGCGGCTGGTCGAAGCGGGCCAGCAGGCGGCCGAGCAGCTTCGAAAGCACGATGATCAACGCCACGTCGATCAGAACGAGCGAGAGGGTCGGCAGCCCTGGCGGCTCCGCTGCCACCTGGGCGGTGGCCACCGCCAGCACTGGCGCGGATGCGATCACAGTGACGCGGCCCCCCGCAGCAGCCAGAGGCCGTGCAGCCCCTCCCAGGCCAGATAAACGGCGATCAGCAAGGCCAGCACTCCCACCAGCCACTCGGCCCGGTGCTCCAGCCAGCCCTCCAGCCGACTCAGGGGATCGCGGATGCTGCCGCCCGTGGCCACCCAGGCCAGGGGCGGCAGCAGCAGGAGCGAACTCGCCACCAGCACGAACAAGCCGGTGAGTTCGAGATCGCGGCTCACACCAGGCTGGTTCACGAGCAGAAGGCCTGCCTCCTTGAGATAGAAGACCAGATTCTCCGGGGTGAGCAGGGCACTGCCGGCGCCGATCAGCACCAGCATCGGCGTGCTGAAATCGGGCAACTGGCTCATCAGGCGCATCGCCATTCCCTGCTCGCCGATGGCGGCAGCGGGCGTGAGCTGGTAAACCCCGAGCACCATCAGAGCCACGGCTCCGCACAGATCGATCATCACCTGGCCCTGCTCGCCGTGATTCAGGGCCAGGGAGAAGTTATCCCCCAGCAGCATGAGCGCCAGAATCGCCAGGCCATTGGCGCTCGCCCAGCCCGTGACGAAGGCCAGGGCACGGCGCAGCGGGGTCGGACCGAGCAGCAGCAGCGCCACCACAGCGATATGGAGGGGACTGAAGGCGATTCCGAAGCCGAACAGGGACGACTGGCCGAACAGGGCCGCCGGGCTGAGCTGGGAGTGGGGTCCGAGCAGGTCGGGGCTGAACAAGGGCGACCGGGCGGCAAAGGCTGGAGAGACCGTAAGTGCAGCGGCCCCCCGATCGCGCCGCAACAGGAACAATCGGGGCAGAAAGGCAGTCGGAACGTACCGGGAGCGCCGCTCGAGAATCGGCGCAGGCTGGAGGTGCAGCCCGGCCCCGGAGAGGGGCCCCAGTTTCAGTCCTCGCGAGCGGCGCGCTTGTCCTGATCGAGCAGCCGCTCCACCAGGAATTTCAGCAGCAGAGAGAGGATCGCGACGCCGCCGAGAATCATCGCGGCGCCGTAGGCCAGCTCGGTCTGGTACTGCTTGTAGGCATCCTCAACGAACAGAGGCAGCGTCTGGGTTTCGCCGCGGATGTTGCCGCTGACCACGGCCACGGCGCCGAACTCTCCCAGCGAGCGGGCGGTGGTGAGGATCAGGCCGTAGAGGGCCGCCCAGCGAACCATCGGCAGGGTGACCTTCCAGAACACCTGCCAGTCGCTGGCGCCGAGGGTCTTGGCCGCCTCCTCCTCGTCCCAGCCCTCCTCCTCCAGCAGGGGAATCACCTCCCGGGCCATGAAGGGAAGGGAGACGATGATCGTGGCCAGAACCATCCCCGGCCAGGAGAAGATGATCTTCCAGCCGGTGCTGTTCACCACGGCCGCCAGCAGGCCATGGCTGGGGCTGAACAGCAGCACCAGCATCAGGCCCACCACCACCGGCGAAATCGAGAAGGGAAGGTCGATCAGGCTCAGCAGCAGCGCCTTGCCCCGGAACTCCTTGCGTGCGATCGCCGTAGCCGCCGCCAGTCCGAAGATCGTGTTGGCCGGCACCGCGATGGCTGTGATCAGCAGGGTGAGGCGCACCGCAGCGAGCATCTCCTCGTTCTGAAGATTCTCCAGGAACGGCCCCACTCCCCTGGCGAAGGCCTGCTGCACGATGTTCAGGGCCGGCAGCAGGATGACGACACCCACGTAGAGGCAAGCCGCGATCGGGATCAGGGCAGGCAGGACCTTGCCGCTGATCCGCTTGCCGAGGGGAACGCGAGGCGGTGGGGCTGTGGTGGTCACCGTGATCGGCGAAGGCGGAGTGGCCAGGGTCATGGCGGCAAGCGGCGAAGGGAGCGAAGCGGTGGTAGGGGGTGGTCCGGGCGGAATCAGCCGGCGGCACGGGGCACTTCCTCGGCATAGCGGCGACCCCAGACCTGCAGGAAGTTGATGACCAGAAGGCTGACCAGGGAGAACAGCAGCATCACCGCGCCGATCACGGTGGCGCTGTCGAAGTCGTATTCCTCGAGCTTCTGGATGATCAGGGTCGGAGTGATCAGATCGCGGAAGGGTACGTTGCTGGAGATCATCACCACCGAGCCGTACTCCCCCACCGCCCGGCTATAGCCCTGGGCGATGCCGGAGAGGATGGCGGGCATCAGCTGGGGCAGCACCACCTTGAAGAACGTCTGAAAGGGGCTGGCGCCCAGGCACCAGGAAGCTTCCTCCTGCTCCTTCTCGAGCGAACGGAGCACCGGTTCCACCGTGCGCACCACGAAGGGCAGCGAGATGAACACCATCGCCACGGCCACACCGGGCCAGTTGAAGGCGATTCTGAGACCGAACCACTGGTAGATGGGGGCACCGAGCAGACCATTGGTGCTGTACACCGCGGACAGGGACAGGCCCGCCACGGCCGTGGGCAGGGCGAAGGGCAGATCGATCAGGGCATCGAGCAGGCGCTGGCCGGGGAAGCGGCTGCGGACCAGGGCCCAGGCGATCAGCAGCCCGAACACCCCGTTGACCAGGGAGGCGACGAAAGCGAGTCCGAAGCTGATCCTGTAGGTGGCGATCGCCTCCTCGGTGGTGGCCAGCCGCCAGAACTGGGCCGGCCCCACCCCTGCCGCCCGCAGCAGCAGCCCGGCCAGCGGCAGGAACAGGATCAGGCCCAGATAGAGCCAGGTGATGCGCCAGGGCCAGCTGGGCAGGGACGGACGCGGCAGGACCCAGCGCCGCAGCTGCGAGGAGGTCATGACGACCGGATGGACGAACGGTCGCAGGACCCTAACAGGGTTGAGGCCATATTTCCCATTTCTCCACCGTTGATACGTGGTAGTCGGGTTAAGCTGCCGCGAACCCGTCTGGAACCATGGGAATCCGTGTCGCCAACGTCAGCAAAAACTTCGGTTCGTTCAAGGCCATCGATGACGTGAGCCTGGATGTGGACAGCGGCGGCCTGGTGGCCTTGCTCGGTCCATCCGGCTCCGGCAAGAGCACTCTGCTGCGCATGATTGCAGGGCTCGATCAGGCGGATTCCGGTCGGATCTGGATCAACGGCGAGGAGGCCACGCAGCACTCCGTGCAGGAGCGGCACGTGGGCTTCGTCTTCCAGCATTTCGCGCTGTTCAAGCACCGCACGGTGCGCCGCAACATCAGCTTCGGTCTGGAGCTGCGCGGCTGGAAGAAGGATCAGATCCAGCGCCGCGTCGACGAACTGCTCCACCTGGTGCAGTTGCAGGGCTTCGGCAACCGCTATCCCTCCCAGCTCTCGGGCGGACAGCGGCAGCGCGTCTCCCTGGCGCGGGCCCTGGCGGTGCAGCCGAAGGTGCTGCTGCTCGATGAGCCGTTCAGCGCCCTCGATGCCAAGGTGCGCAAGGAACTGCGCGCCTGGCTGCGGAACCTGCACGATGAAATGAACGTGACCACGGTGATCGTCACCCACGACCAGGAGGAGGCCATGGAAGTGGCCGACGACATCGTGGTGATGAACGCGGGGCGGATCGAGCAGATCGGCAGCCCTGCCGAGATCTACGACCATCCCTCCACCCCGTTCGTGATGCGATTCGTGGGAGAGGTCAACGTGTTCCCCGGCGATCTTCTGCCCCGACAGACCTCCCAGAGCGAGGCCCCGGAAACCTCCCTGTTCGTGCGTCCGCACGACGTGGAGGTGTATCAGGAGCGCCAGGAGGGGAGCCTGCCGGCACGGCTGCGGCGTCTCACTCACATGGGCCGCGATCTTCAGGCTGAGCTGCAGCTGGAGAACGGGGACGTGGTGCTCGCCCAGCTTCCCCGGGAACACCTCGATCACCGCAGCCTGGTCCCGGGCGATGAGCTCTACATCCTCACCCGCCAGGGCAGGAGGTTCGTGCCGGATTACGCCATCTGAGTGCGGCCCTGGCGGGTGAGGCTCAGCCCCGATCCGGCGATGAAGGAAGGACCTGGCCCGCCGGCTCGCGCCAGACGGCCACCAGGCGACCGTCGGAGCGGAACTGGGCCACCGCCAGCGGATCCTGATGCAGCAGGCGCTGGCCGTTGCGGAACACGAGGGTGAAGAGGGCCGTCGAAGCTGGACGGCTGGAGCGGGGAAGACGGCTGGGGGTCATGGGAACAGGAGAAAAGGAACGGTTGGATTGATCAGGATCGAGCGGTCAGCGGGGCTGCGGGAAGCAGGTAGTCGTCCTTGCTGACCTGCAGCAGCAGACCCTCCGACTTGAAGCGGTTGAGCAACTTGGTGACGGTGACACGGGTGAGGCCGCACAGCTCGGCAAGAGCCTTGTGGGTGAGGTTCATCTCCTTCAGGGAGAACCGTGCTCCGCGGCTGCTCACCTGTCCGAAGCGCCGGCCGATCCAGCGGAGCAGGGCCAGGAGCCGATCTTCGGCGCCGCGGATGCGATTGATCTGAAAGAGCTCCTCGAGATTCCGGATCTGTCGCTGCAGGAACTCTTCAACGTCTGCCGTGGAGGGATCGCACTGCTCGACGACCACGGTGGTGAGGCACTGGATGTCGAAGGGGTGCAGGGCGGAGAAGCGGGAGGTGACCCACTCCCCGGGGCCCCAGAGCCCGAGGGTGATGAAGTCGCCCTCCTCATCCCAGGTGGAGGTGCGGATGTAGCCGTCCTGAATGCGCCAGCTCAGCCCGTCAGGCAGGACGTCCTGGGGGAGGAGCGTGAGGCGGAGCTGTGGCGGAAGAACTGTTGTGGCCATGGACAGGCAAGCGGTTGTCGGACATGGAGGCTGGCAAGGGAGCCGGCAGGAAGCCGGCGGTAGGCATTCGGCGACGACAGCGCATGGGGATCCCCCGTGATGGGCAAAGCCTAACACGTAAACCCTATCGGTCAACCGTACTTATCGCCCCGAGTTCAGATGAAGTACATCGCCTGCTCCCGCAGGCGGGAGTTGCGCTGATCGAGCAGGTCCTGAAGGGTGGTGCTCTGCAGCAGCTCTAGGCGGCGGGATTCCAGCCCGGCCGCGAGCGAGTCGAGCACTTCGAACTCCAGGCTCTGGCGGCCGGCCACCACCCGGGCCGCGGGCTCCCCCTCCAGGCAGGCCACCACCTCGGAAACCCGGATCTCCGCTGGCGGACGCTGGAGCTGGTAGCCGCCGCGGGGACCGCGGATGCTGTGCAGGATGCCGCCGCGCCGCAGGCTCGTGAGCATCTGCTCCAGGTAGCGGTCGGGGATGTTCTGGCGTGTGGCGATTTCCGACACCTGCAGCACACCGCCGGCGGAGTGAATGCCCGCCAGCTCGATCAGGGCCACCAGGCCGTACTCGGTCTTCGCGCTGAACGTCAAGGGAACCCACCGCCTGCCGAAAGGGATTGTGACAGCGGGCCCTGCGGTCCACGGACCCGGACCCGGACCCGGGTCGATGTGGTGGCAGTTACATGGCCGGCCAGGCGGGGGACGTAGTTTCACCGTGTTTCCCATCGAAATACCGTGGTTTCTCTCGCTCCTCTGTTCAGCCGTCCGGCCAGCGCCGGCCTGGCCATCACCGGCCTGATGGCACTGCCTCTGGCTGCGAGCCTCTGCTGGGACCTGGCCGGCGAGCCTGCCCAGGCCCAGAGTGCGACGAAGAGACAGGAACTGCTGCTGGTCTCCTATGCCGTGACCAAGGCCGCCTTCGACAAGGTGATCCCCCTGTTCGCAGCCGACTGGAAGCGAAAGACCGGCCAGGAGGTGGTGGTGAAGGCCAGCTACGGCGGCTCCGGTTCCCAGACCCGTGCCGTGATCGACGGTCTGCCGGCCGATGTGGTGGCCCTGGCCCTGGCCGGCGACACCCTCAAACTGCAGGAAAGCGGCCTGATCCGGCCGGGCTGGGAGAAGGAGAATCCCAACAACGGTGTGTTCACCAACTCCACCGTGGCCTTCTTCGTGCGTCAGGGGAATCCGAAGAAGGTGCGCACCTGGGCCGATCTCGACAACAAGAACGTGGAGGTGATCACCGCCAATCCGAAGACCTCCGGTGGAGCCCGCTGGAACTTCCTCGGCCTCTGGGGCTCGGTGAGTGAAACGGGCGGCAGCGAAGCCAGGGCCCGCGCCTTCGTGACCAGCGTCTACCGGAACGTCGACACCCTGCCCAAGGATGCGCGCGAGGCCACCGATGTGTTCATCAAGCGCAACCAGGGCGACGTGCTGCTGAACTACGAGAACGAAGCCATCCTGGCCCGCAAGAGCGGCGCCTGGTCCGTGCCCGTGATCGTGCCCAGCACCAACATCCTGATCGAGGGTCCTGTGGCCGTGGTCGATCGGAACGTGGACCGCAAGGGGACCCGCAAGGTGGCCGAAGCCTTCGCCCGCTTCCTCTATACCGACCCGGCCCAGCGCGCCTTCGCCGCTGAGGGCTTCCGGCCCGTGACACCCAGGCTCAAGGCGGAAACCCGTGCACGCTTCCCCGCCCTGACGAAGACCTTCAGCGTGCGCGACTTCGGCGGCTGGACCAGCGTGAACAAGACGTTCTTCGGCAACGGAGGGGTCTGGGATCAGATCTTCAGCAAGAGCCGCTGAGCAGCGTCGGTACCTGAATTCCAGAGGCGGAGGTTTCACGATGTGCGAGCTGCTGGCCCTGAGCGCCAACACCCCCACGGACATGACCTTTTCCTTCCGTGGCCTGGTTCGCCGCGGCGGCGCCACCGCGGTGCACGGCGACGGCTGGGGACTGGCCAGCTTTGATCCGAACTCCCGTGCGGTGAGGATCTTTCGTGAGCAGGAAGCCGCCGCCCACTCGCCGAAGGCGGCGGCGGTTTCGAATCTGGAACTCAGGGCGCACTGCTCGATCGCCCACATCCGCAAGGCCACCCAGGGGAAGGTTGCGATCGAGAACTGCCATCCCTTCCACCGCCGGTGGAAGGGGCACGACTGGGTCTTCGCCCATCACGGGGACCTGCGGCGTGAGGGGATTCCCGGCAGCCGCCGCTATCGGCCCTTCGGCAGGACCGACAGCGAACAGGCCTTCTGCTGGATCCTGGAGAGCCTCGAACGCCATGATCCCGGCAGCAACGAGTCAGCGGCTCCGTTCGAGCAGCTCGTGCGCTGCGGCGATCTTCTGGCCGAGCAGGGAATCTTCAACTGCCTGCTGAGCAACGGGCATTGGCTGTTCGCCTACGGCGGCACGAAGCTGCACGTGCTCACCAGACGGGCACCCTTCACGACGGCCACCCTCGCCGACGACGATCTGAGCGTGGATTTTTCACGGGTGACCACGGCGGAGGATGTGGTGACGATCGTGAGCACCGAGCCTCTGACGACCGATGAGGACTGGCGGCGCCTCCAGCCAGGCGAGGCTCTGCTGCTCTGCGATGGAGAGGTGAGGCTCGATCACCGCCCCGGCTCTCCGGCAAGGCCGACGACATGATCGAAGCCGAGCACAGGCAATCTGCTGACCCATAGCGCGGGAGGGCGGCAGCCGGTCGCCGCCGCCGCGGAGGACCCCAGGAAGCTCAAAGAGCGATAGAGCGATAGGGGAACGTGGTTTAAGCTTTGGCCCTCACGGCATCCACCACCATGCGCGTCCACCTGTCCCGGCGAGTCCTGATCTGCGGGGGCACCGCCTCCCTGCTGCTGCTGCTCGCCAGCTGCGGCCAGGCCTCCGTGCCCACCTCGGGGGGCGGAAAGGCCACCCAGAAACTGCTGCTGGTCAGTTACGCCGTCACCAAAGGCGCCTACGGCCGGATCCTGCCCAGGTTCGCCGCCGACTGGAAAGCGAAGACCGGCCAGGAGATCACGATCAGAACCAGCTACGGCGGCTCCGGCAGCCAGACCCGCGCCATCATCGATGGCCTCGACGCCGACGTGGCCACGCTGGCCCTCTCGGCCGACATCCTCAAACTCCAGCAGGCGGGTCTGATCGAACCGGGCTGGGAGAAGGAGCTTCCCAACAACGGCATCATCACCAACTCTGCTGTGGCTTTCCTCACCAGGGCCGGTAATCCCAAAGGCGTGAAGGGATGGTCCGACCTCGCCCAACCCGGCGTGAGCGTGGTGACGGCCAACCCGAAGACGTCCGGCGGCGCCCGCTGGAACTTCCTGGGGCTGTGGGGATCCGTGGCTCAGACCGGCGGAACGCAGCAGGAGGCCGAAGCTTTCGTCGCCAAGGTCTACAGGAACGTTGAAAATCTGCCCAAGGACGCCCGCGAAGCCTCCGACGTGTTTCTCAAGCGAGGCCAGGGCGATGTGCTGCTGAACTATGAGAATGAAGCCATCCTCGCCACCAGGAGCGGGGACCTCAAGGTTCCCTTTGTGGTTCCGGATCTGAACATCCGTATCGAGGGGCCGGTCGCCGTGGTTGATCGCAATGTGGATCGAAAGGGCAATCGCAATGCCGCGGAAGCGCTGGCCAGATACCTCTACTCAGAGGAGGCCCAGACCATCTTCGCCGAGGAGGGTTTCCGGCCCACCGATGCCAGTGTCTGGAACCGAGTGAAGAACCGATTCGCGCCGGTGAACCGCTTCTTCAGCGTGGCAGATTTCGGTGGCTGGTCGAAGCTGAACAAGGAGTTCTTCGAGGATGGCGGCCTCTGGGATCGCCTCTTCAGCCGCAGCCGCTGAGTCACCAGCTCTGACGGACGTGCAGCGGTGTTGTCGCCATCCTGCACAATCGCTCCGTGTAGACCGTACCTCCTGCCGCGAGCGGCTACCGCAACCACGCCATGGCCCCCGATGCCTCAGCCCCGACCTCACCCGGCCACGCCTCGGACCCAGGCTTCGCTCTCCCCCGGGTCCGGGAGGGCGTCTCCTTCTCCCAGGCGGCGCGTTACTGGCTGGAGCTCGGGCTGATCAGCTTCGGCGGCCCCGCCGGCCAGGTGGCGCTGATGCACACCGAACTCGTCGAGCGGCGGCGCTGGCTCTCGGAGCGGCGGTTTCTGCATGCGCTCAACTACGCCATGGTGCTGCCGGGTCCGGAAGCGCAGCAGCTGGCCACCTACATCGGCTGGCTGATGCATGGAATCCCGGGCGGCCTGGTGGCCGGCACCCTGTTCATCCTGCCCTCGCTGCTGCTGCTGATCGCCCTGGCGAGCCTCTACGCCCTCTGGGGGCAGCTCCCCCTGCTCAGCTCGGTGTTCTGGGCCCTGAAGCCGGCCGTCACCGCCATCGTGGTGCAGGCGGCCTGGCGGGTGGGCCGGCGTACCCTGCGCAACGGGGTGCTGATCGCGATCGCAGCTGGGGCCCTCCTGGGGCTGAGCCTGCTGCAGCTGCCCTTTCCCGCCCTGATCGGCGCCGCAGCGGCGATCGGCTGGATCGGCAGCCGCGTGCGCCCGGAGCTGTTCCGGGCCGGCAAGGGCCACGGGCCGGCGGCGGCCGCGAACCCGGCAGAGCCGAGCGCAGTGGCCTCCGGCCAGCCCGACGACGGCCCCCTCCACGGGGATGCCACGCCCACCCCGGCCCATGCCCGCTTCGACCGCCGCAGCCTGGCCCTCACCCTGCTGGCAGGCGGCCTGGCGCTGGCGCTCCCCCTGGCCATGCTCACGGCCTGGAACGGCTGGCAGGGCGTTCTCCCCACCATGGCCCGCTTCTTCAGCCGGGCGGCACTGGTGAGCTTCGGCGGTGCCTACGCCGTGCTCCCGTACGTGACGGACGCCGCCGTGAACCACTTCCACTGGCTCAGCGCCGCCGAGATGATCGACGGCCTGGCCCTGGGGGAGACCACCCCGGGGCCCTTGATCATGGTGCTCACCTTCGTGGGCTTCATGGGGGGCTGGAACCTGCCGGTCTTCGGCGCCACGGGGTCCTGGCCGGCGGCCCTGGCGGCGGCGCTCACGGCCACCTGGTTCACCTTCCTGCCTTCCTTCGTGTTCATCCTGGCGGGTGGACCGCTGGTGGAGGCAAGCCGCGAGGACCTGCGCCTCGAGGGACCGCTGACGGCTATCACCGCTGCCGTGGTCGGCGTGATCGTGAGTCTGGCGCTGTTCTTCGCCGGTCATGTGCTCTGGCCCGATGGCGGCGGCGGCCGCTTCGATCCGATGGCTCTGCTGCTGATGCTGGCCGCCACCTGGGTGCTGCTGGTGTGGCGCTGGCCCGTGCTGCGGGTGATCGGGATCGCAGCCCTGATCGGCGCGCTCGCCAGCCCCCTGCGGCGCTGAGAAGCTGGTTCCAGGGGGGCTGAAGCCTCAGCGGATCTGGGAGAGGAACTGGCGACTGCGTTCGTGCTGGGGGTTGGTGAAGAAGAGGGCCGGCGGGGCCTCCTCCACGATCAGGCCATCGGCCATCAGCACCACCCGGTGGGCCACCTCGCGGGCGAAGCCGATCTCGTGGGTCACCACCACCATCGTCATCCCGTCGGCGGCCAGGGTCTGCATCACCTCCAGCACCTCCCCCACCATCTCGGGATCGAGGGCGCTCGTGGGTTCGTCGAACAACAGGATCCTCGGCTCCATGCAGAGGGAACGGGCGATCGCCACCCGCTGCTGCTGCCCACCGGAGAGCTGGCCCGGATACTTGTGGGCCTGCTCGGCGATGCCCACCCGCTCGAGCAGCGCCAGCGCAGCGCTCTCCACCTCCCGGCGCTGGCGCCGGCGCACCAGCACCGGCGCCAGCGTGAGGTTCTGCAGCACGGTGAGGTGCGGGAACAGGTTGAACTGCTGGAACACCATGCCGGTCTCGCAGCGGATGGCGTCGATCTGGCGCAGATCATGGGAGAGGGCGATCCCATCGACACTGATCGATCCCTCCTGGAACTCCTCGAGGGCGTTGAAGGTGCGGATGAAGGTGCTCTTGCCGGAACCCGAGGGACCCATGATCACCACCACCTCCCCCTTCGCCACCCGCAGGTCGACGCCGCGCAGGGCGTGAAAACCGTTCGGATACCACTTCTGGACCCCGAGCGCCTCGATCATCCAGGCACTGGAACCCCGCTCAGGGCTGATGGGGGAGGGTGAGGCGGTCATCGCTCAGGCGGGGGAATGGGTGGGATCGAGACGACGCTCGAGAGCGCGGCTGCCCAGCCCGAGGGCGGCGCAGCAGCACCAGAACAGCACCGCAAGGGTGAGATAGACCTCGGCGTTCTTGCCGAGGAAGGCTGGATTGGCCATCACGGTACGGGCCGTGCCGAGCAGTTCCAGCAGGCCGATCAGCGACAGCAGGGTGGTGTCCTGGAGCAGGGAGATGAACTGCCCCACGGCGGCGGGCAGGGCGACACGCAGGGCCTGGGGCAGCACCACGCTCAGCAGGGCCTGGGGCAGGGAGAGGCCCAGTGAGCGGGCCGCCTCCAGCTGACCGGTCGGAACCGCGGCCAGGCCGGCCCTGACGGCCTCGGCCAGGTAGGCGGCGCAGAAGAAGGTGAGCACCCAGGCGGCCCGCCAGACCCGGTCGGGGGCCAGGCCGCCGGGAAGCATGTAGCCGAGGATGTTCTGACCAAGGAACAGCAGGGTGATCAGCGGTGCGCCGCGGATGAACTCGATGTAGATCACCGAGGTCCAGCGCAGCAGCGGCAGGGAGCTGCGGCGGCCCAGGGCCACCAGCACCCCCAGCGGGAAGCTGAGCAGGATCGCGAAACTCGCCATCAGCAGGGTCAGCAGCAATCCGCCCCACTCGGAGGGTGGCACCCGCACGAAGCCGAGCCCGCCGCTGATCAGCACCATCCCGAACAGATAGAGCAGCGGCCAGAGCAGAGGGACCAGGCGCAGCGCCCAGCCCGGCAGCCGGCGTCCCCAGCGGCCGGACAGCCAGCGCAGCGTGATCAGCAGGGCCGTGATCGCCCACCAGCGCCCGCTCAGCGGTGCGGACAGCCCCAGGGCCGCGGGCAGCGAGGCCGCCAGAAAGGCGAGCACGGCCACGGCGAGGAAATCATTGGGGGGCCAGCGGATGCCGCTGCGGTCGGAGCGCGGACAGGCTCGCAGCAGGCCCCAGCTCAGGCCGGTGGTGGCGGCCAGCAGGCTCACCAGCAGCCAGAGCCGCCACTGCTGAGCGACGGGGTAGCGCCCCACGGCGAACAGGGTGCTGTTGACCTGGATCACGGCCCACTGCGCCTGGCCGAAGGCCCAGTGCAGCAGACCCACGGCCGCGGCGGCGATCAGGGCGATCAGCACGATGCTGATCGCCCCGTCGAGCGGAGAGGCGAACAGCTCGCGCCGCAGCGCCGCCAGCCAGCCGGATCGAGAGCCCGGTTCGGGACGCCGAAGCGAAGCTGAACGGGAAGGGAGCGGGGAGGTCATCAGCGTTCGCGGATCTGCACCAGCTGGTTCACCCCGTTCATCAGCAGCGAAATCAGCAGATCAAGGATCAGATAGGACGCCAGCAGGAGCAGGAAAACCTCCACGGCACGCCCGGTCTGATTGAGGGTGGTTTCGGCCACGGAATAGAGATCGGCGTAGCCGACCGCCACCGCCAGGGAGGAGTTCTTGGCGAGGCTGATGTACTGACTGTTGAGACCCGGCACGATCACCCGCAGGGCCTGGGGCAGGACCACCCAGCGCATGCTGGCCCGCCAGTGCAGCCCCAGGGAGGTGGCGGCCTCCCACTGTCCCCTTGGCACCGCCGCGATCCCACCGCGCACCACTTCGGCCACGAAGGCGCCGGTGTGGGTGATCAGCCCCGTGAGCAGGGCCACGAACTCCACCGAGAAGCGCAGCGGAGCCTGCCAGACGCCGTTCACCAGGCTGGGGCCCTGCCAGGCCAGCTGCGGCCCGAATCCAGCCAGATAAAGCCCCGACTTGGAGAGCACCACCCCGGGCAGCTGGAACGCATCCGTGCCGTTGGGGAAGGATAGGAACACCACGAAGTACCAGAACAGCAGTTGCAGCAGCAGCGGGATGTTGCGGATCACCTCCACATACAGCCGCGCCAGACGGCGCAACAGGCCGTTGCCGCTGTAGGCCGCCATGCCGACGGCGGTGCCGAGCAGGGTGGCGCCCACCAGCCCCAGCAGAATCGCCCGCAGGCTGTTGACCAGACCCACCAGCAGCGCTCGCCAGTAAGGCATGGACGCGTTGAAGGGAATCAGGCTTTCGGCGACGTCGAAGCTGGCCGGCTGACGCAGCCAGCGCCAGCTCAGCAGCTGGCCCGCCGCCGCCAGGTTGCGCACCAGATTGCCCATCAGCAGGGCGATCACCGCCAGCACCACCACACCCACGATCCCCTGCACCAGCCAGGGCAAGGCCCGGCGGTCTCGCCACCAGGGGATCTTGCGAGGGTCCGTCATCGGCTGGCGCTGGTTGCCGGTCAACGGAACGGCGGCGAATAGATCAGGCCGCCTTCCTTCCAGAGCCGGTTCTCGGCCCGCTCCAGCTTGAGGGGGGATCCGCTGCCCACGTTGCGCTCGAAGATCTCGCCGTAGTTGCCCACGGCGCTGATCACCTTGACGATGAAATCGGCAGGCAGACCCAGCTGCTTGCCGAAATCACCCTCCACCCCGAGGAAGCGCCGCAGATCGGCCTGGTTGGGGCTGGCCTTGGCTGCGGCCAGCTTGGCGGCCACGTTGGCCTTGGTGATCCCCAGTTCCTCCGCCTGGAACAGGCCGTAGATGGTCCAGCGCAGCACATCGGCCCAGGCCGGATCGCCGTTGATGGAGGCAGGGGTGAGCGGCTCCTTGCTCATCACCTCGGGCAGCAGGATGTGCGCATCGGGATCGGGGAAGCTGCTGCGCTTGGCCGCCAGCTGGGAGCGGTCACTGGTCACGGCAATGCAGCGACCGCCCAGATAGGCGGCGTAGGTCTGGTCGCCGGTCTGGAACTTCAGCGGTGTATAGGGGACGGCCAGCTCCCGCATCCGGTCGGCGAGGTTCAGTTCGGTGGTGGTGCCGCTCTCGACGCAGATCGGCTTGCCGGCAAGGTCCTTGAGGGTTCGGATCCCGCTTGCCGCCGCTGTCATCACCCCCTGACCGTCATAGAAGGTGGTGGGAGAGAAGGACAGGCCGTTGCCGCCGGAGGCGTCACGGCTGAGGGTCATGGTGGTGTTGCGCGCCAGCATGTCGACCTCGCCGCTGGCCAGAGCGGCGAAGCGTTCGCTGGAGTTGAGATCGCGATACTCCACCTTGTTCGGATCGGCCAGCACCGCGGCCGCCACCGCACGGCAGGTGTCGGCGTCAAGGCCGCTGTAGGTGCCGTCGGGCCCGAGGAAACTGAAGCCTGGCAGCTTGCCGTCGACCCCGCAGATCAGCTTGTCCCGGCCCCGGATGGTGGAGAGCTTCTGACTCTGCACGCCACCGCCGCTGCCTCCATCGTCGGCACAGCCACCGAGGCTGATGGCGATCAGGATCGGCAGGGCGGCGATCAGGCGATGCGGACGGAGCATCAACGGAGGCGTTCGCGGTGGCCGCAGTTTGCCAGCTCCGGATCGGGACTGCCGGTCACAACGCCCACAGCCTCACAAACCCGGCGGAGAGACCGGTGAGCGGCCTGATCCGGATAATGGACATTCCTCCGAACCGGATGGTTGCCAGGTCCCTCCAGGCCGTTCCGCAAGCCCCCCAGGCTGACCCCAGCACCCCTGAGCCAGCTGCTGGAGCGGATCCAGCATTGGCGCACGCGTCTCACGGTGCCCCAGTTCACGGTGGTCACCGGCCTGCTGGTGATCACGGTCGGCACGGTGGTACTGGCGCAGCCCGTGTTCTCCAGTGACAGCGTCGGCCTCTGGGAGGCCTTGTTCACCGTGATCTCGGCGATCACGGTGACCGGATTGTCGATCGTGGATGTGGGCAAGGAGCTCACCTTCCCCGGCCAGATCGTGCTCTCCCTGCTGATCCTCACCGGTGGGCTGGGGCTGATGGCGATCACCACCTTCCTGCAGGGATTCGTGCAGCGGGGATCGGGCCTGCGAAGGCGGCTGGATCGGGGCCGCGCCATGGATGAATTCGGGGTCGGCGGCATCGGCGACACGTTCCACTCGATCCTGAACACCGCCGCCTGGGTGATCGGCCTGGGCACGTTGCTGCTCTACAGCTTCGGCTTCCGCGACATCGCCCGACCGGGGGAACGCCTCTGGGCCTCGTTGTTCCACTGCATCAGTGCGTACAACAACGCCGGCTTCGGCCTCTGGAACGACAGCCTGATGCGCTATCACGCCAATCCAGCCGTGAACGGGGTGATCATGGCGATGATCATCTGCGGCGGCATCGGCTACCGGGTCACCAACGATCTCTGGCAGAACCGTTTCCGCGTCGACCGCATCCGCAGCTTCAGTCTCCACACCCGGCTGGTGGTGCGCTTCACGGTGGCGCTGATCCTGTTGGGTGCCGTGGGGCTGCTGTTCACCGAGCATGTCACCCGGTACACCGGCATCACGCCCCTGCCCTGGTGGCAGGAGCTGCAGGTGGTGTTGTTTCAGTCGGTCAGCTCCCGCACCGCCGGCTTCAACACGATTCAGCTCTCCTCAGACCTGATCTCGGAGGCCGGCCTGCTGCTGCTGATCACGCTGATGTTCATCGGCGCCAGCCCCGGTGGCACCGGCGGTGGCATCAAGACCACCACCGTGGCGGCCCTGCTGGCCGCCACGCGCTCGACCCTGCGCGGCGAGGAGACGGTGGTGATCCGGCGTCGGGCGATTTCGGACAAGGTGGTGCTGCGGGCCGTGGGGGTGACAATCGCCTCGTTGCTGTTCGTCCTGCTGATGGTGCTGCTGCTGGGGCTGGATCGTTCCTTCAATCAGCAGGGCCATGCCTTCAGCTTCCTCGAGAAGCTGTTCACCTGCGTCTCCGCCTTCGCCACCGTGGGGCTGGACGTGGGGGTGACGGCGGAACTCAACCGCTGGGGTCAGCTGGTGCTGATGGTGGGGATGTTCGTGGGCCGGATCGGCATCCTGCTGCTGCTCTCCGCCGTCTTCGGCAGCCACTCCCAGCCGCGGATCGCCTACCAGCACGAAGAGCTGTATCTCTGAGGCGGATCCGGTGCCGGGTGCTCCATAGATTTCAGGGGAGAAGGGAAAAACGATGCCATCCCAGACAGCGATGAAGTCCCACAATCTGAAGACGCTCCAGGCCCTGTTCGCCCATCCGGTCAGCCATGGCATCCGGGTGTCGGAGGTGGAGGCGCTGCTGCGCAGCCTGGGCGCGCAGGTCGAGATGATCGACGGCAGGCGTCTGAAGGTCCGCCTGCCGGAGGGAGCGGAAACCTGGATTCATACCGGCTGCGGCGTGCGGCGTCCGAACCTTGATGCGGAGGCGGTGCTGCGGGTGCGCCACTTCCTGCAGGAGGCCGGTGTCTCTCCCGACCATCCCGAGGCCGAGCTCGACTCTCCCAGGGGAGACCAGGGCCACCGGCTGGTGCTGCACCTCGACCATCACCGCACCGACGTCTTCCGCCTGGAGGGAAACGAGGCAGAGCATGCCGTGCTGGTGCCCCATGGCATCTGGGGCTCGGGGGAGACCCTCACCCATCGCCACGACCGGGACATGGCCGGCCAGCGGGCCCCGCGGGACAACGACTACCTGGCCCGCATCACCGCTGCGATCGGCGACGCCGACGCCGTGCTGCTGCTCGGCCATGGCACCGGTGAGAGCGACATGCGCCAGGTGCTGCTCCACTACCTGGAGAACCACCGCCGCGACCTGCTGCAGCGGATCGTCGGGGTGGTCACCCTCGACGACACCGGCCTGAGCGACGCAGGCCTCCTGGCCGTCGCCCGCGAACATTTCGGCAACCTGCCGCACCGCCGTCCGCTGCACGTGCCGGGGCAGGAGGCGCGCCAGGGCTGAGCCCGGCAACCGGACCGGCGAGGATGGTCAGCCGCGCCTCCCGCCCATGCCGGCCCAGCCCGAAAGCCTGCTGCTGCGCAGCCCCGACGACTGGCACGTGCATCTGCGTGACGGGCCCATGCTGCGGGCCGTTGCGGTTGTCACGGCCCGGGTGTTCCGGCGGGCGATCGTGATGCCCAACCTCGCCCCGCCGATCACCACGGTGGCGGCCGCGACCGCCTACCGCGAACGGATCCTGGCGGCGGTGGCGGCCGCGGTCGGGACGGACGACGGCACGATCTCCACCGGCTTCACGCCGCTGATGACCGCCTACCTGACAGACACGATCGAGCCGGCAGAACTGGAGCGCGGCTTCGCCGCGGGGGTGTTCACAGCGGCGAAGCTCTACCCGGCGAACGTCACCACCAATGCGGCGGCGGGCGTCAGCGATCTGGCCCGGATCGGCCCCGTGCTCGAAACGATGGAGCGGATCGGCATGCCGCTGCTGATCCACGGCGAAGTGACCGATCCCGAGGTGGACGTGTTCGATCGCGAGGCCGTCTTCATCGAGCGCAACCTGGCGCCGCTGCTGCAGCGCCATCCGGGGTTGAAGGTGGTGTTCGAGCACATCACCACCTCCGAGGCGGTGGCGTTCGTGACCCAGGGCTCCGAGCGCCTGGCCGCCACGATCACGCCCCACCACCTGCAGATCAACCGCAACGCGATGTTCCGCGGCGGGTTCCGTCCGGACGCCTACTGTCTGCCGGTGGCCAAGCGGGAACTGCACAGGCTGGCTTTGCGCGCGGCGGCCGTCTCCGGCAATCCGAAGTTCTTCCTCGGCACCGATTCAGCGCCCCACCCACGCCACGCCAAGCTATCCGCCTGTGGCTGCGCCGGCATCTTCAATGCCCCCCACGCCATCGAGAGCTATGCCCAGGTGTTCGAGCAGGAGAAGGCCCTGGACCGGCTGGAGGCTTTCGCCTCGGAGTTCGGCCCCCGCTTCTACGGCCTGCCGCTCAACACCGGCCAACTGGAACTGCGGCGCGAGCCGGTGGCAGTTCCGCAGCAGCTGGAACTGGACAACGGCAGCGCCATCGAGACCCTGGTTCCGTTCCATGCCGGCGGGACACTCCCCTGGCGACTGGTGAACCAGGCAGTGCCGCCAGGTGGTCGAAGCGGACAAGGGGAGGGAGCGCTGCTCACAACCAGGGGGAGGGTGCCTGCGCTTCGGCAGGAGCGGGCTCCAGACCCAGGACGCGGCAGAGGCCGGGCAGGGTGAGCCCCTGCAGGAACAGATTCAGCAGCACCACGATGAAGATGATGCTCTGGGAGTTCTGCGACAGCCGGCTCACCAGATCCGGATCGATGCCGCGGATGTTGGGGATCGAGGTCACCAGGTCATAGGAGAGGGCCAGGGGCACGGCCCCGCGCAGGCCGCACCAGGAGATCAGCAGCGATTCGCGCAGGCTGAACGGGGAGAACGGCTGGAACAGCAGCACGCTGAGCGGCCGCGCGAACAGCATCAGGCCCAGGGCGGTGAAGATGCCGATCGGCAAGGCCTCGACCAGATCGGCCGGATTCACCAGCAGCCCGAAAACGAGGAACACGGAGATCTCCGTCATCGTATTGAAGGGCAGCAGCACTTCCTGAAGGGAGATATGGTTGATCTCGGGGGAGCGATAGCTGGTATTGGTGAGAAACAGAGCGGTGACGTAGATGGCGATCAGGCCCGAGCCACCCAGGAAGCCGGCCGATCCATACACGATGAACGCGATCGACATCGCCACGATCAGCAGCTGCGAGCGCTCCTGTACCAGATAATTGACGATGAAGCGCGCCAGATAACCGAAGACGAAACCCACCAGCAGCCCCGCGCCCACCTGCTGAATGAAGTTCTTGATCTGCATCAGCACCGTTACCTGCAGGCTTGGCACGTCCCCGCCGCGTCCGGACACCACGAAGAGGCCCAGGATCAGGCCATAGAAGAGCAGGGCGGATGGGTCGTTCACCGATGATTCGAACTCCAGCAGATGCCGCAGGCGCTGCGGCATCCGATGGCGTACCGAGCGGAGCACGCTCAGCGTGGCGCCGGCATCGGTGGATCCGAGGCAGGCAGCGATCAGCATCGCCGCCGCCAGCGGCATGGCGTTGGTCGTGCCAAGGGAGATCTCGGCGGCATTGGCCGACGACAGGAACCAGATGATCCCGCCGAGCAGCACCGACGACACGACGACACCACCGATCGCCAGCAGAATGCCGTACTCGAGGAAGCCGCGGATGGCCTTGAGATCGGTCTTGAGGCCGGCATAGAAGAGCAGCAGGGCCAGAACGAGCAGATGGAAGTTCTCCGCCTGGGCATGGGTGATGTCGACGAAGCCGATGTTGATCGACAACCCGAACAGCAACACGCCGAGGATGGCAGGGATGCCGAACTTCAATGAAAATCGGCTGATCGCCAGGGTGCCCAGAAACAGCACGCCGATGAACAGAAGATGGGCCTGCAGCGGGATCACCGCCACATTCGTCCCGCCGGCGGGCGAGGTGGCGACCATCGGCAGTATCGATGCCTCCATCAGCAGCCGGGCCGCGCCGACGCCCCAGAAGCCTGCTTCTGCTCAGGCGGGGCATGGTGGGCCACGAGCAGATCGGCCTGAGCCTGGTTCAGACGTTCCGCCGCCAGCAGAGCGCTGGTGATCCGCTCGATTCCCACCACCGCGTGGCAGGCGTAGCCCGCTGCGGCCAGGCGCTGGCGGGCCTGGCCGCCGTGGTCGATGAAGACGACCACGTCGCGCACCATGAGCCCGGAGGTTTCCAGCTTGCCGATCCCCTCCAGCACGCTGCCGCCGGTGATCAGGATGTCATCCACCACCACCACGGTTTCACCCTCGTTGAAATCACCCTCGATCAGCCGGCGGGCGCCGTGGGCCTTCACCTCCTTGCGGGGATAGATCAGCGGCACGTGCAGCTGCAGCGACAGCCCCGTGGCGGTGGGGAGAGAGCCATAGGGAATGCCGGCGATCCGATCGAAGCGGAGCTGTTTCAGCTGGCCGGCGTAGGCATGCAGCACCCGGTGGAACAAGTTGGGATCGGAGATGATCCGGCGCAGATCGATGTAGTAGTTGAACAGGGCGCCGGAGGCCTGCACATACTCGCCGAAAAGCAGGCAGCCGATGTCGAACAGATCCACCAGCAGCGCGTCGAGCGACTTCCCCTCCGCTGCTGCGGCCGGTTGGTCGGCGCCACAGGCGGCGGCCGGGGCCGGCAGCCAGAGATCGCAGCGGTCAGAGGTGTCCGTGCCCCAGGCGGATCGCATCGTCTCGATCTGCTCGCGCAGGGCGCGGGTGCCCGCCGCCATGCCCTCCTCCACCAGCAGGTGCTGGGGCAGGGGCAGCAGCAGGCCATCGGCGGCGGCGGTGAGCCCGGCCTGCAGCAGCGCCTCGAGCCGCTCCTCCTCCCCCCAGAGACTGCGCAGAATCAGGAACCTCTCCGGCGCGGCCCGCCGCACCCGGGCCAGGATCTCCGGATCGCTCGTACCCACCTCCAGCAGCAGTTGCTCGGGCGTGGCCCAGAGCTGGGTTTCCCGCACGATCGTCATGAACAGCGGATCCTCCTCGTCCGGGTGGTGCTGCAGCACCCGCGCGCCTGGATTGGAGCTGTGGCAGCTGAGCACCACGGCCCGGTCGGGATAGAGCAGGAACGGGGCGGCGATGTCCTGCCCGGCCAGGGGCGAGAGGGTCACCGCGTCCACCCCCAGCTCTTGGAAAAGATAGTGGGCAAGCGCCGAGGAGCTGTTCAGGTCCCCGTGCTTGGCGTCAAGAATCAGCGGCAGTTCGAGCGGCACCAGCTCGCGCACTTCGCGCAGAAGTTCAAGGCCGATCGGGCCGAGGGCCTGGTAGAAGCCGAGGCTGGGCTTGTAGGCGCAGACGCTGTCGGAGGTGGCCTCGATCACCGCCTTGATCCAGCGCCGCGCCTGGGCCAGGAAGGAGCCGCTGCCGGGATTGTGGCGCGTCCAGGTGTGCAGCATCTCCGGGTTGGGATCCAGCCCGGTGATCAGCAGCGACTGGCGACTCGCCATCGCCTCGGTGAGTTTGATGAAGAAGCTCATGGCCCCTGCCCTGGGGTCAGCATGGCAGCGAGCCGGGCCGGCGGCCCGCTCACGGCCTCGGTCCGCGATTCATGCGGCTGATCCAGTCGGCGGGGATCTGCTGGGGACAGACCGCCGCGCACTCCAGCTGATTGCCGCAGTCGCCGAACCCTTCGGTCGCCATCGCCTGACGCATCGCGCCGGAGCGGCGCACCGCCTCGGGCCGGCCCTGGGGCAGCAGTTCCAGATGCCCCAGCTTGGCAGCCACGAACAGGCTGGCCGAGGCATTCGGACAGGCTGCCACGCAGGCGCCGCAGCCGATGCAGCTTGCCGCCTCGAAGGCCAGTGCCGCCTGGTCGCGCCCCACCGGGATCGTGTTGGCCTCCGGGGCGCTGCCGGTGTTCACCGACACGTACCCCCCCGCCAGAATCAATCGGTCGAGGGCGGAGCGATCCACGGCCAGATCCTGCACCGGGGGGAAGGCGCGGGCCCGCCAGGGCTCGAGCGTGAGGCTGTCGCCATCGCGGAAGTGGCGCAGGTAGAGCTGGCAGACCGTGGTGGCCGTCCGGGGACCATGGGCCTGGCCGTTGACCAGGAATCCGCAGGAGCCGCAGATGCCCTCGCGGCAGTCGTGATCGAAGTGGACCGGCCGTTCCCCGGCCTGCAGCAGTTCCTCGTTGAGTCGATCGAGCGCCTCCAGCAGGGAGAGATCCGGACTCAGGCCCTCCAGCCGGTAGGCGTGGAAACGGCCGGCCTCCCGGGGGCCGCGCTGGCGCCAGATGCGCAGGCGCAGAGACAGCCGTTGCGGCTCAGGCCCACTCATCGGTAGTTGCGCTGGCTCGGAGCCGCCCGGCGGAACGACAGCGGCTCGACATGGCGCTCGGGCTCGGAGCCCTCCCGCCACTGCCAGGCGGCGATGTGGCAGAAGTCTGCGTCGTTGCGCAGCGCCTCGCCCCCTTCCGTGCGGTGCTCCTCACGGAAGTGGGCCCCGCAGGATTCCTCCCTGGCGAGGGCATCCCGCAGCATCAGCTCGGCCAGATCGATGAAGTCCTCCAGCCGCAAAGCCTTCTCCAGATCGGGGTTGAGCGGACTGCCGTGATCGGGCACGAGCAGCTCGTGGCGGAACCTCTGCCGCAGGCCGGCCACCCCGTCGAGTCCGGAGCGCAGTCCCGCGGCGGAGCGGCTGATGCCGCAGGTCTCGATCAGCAGGGACCCCAGCTCCCGATGAAGGGTGTGGGCCGACGTGGCGCCACGGATGGCGAACAGGGCCGCGATCCGCCGGCCCACGGCCGCCACGGCGTCACGGCAGGCGGGATGGTCGTCGGGGACGTCGGGATGCACCTGGCCCGCCAGCCAGCCCGTCACGGTGGCGGGGGCGATGAACAGGCCGTCGGCCAGCCCCTGCATCAGGGCGCTGGCGCCGAGCCGGTTGGCGCCGTGCTCGGAGAAGTTGGCCTCGCCGAGCACGAACAGGCCCGGAATCGTGCTCATCAGGTCGTAGTCGACCCAGAGGCCGCCCATGGTGTAGTGGGGGGCAGGGTAAATCCGCATCGGCTCGCTGTAGGGGTCGCAGCCGCTGTTGCGCTCGTACATCGCGAACAGGTTGCCGTAGCGGTTCTCGATCGCGGCGGCGCCCTCGCGTTCGATCGCCTCGCGGAAATCGAGGTAGATCGAGCGCCCGCCCGGTCCGATGCCATGGCCGGCGGCACAGCGCTCCCGCGCCCGCCGTGAGGCCACGTCGCGCGGAACCATGTTGCCGTAGCTGGGGTACTGGCGCTCGAGGAAGTAATCGCGCTCCGTCTCGGGAATCTGCGCCGGTGGCCGGGGATCCCCCGCCCGGGCCGGCAGCCAGACGCGTCCGTCGTTGCGCAGGCTCTCGCTCATCAGCGTCAGCTTGCTCTGGGAGGGGTCGCCGCTGGGAATGCAGGTGGGGTGGATCTGGGTGAAACAGGGATTGGCGAACAGGGCACCCCGGCGGTGGCAGCGCCAGAGGGCGCCGGCGTTGGATTTCACCGCGTTGGTGGAGCGGTGGTAGACGTTGCTGTAGCCACCGCTGGCCAGCAGCACGGCATGGGCGGTGAAGGTCTCCAGCTCGCCGCTGTGGAGGTGGCGGCAGACGGCTCCCCGCGCCACCCCGTCGACGCTGATCAGCTCCAGCATCTCCCGGTGCGGGTAGATCTCGACGCGACCGGCGGCGACCTGCCGCAGCAGCGCCTGGTAGGCGCCGAGGAGCAGCTGCTGGCCCGTCTGGCCGCGGGCATAGAACGTGCGGCTCAGCAGCGATCCACCGAAGCTGCGGTTGGCCAGGCCGCCGCCGTATTCGCGCGCGAACGGCACCCCCTGGGCGACGCACTGATCGATGATCGAGCCGCTGATCTCGGCCAGCCGATGGCAACCGGCCTCCCGGGCGCGGAAATCGCCTCCCTTCACCGTGTCGAGGAAGAGCCGTTCGACGCTGTCGCCGTCGTTCTGATAGTTCTTGGCTGCGTTGATTCCCCCCTGGGCCGCCACGGAATGGGCCCGCCTGGGGCTGTCGTGGTAGGTGACGAGCCTCACCTGATAGCCCTGTTCGGCCAGGCTGGCGGCGGCCGAAGCGCCGGCCAGCCCGCTGCCCACCACCAGCAGGCGGAAGCGGCGCCTGTTGATCGGGCTGATCAGCGGCAGGTCGTGGCGGCGCCGCGTCCAGGCGTCGGCGAGCGGAGCGGAGGGCAGCCGGGGATCGAGCCTCATCGCGATGGCAGCGGGCTCATGGCTGCCAGCCGACGACAGCGAGAGGCAGCAGGGCGAAGCCCCCGCCCACCAGAGCCGCCAGCAGGCGACCGGCTGTGCGGATGCGAGCTGCGTTGGCGGCATCGAGCAGCCCGAGGCTGCGGTGGGAGCTCTCACTGCCATGCAGCAGGTGCAGACCCAGGCCGATGCCGGCCAGGCAGTAGAGACCCAGGGACCAGGGCGAGGCCAGAGCGGCCCTCAGCGCCGCGGCCTCCAGGCCGGACCCGGGGCGGTGCAGGCGCAGCTGGGCCAGATGCACCACCAGGAAGAGCAGCAGCAGCAGGCCCGTCCAGGGGGCGGTACGGGAGGCCAGCACGGCCAGAGGGGCATCGCGGCGGCTGCGCAGCTGGGCGTAGCCCACGGCTCCGCGGGCGCGGGCGTTGGCGAGGGCGCGCCGCAGACTCAGCCCGAGATGGGCGAGCAACGCCAGGAGCAGCCCGGCCTCGACGGCGCCGACCCAGCCACTGCGGTGCAGCAGGGCGGCGTAGCGCTCGAAACCGGCCGGATCCAGCAGCACCAGCACGGCGCCGCCCAGGTGGGCCAGCAGGAACAGGATCAGGGCGAGGCCGGTGATCGCGATCGCCTTGGACATGGCCTGGCGCACGGGCGAGGCGTCGATGGTATCCGTGCTGGGGCAGGGGGATCGGCCCACTGCTCTCTGGCCCGGATGGCCTTGGCTGACAGCCCCGAAGCGGTGCTGGGACGCCTTAGAGAGGGCCATCAGCGCTTCCTCGACGGCGGCTGCCTGCATCCGCACAGATGCCGAAGCTGGCTGCAGGAGGTGGAGGCCGACCAGCACCCGATGGCGGCCGTGCTCGGCTGCGCCGATTGCCGCGTGCTGGTGGAGCTGCTGTTCGACACGGGCTTCGGCGACCTGTTCGTGGTGCGCTACGCCTCCACGTAGGGCAGCGACCGGCCGGACAGGCGTCGATCCAGCAGCAGCAGACCGCTGACGGTCGTGAACGTCACCATGATCACCAGGGCGGCGAACTGCACAGGGGTGATCAGCCCCGCCGCCTGGGCGGTGGTGGCGAACACGAGTCCGGGCAGTCCGCGGGGAATCAGCCCGAAGACCACAACCCAGCGGTCCACTCCCGCCGCCCGATCCCGAGCGGTGATTCCCAGGCCGCAGATCAGCTTGCTGAGGAGGGCCAGCACGATCAGCACGATCGCCATCGACCAGGCCTTCGGCTCCAGCAGCGTGTCGGCGGAGATCCTCATCCCCACGCTGATGAAGAACAGCGGCAGGAACACCTCCGAGAGCACCGACAGCACCTGGTTGCAGGTCCCGTCAGCCGGCGTCAGCCGTGCCAGCAGCACGCCGCCCCACATCACCCCCAGCAGGGAGGTGATGCCGGTGCTCTCGCCGACCCAGGCGGAACCGATCAGGAAGATCAGGATCGACAGGGGTCCGCTGGGGCGTTCCTGGCGGTGCGAGGCCCACCAGCTGACGCCCCAGTAGCTGAGGCAGGCCAGCAGGCCAGCGGCCACCAGGCCGAATCCACCCATCCCCTGCTGCCCGAGGCGCAGGCCGGCGCTGGCCATCGCCAGGGAGAGCAGTCCGATCGCCGGCAGGTCGTCCAGAACGGAGACCCCGACCAGCAGCCGGCCCGAGGGGGTCTGCAGCGCCTGCCGCTGGGCGAGCACCCGCAGGGAGACCCCGGTGCCCGTGGCACTGAGGACCGCCAGACAGAGCAGGGCCGGGGCCGTCTCCAGGCCGAACCAGGCTCTCAGGGGCCAGAAGGCGATCAGGGGCGCCAGAAAACTCAGGGCCACCGTGCGCAGGATGGTGCCTCGCTGCGAGGACAGCAGGTCACCGCGCGCCTCCAGACCCACCTGAAAGAAGAGGGTGAGCACGCCGAGCTCGGTGAGGCCGCTCAGGGGTTGGATGGCGCTGAAGGGCAGCAGGGTGTTGCCGAGAACGAAGCCCACGGCCAGTTCCAGCACGATCGCCGGCACCGCCCAGCGCGCCAGCCGCCCGGCGCTGAGACGGGCGATCACCACGCCCGTCAGCAGGATCACCAGGGTGGTGAGCAGCGTCGGCCCCTGCATGGCTGCGCCTAGGAGGGCCCAGACGATAACGCTGGTCGGATGAAGCGGGGTGATGGGTGGGAATGCATGAAGTTTCTTGCTGCGCCGAGAACGCTGCTGGGCTGCTGTCTACCTTCAAGGCAAGGGACTGAAGCGCTGTTCGATCCCGCTTCGGGCCTGACAACGTGCACGCCTCTGGAGGCCCATCACCATGTCTCTCATCAAGTGGGAGTCGATGAAGGACATCGAAGAACTGTTCGATCGGCACACACGCTCGCTGCCCTGGTTCGGCCACAAGGAAGCTGCCTGGCCCGGCCTCGGGGAGTGGAATCCCCGAGTGGACATCAGTGAGAGCGAAGGCTGCTATCGGATCAGGGCCGACGTCCCCGGCGTCGAGAAAGGTGATCTGAAGGTAACGGTGGAGGATGGGGTCCTCACCCTTCAGGGGGAGCGCAAGCAGGAGAAGCGGGAGGACAACGACCGGTTCCATCGGCTGGAGAGGTTCTACGGCAGCTTCAGCCGCAGCTTCACCCTCCCGGCCGATGCGGAGACCGCGGGCCTGAAGGCCAGCTCCGCCGATGGCCAGCTGACCGTGACGATTCCGAAGAAGGCTTCGGCTGCCGCCAGGGAATCCGTGCAGGTGCCCGTTGAGTGAGCGCGGATCCCTGAGCCGAAGCCAGGGGAGATGTGCTCAGGGGGAAGGGCGGAACTGCTCCATCAGCAGTCCGCGCTGATACTCCACTGAAAGCGCCTCGAGGTGACTTCTGGCCTGCTCATGCAGGCCAGGGTCCACCTGATCGAGCACATTGCCCTGGGGCACCCGCATCCGCACAACGAGAGCCAGGGCATCGAAGAGTCGCACCTGATCGTTCTGCCAGCCCTGATAGTCGGCGGCCAGAGCCAGGAGAGTATCCCCCTGCACCGCGCCGGAGGCAACATGGGGCCGAAGCTCCTGCACCTGGGCCAGCCGCGCCGACGTCACCAGGGCATGGGCGGCGCCCAGGGAAGCCAGTGCATCGGAGGCCTCGCGCTTGAGCACGGTCAGATCCCTGCTGAGCACGGCGCTCTCCACCGACAGCGGCTCACGCACGGCAGGGCAGAACGAGGTGACGGGAGAGACGGGCTGGGGCAGGGCAGCGGTCCGCACTGGGGGCGGCGTCTCCCGCCGACCAGCCGCTGGTGCCGGGGTGCGCTCCGGACGCAGCCCCTCCCCCCAGCGGAGCAGGAGTGTGCCGAGCCATTGCCTGAAGCCCCGCAAGGAAAGTGTCATCTGTCGTGATGGACCCGAATGCCAATCTGGCCAGAGTCGCTGCTCCGGGCGACGGTGGAAACCGTTCAGCGGGCAGGCGGAGAACCGCCCTGCCAGCCGCCGCTTAAGCCCTGGATCGACGCCGGACCTAGATCGCCAGCATCCTCACCCCGAGCAGCACCAGCACCAGACCGGCGAGCATCTCGGCGAACCCACCCATCCGCATCGAAACCTTTCGCGCCAGGAAAAGGCCAAGGTAGGTGGAGAGGAACGCGCCCACACCGATGGCCGTTGAGTAGAGCCCGATCGGCTTGTCGACCAGACCCAGCGATACACCCACTCCCAGGGAGTCGATACTGGTCACCGCGGAGACGAACAGGATCTTCATGGGGCTGTGAACCCTCGGCAGATCCGGGTCGTGGGAACCGTCGCGGATCTCCTTCCAGGCCTCGAACAGCATGTGTCCGCCAACGGCGAACAGCAGGATGAACGCGATCCAGTGGTCGTACTCGATGATCAACCCACGCGCGACCCGGCCCAGCAGGAAGCCCAGCGCGGTCGCCACTCCTTCCGAGAGTCCGGAACTGAGGGCGAAGAACAGGGCCCGACGCCGGGAGAAGTGACGGAAGCCGAGCGCCAGCGCCGCCGAGAAGGAATCGATGCTGAGCACCACCGTGAACAGGATCAGTTCGAGGAGCATCGGGTGGATGGCATCGAGGGGGGAGCGGCAGGGCTGGAACGAGCGGGAGCCCGGGCAGCAAAGTCCTGTCGCCGGTGTCTGCTTGGAAGCGGATTCTGATCGCCGCTCCACACCCCGCCATGGTGGGAGAGGCAGGTCGATACCGCCACAGAGCCTTCCGAGCTCATGCTGGCCGATCTCGGGATGGCCTGGTTCTCCGCCCGGCTGTCCCGATCGATGAACGACTCCGAACCCGCCAACGGCCCAGCAACCGTGCTCCTTCCCGAGGGGCTCGGCACGGTCCGCACCTTCCTGAGGGTCCTGGGGCCTGCCTATCTGGTGGCCGTGGGCTGCATGGACCCCGGCAACTGGGCCACCGACCTGGCAGCGGGATCCACCTACGGCTACCGACTGCTCTGGCCCAGGCTTCGGCTCGCCTGCTGCCGAAGCGCTGGCGCATTCCGCTCTGGCTGCTGGCGGAGGTGGCGATCATCGCCTGCGATCTGGCCGAGCTCGTGGGCAGCGCCATCGCCCTGATCGCCCTGGTCGGTGGATGTTTCATCGTCGAGCTGGTGCTGCTCCAGCCCGACTGGAACGCCGTGGCCAGGGGCTTCCTGCCCCAGCCGTCGAGCCTGCTGGACGGGAAGCAGCTCTACCTGGCGGCGGGCATCCTCGGTGCCACGGTGATGCCCCACAACCTCTATCTGCATTCCTCGCTGGTGCAGTCGCGGCGGTGGCCGGATCTGCCGATCGCCCGTCACTGGGCGCTGGGCTACAGCAGCTGGGATGCCGTGATCGCCCTCAGCCTGGCCTTCCTGATCAACGCCTCGATCCTGATCGTGGCCAGCGGCAGTTTCCACGGTCGGCTGCCGGAGCCGGTGACCGACCTGAGCGACGCCTACCGCCTGCTCGCCCCCACCCTGGGGGCATCGCTGGCCAGCACTCTGTTCGGGGTCGCCCTGCTGGCGGCCGGCCAGAGTTCCACCCTCACGGCCACGATGGCCGGGCAGATCGTGCTGGAGGGGTTTCTGCAGATCCGCCTGCCGGACTGGCAGCGCCGGATCCTGACGCGTGGTCTGGCGTTGATCCCGGCCATGGCCAGCGTGATCCTGCTGGGCGATCGGGCCACCACCAACCTGCTGGTGCTGAGCCAGGTGGTGCTCAGTCTGCAGCTGCCGTTCGCGGTGATCCCGCTGGTGTGGTTCTGCGGCAGCAGCGGCCTGATGGGAGAGCTGCAGGCACCTCTGTGGCTGCAGGGGGTGGGATGGTCGTGCGCCGCCGTGATCGTGATGATCAACCTTTCCCTTCTGCTGTCGATCCTGCGCGGAGCCGGGCCTGCCCGGCGGCCTGCAGTGGATTGCAGATCTCGAACCGGCCCGGTCCTGGCCTCTGGCGCCCATCCCTGTGCAAGGCAGTGCCGCCCCCGCAGCAGGCTGAGAAAGAGCTGGAGACCCAGCGCCATAACGAGGGCACCCAACGCTCCTGATGCGGACAGCCTGCTCGCTGCCGATCGATTCCAGCTGAGCCCGGGCCGGGGATCGGCCAACGGTTCTTCTCCTTTTCCTTCCGCTTTCCTCAGCCTGGAGATGCTGGGAAGTTCCGGGAATGGGTCGGTGTCATGGCTTCACCTGCTGGGGTCAGAACCGATCGCCGTAGGTCTTATCCAACCCTCAGACCTGAAGATTGGGGCAGATCAGTTCGCCGTCCTTGGCGGGATCGCTCTGCCAGCCGGCCAGCAGGCCCTGGAGTTCCTTCCTGAGTTGCCGCAGTTCCCTGATCTGCCGATCGATCCGCTCGATCTGGCGCCCCAGCTGGATCTGGATGTCGCCGCAGGGCAGCTCACCGGCATCGTGCACGGCCAGGCAGCCCTGGATCTCCTCCAGGCTGAGCCCCAGGGTCTTGAGGCGGCGGATGAACTCCAGGCGCTGCAGGCTCTGTTCAGCAAACAGGCGGTAACCGCCTTCGCTGCGGCCGATCGCCGGCAGCAGGCCCAGATCCTCGTAGTAGCGCAGGGTCTTGACCGGCAGGCCGCTGCGCAGCGCCAGCGCCCCGATCTTCATGCCAGCGGCCGCCATGGGCTTGACTCTCCACCTGCAGGGAGACTCTAAGCTGGCGTTCAACCCCATCTCCTGGCCTCCCATGAACCGTATGGCCTTGGCTGTCTTCCTCCTGGCAGGTGTTTCCCTGGCCGCCGGCGCCGTCCGCGCCCAGGACAACGACATGTTCCCGACCCAGGCCGGTGCGGAGCAGCGCGCCAGGGAACTCCGCTGCAGCGGCGCCTTCGCGATGGGCAAGGAGTGGATGCCCTGCCAGAGCTTCGATGCCTACGAGAAGGCCGTGTCCAGGCAGAAGTGAGCCCACATCTCTGTCTCCGATCGCCCGACGTTCCCTGCCACAGCCCGATGATCCAGCACCACACCCGCTCCATCCAGCCGCCCAGCCGCCTGGCCCTGCTGGCCGCCCTGGCGGCGGCGGCCCTCTCCCCACTCCTGTCCGCCGCACCCGCAGCGGCCCACCTGCAGGGCATGTTCAAGACCCGCCAGGAGGCTCAGCAGCGCGCCGCCGAACTCAAGTGCAGAGGTGTCTTCGCGATGGGCACGATGTGGATGCCCTGCGCCAATGAGCAGGTGCTGCACAAGGCGCTTCAGAACGAATGAGCCGACGCCATCTCTGGGGCCGGGTGCACCGCAGCCTCGTGCCCCTGGCAGCGGTGCCGATCATGCTCACGGCGCTGTCCGGAACGCTCTACGGCGCCCTCTCGGCCCGCCAGATCGAGGCCTTCTGGCTGATGAAGCTGCACACCGGCAACTTCGGCATGGTGAATCTGCAGCCTTGGTACTCCTTGATCCTCGGCGTACTGACCCTGTTCATCGCCGGCTCCGGGGTCGGCCTGCTGCTGGGCCGTCGTCGCCACAGGACGAAACAAGATCCGCCGCTGGCCTGATCAGGCAAAGGCCCTGTCCACCCAGGCCTGATCGAACCAGGCTGAGCGGCTGCTGAGACGGGTGTTCCGCGAACGTCTAGGCGGGATCGGTGCCGCGGCGGTGCTGGGGGTCCGGCTCGGCCAGACCCACCCCATCGAAGAGGTGGCGGCCGGGGGCCTCCGGGGACGGATCGAACCAGTACTGCTCAACCAGCGTCAGGAAGGCGTCACGCGGCAGGCGGCCGAGCGGCAGGCCCAGGCCGGCGAGCATCGAATCGAGGTTGGCGGCGATGCCTCCGGTGGGATGGCCGTAGGCGGCGGCGAAGGCCGCCAGGTCGTCGAGGCCGAGGATGCCGTCGCCATCGAGGTCGAGTACGTCGAAGAAGCCGCCTGCGGACCGGGCGACGAACCGCCGTGCGCCCTCTGGATCGGCCATGAAGGCGGCGAACACCCGGATGTGGGAGGCCACGAACTCCTCCCGATCCACCTGGCCGTCATGGTTGCGGTCGCGGCGCTCGTTCTCGTGCCGGTAGGTGTCGAGCAGCAGCCGCAGCAGATCCGGGAAGGGGGTGGGGCCTCCCTGCCAGCGCGCAGCGATGCGGGCGGCCACCGGCTCGAAGTCTCCGCTCAGGGTGTGGCGGCCGTCGCCGTCGCGGTCGTAGAAGGCGAACAGGCGGCGGTAACGCCGGATCAGCTGGGCCGGCAGGGACGCTGCCGCGGGCTGGGGCGCCGGGTGCTCAGGTCGTTCGGAGACGCTCGACATCCACCGGGCCAGGGGATCGGCTCACCCTACCGGCCCTGACGGCCGATACCCTGCAGGCTGAGGTTGGTGCCTCTCACTGGATAGCCTGGGCCCCTGAGATCGTTAACTCCGCACGGGTGGAGCGGGGCCCGGCTGGGCACGGCCCAGGCCTTGCGGAAAGGGGAACTCACCGGAGAGGCGGCTTCGGTGGCCATGGCTCTGAACGGCTCAGACGAGGCTCCCGGCCGCCTCGAGCAGGAAGGCATCCTGCCCGTGGGCGGCCAGCAGCGAGAGGCCCACCGGCACCCCGTCCGCCTCGCCCAGCGGCAGCGACAGCTGGGGCAGGCGGGCGATGCCGGCCACGCTGGTGAACGCCAGGGTGCGGGGGTAGTAGCTGCTGCCGCCACCAGCCCGCGCCGAACGGTCGGGGGCGGGTGCATCCAGGCGCGGTGCCAGCGCCGGGGTGGTGGGCATCACGAGCAGATCGGTGGGGCCGAGAACGTTGCGGATCCGCCGGCAGTAGCGCTCCCGCCGCTCGACAGCCCCGGCGATGCGCCGACGATCGAGCTGGCTGGTGAGGGCGAAGCTTGCAGCGGTGGCCGGGCCGAACTCCGGCCTGGCGTGATCGATCCAGCTGCCCAGACAACTGCGGATCTCCGCCCACTGCAGCACGCAGTAGGTGTCGCACCAGCTCTGGAGGCTCTCCTCCTCCGCCTCCCCATCCAGATCGCCCAGGCGCGCCTCGCGCAGGCGGTGGCCGAAGCTCTGGCGCAGCCGCCGCAGCGGTTCCTCCAGGGCCTGTCGGACCTCGGGATCGGCCAGGGCCAGGGCATCCTGAAGCAGGAAGACCGTGGCCGGCTCCGCCCCCGTCACCGGTTCGCTGGCCAGCAGGCCAGCCGCCACCCGCTTCAACACAGGGAACCTGGCGGCGAACAGGCCGACCGTGTCGAAGCTGGGCGCCAGGGGGTTGACGCCGGCCAGCGAGATGAACCCATGGGACGGGCGCAGGCCGAGGATGCCGCAGTTGCTGGCGGGAACACGCACGGAACCGCCCGTATCGGTGCCGAGCGCGAAGTCGACCAGGCCGCAGGCCACAGCCGAAGCCGAGCCGCTCGAGGAGCCGCCCGGCACGCGATCGGGGGCGCGGGGATTGAGCGGCGTGCCCTCGAAGTGGTTCTGGCCGAGCAGGCTGAAAGCCAGCTCATCGCTCACCGTCTTGCCGACACAGCGGGCACCGAGCTGCAGCAACTGCTCGACGCACACGGCATGGGCGGCGGCGGGTGGATGGGAGGCCCGCCAGCTGGGGTTGCCGCAGCCGGTGATCCAGCCCGCCACATCGATCAGATCCTTCACCGCAAAGCTCAGGCCGCTCAACGGGCCGGAACCAGTCGGCGGCAGCTCGAGGCTGGCCACGAAGGCTCCGCTGCGGGCGATGTCGGCGCCGTCTCCCAAAGGCTTGCCCACGGCTGACCCGATGATCCCCGCCGTTCCCACTTCCGTAAAGAGGCCTCCAGTGAGGGAGCAGGCGGACGCCGCTCCCAACCCGGATGGGCCCCTCCACACATCTGCCCCTTCCCACCTCTTGTTGTCGGACGTTCAAGTCTCCAGCAGGTTTTCGAGCCCCTCCCCGCCGGGGAGTCGATAAATGCCGAAATCGCGTCGATCGAGCGTCGCAATGCGGCGGAGCCCATGCTCATGGGCCAGCCAGAACAGCGAGGCATCGGCGAGATCCATCGGCAGATCGCCGTACTGCCGCATCCAGCTGGCCATCAACTCCAGGGCGGATCCACCCAGCTCCGCAACGCTCAGGCCACCAAGTGAGACCCACCCGAGAAAGCGAGGGGCCACGTCCGCTGGGATCAGATGGCAGACCTCGGTGAGAACCGGCCAGCTGGAAACGAAAGCCCCGGTGTGTTCCTGAAAGAAGGACGCACAGGCGTCATGGTCCTGGTCACTGCGATCGAACCAGGCCACCAGGGGGCCGGTATCGACGAGGGTGGCACCGCGAAAGCTGGAACTGCTCACGCTTGCGGCTCGCTCAGCCGTTGCTGCACGTGCTGCCGGCCCAGCTTCTGGCGGAGCTGGGCCGAATGGTCCCGTCCCCGGCTGGTGCTGGCGCTGCCTGGGGCGCCACTGGAGAAGCTGCCGATCAGCCCGAGGCGCTCCGCCAGGGCCGCGGGGCTGGCGGATTGCCGCTGCAGCAGCTCAAGGCCGGCCTTCACCACCTCGGTCTGGCTGAGGCCGAGGGTCTGGCACAGGCTGTCGAGCCTGGCCTCGCTGCCGTCATCCAGGCGCACGGAAATCGTCCGCATCGCTTCGCCCCTGCTGTAATACAGCAATAATACAAGGGTTCGGAACGGGGATCGCCGGCCAGGCTCTCGATCCAGGCGTCAGCCAGCCTGGCTGGGGAGGGATCCGGCCTGGCCCGCAGCCTTGCCTTCGTGGTGCTCTGCTGCTCCCCCTGCTTCAGCGCCGGTCTTGCCCCTTCCCCGCCCCTGCCCCGCTTGTGAGCTCCCACGCCATGCCCCTCGATCCCGCCCGGTTGCGTCCGTTCTGGTATCCGGTGCTGCCGCTCGATCAGCTGGGCGAGGGGCCGGTGGCGGTGGAACTTCTGGGGGAACCGCTGGTGATCTGGCGCGGGGGCGACGGTGCGCCCCATGCCGCCCCCGATCGCTGTCCGCACCGCTCGGCGCGGCTCTCGGGTGGCCGCATCGGGGCGGACGGCAGCCTCCACTGCCCTTACCACGGCTGGGAATTCTCAGGCGACGGCTCCTGCCGCGCGATCCCCCAGCAGCCGGAGCGGCCGATCCCCGAGGCCTGCCGCCTGCGCACCTACATGGCCCAGGCCCGCTATGGCCGGGTGTGGGTGTGCCTGGCGGAGCAGCCGCGGCTGCCGCTGCCCGACTTCCCCGAGGAGCACGACCCAGCCCACCGCCTGATCGACGGCTTCTGGGAACTCTGGCCCTGCTCCCCCTTCCGGGTGATCGAGAACGGCCTCGACAATTTCCACCATTACTTCGTGCACCGCGGGCTGCTGGAGGCCACCACGGCCCGGCCCGATCCGATCGAGGGGGCGATCGAGGACACCACCGACGGCTTCCGCTTCCGCATCCCCCTGCAGGTGCACAACAACGCCGTGCTCAAGAGCACGCTCGGCGAGGACACGGCCACCTTGACGGTGGAGCGGCGGGTGAGCTGGATCGCGCCGCTCGGCCTCAGCCTGGAGCTGGAATGGCCGAACGGCCTGCGGCAGCGCATCGTGCTCCACGCCGTGCCCACGGGCGCACAGGACACGCGGATCAGCCGCTTCTACTTCCGCAACGACACGGAAGAGCAGGTGCCTGCTGCCGCCATGGTGCGCTTCGAGCGGGGGCTGATCGATCAGGACCGGGCGATCCTCACCGCCATGGCCGCCGCTCTCGAACCCTGGCCGGCCGCAGAGCACCTGATCGAGGCCGACCAGCCGATCGCCCTGATGCGCCAGCGGCTGCGGGAGCTGCTTCAGCCGCGCTGAACGAGCAGGTCGCGGGGGTGGGGCTTGGCCCCGAAGGCGATCGGGCTGCCGGTGATCGCCTCCAGGTAGCGGAAGAAGCGATACACCGGCGCGTCATTGACGCTGGCGTTGCCGACCGGGATGCGGCCGCCGCCCAGCAGGGCCGCCTGGCTTTCGATGAAAGGGCGGTCCTCGTCGTTGTTGTGGTTGGAGAGATCCCGCAGCGCCTTCAGGGCCGGCCCGTTCTCCAGCAAGGATCGCCAGCGACCACCGGCGTACAGGATGCCGCGCAGGGTGGTGCTGCCCTGATCGTCGGGTACGAACAGCACCGCCAGATGCAGACCCTCATCGAGCTTGTTGAGCCAGAGGTTGGGGGCGCCGCCCACCTTCCAGTAGGCCTGGAGGCTGTCGCGGTACTGGCTGTAGGTGACCAGCACCGAGCGTTCCTCGTCGTCGCAGACCATGTGCATGCCGCTGAGGGTCTCCTGGCCCAGCCAGCGCCGTAGCTGATGCACCGTGCGGGCGATGGCGTGCACGTGGAAGCCGTGGGTGTGATCGATGCCGCTGGTGACCACCAGGCCCCAGGGGCCGACGGGATAGCGGTAGTGGAACAGCGGCAGGGCGTCGGTGCGGCCGGGATCGAGCAGCTCACGGGCGAATTCCGCCGGCAGCCGCGCCTCCTGCAGGGCCGCCTCCACCTCCGGCGCCTGCCAGGCGGCGGGATCGGCCGAGGCGAACAGGCGCCGCCCCGCTGGCAGCCAGAGGAACCCACCCCACTCCCGCAGCGGCAGCGTGACGAGATGCTCGGCGCCGCCGGCTTCGCCATGGAGGGTGCGCACGCAGCGGCCCGCCTGATCGAACTCCTGGTAGTGGTAGGGGCAACGGACGATCGAACCCTGCACCCGCGGCGGCGTGCCTCCGCAGGAGAAGGACACGAGCCGGTGGGGGCAGACATCGAGATGGGCCGACACCCGCCCGTCGGCGCCGCGTACCAGCAGGAGTGGTAACGCGAACACCCGCACACTGAGAGCTGACTCCGGCGGCAGCTCCCCGCTCGACAGGATCGGCCAGGCCACCAGCCGCTCCGACAGCCAGGGCCGCTCGAGATCGAGGTAAGGGCGCACCGGAGCCAACAACGAGAAAATCGTCCTCCGGAGGGAAGTGTCGCAGGCTCAGCAGGTGAAGGTGGCCGCGGGGCAGCTGCGTTCAGAGGTTGGCCGGTCGCAAGGCCTCCGGGGAGAGATCGAAGCCAGCGCTCACCGAACACGGTGGCCACCGTGTTCGAAGTCGCCCGAGAGGGTGTGGCGGCCGTCCGCGGCCTGGAGCTCCGGGCGTTCAGGTCGTTCGGAGCCGCCCGACATCCTCGGTCCCGGTTCAGGGGGCATGGGAGCCATCGCAGAACGGCTTGTTGAGGGAACGGCCGCAGCGGCAGAGCGTGCACTGCTGGCGCCCCTCATACACAACGCCCTGCTCGGAGATCACCTGGATGCCGCCCCGCAGCCAGAGGGGCCCGTCGACGCCCCTGGCCGTGTCGATGAGCAGCCCGATCGAGGGCGGATCGTGCGGTTCGAGGCAGCGGCCACTGGCGCGGTCCCAGGCGATCAGGCGGCCGGAGGGGCAGTGGCGGGCCTGGAACTCCACCTCCAGGCGAACCTCGGGGTCGTCGCTGCGCTTCACGAGCGCCCAGATGCCGCCGAGGCGATCGCAGAAGCGGGCATTGGCGCAGAGCGACCGGGCATCGGTGATTGCGAGCACCGGACCCTCGATGGTCTCGGCCTGCTGGAGGTAGGGGATGGCCGGGGCGGTGGTGGTGCCGTCGAAGGGGAGGGTGGCGTGGGTGCCGTCGCAGAAGGGCTTGTGGCCGGAGGCGCCGCAGCGGCAGAGCTCACAGCTCGCCTGGGCCGGATAGCGACGTCCCTCCCGGACGTCGATCGATTCGCCGGCGGTGTTCACCACAATGGACTGCTCGGCCAGGGGCACGGCGCCGCTGACCAGGTAGGGGCCATCGGTGCTGATCGTGAGGCACACCTGCAGGGAGGGGTCGGCGTCCATGGGCAATCTCTGGGCAGCGGGTCAGGCCAGGCCTCAGGCGGGACCGGGTCGTTCCCCCACACTTAGCTATCTTCGGAAGCCGGGATCAGCAGGGCCAGCAGCACGAGGCTGACAGCGAACACGGCGTTGCCGTGCCAGTGCCAGCTGGCCCAGAAGCGCGCCACCAGCTGCGAGCAGAGCGCCGCGCCCAGGTAGGCGGTGAAGAACAGCCAGGTGCCCAGGCGGGTGCGGGCCGCCGCATCCAGGGACAGCACGGTGGTCTGGTGGGCGACATAGGTCCCCTGCACGCCCAGATCGAGGCAGGCCATGCCGATCACCAGGGCGATCAGGGAGCTGGACCCGAAGGCCAGCAGCAGCAGGCCGGCCAGGCCGAGCAGGCAGCCCGCCCGCACGACCTGCCGGGGGCCGTGTGTGTCCACCAGCCGGCCGATCGGCCGGGCCGCTGCGATGCTCACCAGGCCCACCAGCCCGAAGGCTCCGATCGCCGCCGGCCCGAACCGCCAGGGCGGAGCTGCCAGATGCAGGGCCAGGGCACTCCAGGTGGCCATGAAGGCCCCGAACAGCAGGGCCTGGCGCAGGCAGGCCTGTCGCAGCGCCGGATAGCGAAGCCAGAGCTGGAGCTGGGAGCGCTGCAGGGCCAGGTAGCTCAGGGGCCGGGGCGGGCGCTGGCGGGGCAACCGGCTGCGGAACAGGACCGCCACGGCGATCATCAGCAGCGCCGACACGGCGTAGATGGTCCGCCAGCCGGCCAGCTCGGCCAGCAGGCCGCTGAAGGTGCGCGAGAGCAGCAACCCGCTGAACTGGCCGCTGAGCAGGGTGCCGAGCACCAGGCCGCGGCGGGCATCCGGGGTGAGCTGGGCCACGAAGGGCGGCAGCAGGTAGGGCACAAGGGCGCAGAGGCCGACGGCGAAGAAGGCGGGCAGCAGCAGACCGAAGCCGGGGGCCAGCACGATCGCCAGGCAGGCCAGCGCCATGCCCGCGGCAGCCCCCACCAGCAGCCGGCGCCGTTCCAGCTGGTCGCCCAGGGGCAGCAGCAGCAGCAGGCTCGCGGCCAGGCCCCACTGGGTGGCGGCCGGCACCAGCACGGCGGTGCCGGGGGGCAGGCCCAGCTCGGCGGCGATCGGCGGCAGCAGCGACTGGCTGTAGAAGGGATTGGCCACGCTCACGCCCACGGCCAGGGCCAGCAGGGCGATCGGCGGCAGGGGCCTGGGGGCGGAACGGCTCAGATCCACACGGTCATTCCATTTCCAGGATCAGACGATTGAAGCCGCGGCAGCGATCGCCGATCGCTGTCGATGGCGTCGTCGCCTCCGGCGTTCGTCTGCTCCGACTGGGTGAGTGGGCGGGCGCGCACGCAGGAGGGAACGCGCTTCACGGTCCGCGGCGGTCAACGTCATGACGGCAGAGCGAAGACCACAGCCGCCAATCATCGCCGGGGTGTCGGCGGTGGGCTCGGAACGGTCGAATCGTGCGGCCTCCTGGCCGGGTTGTTCAGCAGCCTCCTGAGCAGGCCGTGATCAGAGGCCAAACAGTGCGTCGTACCTGCTGTATTCCGGCTTGCGCAATCCGTCGGCGGCCAGCATCCGCCGCAGCTGGATGATCTCGGCCCGCTGGGCCACGATCACCCCGCGGGCAAAGCGCCGGATGGTGGGGTTGGTGCTCTTGGCCAGGGCGTCGTGGGCCATCAGCAGCGCCCCGCCGTGGTGATCGAGCATGCCCTCCAGAAACCAGGTGACGCGGTTCTCCCTGGTGGGGAGCTCACCCATCATCCGCATGCCATCGATCTGGACCTGGCTCATGCGGGTGAGGCCCGCCAGGCTGTTCGGATCGCCGCCGGTGGCCAGCGCCACGGGGTAGACGGGCGCCTGTGGATACCAGGCCTTGCGCCACAGCCCCATCGCCCGGATCTCGTTGGCCTGATCGCGCCAGATCGTCTTGCCCAGCGCCCCCACGCCCGGCGCTCCGATGCCGAACACGAATTCGCTCATCCGCAGCGCCCCGGTGTGGTGCTGAACCATGCCGTCGATGAAGCGCAGGTCGTAGGTGGCGCCGGCCGGGCCCAGGTCATGGGCATGGCCGGCCTGGGCCGGGGTGTCCATCCCGGGCATGCCCTGGTGCCCTTCGTGATTCAAGCCACCTGGCATCTGGGCCAGGGCGGGGGCCGCCACGGTGAGGGCAGAGGCCAGCCCGATCAAGGTGGCGGTGAAACGGGACGGGCGCATGTTGGCTGGGTAAGGACGCCCAACCGTATGGTCTCCCCTTGGCAGGAGAGTCAAGGGCCAAGGCCGCAGCAGATCTGCGCCGGCCGATGCCGGTCCTCCAGGGCTTGACTCTCCCCTTTACTGGAACCCTTACCCTGAATCCAGGGAGCTCCGTCTCCCTCTGGCTGTTCGGAGGACCGCTGATGACCTCTCCCCTCAAGCGCCGGCAGGTGCTGGGCCTGGGGCTCGCCGGCCTGGGCGCGGCGGTGGCCGGGCCTGCCCTCTGGGGCCAGGCGCAGCGCTCCGCCGCCCGGGCCCAGCCCGCCGGTGCGGCGCGGCTGGCCTCCCGTGGCGGCCTGGTCGATCTGGAGCTGGTGGCCCGCGCCACGCCGGGCATGCTTCCCGGTGGTCCCGCCACGCTGCTCACCTACAACGGCCGCTCGCCCGGTCCGCTGCTGGAGCTGAACGCAGGCGATCAGGTGCGGCTGCGTCTGCGCAACGACCTCCAGGAGCCCACCAACCTGCACTTCCACGGGCTGCACATCCCCCCCGGCGGCAGCGGCGACAACGTGTTCCTGAGCGTGCCGCCCGGCGGGTCCACCACCTATGCCTTCAGGGTCGCCGAGGACCACCCGGCCGGCCTCTTCTACGTGCACCCCCATCACCACGGTCACTCGGCCGATCAGGTGTTCGGCGGCCTCGGCGGCGCCCTGGTGGTGCGCGGCACTCTCGATCGGATACCGGAGGTGGCGGCCGCCAGTGAAACCGTGCTGGTGCTCAAGGACTTCGCCAGCGCCACCGGCACAGGTGATGCCGGCATGGGCATGGGCATGGGCATGGGGATGGGGATGGGGATGGGGATGGGGATGGGCATGGAGCGCATGCTCGGCCGGGAAGGTCCACTGCTGACGCTGAACGGGGAGCTCAATCCCGGCCTGGCGATCCCCAGCGGCGGCCTGCTGCGGCTGCGTCTGCTCAATGCTTCCAATGCCCGCATCTACCGCCTCGCCCTGGAAGGGCACCGGCTGGTGCTGATCGCCACCGATGGCGGTGCGATCGGGACCCCTGAGCCGCTCGAGGAGTTGCTGCTGGCCCCCGGCGAGCGGGCGGATGTGCTGGTGCAGGGCAATCAGCCACCCGGCGCCTACCGCCTGCTCGACCTCCCCTATCAACGCAGTGGCCACAGGGGCATGGGCCCGATGGCCGCCGCAGACACGAACGGCCCCCAGACCCTGGCCACCCTCCGTTACGCCGGTGCGGTGGCGCCGCTGCCGCTGCCGGCGGCCCTGCTTCCCGTGCCGGCCCTGCCGCAGCCGGAGCGCACGCGCCGCTTCTCCCTGGCCCATGCCATGGGGATGGGAATGGGCGGAATGGGAATGGGCGGCATGGGTCGGGGCGGTGGCGGCATGGGCGCAGGTGGCATGGGCTTCGTGATCAACGGCCAGCCCTTCGATCCCGATCGCATCGACACCCGGGTGCGGCTGGGCAGCACGGAGGACTGGCTGATCGTCAACGACGACGTGATGGATCACCCCTTCCATCTGCACATCAACCCCTTCCAGGTGATCAGCCGTGATGGCCGCGCCGAATCCCAGCGCCGCTGGAAAGACACGGTGCTGGTGCGCTCGGGGGAGGAGGTGCGCCTGCGCGTGAGCTTCCGGGATTTTCCAGGGCGCACCGTGTATCACTGCCACAACCTCGACCACGAGGATCTGGGGCTGATGGGGGTGCTGCAGATCGATGCTCAGGCCGGCTGAGCAATGGCGCCGCGGCTGGGTGGCCGGACTCGCGTCAGCCGCGCTGTTCGGCTCCAGTGCTCCTCTGATCGGCAGCTTCAGCCACGGGCCTTCCCCCGTACTCGTGGCGGGTCTGCTGTACGCCGGTGCGGCGTTGGTGCTGCTGCCCCTGGCCGTGGCCGAGGCCCCGACCAGCCGCCACGCTCCGATCCAGCGGCAGGATCTCCCCCTGTTGGGGCTGATCACCCTGCTGGGGGGCATCGCCGGACCGATCGCCCTGGTCAAGGGCCTGGCGCTGCTCAGCCCGGGGGCCTCGGCGCTGCTGCTCAACCTGGAGGCGGTGTTCACGGTTCTGATCGCCGTGGGGGTCGGAAAGGAGCATCTCGGCCGTGACGGCTGGGCGGCGGCCGCCCTGACGCTGACCGGAGCCCTGGTGCTCTCGGCGGGTCCGGCTGGGCGGCAGCCAATGGCAGGGCGTGCTGTGGATCGCCCTGGCCTGCCTGTGCTGGGGCATCGACAACAACCTCTCCCAGCGGCTCAGCCTGCGCAACCCCCTGCAGATCTCCGCTGCCAAGGCCCTCGGTGCTGCCCTGCCGATGCTGGCCGTGGCCCATCTGCAAGGGCATGCCATTCCGTTCGCCTTGATGAGCGTCGCCCTGCTTGGAATCGGTGGCCTGGGCTATGGCGTGTCGATCTGGCTCGACATGGTGGCCCTGGCCTCCCTTGGCGCCGCCAGGGAAGCAGTGGTCTTCTCCACTGCTCCCTTCCTTGGCGCTCTGGTGGCGGTGGCCCTGCTGGGTTCACCGCTCAGTCCATCGCTGCTGCTGGCGGCGGCCGCCATGGCGGTCAGCACAGGCTTGCTGCTGCGATCCAGCCATGGCCACTGGCACCGCCATGCCGAACTCGATCACCAGCACCGCCACTTCCACGCCCCTGTAGACGGCGATGCGCACCATAGTCATCCCCACCGACCGGAGGATCTCGCGGACCTCGAGCCGGGTCAGCCCTTCTGGCACAGCCATGGCCATCGCCATGACCCGCTGGCCCACGAGCACCCCCACGTCAGCGACGTGCACCACCGCCATCAGCACTGACCTGAATGATCTTGATAGGTCACAGACCCGAATCAAGCGAAACTGGCTTGCTCTCCAATGAGATAACCAGATTCGCCAGCCCTGCCCAGCATCTTGCGCATGATATTGGCGGCCAGCTCTCGGCTGATCACCTCCAAGCACCGGCTAGTGTGCCGTCCCGGAGATTTGCGAGCAAAGTCGCTGGAGCTTCTCCAGGAT
>CAYHCE010000006.1:0-101131 GCA_964355015.1 uncultured bacterium | reverse complement strand
GCCGCCTGGCGGAACACCTCCGTGAGCCGGGCCACCGGCAGGGCGGCGCTGTTGATCAGATCGGCGAGCACCTGGCCGGGCCCCACCGAGGGCAGCTGGTCCACATCCCCCACCAGCAGCAGCCCAGCGGACGGAGGGATGGCCTCCAGGAGGGAGGCCATCAGGGGCACATCCACCATCGAGGTTTCATCCACCACCAGCAGATCGGACTCCAGCGGCAGCTCGGCATTGCGCTTGAAGCCAAAGGTGGCCGGGTCGAACTCCAGCAGCCGGTGGATCGTTTTCGCTTCCAGCCCGGTGGTTTCGCTCATCCGCTTGGCGGCCCGGCCGGTGGGGGCGCACAGCAGGATCCGCAGCTTCTTGGCCGCCAGGATGCGCAGGATGGCATTGATCAAGGTGGTCTTGCCCACCCCCGGCCCGCCGGTGATCACCAGCACCTTGCTGGTCAGGGCCTGCGTCACCGCCGCCATCTGGCTGGCAGCGAGCTCGAGGCCGAGGCGTTGCTCCACCCAGGTCATCGCCTTGCCGGCCTCGATCGCCCCCCAGGGCGGGCGGCCCTGTGCCAGCGCCTGGAGTGCCGCCGCGATGCGGCGCTCATCGCGGTGCAAATTGGCAAGGAAGATGGCGGCTTCACCGGCCAGGCTGTCCGCCACCACGGAGCCCTCGCTCAGCTCCAGATCCAGGGCGCTCTGGATCAGGCCGCTCTCCAGGGGTAACCGCTTGGTGACGCCAGTCTCATCGAGCGGTCCAGTCGGCCGCTCCACGGCCAGCAGCTCACCGGCCAGCTTCAGCAGCTCCGCCGTGGGCAGACCGCAGTGGCCCTCGCCTGTGGCCTCCAGCAGGGCGTAACTTATTCCTGCTTGGAGGCGGATCATGGCGGCCGGCTCGATACCGACCCGGGCAGCGATCGCATCAGCCGTCCTGAAGCCGATGCCGCGGATATCGCGGGCCAGGCGGTAGGGGTTCTCCACCATCACCTGCACGGCGTCATTGCCATAGGTCTTGAAGATCCGCACGGCCCGGGCGGTGCCGACGCCGTGGCTGTGCAGGAACACCATGATTTCCCGCACAACCTTCTGCTCGGCCCAGGCCTGGCTGATCCGCTGGCCCCGCACCGGGCCGATGCCGGGCACCTCCCGCAGCCGCTCGGGGGCCTGCTCGATCACCTCGAAGACCTGATCCCCGAACACCGCCACGAGCTTGCTGGCATAGATCGGGCCGATGCCGCGGATCATCCCCGAACCCAGGTACCTCTCGATGCCTGCAGCGGTGGTAGGCGCAGAAGCCCGCAGGAAGGAGGCCTTGAACTGCTGGCCGTGCTCCCGGCTGTTCACCCAGGTGCCACTGGCCGTGACCCATTCGCCGGCGCTGATCTCGGCCGCATGGCCCACCACCGTGACCAGATCGCGATGGCCCCGCGCCTTGATCCGCAGCACGCAGAAACCGTTCTCGGCGTTATGGAAGGTGATTCGCTCAATGGAGCCGGCCAGCACCTCGCTGGGCTGAGGGGAAGCCTGGGCCCGATCTGGCGGAGACGCGCGCACCACGGCAGGCCCAACCTCTGACCTCACCTTCGCAGAATCCAACCGGGTGGATCGCTCGGATCAGGCTCGGCCCGTCCATAGTGGGAAGGTGCGGCAGCGATCTCGAAACACCCCTGTCGGTCGACCCGCTCGATGACGTCGACCCGCTCGCTGACATCGACGACCTGGAGCCGTCTGGCGAAGCGTCAGCGGCTTCCCGAGGTGATGGACCAACCCGGGATTGACCCTCGCGAGCACGCGGCGGCCCTGATCGGCCTGCGGCGGATCAACGCGCTGAGCGGTTGCGTCGCCAGTCTGTTCGGCCCGATTCGAGCGCTTGCCCGCAGCCAGCCCGAGAGCCCCCTGCGGGTGCTGGATGTGGCAAGCGGCGGTGGCGACACGGCCATCGCCCTGGCCCGAACTGCCCGCCGCGAGGGTCTGAACCTGATCGTGAGTGGCTGTGACATCAGCCCTCAGGCCGTGGAGATCGCCCGGGCCAGTGCCCGGGCCCAAGCCAGCGACGTGCGGTTTTTCGTGGCGGATGCCCTGGGCGATGCCCTGCCCAGCGATGTCGACGTGATCACCTGTTCGCTCTTCCTGCATCATCTCGAGCCAGCCGATGCCGAGAAGCTCCTGCGTTCGATGGCCGCTTCGGCGCGGCGGCTGGTGCTGGTGAACGATCTGATCCGCAGCCGATTGGGTTATGGCCTGGCCTGGGTGGGGTGCAGGCTGCTCAGCCGTTCCTGGATTGTTCATGTCGACGGGCCGATCTCCGTCGCCGGCTCGTTCAGCCTCCCCGAGGTGGCTGAACTGGCCGCACGCGCCGGACTGGAGGGAGCCGTGGTGAACCGCTGCTGGCCGGAGCGTTATCTCCTTTCCTGGTCGCGAGGCGACAGCCATGAACAGCTGGCCTGATGGCTTGATCCACAGGAGCTGGGATGTCGTCGTGCTGGGGGCAGGGCCTGCCGGCTCGTTGGCGGCCCACGAACTGGCCCGACGAGGGCTTGCGGTGCTGCTGGTGGAGAAACGCGCCTTCCCCCGCTGGAAGGTCTGCGGAGCCTGCTTCAACGGCCAGGCCCAGGCCGCCCTGAGCTCGGCGGGCCTGGGTGACCTGATCGAACGGCAAGGCGGCATCCCCCTGCGGGAGTTCCGCCTTGGCCTGGGCGGTGCGGAAGCGGCGTTTGCGATGCCAGCCGGGCATGCCCTCTCCAGGGTTCGCTTCGACCAGGCCCTGGTGGATGCCGCCACCCGATCCGGCGCCGTGTTTCTCGGCGAAACCTGCGCTCGCGTTGGATCAGCCGGCTGCGGTTGCCGGCGCGTCTGCCTCCGCCGAGGCCGCCACGAGGCCACCGTGAGCGCCGGGGTGGTCGTGGTGGCGGCTGGGCTCGCCAACCGCTGTCTCGAGCAGGAACCGACGCTTCAGACCGAGATCCGCACCGATTCCAGGGTAGGCGCCGGCTGCGTGGTGAGCGATGGCCCCGATGCCTACGCGGCGGGAACCCTGTTCATGGCGGTGGGCCGCCATGGCTATGTGGGCCTGGTGCGGGTCGAGGGGGGCACGCTCAACGTGGCTGCCGCCTTCGACAGGCCGTTCCTGAGCGATTCAGCTGGGCCAGGCCCGGCCGCACGGAGGGTACTGGCCGAGGCCGGTTTCGCACCGATCACCAGCCTCGACTCGGCCGCCTGGCAACGCACGCCAGCCCTCACCCGCACGAGCCGGCCGCTCGCCGGCCGCCGCTGGCTGTTGATCGGCGACGCGGCGGGGTATGTCGAACCCTTCACCGGCGAAGGCATGGGCTGGGCGTTGAGCTCCGCCTCGGCCGTGGTTCCGATCGTCCTCCAGGGGCTCCAAGGGTGGGACATCGGGATCGAGCGGGAGTGGAGCCGCCGCCACCGCAGGCTGATTGGTGATCGGCAACGGTTCTGCCGCGGTTTGGCGACCGTGCTGCGCCACCCAGGGGCCGCCCGGACCCTGCACCTGGCGGCTTCACGGCTTCCCTCGCTGTCGCGGTGGATGCTGAACCATCTGAACCAGCCGGCCCTCACACTCCCTCGCCTCAGCTCACCATGCCGATGACGATCCTCGGAATCGGTACGGCGGTCCCGCCGCACCGCATTGCGCAGGTGGATTCACTGGAGATCGCCCGGCAGATGTCCTGCGAATCGCCCGCCCAGGATCGTCTGCTGGCCACGATCTACCGCCGCTCCAGCGTGAGCTTCCGCCACAGCGTGGTGCTGGATCGCTCCGACGGAGACGTGGCGACCCGACAGGAGTTCTTCGGCCCCTCGAATCCATCGACAGGGGATCGGATCAGGCGCTACGAGAACGAGGCAGAAGCCCTGGCGCTCGAGGCGGCAAGCCAGGGATTGGCGGATGCCGGTCTTCAGCCCGACCGCGTCACGCACCTGATCACGGTGTCCTGCACAGGCTTCTATTCCCCCGGATTCGATCTCGCCCTGATGGCGAAGCTGCCGCTGCCGGCCACGGCCAGCCGCACGCACATCGGCTTCATGGGGTGCCACGCTGCCCTGAACGGGCTGCGCGTGGCCAGGGCGTTCATCGAGGCCGATCCCTCCGCCTGTGTGCTGCTCTGTGCCGTGGAGCTGTGCAGCCTGCACATGCAGTACGGCTGGGATCCCGAATCGATCGTTGCCAACGCCCTGTTCGCCGATGGGGCCGGCGCGGTGGTGGCTGTCGGAGCCGCCGTGCCCACCTCCAGGACCTTCCGGATGCTGGCTTCGGGCTCGACCGTGATCACCGGCACGGCCGACGCCATGTCATGGAAGATCGAGGATCACGGATTCGCCATGACGCTCTCGCCGCGGGTCCCCGCGCTGATCGGTGCCCACCTCCGTCCCTGGCTCGAGAGCTGGCTCGCCAGCCACGGGCTGAGCCTGGAGGCGATCGGAGCCTGGGCGGTGCACCCCGGCGGTCCCCGCATCCTGGCGGCCGTGATCGAGTCGGCCGATCTCGATCCAGCCTTGATCGAGCCTTCCCTGTCCGTCCTCAGGGACTTCGGCAACATGTCCTCGGCCACCATCCTCTTCATCCTCGATCAATTGCGCAGGAGCCAGGCCTCCCGCCCCTGCGTCGCCCTGGCGTTCGGCCCAGGCCTCACGGTGGAAGCGGCCCTGCTGGCCTGAGCGACGGTTCGAGCCGATCCGGCGCAGGGATCGTTCCCAAGGCTGAACGGTTCCGGGGAAGTCCACGCCGGCAGAATCGGTCTGAGCTGAGCTTGTCAGCGGCTCGACCTGTGGCGGTGTTCACCGCCGCGGCCTGGCCTTGTGCTGCACGCAGCCGTACCGGCTGGCGGGGTTGCTTGGAAGGCGGAGGTCACCCAGCTCACACGCCACATGGCGTCGGTTTCCACGCCGATGGCCGAAGCGACATCGGCCAGCAGGCGATAGCGATGATCGCTGCTCGCGCGGCTCCTCCCGATCGGACGAATCCCGCTCAGATCAGTGATGATCAGACACTGGGTTTCGCTGCCGCCGTTCCGCAGGCCACTCACGGCGGCCAGAACCCGGATCGTGTCGCCTTCGCCGCGGAGGAGTTCCAGTTCGGCGTGCTCGCTCCTGCCGGGGGAGACCTTCCGCTGGCGCTCCAGACTCGTCTGCTGGCCGCCGGGCATCAGGTCGGCGAACGGGCGGCCGAGCAGGGCTTCACGGGGCCGGTCCACCAGCTCCGCCAGACGCCGATTGGCAAAGAGCACCACACTGTCGGCGGAAATCGTGGCGGCACCATCGCCCATCTCCTCCACGATCGACCGGTAGGAATCACCGCCGCTGCCGTGGGCATCGACCCGGGGCCGCCACCTGCGCCGGCGTTGCCGCCCACAAGCAGCGCATCGGCGTGGCCATTCGTGATCGCCTGCAACGCAGCCTCCAGATTTTCGATCTGCCGCTGCAGATGCTCCATCTGGCCGTCCCTGTCGTCGCAGGGCGGAGGGAGGGGCGGCTAGCTCCCCACCAGGCTCGGGACGGGAAGCACCCTCGCCGCGATGGCCACCTCGGGATCGATGCGGACGTCCTTGATCTGGAGACTCACCTGATGGCGCAGTTCGCCATCGCCGAGGCGGCGACTGTCAGCGGACGCAATGGGTGGGACAAGAGGACTGTCGATCCCTTCAGAGTGCCTGCATCAGGCCGAGCAAGGGTTGAGCACGGAAGTAAGGCGGTGACGCAGCTTTCGCAAGGCTCTCCGTTCGAGACTCTGCACATTGCTCTTGGTCAGCCCCATGATTCTGGCCGCCTCTGCATAGGAATGATGTTCGTCCTCGCCATAGCGCAGACGCAGCAGCTGCTTCTCTCGGGCATCGAGTGAAGAGAGATGCTCGTGCAGCCACTGATAATCATCCTGCGGGCTCAGAGTATGATCATCTCGGATCAGATCGATCAAGCTCGTGTCCTCGCTGATGCCACCGGCAGGCTGATCGAGAGATGTCGTTCGGCATTGCCGCACCACGCGCAGCGTGTTCTCGAGCCGCCTCTCCTCTTCGCCGAGCCTGTCCGCCATGGCGCGGGTCGACAGAGACTGCTCGGAAGATGCCTGCAACAGGCCAGCGCGGAACGCCAGTGTGAGCATCGGCATCGGTAGGCGGATTCCGCCGCCGAATTCACTGATGAAATGGGTGACGGACTGGCGAATCCACCAGAATGCATAGGTCGAAAACTTGTAGCCACGACATGGGTCAAACCGTTCAACGGCTCTGATCAAGCCAAGATTGCCAGCCTGGAGAAGATCAAGAAACTCCAACTGGAGGCTTCCGATCCGATCCTGGTACCGCCGGCAGATCGCGACCACGAGCCTGAGGTTGGCGGTCACCATTCGGTTCCTTGCCCTGGCTCCGGCTCGGCTGAGCGCCTGGGCAGGGCTGGGATGGGAGAGCCACTCCTGAACGATCCCACCCAGATGAAGCTCTTCGGCTGGGGTCAGAAGAGGGATACGCCTGATCAGCTGCAGATAATCAGCGACCCCGTCGCCGCCCTTGGTCTTATGGAGCCGTGCGCTGTGCATACACTATCGGAAAAAATGGCGAGCTTTGCCCCTCTGTCGGCTGAAGCCCTTGTCACCTGGATCAAGCAAACGGGGCGGCACCAACAAGGCAAAAGAGTCAGGTGAAAAACTTGATTTAGCCTCCCAGACCTGTACTCCTAATCATGTACTACTACACAATAGATTCCCCTGCAGGGGAATCAGCCCCCCCCCCGAAAGCTGCGTCTTTACGAAAAACCAGCGTTTTCCTACCTACGCATAAATTGATCAACGGCCTCCGGCACCGGGCCGCAGGTGGGCTGCCCGCGGCTCGGCCCGGCAGCCTTGCTCCACTACAGCCACCCTCAGCCGATGCCTGCGGCGGAAACGGGGGGATCCGAGGCCCGCTGAACGATCATGGTGATCCTTCCGTTGCCGGCCGGTCTCGACAGGGCTCGGATCTCTGCCTGAACCTGGAGGGAGGAGCCATCGCGGCTCACGAGTTGCAGGGGGCGGACAGCCGGCTGTGATCCTGCCAAGGCCGCCTCGGCAGCCTGCCTCAGGGCCTCCAGCGCCGCCGGAGTGGCGAACAGGGCGGACGCCACTCCAACGATCGACTCCGGATCGAAGCCGACCAGGGAGCAGAACATCTCGTTGGCCATCACCACGCGAAGCTGCTCGTCCAGCACGGCAGTGCCGAAGCTCCGGGCATGGAAGACAGACTCGAAGCCGGCCGAAAGCTCCCTGGCCTGGTCCTCCAGGGCCCGTAACGCCGTCACATCGGCGAGCGTGCCGACGACGAACGGCTCGGCTCCGTCGTTCACCACCCTGGCCGTTTCGGCCAACCAGATCTGCCGGCCGTCCCGGGTGGTGATGCGGTAGCGAACCGACCAGCCGGCCAGGTTCAGGTCGCGGGCAGCCGCGACGCGTTGGCGGTCCTGTGGCTCGATGGCCCCACTCAGCAGGCCTGGCCGATCGCAGACCTCTGCGGGTGTCCACCCCGTCAGGGACTGGATGCGCTTGCTGACGTAGAGAAGATGACTCATGGCGTAATCCCACTTCCAGACCGCCTCATCGAGTGCATCGGCAAGGCAGGAGAACTCGCTGAGAGCAGCCTCGGCCGCCCTGCGCAGGGCCACCAGTTCAGACACATCCGTGAGGGTCACGATGGCACCGCGTCGCCGACCGTCGCCCTCCAGGTAGGGCAGCACCTGGGCCAGGTAGGCCACCTCTTCACTGCTGGCCTCGAGGCTGCGGCGCACCTCCCCGTTCACAACGGCCTGCAGCGCCGCGCCCAGACCTGGTAGCGGCACCGTGGTGGGCACACCCAGCAGGGACTGGCCGATGTCGGTATCGACGAGGCCGAACACCCGCACGGACAGAGGCGAGAAGCGGGTGACGCGCAGCTGGCGATCGACGATCACCATGCCCTGGCTGAGCGAGGCCAGGATGTTCGTCAGGTCGGTGTTGAGTTGTTCGAGTTCCTCACCGCGGGAGCGAAGCTGCTGGTTCAGGGTGCCGAGTTCCTCATTGGTCGCCTGCAGTTCCTCATTCGAGGCCTCCAGTTCTTCGTTGGAAGACTGCAGCTCCTCCGACGAAGCCTGCAGTTCCTCCGAAGAAGCCTCCAGTTCCTCGTTGGCCTGCTCGAGCTGGGCAAGGGAACGACGCAGGGTGTCCTGGCTCGCCAGCAGTTCGCCCTCCAGTCGCTCGATCTCCTGATCGAAGACCACGCTGCGCTCGGTCAGCGGAGCTCCGGGGCCGTCGCTGTCGCCGTCGTCCGCCTGGCTCACGAAGCTCAGAACGGTCAAGGGGCGCTCGACCACGCGGAGGGGTCGGGCCTCCAGCCGCACGGGCGCATCGATGCCCTCGAGGCGAATCGCCTGGCTGCTGACGGCGGCTCCATCGGCCCGAACCAGCAGAAAGAGCGCCCGGGCTTCCGACTGCAGTTCCGGGCGGAGAAACGCATGGGCAGCCGCTGTCATCCGGCCCTCGGGAACGCGGCAGAAGGGGGTGACGTCGCCGATCACCTCCACGAGATCGTGATTCTCATCCAGCACCAGGCAGGGCTGACACAGGCAGCGGACCAGGGCCTCGAGCAGGGCCATGTGCTGCTCAGGCACGGTTTCGCGCAGGACGGCGATCCGGCCCGCCGGCAGGAGCGACTGGGTGCCCCGCTGCGCCGGCATTGCCAGTGGATGGCGCAGGCGTCGCATCCCCTCCCGGGTACGGGTGTAGATCCGCTGTTCGGTGCTGGTGAGGGAGAAACCGGTGGTGCGACTGCCCAGAGATTCGGATGTGCCCAGAAACAACAGGCCTCCGGGGCGCAGCCCGAAGCGGAACAGATTCAGCACCCGCTCCTGCATGGGCACCGTGAAGTAGATGAGCGTGTTGCGGCAGGAAATCAGGTCCAGGCGGGGGAAGGGTGGGTCCACGCCCACGTCGTGACGCGCGAAGACGGCACAGCCGCGCAGACCTTCGCTGATCTCGATCTCAGCGCCGTGCTCGCTCACGAAGCGGCGGCGCAGCTCGTCCGGAATCGCCTTGGCGGCCGAGACCGGATAGAGGGCGCGGCGGCCGATCGTCAGGCTCTGCTCGTCGAGGTCGGTGCCGAAGATCTTCAGATGGGCCGCGAGGTCGACGGGATGGCCGAGCACCTCGCTGATCACCATCGCAATGGAGTACACCTCCTCACCCGTGGCGCAGCCGGGCACCCAGACCCGCAGGGGTTCGGCCGAGGTCCGCTCCTCGGCAACGTAGGCACCGAGCAGCTCGCGCAGGACCTCGAAGGCCTGGGGATCGCGGAAGAACGCCGTGACGCCGACCAGCAGGTTCTGCACCAGCACCCGGGCCTCCTCGCCATCGCCGGCGAGCAGGGGGAGATAGTCCTCGAGGCTGGCCACCTGGCGGATCGCCATGCGGCGCTGGACCTGCCGGCGCAGGGTCGACTCCTTGTACTGAGAGAAATCGATGCCGGTGGCATGTTTCAGCTGGCCGGTCACCGAACTGAGCCTCAGGGGCCCCGACTCGGGCGAAATCCTGGCGATCCAGTGGCCACCCGCAGCGATCAGCCCGGCCAGGTGCTGGCCGATGGCGGCGGCATTCATGACGAGGTCGGCGCCGCCGAGGCTGATGGCTGCACGGGGCATGGCGTCGAACTTCGCGCTCTCGGGAGCCTGGGCAATGGTCAGCCCCCCTGCCGCCCGGATCGCTCGCACGCCCCGCGCCCCGTCGGCCCCGGTACCGGACAGCACGACGGCGACGCCCTTGTCACCCCAATGATCGGCGATCGACTCGAACAGCAGATCGATGCAGGGGCTCGGCCCGAAGCGGGGGACGGGATCGCTCAGCCTCAGCCGGTCAGCCTCGACCGTGACGTCGTGGTTGGGAGGGGCAATGGCGATCACATCGGGCTGGAGCACCGCCCCATCAACAGCCGTGATCACCTGCAGACTCGTGGCATGCCCCACCAGCTCGACGATCAGGCTGCGATGTTCGGGAGAAAGATGCTGAGCCACCACGTAGGCGACCCTCCCACCAGCCAGCAGGCTGCCAACGAGATCCTGCAAGGCCTCGAGCCCTCCAGCCGAAGCCCCGATCCCCACCACAAGGTCGATGTCGGTGCGCTCGCAAGCTGCCTGCTCAGCGGCACCGTCCCCTGCCTGCCGACCCGGGGCCACCTCCTTGTCGCTCGATCCTGGCCCCACGTCGAACCTCGAATCTGCGGCTGAAGTTCAAGCTAAGCGCGCCCCGGCCCACGCCCAGGCGCGGCCAACAGCTAGGCCATTCGCAATGATGCGCAGAATTGTCACGATCAGGCAAAGCAGCCGACACGAAACGCAGGCGATCGTCACCCTCCCGCGCCCCGGCGTAGGAGCCGAACTCCAGTAGCGTGCTGCATGAAGCCACAGTTGTAGAGGCGAGTGGCAACGATTGCATCCAGCGTTGATCGGGTTCATGCCTCAGGGGTTTGAGCGGCATCCGGAAGCTGCCGTGCTTGACAATCCCTTCAGGCGAAGGCTCGTCCTCATCGAGGAGATCGCCGTGAGTACAAAGCTGATGCGCAAGGTCGTGCCTGTCCGGCAGCTCGGCGGCATAGATCCGGCCTCCCCGTGGTGGCACTATGGAGTCAATACCCGCCTGGGGAGCCTGATCATCGGCGCAGGAATCCTGCCGCCGGCAAGGATGGTGGTAGCCGAGCAGCAAGCTCTCACCGTCTTCCTCGGCTACGGCGGAAGCCTGCAGTTTCGGCAGGTTCCCGAACACTGGTCCTGTCCAGCCGATGGCTGTCTGATCCTGTCCGGAGAGGCTTACTCCTGCGAGAGCACGCTGCTGAGTGCCCTGGCCTTTCAACTCACTCCAGAGCGGCTCCTGCACACGGCCATGATGATGGCGGGATTGAGGAACATGCCTTCGACATGGAAACATACGATCCTGCACTCCCATGCCTGGAGCCTGAGCGGCGATGCCAGCGAGGCAGCGCTGCAGGCCATGCTCCGCCAGGAGATGACGATCGCCGACCAGCTGGCGGACTGCAGCCAGGCCCTGGTGGATCGGCTGCAGCTGGACGATCAGATCTACCGCCTGATGGCAGCGCTGCTGCTACCGGAACTCCGCCTCGAGAGCCCGCTCGATCGATTGACGCAGAAAGCCAAGCAGGGGCGCGATGCGTTCGATGAACTGATCGACTTCATCAAAGGCAACTTATCCATGCCGCTCAACCTCACGATGCTGGAGTCGCAAAGCCACTATTCACGCAGATCTCTCCAGTATGCGTTCCAGGAAAGGCTCGGATGCACGCCGATTCAGTGGATTCGAAAACAGCGGCTCGATCTGGCCCGCCAGCATCTGCAGAATCCCGCCCCGGGCGACACTGTGGCGAGCATCGCCACCCTCTACGGGTACCGGTCGCTGAGTCTGTTCAGCGTCGATTTTCAGCAGCGCTTCCATGTCAAGCCCTCTCAGCTGCTGCGGGAGTCACGATCGTCTCTTCCCCTGGCCACCCGCTGATGGCTGTCCGGCTCCTGCCCCTCAGCAGGCCTGCACCAAAAGGGCGCTGGCGAGTGATTGCTCCTGCAGGAGCAATCACTCGCCGCTCCTGGACAGCCCAGCGCACCGCCCCATGAAGTTCCGTGAACGAGTTGACGCAAGGCACACCAGGACAACACACTTAAAGGGTGAACGACATGCACATTCCATTAGACATACATATGGGGGCTGGGAGCCAGGGAAATCAACGATCCCAAGTTCACCCTCGCACTGCTTCATCCGCGCCGCCTCTTCGGGCAGTGAGCATTCAGGAAACTTGTCATGAATGATCGATTCCGCATCATGCAGCGCCAACCGCAACGCATCTCCGTCACCCTCAACTTCGGGGTCCACCAGGCCCTTCTGAAACGATCGGAGGAGGAAGGCCGATCCATGTCTAATCTCTGCGCTTTTCTGCTGGAGGAGTCTCTGCTGCCTCACTCCCCCATCCCTGCAGCCGCGTCGCGCCAACCTCCCCTGTTCAGCCATGCCGGACGACCATCAAGAACCAGTAGCAACGGGGTCGGCGTTTCGCACTGAGGTTGTGCCGGGTGGCCCGGCGAGCCGGCCTCAATGCGGAGGCGGAGCGTGCGCTCGGCCTTCACACTCCAGGTGGAGTTGATGCTCATAATGGCCAGCATCAACCTCATGCAGTGGCAGCAATGCAGCAGAATGCAGCAGGCTCGCAATGATTTGCCACAACCCCCAGGCACCTTGCTGCAACTGGGACTGTTGACCAGTCGCCTCGCCAGCGAGGCAGACGCGCTGCTCAGAGTGGTCAGAGCAGGCCTGGCGTGGCTAGACAGCAAACAACACCCTCTGGGTGGCTATCGGTGAGAGTGAGCACAAGCTGATGTGCTGCCTCACTGGCTTCGGTGTCAGCTTCGGCTTGTTCACTGATGATCAGGTTGGCAGCACCGGCGAGCTGCACCGCTCATCCTTTCTCCAATCACAACTCGTACCATGACCAATCGTTTCGATGCCAAAGCCAAAGACGCCGAAGGCAAGCTGGAATCCGCCTATGGAGAGCTGACCGGCGATACCGGCCACAAGATCCAAGGAAAGGCGAAGCAGGTTCAGGCAGCTGCCATGGATGCCGTTGAACACCTGAAGGAGGGGGCCCAATCGGCCGCGAGGAAGGTCAGCAATGCCACGGGCAGGCTTGCCGACAAGCTCGACTGAGCCCATCCAGACAGTGGCCTTCGGACCTCGTCAGCGGGATGACGGAATGGCTGCCGCTGGCGGACAGAGGTGTCTTGTGGCCATTTCTCTGCATGACCAACCCATCCCATGCTGCCGCATTCTTCATCAAGCTGAATCCCCATGCTGGAAACGATCGCCGTTCTGCTCATCGTTTTATGGCTCCTCGGCCTGCTTACTTCCTATACACTGGGAGGATTGATTCATCTCCTGCTTGTCATCGCGGTCATCGCGATCCTCTTGCGTCTGATCCGTGGGAGGGCTGTCTGAATCACTGTCTGAACCATTGAATCTTCGCCTCGGGGCTTGGTCCGGGCCTGGAGCCAGCCGTGGACATTCGGGCGGATGTCGACAGTCTGCGCCACACCCCGGCACCTCGCCAGCTTCAGAGGGTCTGCCTACAGTGAGCAGGCAGACAAGTTTCACTGTAGAGCATGCCACGGATCGAGGAATGGAACCTGGATCTGATGTCGCTCACCCTTGGGGTGCGCTGGCTGCTGGGCTGGGCCCTGATGTGGCACCTGCCCTCACTTCCCGACCTGCCGGTCAGCGGAACTCCTCGGGTTTCGGTTCTGATTCCAGCCCGGAACGAGGCAACCACCCTGCCCCATCTGCTCGACGCCCTGGCGATCCAGAGCTTCCAGCCCCTGGAGGTGATCGTGATTGACGACGACTCCAGCGATGGCACCGGTGCGATCGCTCGACAGTCAGGAGCCACCGTGATTTCCACCACGCCCTTGCCACCGGGCTGGACAGGCAAGAACTGGGCCCTGCATGCGGGGGTGGCGGCCTCCAGCGGCGACATTCTCCTCTTCCTCGACGCCGACACCGAGCCTTCGCCGCAGCTGCTGCATCGGCTGGTGGGCACGGTGCAGAAGCTGGGAGGCCTGGTCTCGGTCCAGCCCTATCACCGCACCGAGAAGCTCTACGAGCTGCTTTCGCTGCTGTTCAATCTCGTCGGTCTGATGGCGGTGAAACTGGGACCGTCAGGTGGCGTGGCCTATGGACCGGCCATGGCCACCACCCGGGCCGACTATCTCCGCTCCGGTGGACATCCAGCCGTGGCCGGCGCCGTGGTGGAAGACTGGTTCATGGCCCACCTGTATGTGAAGGCCGGGTTACCGGCCAGTGCCTATCTCGGCCATCGGAGCATCAACTACAGGATGTATCCAGGAGGCCTGCAGGATCTGATCATCGGCTTCAGCAAGAACTTCGCCACAGCGGCCGGTGAGGTGTCATGGCTGCGCATGGCCGCCGTTGTGCTGTGGATCTCCGCTCTGTTCTGGGCTGCCTGGTGCCTGCCGGCCACCCTGCTGGGCTGGCCGGTGTTCGGCGACCCTCCTCTGCTGAACAGCCTGGTGCTGTACGCAGCCTTTGCCATCCAGCTGGAAATCCTGGCCCGGCGGGTCGGTTCGTTCGGCCCGGCCTCCCTGCTGTTCCCTGTTCACGTCCTTTTCTTTCTTGTGGTCTTCGTGACAGCCATTCTCAAGCTGAAACGGGGGAACATCGAATGGAAGGGGCGAACGATCAACACACGCTGGCGTCAGGCCGGATCACAGGAATGATCCTGGCGATCAACCCACCCCCTCAACCCCGGCGGGCCTGATCCAGAGGTGCCTTCCTGCCGAGGCACGAGCATTTCTGCTCATCGGTGCACCTGCCGAGCGCACTAGCCTTGGAACAGGCGTTGAGGTTGACAGAGAGATGTCCAAAGCCCATCAGACCAGCACCAGGAACAACACCGCTCAGAGCAGAGGCAGCCGAAAAGCCTCGAAGTCAGGGGCGCCTCTGGATCAACTGCACGCGCTGCAGCAACTGGCGAGCGAAGAGCCCAGCTTCGCCCGATCGCTGAAGCACTGCGGCTCCACTCAGGCCGCCGCCGGGCTGGCCAGGGAACGGGGGATTCACGTCTCTGCCGAGGCACTCTGGAGAAACCGGGGAAGGCGCAGCCTGCCCACCTGGAGTGGGTGAGGCTGGCTTGGCCAGGCAGAAGGTGAAGACCAGGCGCCACAAACCGGCACTGATCCCCGGCACAGGGTTAGGCTGAGGTGCCTCAGTATGTCTGCCATGGCTGGATCTACCCCGATTCAGCCATGTCCGTCTGCAGGGCCAGGAAGCCACAGATCTGTAGTTCAGGACTTTCAGAATGGCCATCACACTTCAAGAAGCTCGCAACATCTTTCCGGGCACTCTTTCTGCCGATGTCGTCCCTGCGACGATCGCGCGCTTCAATCAGCTCAGCGCCGAAGATCAACTGGCCCTGATCTGGTATGCCTACCTGGAAATGGGGAAGACGATCACGATCGCGGCACCCGGTGCAGCCCGGATGCAGTTCGCTGAGCGTACGCTGAACGACATCAGGCAGATGAGTTTCGCTGAGCAGTCGCAGGCGATGATTGATCTCACCAACCGCACAGACACACCGATCTCACGCACCTACGCGATCTGGTCGTCGAACATCAAGCTCGGCTTCTGGTACAAGCTCGGTGAGTGGATGGAAGAAGGCATCGTGGCCCCGATCCCCGAGGGATATCAGCTCTCGGCCAACGCAGCGGCTGTCCTGGAAGGGATCAAACGTCTGGAGCCCGGTCAGCAGATCACCGTGCTGAGGAATGCTGTCGTTGACATGGGCTACGACGCCGGCAAACTGAAGGAAGCAGAGAGAATCGCTGAACTCCCGGTAACCCCAACGGAGCCGGCTCAGCGCAGCACCGTATCCATTGAGAATGTGGAGAATGCCACCGTTCTCGCCTACATGGATCTGCTGAATGCCAATGACTTTGACGAGCTCATCAAGCTGTTTCTTGACGATGGCGCCTTGCAGCCACCCTTCCAACGGCCCATCGTGGGCAAAGACGCCATTCTGCGCTTCTTCAAGGAGGATTGTCAGAATCTCAAGCTGATCCCCACCCAGGGCATTACGGAACCTGCAGATGATGGTTTCACCCAAGTGAAAGTAACCGGCAAGGTGCAGACTCCCTGGTTCGGTGGTGGCGTCGGCATGAATGTGGCCTGGCGTTTCCTGCTGAATCCGGAGGGCAAGATCTTCTTTGTCGCCATTGACCTGCTGGCCTCTCCGAAGGAGCTCCTCAACCTGTCGCGCTGAGCCGGGATTCCGCCGCTGCCTGGGTCTGCATCATGCCGGTAACGGATGGGCGCAGGGACTCCCGCACGGGCCTCGTCCTGGCAAGCCTGATCCTGATCAGCTGGCTGGGCAGCCTGGTCATCCTGCTGAGCCGAGACGCAGCCCTGCTGCCCCTTCCGGTTGTAGTGCTGGTAATCCTTGTGCGCACCTTCCTGCACACGGGACTGTTCATTGTTGCCCATGACGCGATGCATGGCAGCCTGGCTCCCGCATCCAGGCCCATCAATGACCAGCTTGGTCGCCTCAGCCTGTTTCTGTATGCCGGTCTGCCCTATGGACTGTGCCGGTCGAAGCATCTCCAGCACCATCTCTCACCGGGACGCTCAGGAGATCCAGATTTTCACGCTGGCATCCAGGCCGATCCGGTCCGCTGGTACATCGCGTTCATGGCGGCTTATCTGTCCACAGCACAGATGGCCACACTTCTGTTGACCTGGGGAGCGTCCACGCTGGCCCTGAGCGGATGGCAGGGTTCAATGAAACGGGCAGTCACGGGAATTCTGCTGTTCTGGATCGCCCCCTTGCTGCTCAGCTCGATTCAGTTGTTCACCTTCGGGACCTACCTGCCACATCGACCCAGGGGTCGCCGCCCGTTGATGAACCGCCATCGGGCCCGCAGCATCGCTTACCCAACCCCGCTGTCCCTGCTGGCCTGCTATCACTTTGGTTATCACTGGGAGCATCATGAATGCCCTCAGTCAGCCTGGTATCGCCTTCCTGCCATCCGCAGCCGCAAGCTGATGGCAGCCATCGGAACGTTGAGCAAAACGGCTCCGAAAGGCATCTGCTAGAGTTACCGATCCGTAGCGCAAATCGGCGCATCAACGTGGACCCTCAAGAAGCCAACTGGAGCCCCTCAGAGCAAGAGATCGCCAAGCAGGCGTTCGATGCCGCCTATGAGAGAGATCTGCTCACGCTCACCAGAACCCTGCAAAGCCGCTCCAGCGCAATCGCCACAGCCGAGGACATCTGGAATCTTCATGATTTCCTCAGTGCCAAACGCCATGAGTTTGATGGCCGCTATGATTTTCGCTACCCGTCCTTGCTGTTTGTCTTCGCGGAGCTGATCAAAACAAATCTGCTCCAGATCAGCGAACTGAACGGCCTGGCTGACGAGAAACTGGCGAAGATCTCTGCCTTGACCCGAATCTGATCCATCCCGGCGTGCACGCGCCCTGGACAGAGCAAAGGGCTGGAGGAGTGGTTTTTCGCAGGAACAATCACATCGTGTCGTGTCTGCCGCCGAACACTGGCTGCATGATCTCCCGATGGCCATGGACGACTCTCCCTTCCTGACCCTCTGCCCCGCAAAACGTGCCATTCCCGTCGAGGGCGGTCGCCTCGACGTGCTGGTGCGCCTGGAGGTGCCCCCACTGGAAAGGCAGGCGGCGGTCCGGGAGCCGATCGCCCTCTCGCTGGTGATCGATCGATCCGGCTCGATGGCCGGGGCGAAACGCAACGCTGCCCGGCGGGCCGCCCAGCAGCTGGTGCGGATGCTGACCCCCACGGACCGGGTGGCGGTGGTGAGCTTTGCCGGCGAGATCCGTACCGAGCTGCCGCTCACCAGAGCGAGCGCGGCGGCACTGGAGGCCATCGGCGCCATCGAGGCCGGTGCCGGCACCGCGCTCTTCGGCGGCTGGGAACGGGGCATGCGGCTGTTGCTCGAGGCGAGGGACCTGGCTCACCACGAGCAGCGTGTACTGCTGCTCAGCGATGGCCACGCCAACCAGGGTCCAACCCGGAGCTTCGAGGTGGTGCCGGACGTGCTCCGGGCCTGCAGGCTGGGCATCGGCACCAGCTGTATCGGCCTGGGGGAAGACTGTCAGGAGCGCCTGATTGCCGCCATGGCAGGGGCGAGCAGGGGCAACCTGGTGCACTTCAACGGCACCACCGAGCTGGAGCCGGTCTTTCGGGCTGAACTCGCGGGCCTGAGCCTCTGGCACGGGCAGGATCTGCGCTTCCGGCTGCTGCCCGCGGCGGGGGTGACCCTGCAGAGGGTGCACAGCCCGATCCGCCCCCAGGCGGACGGCAGTTTCCCGCTCGGAGCCCTGCAGGCCGGAGCACCGGCACTGGCCGCGCAGCTCGAGGTGAGCGCCGTAGCCGCTCAGGGGCGAACCGTCAGGGATCTGCTCGCCGTGGCCGCCAGCTGGCGTGACGCCGATGGGATGAGCCATCGGCGCGAGGCCTGGCTTCGCCTGCCTCAGGTGCCCCTTGCTGCCTGGCAGGCCCTGCCCAGCGATCGGCAGGTGGCGAGCGCAGTGGCGCGCGCAGTGGCGCGCGATTAACGACTCATACCCTCAGCAGGAATCGAGGTGCGGGGCTTCGATGCCAGCTCCTCTGGTCCGAACGGACCTGATCGGCTTCTTCGTGCTCGCCGCTGAAGCCCGGCCCGAAGCGATCGAGCCGGAGGGAAGGGGTCGCTGCCTGGATCTGAGCCGTAGCGCCTGGAGCGCTTCAACGAACGAACATCCTCAAGCGCGGCTCGCTACCGATAGGTCGAGATCGTGGAGAGCCGCTCAAAGGCTGGATCGGCGGTGGTATCCACCAGAAAGGATGTCCAGGTTGCGGAGGGGGCTGGGGCCAGATCGTCGATCGGGAACTCGATCCGTCGGCTCTGGTAGGTGAATCCAACGCAACTCAGATGCTCGTCATCGGCCATCAGCGACCACAAAACCCTGATCTCACCCCTGTCGTAGCGGATGGGGGTTTCGCTGTAGGTGCCATCCGGAAGGTAACCGGGCCGGCACTGAAGCCGGCAACGGCTTTCGCAGGCCAGATAGGCACCATCATCGGTGGGGAAGAACCAGCAGCTTTCGTTGGTGGCCTGGCTGAGCGGGAAGGCATCGAGGCGCTGGAGAGTGGCCGTGGGCAGGGCCAGGTCAGGAGAGGCTGCCGGATCACCGGCCTGTTCACCTTCTGCGGCATACACGCTCAACCAGAGCCGAGCAGGATCGAAGCGAGGGATGACGGCATCGCAGAACAGCCGCCTACCGCAGGATCGCGACCCCGCTGCGGAGAACGGCTCGCTGCCGAAGGGATCTGTGGCGTCAGCGGCGGCCAGCCCGGCAGAGACGAGTTCATCGAGGCCGCCCGTCCAACCATCCGGACAGGCAAGGATCTTCAAGGCCATGCCTTCGGTGAGGACAGGCCGCTGCCGCTCAACCAGTTCCGACCAGCTGGGGCCATCGGAATCGAGTCCCGGAGGACCGGTGCTGAGCAGGAAGGAGAGGGCGTGGGTCACTGGGGCGAGGCAAGAAGGAAACGACGCTCTCTCCCCACCAAGGACTTCCCTGCAGAAACGCCCGCCAAGCGGGTTGGCAGGCGTCGTTCGCGTAGGGGGAGCGATCAGCCGAGACCGATCTGGGTGAGGATGCCCTGGCCGGTGAGGAGCTCGGTGGCAAGACCGATCACGAAACCGAGCATGGCAAGGCGTCCGTTCCAGGTTTCGGCGAAAGCGACGAAACCGAAGCGGGAGGTGGAATCAGCCATGGGATGGGGTGGGTGGAAGGAGTTGGACTTTGCGAAGTGTAACACCAGTCTTTGAGTTTTGTTGCGGAGGCGCGGCTCAAAGGATGGCAGGCCCACCGGGGTCCCGGCTCACGTCCACGCCGTAGGGGGCGAACAGGAACACCATCTCCCCCAGCCGCTCCTGCTGCCCATCGAGGGCGAACACCCCTCCCGAGACGAAATCGGCGGAGCGCTGGGCTTCCTCGACGGGCATCGCACTGAAGTTGAGCACCACCGTCTTGTGCTCACGGACCGCCTGCACAGCCTGCAGAACATCCTCGAACCGGAGCGGTTCCATCAGAACCACCTCGGGGGGCACATCGGAAAACCGGTCCATCGCTTCACGGTGCCATGGGCGCCGCAACGTTGACAACGCCGGCCGGACCTGACGGGGGCAGCAGCAGCTCCGGGCTGAGGTCGTCCCGGCGAAGCAGGGCGAACAGGGTGCCGGCACTGCCGCGGCAGACCCGCAACCTCTGGTCGAGGACGGTGATGTCCAGCCAGGCCGGGTAGCTCTGACGCACGGCCCGGGTGAGCTGCAGGCGCCGACCGCCGACACGGGGGCCGATCCAGCCGCCCCGCTGGAAGCTGACCTTGACCCGCTGGGGACCGACCACGGCGATCGCGGCTTCCACGCTGATGGCGGCCAGGTCACGCAGGGGCCCGGCGGGACGGAGAAGATTCATCCCCAGGCCGCGCCCGGGGTCCAGCACCTGCAGATTCTCGAGCCAGGGAATGACCCGCAGATACGGGGCGCGACTGCTGCTCCAGCGCAACTCCCAGACCCCCCTGAGCAGCGGGCCCTGGCGCCCGAGGTCGGCGGGGGCCTCTTTCTCGAGGGCTTCGATCAGGGAACGCACCTCCGCGTCCCTGAGCAGTCCGGGCTGAGCCAGGGCCTCGAGCAGCTGATCACGGCACGGCATGGAGAGGTTCGGGGCAGGGCCGGGAGCGGCGGTGTGTAAGATAAAGGTTGATTTTTCGATCTCTGGCCAGGTCACGACTTGTTGGAGCCGTCGACGGATCGGTTCAAGTTATTTAATGTTACATGACAATCTACGTAGGTAACCTCTCGTTCGATGCCGAGCAAGAGGATCTCCGTGACCTGTTCAGTCAGTACGGAGAGGTGCGTCAATGCAGCCTGCCCCTCGACCGCGAAACCGGGCGCAAGCGCGGCTTCGCCTTCGTCGAGTTGGCCAATGACGCCGAAGAGCAGAAAGCCATCGACGATCTCCAGAACGTTGAATGGATGAATCGGATGATCCGCGTCAACAAGGCTGAGCCCCGCGGTGGTGGCGGTGGCGGTGGCGGACCCCGTGGCGGTGGCGGTGGCTACGGCGGCGGCGGCGGCGGCGGTGGCTACGGCGGTGGCGGCGGCGGTGGCCGCAGCCGCTACTGAGCCCTTTCGCCTCACCTTTCAGCCGGAACCTGCAACCCCAAGGGTTGCGGATGCCTCCATCATTCCTTCAGGAGTGAACTCACCCCGCCGATGGCGGGGTTTTTTCATGGAGAGCGGTGCGCCTGCAGCTCCATGCCGCCGGCAACCTTCCACGGCCAGGAACGACCCCAACCGGAAGCGGCCACCACCGGAGGAGGTGGCCGCAGAGGCGGTGATCAGGAGCGGGAATTCACTCCTCGCCTTCATCCTCACCGCCGACCGGCACCAGACGGATCTGCTTGCGGCCGATCTTGAGTTCGAACTCGTCACCGGGCTTGAGGTCGAGCAGGGCGGTGTAGGCCTTGCCCACCAGCAGGTTGCCGTTGCCCTGGACCGTGGCGATATAGCTCAGCTTGCGCCCACCTTTGCCAGTGGCGTGTCCACTGCCACTGGAGCCCAGGCTCACTCCTTTTGCCTCCAGCAGAGCCTCGTAGAAGGCGGTGAAATTCAACCGCTCACTGCCGTCCTTCTTGGTGCTGACGTAGCCCGCAGCCCTCACCAGATCGGACTTGCTCACATCACCCAGCTCCTTGACCTTGGCCAGGAGATCTGCACCCGTCAACATGAGACGAAAAAGAAACTTCTCTCACAACATACTGAATCGTGGCGATCTGTCGAGGCTTAGGGAAAAACCCATTCAACCCGATGACATTGTTCGGTGCGGCGCACCTCGACTGTGCCGTTCCTTTTGGTCCCTGCGGCCCCATCTGCAGACCGTGAAGGCAGGAGTGCCACCTGAACCTGAAGCGGCGGCATGCATCGCAAGCGCAGCGATCGCTGCGCTTGCGATGCATCAGGAAGGCCCGCCCGATCGTCGCCGCCAGGGCAGCAGGCAGCACCCCCCCGACAGGGCCAGGAGCAGCAGAGGTGCCTCCCGCCCGTGCGCGTAGGGCGTGAGGCCATGCAGGGTTTCCAGCTCCAGCACCCCTGTGACGGCAAGGCCGCTGGGCAACTGCCGGCGCACCACCCCCTGGCTGTCCACCACCAGGCTGGGGCCGGTGTTGGCGGAGCTCACCAGCCAGCGTCCGGTCTCGATCGCCCGCAGCTGGCCGAGGGCCGCGAACTGTTGCTGCAGCAGGGCGGGATAGGGATCGAGATTGGCGCTGGCCAGCAACCAGCCCGCCCCCTCCCGGCTGGCGGACAACAGGGCCCAGCCATCCGAGAGCTCGTAACAGATGGCCACACCGACGGCGCCACCGGTGCGACGCAGCAGTCGCGAGGGAGGGCCTGGCTCCACGCCCCCCACGGCGGAGAGCCCGCTCCAGCGCCACAGGCCCGCAAGCGGCACCCACTCCCCCAGCGGCACCACCCTGGCCTTGTCGACCCAGCCGGAGGCTTCGACCCGATCCGGCTCGAAGCGCAGCACCGCGCTGCGCAGCTCCTCCCCCTCGATCCGGAAGCCTCCGCTGAGCACCTCCACCGGTTCCGCGCTGGGCAGGGGCTGCCCCAGCAGCAGGGATCCCTCCGGCAGCAGGAGCGCACGCACTCCGCGCCAGGCCGCCTCGCGCCGGGCCGCCACCAGTCGCGCCAGCAGGAGCTGTTGCTGCTCCGGTTCGAACTTCCTGCGGGTGGGCATCGCCGGTTGCAGCACCAGCAGCTGCTGGCGCTCACCGCGCTCGGCCCGGGCCGGCCGCAGCTGCCCCCAGCCGAGAAGATGGAGCGCCAGCACGGCCGCGACGCCCCCCAGCAGCCAGACCCGTCTGCGCCCGGCCTCGGCCGCCAGGCAGCGCCAGAGCCACCAGCCGATCAGCAGCTGCGCCGCGGCCACCAGGCCCGCCCCGCCCAGCGCCGCCAGCCCGGCCAGGGCGCGATCCCCCGGCAGGGGTGAGGCACCGAGACCGATCCAGAACAGCGGCCCCCGGGCCAGCAGCACTTCCCCCACTCCCCACAGCGCAGCGGCCAGCATGGCCGTGCCGGGACGGCGGGCTCCGAGCCGCCGCACCAGCCAGCCCCAGGCGCCGACCAGCACCCCGCCGGCCAGGGCGCAGCCCACCCACAGCGCCAGACAGACCGGCAGGCTCAGCGGCAGCGGAACGCCCACCCAGTCGAGAGGATGGAGCCAGAGCAGCCAGCGATGGCTGACCAGGACGGCGGTGGCGCCCCACAGCGCCGCCGCCCAGGCCCCCCCGCGCCACAGCGGCACCAGCGCCAGCCAGAGCAGGGGCGGCCAGCCGAGGGGCGCCATCGACAGGCCGGCCACCGCACCGGCGACGGCAGCCACCAGAGGACCGACCGCCCAGCGGGGGCGCCGGTCATCTCCCATGGCCCGAACCTGCGCCGAACGACATCATCAGGAAGGACGCCACACGCCGCCATGGAACGGGACAATCTGCTCCAGCTACTGATCCTGCGGGGGCTCGGCACGAGCTCGCTGGTGGCCGACCGGTTGCGCAGCGTCACCCAGGACTGGGTGACGAGCGGACGGCTCGATCCTGGCCAGGCCACGGTTCTGGTCGACGACGTGATGCGGGCGCTGCGGGGCGAGAACCCCGAGCTGGAGAAACAGGCGGAACGCAAAATGGAGCGCAACATCGATCATTTCCTCCAGGACGTCGGCCTGGCCCGGCAGAAGGAGGTGGACGAGCTGCGCGGCCGGATCGACCGGCTGGAGCAGACCCTGCGGACGCGGCGGGAATCAGCGGAAGTACCCGACTGAGCCCGGGGAGCGGGCCAGGCGCTGGCAGAATCCGCCACAGCCCCTCCCCACCAGGCCGTCCCCACCGCTGCCCCTGCCATGCGCGACATCCTGATCAGCTCGACCGTCTGCGCGATCTTCCTGCTGCTGGCACTGGTCAGCCAGCTGGTTGCCCCCAGCACGGTGGAAGCCGCCGTTCGCGCCACCGACTCCGCGGCCCAGGTGGCGGAGTCCCGCACGACCGTGGCTGACGCCACTACGGCTCTGGCGGGCGGCGGGCGGTTCGAGCTCGATCCCGACGACACCAACCCCACCCTCTTCACCATGGCCCCCGACAGCAGCACCGTCAGCGGCTCCGACAGCGCCATCGACGACAACTCCCTCGCCCAGGGCAGTGGCGCAGCCGGACTCGGAGGTGCGCTGGAGGCCGCCAAGGAAAGGGTCACCCCCAGCGGCCTGCGCATCACAGATCTGGTCGTCGGCGAGGGAGCCGAGGCCATCAGCGGCCAGACGGTGCAGGTGAACTACCGCGGCACCCTGGCCAGTGGCATCGAGTTCGACAGCAGCTACGGACGCGGCCCCTTCTCCTTCCCCCTCGGGGCCGGCCGTGTGATCAAGGGCTGGGACGAGGGCGTCGCCGGCATGAAGGTGGGCGGCAAGCGCAAGCTGGTGATCCCCCCCGATCTGGCCTACGGCGAGCGGGGCGCCGGAGGGGTCATCCCGGCCAACGCCACCCTCACCTTCGAGGTGGAACTGCTGGGGGTGGGCGGCTGATCGCACGGCGCCGAGCCGAACGGCCGGGCCGAAACACGATCGTTAGGATGACCCCACCGGTGGCCCGGCGTTTCCGCCTCCCCCCGAAGGCCCGCCCGCGTGGCGCTCGCCACGGGCCCGATCCGTTCCTCCCTTTTCCTCTCCCACCCCCATGGCTCACCAGCTGCCCGCGCTTCCCTACGACCTTGACGCGCTCGAGCCCCACATCAGCCGCAACACCCTCGAGTTCCACTACGGCAAGCACCACGCCGCCTACGTGACCAACCTGAACAAGCTGGTGGAGGGCACCGAGCTCGACGGCAGGAGCCTCGACGACGTGATCCTGGCGGTGGCCGGTGACGCCGCCAAGGCGGGCATCTTCAACAACGCCGCCCAGGTGTGGAACCACACCTTCTACTGGCAGGGCATGAAACCCGCTGGCGGCGGTGCCCCCGGCGGAGCTCTGGCCGAGAAGATCGCCGCAGATTTCGGCAGCTTCGAGGCCTTCGCGGAGCAGTTCAAGGCGGCCGGTGCCACCCAGTTCGGCAGTGGCTGGGCCTGGCTGGTGCTGGATGGCGGCAGCCTCAAGGTCACCAAGACGGGCAATGCCGACCTGCCCCTGGCCCACGGCCAGAAGGCCCTGCTCACGATGGATGTCTGGGAGCACGCCTACTACCTCGACTACCAGAACCGCCGTCCCGACTACATCAGCACCTTTCTCGACAAGCTGGTGAACTGGGAATTCGTGGCCGCCAACCTGGCCACTGCCTGATCCTGGAGGTCCGCTACACCGGGTCCTGCCCGATCAGCGCCTCGGGCGGGATCCACATCGCATCGCCATACGAGAAGAAGCGGTACCCCTGCCGCTTCGCCTCCTCGTAGAGCCCCAGCAGACGCTCGCGGCCGATCAGGGCGCTCACCAGCAGCAACAGAGAGCTGCGAGGCAGGTGGAAGTTGGTCAGCAGACCCTGCACCACCGCGAAGCGGAAGCCCGGCTGGATCACCAGATTCACCGGACCGCGGTGGGGGACGAGCGTGCCCCCGTTCAGGGCCGCCACCCCCTCCAGGCTGCGCACACTGGTGGTGCCGATGGCGATCACCCGACCGCCACGCTCCCGGCAGGTCGCCACCCGCTCCACCAGCGCCGGAGTCACCTCCACCCATTCGCTGTGGAGCTCCAGCGCGGTGAGGTCCTCGGTCTCCACGGGACGGAACGTGCCCAGCCCCACATGCAGGGTCAGCGTGGCAAGCCCGATGCCGCGGGCGTCAAGGGCCGCCAGCAGCTCGTCGCTCAGGTGGAGGCCCGCCGTCGGCGCGGCCACCGCTCCCGGCCTGGCGGCGTAACGGGTCTGGTAGCGGCTGTCGTCAGCGGGACTGTGCTCGCGGATGTAGGGCGGCAGGGGAATCTCGCCGTAGCGGGCCAGCAGGGCTTCGATGCTGTCCGCGCTGGAGCACTCCGCTGGGAAGCGGATCACCCGGCCACCACTGCCCTCGTCGACCGCCACCACCTCCAGGGCCAGGGGCGGCTGGCCCGGAGCCACCAGCTGCAGCACCTCGCCGGGCCGCAGCCGCCTGGCCGGCCGGGCCAGACAGAGCCAGCAACCGGTGTCGACACCGCTGGAGGCGGAGGTCGTCCAGGGCTGGAGCACCAGCAGCTCCACACTGCCGCCACTGGCGCGGCGAGCCTGCAGCCGGGCTTTGAGCACCCGGGTGTCGTTGACCACCAGCAGATCGCCGGGGCGCAGCTCGTGCTGAAGGTCCCAGACCGTGAGGTGACGGGCGCCCGTGCCGGGCTCCACGGACAGCAGACGGGCCGCATGGCGTGGCTCCACGGGCCGCTGGGCGATCAGGCTCTCCGGCAGATCGAAGACGTAGCTCGAGAGCCACTGGTCGCGATCATCCACGGCGAGCGGGAAAGGCGGGCGCCAGTGACCCTATTCAGAGCGCCAGGCTCTCGGGGGCGGTCTCGATCAGCTGGGCCAGGTCCTTGAGGAAGGCGGCGGCATGGGTGCCGTAGATCACGCGGTGATCGGCGGTCAGGTTGACCTGCATCTGCCGCTTCACGGAGATCGAGCCATCCTTGCCGGCCACCACCGTGGGGTGGGAGGCGGCCACGGCCAGGATCGCGCCCGTTCCGGGGGGAAGGATCGCGTCGAAGCGGTCGACCCCGAACATGCCGAGATTGGAGAGGGTGAAGGTGCCGGTGCTGTACTCCTCCGGTTTCAGCTGCTTGGTGCGGGAGCGGGCCACCAGATCGGCCCAGTTGCGCGAGAGGCTGTAGAGGTCGGTGCGGTCGGCGGCGGCCAGCACCGGGGTGATAAGTCCGCCGTCGTCCATAGCCACCGCGACGGCCACATTCACGGCGGCGGGGTAGGCCATGCCGGCCTCGCTGAAGCCGGCGTTCACCTGGGGATGGCGCGCCAGCACAACGCCCACGGCCTTGGCCAGCAGGGCCGTCATGGTGACGCCCTTGCCCTTCACCTGCTTGTAGAAGGCATCGAGGCGGTCGGTGGTGATCGTGTAGCCGACGTGGAAGCAGGGGACCGTCAGGCTGGCCAGCATGTTGCGGTTCACCGCCGCCTGCAGGGTGTTGAAGGCCACGGTGTCGCCGGGGCGACCGAAGGCCTGGCCGGCCGGCGCCGGAGCAGCCGCAGCGGCTCCATTGCCAGAGCCACTGGCAGCGACAGCCGCCACGGCAGGTGCGGTGCCCTCGGCCACCCGCGGCACGCTCAGCGGCTGGCCGGCGGCCCGTTCCACGTCCTCGGCCTGGATGCGGCCATGGGGGCCGCTGCCGCGCAGGCCCTCGAGGGCGACGCCGAGCTGACCGGCCAGCTTCCTGGCCCGGGGCGTCGCCACCAGGCGACCGTTGCCGGCGGCAGTAGCGCTGGCGGCCACGGGCAACGAAACCGCCGTGACCGGCGGAGCGGCAGCCACCGGAGCGGGAGAAACCGGCGCGAGAGTTGGGAGGGCTGTCGGGGCAGCAGCAGTGGGAGTGGGAGCCGGAGCGGGGGCAGCGGCCGGAGCCGAAGGAGCACTGGCCTGAGCAGCCGCGATCTCGGCCTCGGTTTCGACGATCAGACCGATGGTCTCCCCGACGGGCGCCGTACCGCCGGCCGGCAGCAGCACGGTGGCCAGGAAGCCCTCCTGGAAGGCTTCGACGTCCATGTCCGCTTTGTCAGACTCCACCACCAGCACGGATTCACCGCGCTCGACACGATCGCCGGGCCGCTTGAGCCACTCCACGATCTTGCCCTCCGTCATGGTGGAGCTCAGGGCGGGCATGAAGATTTCGTGGGTCGCCAAAGTCCTGATCCCAATGCAGCCTGCGCGGGGATTTTACGTCCGCTCCCGCCGGAACGTCTCCGGCTCAGCCTCCCTCGATCGCCTCGACGACGCCGTCGCGCACCAGCAGGGCCACCTGCAGCTTCTCCACCAGGTTGTCGCCGACCTTGATCTTGCAGGCGCCCTCGATCTGGCCCTGGTCCACGATCTGATCGAAGGCCAGCTCGCGCACCTGACGCTGCTGCTCGATCAGGTTGCGCTTCTGTTCCTCCAGCTCGGCCCGCTTCACGGCCACCTGCTGCTGCACCGATCCCACCTGCTCCTGAACGCGGGGATCCAGCGGGTTGAGGCTCTGGCGGCGGATCTCATCGACCAGCTGCTGGCCTTCCTGTTCAAGCTGGGCGAGCTGCTGATCGCTGTTGCTCACAGCCGCGCTGAGCTCCCGCTCGGCGTCTTCCTTCCAGCGGGGGGTGACCACCGCCCGCACGGTGATCGTGCGCTTGATGGTCAGCGTGTGGCCTTCGGACATGGGAGGGGGGTCGCAGCGTTCAGGCTGTCAGCCCGCCGCCCACCGGTCAACCGAGCGGCCGCCAGGCCCTCACGGTTCAGCCGGCGTAGATCCGTTCGATGGCCGCAGCGTCCCGATCGGCGATGCGGTCGCGACGCTGCTTGAGCGTCTGGGTGAGCAGGCCGTTCTCGATCGAGAACGGCTCCACCAGGGCAACGCCGGCCAGGCGTTCGTCGGCGCGGGAGCCTGGCCTGGCGGCCAGCAGGCGGTTGAACTCCCCCCTGAGCGCCCGCAGCAGGGCAGGGTCGATGCCGGTCCCGGCGGCCACGGGCGCAGCCCCCACCTGAGCGGCGGCGAAGGCGGCCAGGGCTTCGGCGCGGGGAACCACCAGGGCGCCCAGCTGGCGGCGGTCCTGACCCACCAGCATCACCTGCTCCACCAGGGGATGGGCGGCCAGGGCATCCTCGAGCGGGCCGGGCTCGATGTTCTCACCACTGCTGAGCACGATCGTGTCCTTGGCCCGGCCGGTGAGCACCAAGGTGCCGTCGCTGAGCAGGTGGCCCAGGTCGCCGGTGTCGAACCAGCCCTCCGCATCCAGCACGGCGGCGCTGGCATCCGGGCGGCGGAAGTACCCCCCCATCACCTGGGGACCCCGGGCCAGAACCCGCCCCCGCTGCCGCCAGGCCAGCGGGCTGCCGCTCTCGGGGTCCACGATCCGTAGCGCCGTGTCCGGCAGGGGTTGGCCGGCGCTGCCGCGCCGGTTGCGCCACGGACGGCGGCAGGCCAGTACCGGGCTGGTTTCGGTGAGGCCGTACCCCACCAGCAGCTCGATCCCGATCGCCTCGAAGAACCCATCCACGTGCAGGGCCAGGGCACCGCCGCCGCTGATCGCCGTGCGCAGGGCGCCGCCCGCCAGCTGTTGCCTCACCCTCGGCCAGAGCAGGGCAGAGGCCAGGCGGTGCAGCGGCCAGCTGGCCACTGCGCCGGCGGCGGCCAGCAGCCGGCGCAGCGGCGGTTCGGGCGTGAGGGTGAGATCGCGGGCGCGCCGGCGCAGCTCGGCATGGGTTCGGCTCAGCTGCAGGGCCCGTTCGATCAGCCGCCGCCGCCCCGCCGGCATGGCGGCCATGGCATCCTCGAAGCCGGCAAGCAGGGCCTCCCACAGCCGCGGCACGCTGATCATGTACTGCGGCTTCACCCGCTGCAGATCAGAGCGCAGGTGCCGCAGCGTGGAGTAGCTCTGCCGGCAACCGCAGGACAGCAGGAAGTATTCGGCCGTGCGCTCGTAGGCATGCCAGATCGGCAGCACGCTCAGCACCCGGTCTCCAGGCCGGGGGGCCACCGCCACTCCGAGGGTGCGCAGCTGGTGCAGCAGGTTGGCGTGGCTGAGCGGCACACCCTTGGGGCGCCCGGTCGTGCCGGAGGTGTACAGCAGAGTGGCCAGCCGCTGCGCCCCTCCGCTCGGTGGCGGCGGCGCGGGGGCATCGGCGCCGAGACGCTCGAACGAGCTCCAGCCGAGGCGGCGCAGCGGCTGCGCAGGCGGGGGCGCAGCTTCGGCGTCTTCCAGCAACAGCACGAAACGGAGCCGGCCGAGCCGGTCGGCACCCAGCTGGAGCCGTTCCAGCAACTCGCTCGATTCCACCACCAGGCCGATGGCGCCTGAATCCTCGAGGATGTACCCGAGCTCGTCCGGCGGGGCGGTGCCGCCGCGGACCGCATCCGCCGCGCCGATGCGCATCAGGCCCTGGTCGGCCACCAGCCAGCGGGGACTGTTCTCGGCGAAGAGCGCCACCACGTCCCCCTCGCGCACGCCGAGGGCGGCGAAGGCGGCGGCCGCCCGGACGATGCGCGCCTCCAGCTCCACGTAGCTGAGCTGTTCGGGAGGGTGGGCATGGGGAGCGTCGAGGGCGACGGCCTCCCCGTGCTGGCCGGCCAGGATGGGCCAGAGCTGCTCCAGGCCGCCCAGACCGCTCCAGTCGCTGCGCTGGGCCAGGGCCTGGCGGTCGCGGCTGTCCCCCTGCCAGAGGATCTCTGCCCTGCCGTCCATCATCGTTGCGCCATTGGTCGGCACAGGCTTATCACTCCCAGAGCCGCTCCGCCGGCTGGGGTGGCCGGAGCGACAATCCGAACCGGGCGGCGAAGGCCTGCCGGAGCAGCGGCTGCACGTCCGCGACGGTGAGACCGGGCAGCCAGTCGCTGAGCCGACCCACCGGCCGGCCCTCCAGGCCGCAGGGCACGATCGCGTCGAATCCGGCCAGATCGCAGCTCACGTTCAGGGCGAGCCCGTGCTGACTGATCCAGCGGCGGGCACCCACGCCGATGGCCGCCAGCTTGCGGCCCTCCAACCAGACGCCGGTGAGGCCCTCGATCCGTTCCCCCGCCAGCCCCAGGCCGGCCAGCAGATCGAGCACCACCCCCTCCAGGCTGCGCAGATAGAGGTGCAGATCGGCGCCGTGCCGCTGCAGAGCCAGCACGGGATAGACCACCAGCTGGCCCGGCAGATGGTGGGTGACCTCACCGCCGCGGTCGACGCGGAACAGGGGGGCCGGGGGGGCGAAGGGATCGAAGCGGAGGAAGGCCTCACTGGCGCCGCGGCCGAGGGTGTAGCAGGCCGGATGCTGCAGCAGCAACAGTCCCTCCGGCCCGCCTGGCTCCTGCAGCAGCCGCTGCTGCAGGAGCCGCTGCCACGACCAGGCCCGGAGCAACGGAACGGTGCCGGGTGGTTCGAAAAGGATTGCGTCGAGCCCTCGATGCATCTGGTTGGCCCTCCCTACAGTTCACCCAGACCGGACACCAGAGGAGCGGTTCGATGAAGCTGTTGATCCACGGCCGCAATCTCGATGTCACCCCTGCGATACGTGATTACACGGAGGCGAAAGTCGGCAAGGCGATCAATCATTACGAAGGGCTGGTGAAGGAAGCGGACGTGCATCTCTCGGTGGCACGGAACCCACGGGTGCCGCAGCAGACGGCCGAGGTCACGGTGTTCGCCAACGGGCTGGTGATCCGCGCCCAGGAACGCAGCGAGAACCTCTACGCCAGCATCGACATGGTGGCGGGCAAGCTCAGCCGGCAGCTGCGCCGCTACAAGGACCGCCTCAGCGATCATCACCACAGCGACAGCCTGAACCCGGCAAAGGAGGCGGCCGAGGGCAAGGCCGGACTGGAGGCGGCACTGACGGGCGATCTCCTCGCCGGCCGCGAACCGGCCCTGCCGGAACCTGGGGTACGCCGCAAGTACTTCGCCATGCCGGCGATGAGCCTGGAGCAGGCCCTGCATCAGCTTGAACTGATCGACCACGATTTCTACGTGTTCCGTGACGAAAAGACCGGTGGCGTTCAGGTGGTCTACCGGCGCAACCATGGTGGTTTCGGGGTGATCCAACCACGGGAACCCTGAACCTTCCGCCAGCCTGCCCCCCATTCCGGTGCCCCGCGACTCCTTCTCCACGGGCCCGCTGCCCGATCTGGCCCCGCTGATCGAGCACGCCCTGCTGGATCCTCACCAAGGCCGTGAGGCCGTCGAGCGCACCTGCGACGAGGCTCGCCACTTCGGCTTCGCCGGGGTCTGCCTCTCCTCCCGCTGGCTGGCGGTGGGGCGCGAACGACTCGGGCGCGAGGGACGGGTGAAGCTGGTGGGCGTCGTGGCTTTCCCCTTCGGAGCGGTGCCCGGCGCGGTGAAGCGGGCAGAGGCGGAGGCGGCCGCCAGCGCCGGTGCCGACGAACTCGACGTCGTGCCGGATTTTGGTGCCCTTGCCGATGGTGACGGCAGTGCCGTCTACGAGGAGCTGGGCTCGATCGTGGAGCTCGGCCTGCCGGTGAAGGTGATCCTCGAGGTGGGGCGGCTCCATCCGGCCGCGCTGGAACTGCTGGTGGAGGCGGCGATCGATGCGGGCGCCGCCTTCCTCAAGACCGGCAGCGGCTTCGGCCCGCCTGTCACGGTGGAACAGGTGGAGCGCCTGCGGGAGCTGGCCCGCGGGCGGGCGGCGGTGAAGGCCTCGGGGGGCATCGCCGACCTGCAGCACGCCTTCGATCTGGTCGAGGCGGGGGCCAGCCGCCTCGGCACCAGCCGGGGGGTGGCGCTGGTGGCGGCGATGCGCGGCACCGCGGCGTGACGCCGGAAGGGTGGCTGGAGGGGCTGTCGCTCAGGTGCGGCGCCCTGGGGGAGAACGACCGGCTGCTCACCCTGCTCAGCAATGGCGAGGGCCTGACCCGCCTGGCGGTGCCGGGAGCGCGCCGGCCCCGCAGCAGCCTGGCGGCGGCGGTGCCGCTGTCGCTGCTGCAGCTCCAGGTGAGCGGCGGCCGCGGCCTGCGAAAGGTGCGCCAGCTGCGGGTGCTGCGCAACTTCAGCAACCTGGCCCAGCGGCTGGAAACCCTTGCGGCTGCCCAGGCCCTGGTCGAGCTCTGCCTGCAGCTCGTGCCGACGGGCGACGGGGTAGCGGGCGCCCTCGACGACCTGGTGCTGCAGCTGGGGCGGCTGGAACTCGTGGTCACGGAACGTCAGGACCATCTGGAGGCGCTGGCCATCACGGTGCAGGGCAGCGTGCACCTGCTGGCCCTCGGGGGCTACGGCCTGCCGCTGCAGAGCTGCGCCCGCAGCGGCGAACCCCTGGATCCTCCCCTGGGGAACCGTGAGTGGCGCTGCAGCCTGGTGCCGAGCCAGGGGCTGCTGATCGGTCCCGTGGCCGGTGCCGTGCTCGTGCTCGGCGCCTCCGAGCTGGCGCTGCTGCAGCGGTTGCCGCGGCCGGGCCTGCCGCGGCGGCGCGACGGCTCGCTGATGGGCCCAGCGGCGGTGTGGTTGCGGCTGCTGCAGCTGGTGGAGGTCTGGAGCCGGGAGCACCTGGGCCGCAGCATCCGCTCCCTGCGCCTGCTGCGAGGCTGCTACTCCTGCGATCCGCACCTCGTCCCGGGCCCTGCGCCATCATTGCCCCGGAACGACTGACACCTTGAGCGGATTCTCCAGGCCTACCGCGACCCCCCCGCCGGGGACGCCCGAAGGGACCGCAGCCGGGACCGATGGACTGCAGGCGGTCCTGGCCCTGCCGGACTTCCGTCGGCTCTGGCTGGGGCAGATCTTCTCCCAGCTGGCCGACAAGTTCTACATCGTGCTGATGGTGTTCCTGATCGCCCAGTACTGGGTGACGGACTCCCCCCAGAGCAACGTTCCCCTGGCCGAGGCGGCCGCCAGCCTGCGCCTCGACCTGGAGACCCGCACCCAGATGATCACCCTGCTGGCCACGGGGATCTACGTGGCCAACACCCTGCCGGCGATGTTCCTGGGGACGGTGGCGGGGGTCTGGGCCGATCGCTGGCCGAAGCGGCAGGTGATGGTGGCTTCCAACGCCCTGCGGGCCGGGCTCACCCTGCTGGCACCGCTGGTGCTGCTGCCGGGACCCGAGTGGCTGGGCCTGAGCTGGGGCTACTGGGGGCTGGTGGGGATGACGTTCCTCGAATCGGTGCTGACCCAGTTCTTCGCTCCGGCGGAACAGTCAGCCATTCCGCTGCTGGTGCCGCGCCCCAGGCTGCTGGCCGCCATGTCCCTCTATCAGGCCACCAGCATGGGAGCGACGATCGTTGGCTTCGCCCTGGGCGATCCGGTGCTGCGGTTGCTGCGCAACGGCCTGGCGGCCGTGGGCATCGGTGGCGGGGAGTTCGTGCTGCTGCCCGTCTGCTACGGCCTGGCGGCCCTGTGCATCAGCACGATCCAGATGCAGGAACCGGCCCGCCAGGAACGGGGCACGAGCGTCTGGAGCGAGATCGTGGAGGGAGTGCAGGTGTTGCGGGAGCGGGCCAGCGTGCGCGGCGCCATGGTGCACCTCGTGCTGCTTTACAGCATCCTGGCGGCCCTCTACGTGCTGGCCATCAGCCTGGCATCGGCCATCCAGGGCCTGGGACCCACACAGTTCGGCACCCTGCTGGCGATGAGTGGCGTGGGCATGGCCTTCGGCGCGCTGGCGGTGGCTCAGCTGGGTCAGGGCTTCAGCCGGCGGGTGATGGCCTCGGCCGGCCTCGGCACCATCGCCGTCAGCCTGGTGTTGCTCGGCCAGTGGCGGGGCAGTCTGGTGTTCACCCTCGGGCTCTGCGCAGCTCTGGGCGTGGGCGCCTCCCTGCTGGCGATCCCGGCCCAGACCACGATCCAGGAAGACACCCCGGAAGATCTGCGCGGCAAGGTGTTCGGCCTGCAGAACAACCTGATCAACGTGGCCCTGAGCCTGCCACTGGTGCTCGCAGGGGCGGTCGTGAGCCGCTACGGACTGCTGCCGGTGCTGTGGGTTCTGGCCGGGATCGCCTTCAGCGCGGCCCTGATCGAGCGGCCCTGGCGCCGCTGCTAGCGTTCAGGCAGGACGAGGCCGAAGGCATTGGCCCATATCGCGTGGCTGGGCAAGAAGTCGCCCTTCTGCGGCAACGTCACCTACGGACTGTCCACCACCGAGCGGCTCAGGCAGCGGGGACACCGGATCAGTTTCATCCATTTCGACACCCCGGCCACCTCCCTGGGGTTGAGCCTGGAGCCGCCGCATATCACCGGCAGCGACGATTCCCGTGAGGTGGCGCTGCCTTACCTGGTCAAGTCGCAGGTGTACACCATTCCATCGCCGGGAGCGCAACGGGAGCTGCGCGAATCGCTGGAACGGCTGCGCCCCGATCTGGTGCACGCCAGCCTCACCCTGTCGCCGCTGGATTTCCGCCTGCCGGATCTCTGCCAGCACCTCGGAGTGCCCCTGGTGGCCACCTTCCATCCCGCCTTCGATGCCGGGCTCCGCAACCTCACGGCCGGCACCCAGCAGCTCACCTACCAGCTCTACGCTCCGGCGCTGGCCCGATTCGACCGGGTGATCGTCTTCTCCGAGCTCCAGGCGGAGTTGCTGGCCCGGCTGGGGGTGCGGGAGGAGCGGCTGGCCGTGATCCCGAACGGGGTGGACACCGAGCTGTGGTGCCCGGCCGTTCCGGGGTCGCCCACGCCTGAGCTGGCGGAGCTTCGCAGCCGCTTCTCCGGCCGACGTCTGTTCCTGTACATGGGGCGCCTGGCCACCGAGAAGAACGTGGAGGCGCTGCTGCGGGCCTGGCGCCTGGTGCGTCCGGCGGGCTGTGCGCTGGTGATCGTGGGCGACGGCCCGCTGCGCAACGCGCTCCAGGCCAGCGGCGAGGAGGCAGACGTGATCTGGTGGGGCTATGAAGCCGACCTGGGCCAGCGGGTGGCCCTGCTGCAGGTCGCCGAGGTGTTTCTGCTTCCCTCCCTGGTGGAGGGGCTTTCACTGGCGCTGCTCGAAGCGATGTCCTGCGGCACCGCCTGCGTGGCCACCGACGCCGGCGCCGACGGCGAGGTGCTCGAGGGCGGCGCGGGGATCGTGATCAGCACCCAGGGGGTCACCACCCAGCTGCGCACCCTGCTGCCGGTGTTGCGGGATCAGCCGGTGCTCACCGCCGAGCTGGGCAGTCGCGCCCGCCAGCGCGTGCTGGAGCGCTACACCCTCAGCGGCAACATCGAGCAGCTGGAGCGGCTCTACGCCGGGCTGGTGCCGCGGAGATCAGTGGCGGTCTAGGCCCCAGGCGGTCCTGCCTGGATCGTCGCCTCCAGGCTGAGGCGCAGGTCGGCGGTGAGCCGGTCGACGGCCCCCCGGCGCCGATGCGCGTACTCCTCGGCGCGGTTATCCACGCCGATGGGCTCGCCGACACGGATGCGCACCGTCCAGGGGCCGAGGGCCGGCGGCTGCTCGTCTTCACGACCGCGGATCCAGGCGATCGCCCGCCAGAGGATGATCAGCACCTCGCCATAGCGATCGAGGCTCGGCTTCTCGGCCACGTAGGAGCCGCTCACGGTGGCGAAGTGCTCCACCAGGCGCATGTGCCCCATGCGGATGCCGGCCTCGGTCGCCCTCCAGTCGGCCAGGCTGCGCTCCACCGGCGATCGCCCCTCCAGGTCATCGCGGTAGATGCAGTCCCAGCCGGCCTGCTCGATGCGGCGGCAACGCTCGTTGATCGTTCCCCGCGGCGGCAGGTTGAAGTGGGATTCCGCCACGGCCAGCGCCGCTTCCCGCAGCCGGCCAACGCGCTCGACGAAGTCGCCGTCGGCAGTGGCTGGGCCTGCTGTCTCCAGCGCCTGGCCGTAGGTCTGTCGGTAGAACGCCTCCAGCAGGGTGAGCAGACGCTCGGCCAGGACGAGCAGGCGCTCGTAGCGGCGATCGGCCGGAACGGAAGCTGAAGGGGCGGCAGCGGTGCAGGACACGCCCAGCAGGGCCTCCAGGTCCGTCAACAGACGCTCGATCGGGACCCAGTCGTCGCTGAGGGAGACGTACTGCAGCCCGATCGGCACGATCAGCACCCGCTGATCGCGCCGCTCAGCGGCGAGGTCTTCGCAGCACCAGAAGGCCAGCTGGGCGATGCCCGGCTCCAGGGGGCTGAGGATCTCACCGTGGTTGTTGGTGGCACCCTCCGGCGCGATCGCCAGGGGGAACGGGCCGTGGGCGAACAGATGGCGGGCGGTCTTGAGGGCGAGACGATCGAGCTTGCCCCGCTGGATCGGGATGCCTCCGAGCTTCGACAGGATCCAGCCGGCCGCGGCCCCGGCCCACAGGGGTATGCCGCGGTCGTAGAGGAACTGGCTGTGGACCGGAAAGCGCAGGGTCAGCCCCTCCCGCCGTGCCGCCCGTGGCAGCTCGCGCCAGAGCAGCTGGGCCATCACCAGGGGATCGGTGGTGGTGGGGTGACGGAAGGCGATCAGCAGCCGCGTCCGGCCGGCCTGCACCTCGGCATACAGCCGGGCCAGGCGGTCGACGCCGGTGGCCTCGCAGCGCACGATGCCGCGCGAGCGCAGCAATGCCGGCAGCAGCAACCGGAACAGCCGGTGCAGCCAGGGCGAGTAGGCGGGAGGAATGAAGCGAAGTGCCGGCTGAGCGGACTGGATCCCGGCTCTTGGCATGGAGTCGCACCTGGCGGCACCGGACGGGAGCGATTCTGATCGTCAGCGACCGGGACAGCCCTGGGGCTGCAGCCCCTCCGGCGGACGGAAGTGGGTGTCCAGGCCGGGCCGGTGGCCGCGGGGGTCGAGGCGATACCGGCCCCACTCCGGCAGGAAGAAGGCGTGCTGCTGAGGCGCTGGCAGCAGAACCCCACCGGGAGGCCCCGGGCGCGCAGCAGAGACGCCAGCAGGTGGCTCTTGGCGAAGCAGAAGCCGGTGCGCAGCAGCAGCACGTCGGATGCCTGCCAGGGTTGTGGCTTCGGCCCCAGCCGGCCGCCGACGTCGGCACTCATCGGGGCAGACGTTCGGCGTAGCGGCGGGACACCACGCTCCAGTCGACCACGGGCCACCAGGCATCGAGGTAGTCGGCCCGGCGGTTCTGATACTTCAGATAGTAAGCGTGCTCCCAGACATCATTGCCGAGCAGGGGCGTGCCCCGCTCGGGGGCCAGATCCATCAGGGGGTTGTCCTGATTGGGGGTGCTCACCACCTGCAGACTTCCCAGGGGCGAGACGATCAGCCATACCCAGCCCGAGCCGAAGCGCTGCAGGCCGGCGGCGCGGAAGGCGGCCTGAAACTGCTGGAACGAGCCGAAATCCCGCTCGAGTGCGGCGCGGAGAGCGGGCGAGGGTTCACCGCCCTGGCCAGGCCGGGTGAGGGAGGGCCAGAAAAAGGAGTGGTTCCAGTGGCCGCCGGCGTTGTTGCGCACGACGGCAGGAGTCTGGGAGGCACGCGCCAGCAGCGCCTCAAGGGTGAGCCCCCGCAGGGCCGGATCCCTCGCCACGGCCGCGTTGAGATTGTCCACATAGGCCTGGTGATGACGGTCGTGGTGGAGCGTCATCGTGGTGGCGTCGATCGCCGGCTCCAGCGCCTCGGCGGGATAGGGCAGGGGCGGCAGGCTGAAGGCCGGCTGCACGGCCCGGGCTGCGTCCACGGGGACGAACACGAGCAGCAGGGCCAGCAGGCAGAGGAGGATCCTTCGCATCGGCTGTACCTCCGGGACAGGGGTCGCGGAGCCAAGTATGGACAGGCGGACCGGGGCTCAGGCCAGCTCGGCGCAGCAGGCCGCGAAGGTCGTGGCCGGATCGGCTGCCGCGGTGATGGGGCGGCCGATCACCAGCCGGCTGGCGCCGGCGGCGATCGACTCGGCGGGGGACATCAGCCGCCGCTGATCGCCCCGAGCCGCCCCGGTCGGCCGAATACCCGGGGTGACCAGGACGAAGGGTTCGGGGTGGGCTGCCCGCAGGGCGGACACCTCCAGGGGGGAGCACACCAAACCGCCTACGCCGGCCGACGCCGCCAGGGCGGCGAGACGTAGCGCGTAGGACGTCACCGGCTCGGCGACCGCCAGCTCGGTGGCGAAGCGGGCCGGGTCCCAGCTGGTCAGCACCGTCACCGCCAGCAGGATGGGTGCCCGAAGCTCCGCCGCCGCCGCCCCCTCCAACGCCGCTGCCTGGGCCGCAGCCAGCGCCTCGCTGCCAGCGCTGGCATGCACCGTGATCAGCTCCGCCCCCAGCCGCGCGGCGCTGCGGCAGGCGCCCGCCATGGTGGCGGGAATGTCGTGGAACTTGAGATCCAGGAACACGCGCAGGCCCCGCTCCCGCAGCTCACCGACCACCGCAGGTCCGGCTGCGGTGAACAGCTCCAGTCCCACCTTCACCCAGCGCAGCTCGGGGATCGAGGCGGCGAACGCCAGGGCCCGCCGCTCCTCCATGCCGTCGAGGGCCACGATGATGCGCTCGGCCGGATCCTCCTGATCGACGGGCATGAACACCGGCAGACGGGCGGCAGGCGGGAACGATAGGAATATCTTCCTGCCGGAGATCAGCGCCAGGGACCGGGCGTCGTCCCGCGACCAGGGGCGCATCGTTCACTGCCGATCAGCCAACCAGCCGCCGGAACGTCTTCTTCCCCAGCTGCAGCACCTTGCCCTCCAGCTCCGCCGCCGCGGCGAACTCCCGGTTGGGGTCGGCCAGCTTCTGGCCGTCGAGCTTCACGCCACCGCCCTGGATCTGGCGCCGCGCCTCGCTGCTGCTGGTGCAGAGCCCCACGGCCCTGAGCAGATAGAAGGCCTTGGCGGGGAACTGCACCACCGCCAGAGAGGCTTCGGGCACCTCCGCATCGGCGGCTCCGGCCCCGCGGGCCCCAGCCACGAGCGTGGCCGCATCGGCCTGGGCAACGGCGGCGGCCTCGTCCCCGTGGTGGGCTGCCGTGATCGCCCGCGCCATCGCCTTCTGACGTTCGCGCGGGCTCTGCGGCAGCGCCGCCAGATCCAGATCGGTGAGCAGGGTGAGGTAGTCGTCCACCACCGCGTCGGGCACCTTCTCGAGCTTCGAGTACATCGAGAGCGGATCTTCGCTGAGCCCCACCGTGTTGCCCAGGCTCTTGCTCATCTTCTGCACCCCGTCGAGGCCCGGCAGGATCGGCAGCAGCAGACCGAACTGGGCCCGCTGGCCGAAGTGGCGCTGCAGGTCGCGGCCCATCGCCACGTTGAACTTCTGGTCGGTGCCGCCCAGCTCCACATCCGCCTGGATCGCCACCGAGTCGTACCCCTGCAGCAGCGGATAGAGAAACTCGTGCAGGCTGATCGGAGTGCCGGAGCCGTAGCGGTTGGCAAAGTCCTCCTTGGCCAGCATCTGACCCACGGTGGAGATCCCCAGCAGCTCGATCACCTTCGGCAGATCGAGCCTGGCCAACCACTCGCTGTTGCGACGCACCTCCAGGCGACCGGGGGTGGTGAAATCGAGCAGGGAGTGCGCCGGCGGCTGGCCCAGGCCCAGCTGCACAAGGTAGGTGTCGGCGTTGGCCTCCACTTCGGCGGCGCTCAGCTGCACCCGTGTGGTGCTCTTGCCGGTGGGATCGCCGATGCGGGCGGTGAAGTCGCCGATGATCAGCACGGCGGTGTGGCCTGCATCCTGAAAGGCCCGGAGCTTGCGGAACAGCAGGCTGTGGCCCAGGTGGATGTCGCTGCCGGTGGGATCGATGCCGAGCTTGATCCGCAGCGGCCGGCCCTCCCGACCGGCCTGCTCGAGCCGTGCCGACAGAGCCTGATCCGGATCGGCAGAGCCCCCCACGGGAAAGAGATCAGCCAGCCCGCGCGCCAGCCAGGCCGGCAATGCCTCCACCATCACGCCAACCCGTACCGGGCCGGATCGTAGGCAGCCGCGGGAATCAGCTCTCTGCCTCCAGTTCGCTCTTCATGCGCTCCAGGGTCGTGTGCATCTGAGTGAACATCTGCTCGGGGGTCATGCCGAACTGACCGAGCTGGGTGCGCAGCTGCTCCACCGTGAGCTTTGCCTGGAAGTCCTCGGAGAGTTCGAAGCGCTTCATGAACACGTGGTAGCGGTCCATCAGCTCCTCCATCCGCTCGATGAACAGCTTCTTGCCCTCCCGATCGAACTTGCCGTATTCACCACCGAGCTGGGTCAGCTGCTGGTAGTCGGTGAACAGCCGCCTGGCTTCGTCCTGGACGATCTCGGATTCGAAGAAGCCCATGGGGCGTGCCAGGCGGGGTGCGATCGGAAGGATTCTGCGCCGGCGGGCTGCGCCGAGGGAGTACGGATTGGCGTAACTCCGCTGCAGATGCCGCTAACTTCGGCCCAGTTGCGCGAAGCCGCGAGTGCCGCCATGGCCAAGGGGCACTGGTTGGATCCCCTAGCCCGCTCCCTGCTGGTGGCCACGGGCCAGCTGCCGGCCCCCCGGCGGGTGCCTGCGCCGGCGGCGGCGGCACCCGGCCTGGACACCGAGGCTGACGCAGCGATCGAACAGGATCTGCTGGCCCTGAAGCTGGCCCGGAACCCCGCCCTGCGGCTGGCCAGCGCCGAGGAGGTGCGCCATGCAGCAGCCCTGGGCTGGCGCCTCGACGTGAACCGCGCCACCGCTGCCGACTGGCTGCGACTGCCGGGCTGCAGTCCCAGCCAGGTGGACCTGCTCCTGAGGCTGCAGGTCGGGGGCGTGCAGCTCAGCGGACCGGAGGATCTGCAGACGCTGCTCAACCTCGGCGACGAACAGATCCGCTGCTGGCGGCCCCTGCTCGACTTCCGCTGGTACGGCGACGCCGCGCCGGCCCGCCCCGCCCCCATCGATCTGAACCGCAGCAGCGCCGATCAGCTGCGGGTCCGCCTGCCGCTGGAGGAACAGCGCTGCCGCCGGCTGGTACAGGAACGGAGCCGGGGTCCGTACCGGGACCTGGCCGATCTGCAGCAGCGGCTGCAGCTGCCCGCCGACGTCGTGGAAGGCCTGATCGGCCGGGTGACGTTCGGCCAGGGGCCCATCGGCCCCGACCTGCCCCTCCCCAGCCGGCGACCGCCGCTGGGCTGATCATGGCGGCAGCTCGCCAGGGCGACCTGTTCAGCCACGGGGCCGAATCGGTGCCGGCCGGCGCCCGGCTGCCGGACTCGCTGCCCCTGCTCCAGCACCAGCTGCTCAGCTGGCAGAACCGGCTGGGCACCTTCCAGGAGCCCCTGTTCGAAGCGCTGAAGGGTCAGGGCGGCACGCCGGGCCGGCAGCCGGGCGCCGCCGCGGCCGGACCCGTGCAAGGCAGCCTGTTCGCCGCCGTCGCCGACGATCCCGCCGCGAGGGCCACCCGCTTCGATCCTCTCGCACTCGCCCCCCAGACCCTGCAGTTCTGGCGCTGGCCGGATCCTCCCCAGCAGGGTGCGGCGCTCTACGTGGTGATGGACCGGCCGCCCCAGCTGCTGCATCCCCTGCTGCTCTACGTGGGCGAGACGGGTTGCGCCGACCGGCGCTGGAAGGGGGAGCACGACTGCAAGACCTACCTGGCGGCCTACGCCGAAGCGCTGCAGCGGGCCGGGCTGGCCCCCGCCACCAGCATCCGGTTCTGGTGTGACGTGCCCGCGGCGTTGCGGCCACGGCGGGCCCTGGAGCAGGCCCTGATCCGTCTCTGGCAGCCCCCGTTCAACAAGGAGACACGCCAGCGCTGGGCCACCCCGTTCACCGCTGAGCTCCCCTGAGAGGCATGGCTACGATCGCGGCCCGGGCAGGCACACCCATGGAGTTCAGCTGCACATCCGCCTCTCTGGCTGACTGGAGCGGCCACGCCCTGGCGGTGGGGCTGTTCGAGAACGACACGGGCGCTCTGCGGCAGGCCGTGGAGGCCCGCTTCGGCAGCGGTGTCGGCGCCCTGCTCGAACAGCGCCGCTTCAAGGGCAAGGTGGGGGAATCAGCCTGCCTCAGCCTGCTGGGCGGCGCTCCCGCCACCCTCGTGCTGGTGGGTCTGGGGGAACCGGCACGGTTCGATCTGGAGGCGCTGCGCTCCAGCGCCGCAGCGGTGGCCAGGGCTGCAGCGGGCGCGGGCGCCCGGGAGCTGGGCATCGCCCTGCCCACCGACGCGCTGGAGCCCGCCGCCGCCGCACGGGCGATCGCCGAGGCGGTGCGCCTTGCCCTCTATGTGGACCAGCGGTTCAAGAGCGAGAGCGACCCCTCGCCCACGCCGGCGACGGTGACCCTGCTGGCCATGGCCGAGGCGGCAGCGGCAGGCCTCGACGGGGTGAGCGCCACCTGTGCCGGGGTGGAGCTGGCGCGCCAGCTTGTGGCCGCCCCGCCGAACGTGGTGACTCCCCAGGCCCTGGCCGACACCGCCGCTGCCATCGCCGCGGAGTTCGGCCTGGACCTGACGGTGCTGGAGCGAGCCGAATGCGCCGCCCTGGGCATGGGCGCCTACCTGGGCGTGGCCCGGGGTTCGTCGCTCCCGCCGAAATTCATCCACCTCACTTACCACCCGGCAGACGGCGCCAGCCGGAAGCTGGTGCTGATCGGCAAGGGGCTCACCTTCGATTCCGGCGGCTACAACCTCAAGACAGCCGGATCTCAGATTGAGATGATGAAGTACGACATGGGCGGCAGCGCTGCGGTGCTGGGGGCCGCGCGCGCCATCGCCGAGCTGAAGCCCGCCGGCGTGGAGGTGCACGTGATCGTGGCCGCCTGCGAAAACATGATCAGCGGCGAAGCCATCCACCCCGGTGACATCCTCACCGCCTCGAACGGCAAGACGATCGAGGTCAACAACACCGATGCCGAGGGTCGGCTCACCCTGGCCGATGCCCTCGTCTACGCCTCGAAGCTCGAGCCGGATGCGGTGGTGGATCTGGCCACGCTCACCGGCGCCTGCGTGATCGCGCTCGGCGAGGAGATCGCCGGGCTCTGGTCCCCCAGCGACGGACTGGCGCAGGCCCTGCAGGAAGCCGGCAAGCGGGGCGGGGAGCTGTTCTGGCGCATGCCGCTGCAGTCCTCCTACAAGGACGGACTCAAGAGTCCGGTGGCGGATCTCAAGAACACCGGTCCCAGGCCCGGTGGTGCGATCACGGCCGCCCTCTTCCTGCAGGACTTCATCCGCCCCGGGCTGGCCTGGGCCCACCTCGACATCGCCGGCACCGTCTGGAGCGACAAGGGCCGGGGTCTCGATCCGGCCGGGGCCACCGGCTTCGGCGTCCGCACCCTGGTTCACTGGGTGACCAGCGGGGGCCCCGCTTAGGGTTGGCCCCTGACGCCGGACCCCGTCGCCATGGCCGCCAAGAAAATCCGCTGGTACATCCGCGCCCAGCTGGGGGTTCTGCTGCTTCCCACCGGCCTCTGCCTCGTCGGCGAGGCGATCACACGGCGGACCTGGCAGGGGATTCCGGCGCTGAATCAGCAGGCCGGTCCATGGTTCTGGTACGGCACCCTCGGCCTGATCAGCGTCACCGCCGGAGTGGGGCTGATGGTGGAAAGCGGGCTGCTCCGGGGCTATCCCCGCAGCGCGGACTAGACGCCTGCTCAGGCAGCCACAGGTTCCGGTCCGCCGATCGTTTCCAGCAAACGGGCCGGCTCCTCCATCTCGTGGATCTGCCAGCGGGCCCGCTCACCGAAGGCGGTGAGAAGCCTGTCCAGATCGTCCATGACCTGCTTGGGGCTGGCGTACGGGCCGATGTGACGGGTGACCAGACCGTCGCGGATCGTCAGCAGATACATACGAAGACCTGCACTCGACATCCATGAACCGTAGAGGGAGCGGGCGGATCTGGGAAGGGCCGCAAGCTGCACTCAGCGCTGGCCACCCCATGGCGCCGAGCCCCGCGCCCTCGGCCCCCAGAGCTGGTCCAGCCGGCGATCACGGCCGCAGGACCAACGGTAGTAGTTGTACCGGAGGGCATTCCGCTCGGCGTAGTTCTGGTGGTAGTCCTCGGCGGGCCAGAAACGCTCCAGGGGCCGGATCTTGACCCGGATCGCCGTGGGCTTCACCCCAAGCTCCCGGGCCGACGCCTGCAGGCTGGCGGCGGCCTGTTCCTCCTGCCGTCCAGCGCGGCTGAAGATCACGGCCCGGTACGAGTCGCCCCGATCGCAGAACTGGCCGCCGCCATCAAGCGCGTCGACATTGCGCCAGTAGGCGCGCAGCAGGGTGGGGTAGGGAAGGCGGGCGTTGTCGAAGCGCACCCGCACGCTCTCGACATGCCCGGTGCCACCGGCGGAGACCTGGCGATAGGTGGGATTCGGCAGCGAGCCACCGCTGAAGCCGCTCACCACTTCCACCACCCCCGGCAGGCCCTCCAGATCATGCTCCAGGCACCAGAAGCAGCCCCCCGCCAGCACGGCCTCTTCGACCGCCGCCGCCGCAGGGGCCGCCGGGACCAGCAACAGTCCCAGCAGGAGCAGCAGGGAAAGTGCCAGACCCCCCGGCATCGGCCAGCGGGATCCCGGGGTGCGTGGCTCCCCCGGGGGCGAAGGAAGGCTGGCGCTGCTCATGCCGTGGCGCTCGTGAGCTGATCGAGAATCTCACAGGCGGCCCGCCGGGTCACCCCGGGCTCCCCCAGCAGGCTCCTCAGACGGCCGTATCCCTCCAGAATCCGCCGACGTTCGGGGCCAGGTTCGAGCAACGGCAGAGCAGCGGCCACGATCGCCTCGGGGGTCAGGTCGTCCTGGAGCAGCTCCGGCAACAGGCGTTCCTCCAGCACCAGGTTGACCGGAGAGATGTGGGGCACGTTGAAGCCCAGCAGCCGCTGGGCCAGGAAGGCCGTCACCCGGCTGAGGCGATAGCCCACCACCTGGGGCACATCCCGCAGAGCCAGTTCCAGATTCGCCGTTCCCGACTTGGTCAGGGCGAGGACGGCGACCGCGCAGAGGGCGGGCTTTAGAGCATCGGAGCGGTCGGCGGGGATCACCGTGGCCTCCACCCCCGCGTCGCGGAGCTGGCGGGCCAGGGTCTGTTCGAAGCCGGCCAGGCCGGCCGGCACCATCACCTTCAGCCCGGGCCGAAGGCGTTGCAGTTCGGCGGCGGCGGCGGCCAGTGGCGGCATCAGGTAGCGCATCTCCTGGGGGCGGGAGGCGGGCAGCAGCAGCAGCACCTGGGCATCGTCCGCCAGGCCCAGCATCCGGCGAGCCTCCTGGGCCGTGGGCGGAGACGCCAGGGTGTCGATCAGGGGATGGCCCACCCAGGTGACCCGGGCGCCGCGGGCGGCATAGAAGCGCGCCTCTTCCGGAAAGATCGCCAGGATCCGGTCGGTGAAGCCGATCAGGCGGGTGGTGCCCCCCTCGCCAAGGCGGAAGGCCCACTCCTGGGGCGCTATGTAATAAGTGATCGGCACCGACGGGCAACGGCGCCGGATGCGGCGGCCGAGGCTGACGTTGGCTCCCATGTAATCGATCAGCACCACCCCGTCGGGGGGGCTGCGGCGCAACCAGCGACCCACCTGGCGCTGCAGTCGCAGCGTGGGCAGCACAAGGGGCAGGGCCTCCCACAGCCCGATCGCCCCCATCGGTGCGGTGTTGGCGAGCAGATGGGCCCCCGCCTTCTTCATCCGTTCGCCCCCGAGGGCCTCGATCTCCAGAGTCAGGTGTCGCCGGGCGGCCTCCTCGTGGAGGGCGCGGATCAGCAATCCCCCCTGCAGGTCGCCCGACACCTCACCGGTGCTGATCAGCAGTCGCACCATCAGCGCTGGGGCGGCAGCGGACCGCGCCGCCCCGGCGCGATCGAGGCTTCCAGGAAACCGCAGAGCTCCTCGGCGGCCGGTAGCAGCCGCTCCTCGCGGATGCGGGCCAGGGCCTGCACCAGCACATCGTCACCCCGGTACAGCCGGTCCCAGACCTGCTGGAGCTGCCTCAGTTCGGCTCCGCCGTCCCGGTCAGCCAGTCCGCTGCGCTTGAGGCCGATGCGGTTGAGCCCCCGCAACCGGCCGGGATGGCCCTCGACGATGGCGAAAGGGGGAACATCCCGATCGATCCGGCTCATGCCGCCCACCATCGCCAGCTTGCCGATGTGCACGAACTGGTGGATGCCGAGCACGCCCCCGATCACAGCCCGATCACCGATCACCACGTGGCCAGCGATCGCCACGCTGTTCGCCACCACGACGCGGTCGCCCAGTTCGCAGTTGTGACCCACATGGCTGTAAGCCATCAGCAGGTTGCCGCTGCCCAGCCGGGTCTGTTCTCCGTCGGCCGTGGCACGGTTGATGGTGACGCACTCGCGGATGGTGTTCTCATCGCCCATCACCACTTCGGTGGGCGCACCGCCGTACTTGAGGTCCTGGGGTTCCAGGCCGATGCAGGCCCCGGGGAAGATCCGGTTGCGGGCGCCCATCCGCACCCGGCCATCGATCACCACATGGGGACCGATCCGGCTGCCGGCACCGATCTGAACGTCAGGACCGATCACCGCGAATGGACCGATCTCCACACCCTCGCCGAGCTGGGCACGGGGGTCGACCACCGCGGTGGCGTGAATCGTCGTTTCCACGGCTGTGCGGGTCATCGGCTCAGTCAACCAGGGAGAACATCAGTTCTCCGGAGCACACCAGGTCACCGTCGACGGTGGCTGCGGCCTTCACTTTGCCGAACCGCCTGCGCTTGAGGCTGAGCAGTTCGCAGCTGATCAGCAACTGGTCGCCCGGCACCACGGGGCGGCGAAAGCGGACGCCGTCGATGCCGGCGAACACGAACAGGCCCTTTGGCAGATCAGGCATCTGGGTGACGATCAGGCCACCCACCTGAGCCATCGCCTCGACGATCAGCACCCCCGGCATCAGGGGGCGACCCGGGAAGTGGCCCTGGAACTGGGGCTCGTTCAGGGTCACGTTCTTGAGGGCCACGGCCCGTTTGCCGGGCTCGTACTCGATCACCCGATCCACCAGGGCGAAGGGGAAGCGGTGGGGGAGCAGGTTGAGGATCTGCTCACTGGTCAGCAGTGGTGCGCCGGCAGGAGAAACGGACAACGGGCTTCAGGTCGATCGGGACTGGGCGGCCAGAGCTGCCGCCAGGGCGGTATGCAGCCCGTGGGATCCACGGAAGGCGAAGATCTGGGCCTGGGGCAAGCCCACCAGCGCCAGGTCCCCCAGCAGGTCCAAGAGCTTATGGCGCACCGGTTCGTGCGGGAAGCGCAGCGGCGGATTCAGCCACTGGGCGCCATCGCAGACCAGGGCATTGTCCAGGCCGCCGCCCTTGATCAGGCCGGCAGCGCGGAGCTGCTCGATCTGGTCACGGAAGCCGAAGGTGCGGGCCGGTGCCAGCTGCTCCACGAAGGCCGAGGGGGTGAGTTCGAGCGAGAACATCTGGCGGCCGATCGCCGGCTGGGAGAACTCGATCGCGGCCCCCAGGCGCGGGCGATCGCTGGGCAGGGCAAGGGTGAAGCTCTGGCCGTGCTGGAGAGTGATCGGGGCCTCGAGCCGCTGCAGCGGCTGGCGCTCCCCCAGTTCCTGCAGCCCCGCCTCGCCGATCGCCTCGACCCAGGGAAGGGCCGAGCCATCGAGCAGGGGAACCTCCTCCCCCTCCACCAGGATCTCCACATGGGAGAGGCCCGTGCCCGCCAGGGCCGCCAGCAGATGTTCCACCGTGGCCAGCCGCCGCTGGTCGAGCCGCAGCGCGGTGCAGAGCTGGGTGTCGCTCACCTGATCGGGGTGAAGGTGGACGAGCCCGGCAGAGGGCTCGTCCAGCCAGCCGAGCCGGTAGCCGGGCCGATCGCCCGGCTGCAGCCGCACCCGGCAGTGACTGCCGCTGTGGAGGCCGACGCCGCTGCGCTCCACCGCAGCTGCCAGGGTCCAGGCCCGGCCGTAGTCCGCAGGCCAGGGCGACACTAGAACTTCCAGCCGACGCCGAGGTTGAAGCGCCATTCACCGCTGAAGTCCTTGCTGGCGACCTCCAGCCGCAGCGGACCCACAGGCGTGGTCACGATCAGACCGGTGCCCACCGAGAAGCCGCTACCGGGCTTGAGCAGCAGCCCGCCGGGGTTGCCGGGAACGCTGGACTGGGTTCCGAAGGCGGTGCCGGCGTCGATGAACAGCTCACCACTGACGATGCTGAACAACGGGAATCTGTATTCGATCGTGGCCTCACCGAAGCTCCGGCCCACGCCCATGTCGCAGTCGGCATAGCCACGCACGGAGTTGGAACCACCCAGGCAGAAGGCTTCGTAGGGGGGCAGGTCGCCGATGTTGGAGCCGGCGGAAACCTGGAATGCCAGAGCCTGCTTGCAATCGGGAGTTTCACCGGGCTTGGTGCGGCAGCCTTTGTAGAACTTGAGCCAGTTGACCGGGATGAAATAGCTGTAGCTGGCACGCACACGATTGAACGTGGGGGAATCGGGGCCCACGGAAATGAACTGCTCGCTGCCGACGCTGAAGAAGGAACCTGAAGAGGGGTTGCGCGTATCGTTGAGGTTGTTGCGGGTGGCCCCCACCCGGAACGCGACCAGCTGGTTTTTACGGGCGCAGTTGAAGGCGATGCAGATCACGTTATCGATCGGCGCTTTTGCCCCGTTGAAATTGTTCGTGCTCACGCCAAAGGGCATGCTGTCGCCGCTGAAGTTCATCGGCGTCACTTCCTGGGCACTGGCACCCACCACCACGCTCCAGAGAGCGCGCTTGAAGGGATTCCCTCCGTTCAGCGGGCGCACGAACTGGATGTTGCCGCCGGCCCGCTGGATCGCGACCGAATTGCCGTCGTAGTTGAACCAGCTGTTGCCCGGGGAGGCGGATTCCGCCTCCGAAACCGAGCCGAAGACCTTGCCCTCCGGGTTGTTGTTGTTGTTGATGTTGTAGGCCAGCTTGGTTCCCGGGGCCTCGTAGAAGCTGGAGACCGTGTTGATGCTGCCGTTGTCCTGGCTCTGGAACACCTGCGGCACGTCCCGGCTGAGAAACAGCCGGGCGCGGAAGGCGGTGCGGTAGCGGTCGCCCTTGATCCAGGGATCGGTGAAGGAGAGATCGGCGAGGCCACCGAACTGGCCGTAGGTGAAGTTGACGCTCATATCCCAGGCGCGACCGAGCAGGTTGCTGTCCTGGAGCTGGATCTGGCCGAACACGCCCTGGCTCTGGCTGTAGCCCAGGCCGCCGGAGAGAGAACCGGAGGACTGCTCGACGATGCCCAGAACGATCACCACCTCCCCCGGCTTGGCCGGCACCGGCCGCAGAGTGACCTTGATGTCACCGAAGAGACCGGTGCCGTAGAGACGCTTGATGTCCTCCTCCAGGCTGCGGCGGTTGAAGATCTGACCCGGCTTGATCGAGATCTCCCGGGTCACGACCCATGGCTTCGTCTTGCCGCGGATCGGCTGGCCCTTGTCGTTGGTGGCGGAACCCTCCTTGTTGAGGAACTGCACCTCCACCCCTTCCACCGTGCCTTCGCGAACGGTGAGCTGCACGGTGCCTTCCGGGCTCACCCGGCTGGGACCGGTGATCCGCGCCAGCGAATAGCCCTGGTCGGCATACCATTTCTGCATTTCCTGCATCCGGGTCTGCAGGGTGTTGAGGTTGAGCGTCTTGCCGTAGTCAGCCGCGAATGTGTCCTTGATCACCGCAGGCGGCAGCTTGACCTTGGGGGCGTCGAACTCCACGTTCTGCAGAACGGGATTGGCGGTGGCGATGACCACCACCTGAACGCCCAGGGGGCCGTCGACGGGCTGGATGCGCACATCCGAGAACCAGCCGCTGGCGTAGATGGCCGACAGATCGGTCTGCAGCTCGCTGCGGGTTACGCGGCTGCCGGGGCGGACCACCATGGCGTCGTAGACGGCCAGCTCCAGGCGCTCCCGTTCGGGATGACCCTCCAGGCCCTGGACGACCACCTCACTGACGAGAACTCTGGGTTCGGCCGGTGTGGTCGGGGCCAGGCTGCCGGAGCCGGCAGCGCCAGGAGCCTCGGCTGGCCCCGGAGTGGTCCCAGGGGTCACCGGGGCCGGTTCCGGCGCTGGGCCAGGGGTCGGTGTAGGGGTCGTTGTCGGGATCGGGACTGCCGTTGGGGTCTGGCCCCCTGCAGCTGGATCCGTCGGGCCGGAGACAGGAGCGGCGGCCGGGGAAGGCGCGGGTGTGGCGGGATCGGTCTGGGCCGCGGCACGACCCGGAGCGAGCAGCGCTGCCACTCCGAGCAGGGGCAGACCGAGGAACAGGCCCAGGCGAAAGGGCCGCGCTGTCAGTTCGGAGAGGGATGCCGTGTTGCGGGTGCCACCCATGGTTCTCCGAGGCAACGCGGCAGCGCCGCAAATTGCCGTGACCTTACCGGTAGACGACCGGTCCCGGGATCACCCCTTGGACCCGTTTGAGGACCTCCCCATAGGCCTCGACCACGCCGCCGAGATCCTGGCGGAAACGGTCCTTGTCGAGAATGCGGTCGCTGACGTCGCTCACGTCCCGGTCCCACAGACGGCAGGTGTCAGGGCTGATCTCATCGGCCACCACCAGCCGACCCTCCGCCGTGAAACCCAGTTCGAGCTTGAAGTCCACCAGTTCGAGCTGCAGGGCGGCGAACAGCTCCTGCAGCACCGCGTTCACCCGTCGGGCGAGCCGTTCGAGCTCCTGGCGCTGATCAGGTGTCAGCAGGTCAAGCCGCTCCAGCCGGGCCTCGGTGAGCAGGGGATCGGCGTAGGCATCGTCCTTGTAGTACAGGTCGAGCAGGGGAGGGTCCAGGGGCGTGCCGGGGGCGATCGGCATCTCCCGGCAGAGCGAACCTGCCGCCACGTTGCGGATCACCACCTCGAGGGGAATCACCCGCACGGGCCGCACGAGCATCCAGTGGCTCGCCTGCACACCGAGGTAGTGGGTGGGAACCCCCGCTCGCTCCAGATGCTCGAACAGCAGAGCGGAGATCTGACAGTTGAGCGCTCCCTTGCCCTGCAACTGGGCCTTCTTGAGGGCATTGAAGGCGGTGGCGTCGTCCTTGAACTCCACCGCCACCAGATCCTCACGGTCGGTGCGGAACAACCGCTTGGCCTTGCCTTCGTACAGCAAAGGACCCAGCTGATAAGAGGTCATGGTGGAGACGGATCGGAGGGCAACACGGGTTGGCGGTTCTCAGCATGGCCGCCGGGGGTGCGGGGGGAGCGCAACTGCCGCTCCAGCTCTCCGCTGCGGGCCGCCTGGGCGGGATCGCCACGCCGCAGCAGCCACTCGGCATAGGCATCGTCGATGCGCTGGCTGAGCCGCAGGCGCCGTTCACGGGCAGCGGCCGGATCGCCGCCCTCCTTCTCCTGCAGCAGGCGCTGGCCATCCAGCAGTTCGGCCGCCATCCCCCAGGCACCGGCGGCGGCCGCCTGGTCAAGGGCCGTTTCCAGCAGGGCATTGCGCTGGGCCAGGGGCACGTCGGCCAGCAGCCTGACGGCCTTCTGCAGCCGCTCGGCCGCCACCAGGCCCGGCAGCCGGCCCGCCAGCAGCACTTCAGCCGCTTCCCGATCACGGCCCAGGGCCTGCAGATGGCCTGCCAGCACATCGAGCGCCGGCAGGGTGTCGAGGGTGCCGTCGTCGCGCAGCCGCAACGGCAGGGGCACGGTCTCGAGCCTGGCGACACTGCCCGCCGCCAGGCGGCGCAGCGCCTCGGCGGCACGGCGATGGTTCAGGCCGGCGTTGGCGGCGCGCCACTGCTGGATCAGCCATTGCTGGCGCTCGACCCCCGGCCCGGGGCCGTAGCGGTCGAGCACCGCCAGGGCCGCCTCCGGTGCCAGGCAACTGATCAGGGCGTTGGCGTTGGCGAGCACCACGGGCAGGGGCTGGGGGGCAGGCCGCAGCGCCACCAGCCGATCCTTCAGCTGCCGCAGCCGCAGCGGCAGATCGAAGCGGGCCGCGTCCTGGCAGGCGAGCTCCAGCACAGGCAGCTGCTCGGATGCCAGCGCCGCGGCGAAGGCCGGCTCGCTCATCGCCACCGCCGTTGCTGAAGCTGGAGCGGAGGCAGGCGACGACAGCAGCTCGGCCCTGACGGAGCCGGCACCGATCCAGGCGCCGGCCAGCAGGACCGCGACCGGCCCGAGCAGGCGACTGCCCGTCCGGCGGACGGCAGACACGGTCAGAACCGCCGGCAAGTAAAGAGGGAGAGACACGGCTGGCGGTCCACCGGGCCACAACCTAAGGGGAACCGGCCTGCCACTCCCGCCGCCCCGGCCCCATGACTGCTTCGGCCCACCCCTCCATCCAGCCCGAGGCCACTGCCGCCCCGGCCGGCCAGCACGCTTCTGCTCTCTCCCGACTGCTGGTGGTGGGCTCGGGTGGGCGCGAGAACGCCCTGGCCTGGGCCCTGGCCCGCTGTCCAGGTGTCGAGCGGGTCTGGGTGGCACCGGGCAACGGCGGCACGGCCGAGCTGGTGGGCTGTGAGCCGCTGACGATCGCCGAAACGGACCAGGCCGCCCTGCTGGAGGCCTGTCGGGAGCGACGGGTGGGGCTGGTGGTGGTGGGCCCGGAAGGGCCCCTGGCCGCCGGCCTGGCCGACGCCCTGCGGGCCGGGGGCCTGGCGGTGTTCGGACCGGGAGCTGACGGCGCCCGGCTGGAGGCCAGCAAGCAGTGGGCCAAGGCCCTGATGGTGGAGGCCGGCGTGCCCACGGCGGGCTACTGGGCCGCTTCCAGCCGCGAGGAGGCCCTGGCTGTCCTGGAGCGGCACCCCCGGCCGCTGGTGGTGAAGGCCGACGGGCTGGCCGCCGGCAAGGGGGTGACGGTGGCCGACACCACCGAGGAGACGCGGGCCGCAATCGAAGAGGTGTTCGCCGGCCGCTTCGGCAGCGCCGGTGAGGCCCTGGTGCTGGAGGAGCGCCTGAGCGGGCCGGAGGTCTCGGTGTTCGCCCTCACCGACGGGCGCACGATGGTGTTGCTCCCTCCCGCCCAGGACCACAAGCGCATCGGCGAGGGGGACACCGGACCCAACACCGGCGGCATGGGGGCCTACGCCCCCGCTCCCCTGCTGAACGCAGCCGCCCTGGAGCAGGTGCGACAGGAGGTGCTGGAACCCACCTTGCAGGCCCTCTGCAACCGCGGCATCGACTACCGCGGCGTCCTCTACGCCGGCCTCATGCTCACCGAGACCGGCCCGAAGGTGATCGAGTTCAACTGCCGCTTCGGCGATCCGGAGTGTCAGACCCTGATGCCCCTGCTGGGGGGAGAACTGGCGGAGGTGCTGCTGGCCTGCGCCACCGGACGGCTGGCGGAGGCCCCGACCCTGGCCATCGCCGAACGCTGCAGCGCCTGCGTGGTGGCCGCCGCGGCCGGCTATCCCGGCGAGGTTCGGCTCGGCGATCCGATCCGCTCAGCCCTGAAACCCGCCGACGAGCGCCAGCTGTTCCATGCCGGCAGCCGTCTGGACCCCGGCGGCACCTGCGTCACGGCGGGCGGCCGGGTGCTGGCGGTGGTGGCCCAGGCGGACGACTTCGACGCGGCCTTCGCCTCCGCCTACGGAGGGCTGGCCGAGGTGGCGTTCGAGGGAATCACCTTCCGGCGTGACATCGGCCATCAGGTGCGCCACTCCTAAGGTGCCCCTCTATCGACGGTTCCGCGCGTGACCGCGGCCCCTCCGCCCCAGGGCGACAACCCGGATCCCAGCCCCGAACCCGGCCCGGCGCTCGCCTCCCCGGCGCTGGAGCACTCCATGCGCTCCTGGTGGCAGAAGCTGGCGCAGTGGTGGGCGGAGTTCAGCCTCCAGACGAAACTGCTGGCGGTGGCCACCCTGGTGGTGAGCCTGATGATGACGGGCATCACCTTCTTTGCCCTCAACGGCATCCAGAGGGATGCCCGCATGAGCGACACCCGCTTCGCCCGTGACCTCGGCCTGCTGCTCTCCGCCAACGTCACCCCTCTTGTGGCCGAAGGCAACGACCGGGAGCTGGCGTCCGTCGCCGAGCGGTTCTGGCGCGCCAGCCGCAGCCTCCGTTACATCTTCTTTGCCGATCCTGAGGGAGTGATCTACCTCGGGATCCCGATCAGCGCCACCAGTGGCGGCAGCGAACTGCTGCTCAGTCGCCGCCTGGAGCTGCCGGCCGATCTGCAGCGCCGCCCTCAGAACCCCCTGATCCGGCAGCACCTGAGCCCCGACGGTCAGGTGACCGATGTGTTCGTGCCGATGGTGAGCGACGGGCGTTACCTGGGTGTGCTGGCGCTCGGCATCAACCCCAACGAGGCCGTGCTGGCCAGCGCGGCCCTCACCCGCGAGGTGACGGTGGCTGTGTTCGTCTCGATCTGGGTGCTGGTGATCCTGGGTGCGGTCTTCAACGCCCTCACGATCACCCAACCTGTGAAGGAGCTGCTGCGGGGGGTGCGAGCCATCGCCGACGGCGACTTCGAGGCCCGCATCTCCCTGCCGGTGGGGGGGGAGCTGGGAGAACTGCTCAATGGCTTCAACGACATGGCCTCGCAGCTGGAGGTCTACGACGCCGCCAACATCGAGGAACTCACCGCCGCGCAGGTGAAGCAGCAGACACTGATCGCGACGATGGCCGACGGCGCCGCGCTGCTGGACGGCGAGGGGCGCATCGTATTGGTGAATCCCACAGCCCGGCGCCAGTTCCGCTGGGAGGGTCGCAACCTCGAAGGCAGCGATCTGGGCAGCGAACTGCCGGACGTGCTGGCGATGGAGCTGCAGGGGCCTCTCGACAGCCTGCTCAGCGGCGAACGGGACAGTACCGACGTGCGCTGCAGCTTCGGCGAGCCACCCCGCACCCTGAGAATCGTGCTGCAGGCAGTGAAGGACGCCAGCGGCGAAAGCCTCAAGGGGATCGCCATGACCGTGCAGGACCTGACCCGTGAGGTGGAGCTGAACGCAGCCCAGAGCCGCTTCATCAGCAACGTCTCCCACGAGTTGCGCACGCCGCTGTGCAACATCAAGAGCTACGTGGAGACTCTCCACGATCTGCGCGACCAGCTGAGCGAGGAGGAAACCCAGGAGTTCCTGGCGATCGCCAATTCCGAGACCGACCGGCTGACCCGGCTGGTGAACGACGTGCTCGATCTCTCCCGGCTGGAATCGGATCGATCCTGGACGCTCGAACCGATGGAGCTCCGTCCTGCGATCGAGCAGACCCTGCGCAACTACCGGCTCAATGCCGAGGACAAAGGGGTGGACCTGCATCTGGAGGTGGAGGGCCAGCTGCCGCGGGTCCGGGGCAGCTGGGATCAGCTGCTCCAGGTGCTCGACAACCTGGTGGGCAACGCCCTCAAGTTCACCCCCAAGGGGGGCAAACTGGTGCTGAGGGCCTATCCCTGGCCCGATTCCTGCCACCTCGACCCGAGCACCAACCCCCTCAGCAAGGGCCCCAGCTGCGAACTCACCTCTCCGCTGCCTCGGTTACGGGTAGAGATCTCGGACACGGGGACCGGCATTTCCCGGGAGGATCAGGAGAGGATCTTCGAGCGCTTCTACAGGGTGGAAAACACCGTGCACACCGAAGTGGGTACCGGTCTGGGGCTCTCGATCGTGAGGGGCATCCTGGAGAAGCACGGCACCGGCATCAAGATCGTGAGTGAATCGGGCGTGGGAACCACCTTCTGGTTCGATCTGCCCCTGGAGCAGGCCGACAGCGACGAACTGCTGTTGGCGGCAGGGGACCGGCGCGACCACGAGACCGCGCCGAGCTCAGAACGGCTCGTCGCCGGCCACGCCGCGGGCGATCCGTGAGAGTTCGCTGCGCTCGTCGGTGCTGATGCGGTGGGGCACACCACTGATGATGCGTTCGAAGTTCGAGAACGAATCCTTGATCTCGGGCCCACTGCCGGTGATCACGAACTCGCGGATGCCCTTGTCATGCCAGGACCCACGCATCTTGAACACGTTGATGGCCCTGGCCATCTCGCCCCTGATCTCGACGTACTGCAGCAGCAGGATGCTATCGGTGATCGTGGAGATATGGGAATCGGTGATCGAGTGACTGCCCATGAACTCCTCGGAGGTATTGGTGAAGAACCCGGCGATCTCCTCCTGCTTGGCATAGCCAGTGACCCCAATCACGAACTGCCGGAAGGCGTTGTGGCTCACTCCTCTGGACAAAGCCGAGAGTGAATCGATCGCCATTCGAGATGGTTTGAACTCTCTGATCTCGGTCTTGATGATCTGGAGGTGATCCTCCAAGCCGGTTGATTCCGGATAGGCGCAGATGATCTTCAGCAGGCCATCCTGCTCCATCTGCTCGAAATCGATACCCCAGCTGGTGGCGTTGCGCAGCAGCTGGGCCCGAGACTCCTCATAAGCGAAGAGGATGGCACGCTCATTGGTGCCGCAGGCATTTTCAACGAACTTGCTGACCAGCAGCGTCTTGCCCGTTCCGGTGGCGCCGGTGGCCAGGATGATCGAATCCTTGAAGAAGCCGCCGCCGCACATCTCATCTAGACGGGGCACTCCGGAACTGATCCGGACATTCGAGGAACGCTGGGTGAGCCGCATGGCCCCGAGCGGGAAGATGGAGACGCCATGGGTACCCATCGTGAAAGGGAACTCTCCCTTCATGTGAGTGGTGCCCCGCAGCTTGAGGATCTCCACGGTGCGGCGTCGCCGCTCGCCCTCCAGAACATTGCGCAGGATCACCACGTTGTCGGAGACGAATTCCTCGACGCCGTAGCGGGCGATCGGGCCGTACTCATCGATACGCTCGGTGGTCATCACCGTGGTGACACCGATTTCCTTGAGCCTGGCGATCAGGCGGAAGATCTCACGCCGCACCACGGATACGGCATCATATTGCTGAAAGACGGCAGTAATCGAATCGATCGCAACGCGCCTGGCCTTGTACTTGCGGATTGCGTAGTTAATCCTTTCGATCAACCCAGAAAGATCAAAATTACCCGCCACATCCTGGCCGTCGGGATCCGGTGATGCATCGAGGATGAAGAGCTTTTCCCGGGAGATCAGCTCCTGGAGGTTCCAACCGAAACTGGCGGCATTGCGGATGATGTCGAGCGGTGATTCCTCGAATGTAACGAAGATGCCGGGCTCGTCGAACTGGCGGATGCCGTTGTAAAGATAATGCAGGGAAAAAACGGTTTTGCCAGTTCCGGAGGTGCCGCTGATCAGGGTGGAGCGACCGATCGGCAGGCCTCCCTGGCAGATGTCATCGAGGCCCTCGATGCCGGTGGGAAGCTTCTGCACCTGCATCCGTGGCTGGCTGACGGCGCTGAAATCCTGCATGAACTCTGGTAGTCCTGGGAAAATTTACGCTTTGGAGCGGGAAGACTGCGAAAACGCAGGGGCATCTACAGAATTCACAGCTCGCCGGACGGCTCGATGCCCGCCTCCTGGATTTCGCTCTCGCTGAGTTCGTCATAGAGGAGATCAAGGCCGATCAGGACCCGCTCCCTGTCGGAGAGGTCACCGATGATGCGCCGCACCGGCGGCGGCAGGATCTTGGCGAGGGTGGGAGTGGCCAGAATCTTGTCCTCCTCGGCGAGTTGGGGATTTTTGAGCACATCGATCACCTTGAGGGCGTAGACACCCTTGAACTCCTGCTCCAGGATCGTGCGCAACGTCTTGAGTGCACGCATGGAATTTGGCGTGTTGCCGGCAACGTAGAGCTTGAGGATGTAGGTTTTGCGTAGAGGCATCAATTCGGCTCCGATGGCGTGACAATCAGACTGTTGAGTGGTTCGGCTGCTTTGAGGGCAGCATCGGGGGGCAGGGAACGCCGGTACATCTCGCAAAGATGGGCCATCACATCCAGCAGCACTAGCCGGTAGTCCTGAAGAAAATCATTTTTGTGACCCTCCAGCTTGAGCTGCTTCCAGAAACTGTCAATCAGATTCACATGGATTTCCACAGTTTTGGTGATCGATAGATCACTGAAGAAGACTGTGTTCACGAAACTCTCCTGGGCCTGGTTGGCAGCGGCCGGGTCACGGAAGTAGCTGATCAGCAGATCCCGATAGGTGCGCTCCAGCGAGCGGAGCAGTTCCTGGCGCTCGGTCGGAGGAAGATTGCGCAGAAACCTGGAGGGATCCCGTTTGTAGAAAACCCCAAGGTAACCGAGCCGTTCCCGCAGCCGATTCGACAGCCGCCATGGCTCCCGGGCCCGGCTGCCCTCCTCGGTGGCCGCTCCGTTGGCGGGGCCACGCCGCAGAAATCGGGAGATGGCCGCATCCAGGCTGTAACTGAGCTGTTCCATCTGATCCGGGGGCAGATGGATCTCGGCCTCGTGGTACTCCACCCGGCCGCTCAGCTGACCCACCACCACCGCCGGCAGCACCAGCCCCTGGGCTTGCAGCCGCTGAAATCCCTCCTGTGGCAACACACCCTGTTCCAGCAGCACCGCGTCGAACCGCTCCCAGCGGCGCTCCAAGGCTGCCACTGGATCCGGCTCGTCCCCCAGCTCCACCAGCTCGTAGCGTCCGCCCAGCAGCCACTGGCTGGCTGGACGCAGGCGGTCTGCCCGGATCAGGGAGGCGATGGTGAGCGCCGGCTGGGACATTCGGCGTGACGGTTGCGCTCCTGCGCAGAAACCTTAGTGTTGACGCACAGGCCGGCAACGAGGGAGGATTCTCGTTTGTCATTCGAACGGATGTGCGCCAGGCCTGAATAGCGCTGCCGACCAGGCGCCTCGCCGGCGCCTGGATTACGGCGCTTGCCTGTCCACGCCCCCTGAGCCCATGAGCCAATCTCCAGCCCCAGGCCAACCCGCGCCCCAGAGCGGGTCCGCAGCGGCAGGCCCTTACGCCATCGTCGAAGCGTCCGGTCAGCAGTTCTGGCTGCAGCCCAACCGCTACTACGATCTTGACCGTCTGCCGGCCGAGGTGGACGAGATCGTGACCCTGGAGAACGTTCTGCTGGTGCGGGATGCCGGCGGCACCAGCCTGGGCCGCCCCTACGTGAGCGACGCGAAAGTGGAGCTCAAGGTGCTCGCCCATCGCCGCGGGCCGAAGATCCTGGTTTACAAGATGCGCCCCAAGAAGAAGACGCGGCGCAAGAGCGGTCATCGCCAGGAGCTCACCCGTGTGATGGTCCAGTCGATCTGCGTGAACGGCAAGGCGATCGCCTGATCCCGCCCCATCCGCTCCTCCCTCCCCCTCCCCCTCCGTCCCCATGGCTCACAAGAAAGGCACAGGCTCCACACGCAACGGCCGTGACTCCAACTCCAAGCGCCTCGGCGTCAAGCGCTACGGCGGGGAAACCGTCACCGCCGGCTCGATCCTGATCCGCCAACGCGGCACCTCGGTGATTCCTGGCGTCAACGTGGGCCGCGGCTCCGACGACACCCTCTTCGCCCTCGTCGACGGAGTCGTGAACTTCGAGAGCATCAAGCGCGGTCTGCGGGCCCGCAAGCGCATCAACGTGGCCGTCGCCTGAGCGAGAGCCCACCAGACAGGCTCCTACCTGATCATCAGCCGGTAGGCCCGCGTGGTGATCAGGTAGGGGTGGAAGACCTCAAGGAAGAGGTTCTGGAGAGTGCGGAAGAAGTGCTCCACCAGGGCGGGGTCGTCGAAGTGGAAGGGATACTCGTCCTCGAATCCCTTGAAGAAGTACCAGTTCAGCAGGGCCGTGGCCGCGGGCGTCATCCGGGCAGCGAAGATCTCGAGCTGGGCGGCCGGATCGGGCAGATGCTCCAGCACATCCAGGCAGACCACCGTGTCGAAGCGCTCCGGCAGGGAGGGATCCTCCAGATCGCGACAGACCTGCAGGGAATCCGAGAGGCCGAATCGGGCCGCCCGCTCCGCCACGAAGGCCCGGTTGTGGGGATTGAGATCCACGAACCAGACCCGCTCCACCTGGGGAAGGGCAGCGGCAGCCAGGGCATGGGTGCCGATGCCGCCGCCGAAGTCGAGCACCAGCCCCCGGGCGAAACGGCTCTGGAGGCGCAGTGTGTCAGCGATGTAGTCGGCGCTGGCCAGATGCCAGGCGGCCAGCTCGAGCAGGTGAGCGGTGCCGACGGTCTCCTCGTAGAACTCTTCGACCCGGTGTGGATCGAAGCCGACGGCGCCGGGGTGAAGGGCCGCCAGGTCGGTGCAGCTGGCCGCCAGGCGCTCCTCCAGGCGTGCCTGGCTCAGGCCGAGATGGCTGGCCAGCTGATCCCGAAGGGCGAAGCCGTCCTGCAGGAACCGCTCCAGGCCCAGCGCCGGCCGGGCAGGAGCGATTCCAGCTGGCGACACAGGCAGGAAAGCGGTGCTGAGGCGATCGGACACACCGGGTCGAATCTGGATCCCCTCCAGGCTACGGCGAGCCGTCGCCGGCCTCCGCGGCACTGAGGAAAACCGTTCCCGCCGGGTCCTGCAGGTCTCGCGCCGGATGCAACAGTGCACGCCATGAGCGCCGCCCCCAGCCCCGACAACCAGCTCTGTGGCTTCCTCGTGCTGGACAAGCCGGCCGGGCTCACCTCCCACGCCTGCGTGGCAAGAGTGCGCCGCCGCTATGGGCTGAAGCGGGTGGGCCACGGCGGCACCCTCGACCCGGCCGTCACCGGCGCGCTGCCGATGGCGCTTGGCTTCGCCACCCGCCTGCTGCCTTACCTGCCGGGCGGCAAGGCCTACCGGGGCGTGGTGCAGCTCGGCCTGCGCACCGACAGCGACGATCAGAGCGGGGAGGTGCTGGAACGAAGCCCCGTGCCGGCCCTGACCCGTCAGCAACTGGACGCCGCCCTCGAGCCCTTTCGCGGACCGATCCAGCAGCGCCCCCCCCAGGTGTCGGCGGTGCACGTGGCGGGTGAACGGGCCTATGCCCGCGCCCGTCGCGGCGAGGTGCTGGAACTCCAGGAACGCACCGTCAGCATCGATCGGCTGGAGCTGACGGACTGGAATCCGGTCCTGGGCCGGCTGGAACTTGAGGTGCACTGCTCCGCCGGCACCTACATCCGCTCCCTGGCCCGCGACCTGGGTGCTGCCCTGGGCTGCGGTGGCACCCTGGCCCAGCTGCGGCGCACCGAGGCCCTCGGCTTCAGCCTGGCCGACGCCCTCACGCTTGAGGAGATGGAGGCCGAGCCGCCGCCCCCGCTGCTGGATCCGCTGCTCGCCCTTTCCCACCTGCCGCGGCACCGGCTGGACCCCGAAGAGCTGGCTGGCTGGCGCTGCGGCCGGGCACCTGCCAGCAGGCAGGTGGTGGAGGGCGATCAGGCCGTGGTGGTGATCGACCCGGATGGCAATCTGGCCGGCATGGCCCGCTCCAGCAGTGACGGCTGGCTCCGCCCCCGTCTGGTGCTCGACGCCGCCGGCTGAATCCGCAGCGGAACCGGTCCGGTCACGCCCCCACCTTCCGTCTCCCTGTTCCGCGATGGCCGGCCACAGCAAATGGGCACAGATCAAACGCCAGAAGGCGGTGGTGGATGCCAGACGCGGTGTGGTTTTCACCCGGCTGGCCCGGGAGATCACGGTTGCGGCGAGAAACGGCGCCGATGCGGCCGGCAATTTCCAGTTGCGCACGGCGATCGAGAAGGCGAGGGCGGCCGGCGTGCCCAACGCCAACATCGAGCGGGCCGTGGCCAAGGGCTCCGGCCAGGCCGGTGGTGAGGCGGATCAGTTCGAGGCGGTGCGCTACGAGGGCTACGGTCCTGGTGGTGTGGGCGTGCTGATCGAGGCCTTCACCGACAACCGCAACCGCACCGCCGCCGACCTGCGCCTGGCCTTCAGCAAGAACGGCGGCAACCTGGGGGAGACCGGCTGCGTCGCCTATCTCTTCGAGCAGCGCGGGGTGGTGCGGCTCTGCGGACCCTCGCCCCGGGAGGAGGCCCTGCTGGAGAGCCTGCTGGCGCTCGAGGAGGCGGACGGGCCCACGGTGCTGGGATACCTCATCGAATCCGACGGCGCCGAAGTGTCCTGCCGCTATGCCGATCTCGAGGCGCTGCAGGATGGGCTGCGCCGCCAGGGCTGGCCGGTGGCCGACTGGGAGCACCGCTGGGTCTCGGCCACTCCCTGCCGGCTGGAGAACGAGGAGCTGCTGCGCGCCTGCCTGCGCATGCTCGATGCTCTCGAGGATCTCGACGACGTGCGCAGCGTCACCAGCAATCTTGAGGCCGACGAGACCCTGATGGAAGCCGTGATGGTCTGAGCCGTCCGGCTCAGACCTCCAGCGCCGCCCGGTCGACCATCAGCCGCAGGCCCGGATGCGTCTGCAACCAGCTGGCCGGCAGCTCGGCATGGGGGGCTTCGCGCAGCAGGCGGCGCAGGATCCCCGCCTTGGACGACCCGCTCACCACCAGCAGGATCGTGTCGGCTTGCAGGACCTGGGCCAGGCCCAGGGTGATGGCCCGCGGTGGCACCTGCGCCGGATCCCCACCGAAGGCGGCGGCGTTCTGGTGGAGGGTGGCCTCACTGAGGAACACACAGCGGGCCGGGGCGTTCGGGCCGCAAGGGGGCTCGTTGAAGCCCACGTGGCCGTTCGCACCCAGTCCGAGCAGCTGCAGGCCGATCCCTCCCGCCGCGGCCATGGCCGCGGCGTACCGCCCCGCCTCCAGGTCAGGATCGTCCGCCTGCCCCTCGGGCAGGCGGACACGGCGGGGATCGAGCCCGAGCGGCGCCACCAGGAACCGGTCCATGGCTGCCGCGAAGGAGCGCGGATCGCCTGGGCCCAGGCCCACGTACTCATCGAGGTTGAAGCTGGACCACTGACGGGCGATCCGGGTCCGTTCCCCCACGGGCAGGTCCAGGACCTGCTGCACCAGAGCGGCGTAGACCGGCTCCATCGTGCGGCCCGTGGCCAGGCCCAGGGGGCGTTCAGGCCGGAGCAGCCGCTCCTGCAGCAACAGGGCGGCCACGCGGGAAGCCAGCTCCCGGGGCTGGGCAGCCACCTCCAGCCGACCCCCGAGCCAGGCAGGAAGCGATCGAGACGGGGCGGAGCGGGGAAGCGGGCAGGGAGCACTCAGGGCCGGCGATCGCCCATCAAGCTGCGGGACATCCATACCGTCGAGCCTGGCTCAGAAGCGGCATCGGAGACCACCGCAGCGGTGGTGGTGTCACGGAAGGGACGCAGCTGGGCACCCCGGTAGTAATGCTGCAGGATCTGCTCGTAGCCCGTACCCCGCTGGGCCAGGGCGAAGGCTCCCCACTGGCTCATCCCCACCCCGTGGCCGAAGCCGCGACCGATCGCCACGATCACGGCAGAGGGCGGCAGCAGGGGCTGAGGCGGCGGGGGTGACAGGAGCGATCCGAAGGCCACTGCCGTCCGCGATCCCGGCACTACCACCGGGATCGCCATGGGGCCCTGAGCGGGGGCGGCGGCAGGCTCGGGGGAAAGGGGAGGCTGCCCGAAGGCGAACGGGGCCGCTTGGAAATGCACCAGGCTGCTCTTGAGGCCGAGGCGGCTGCGCAGTTCCGGCCCACTCAGCACGAGTTGTCCGGCAGGGCCGATCACCCGGGCCTGGCGCACCCGGCCCGAGGAGGTGGTCGAGAGGATGTCGATACGGCGAGCCCCACCGATCTCGGCGAAGGCCCGGCCGAGGAGCTGGGGAGAGAGGGTCTTCTCCCAGCTGTGGACAGGACTGCCCTGGTCATAGTCCGGCACGCTCACCAGATAGGGCAGCTGACGGGACCAGATGTCTCCGCTGTTTTCGGTGCTGCCGCCGCTGCTGCTGTGGAACACGGCGTTGATCAGGGTGTTGCCGTACATCAGCACCAGTCCGCGCGTGGTGCGTACGGCCTCGCGGGTGGAGGGAGTCTCGGCCTCCAGCCCCTTGTACATCTGGCTGGCAACGGTGGACCTGAGGTCGAACGGTGCGTTGGGACTTCGCTGGCGCAGGGCATAGGTGCGCGCCGCCACTGCCTGGGCACGCAGGGCCTCCAGAGGCCAGCTGGCGGGCATCTCGCTACCCACAACGCTGGGCAGGTAGGTCTCGAGGGGGATGTAGTTGACAGCCCGCAGCCTGGAGGCCTCCGGGCGGATCTGCAGCCGGCCGCGGTAGCGACGCTGCTCCAGCTGAAGCGTGTCGTTCCCGGTCGGATCGGCCAGAGGTTCCAGCCAGAGTTCCGCCACCGTCAGCGTGCGGGGTGGTGCCCCGTCGCCCCCGCTGGGCTGAGCCTCCACCCGCCCGGCGCTCAGGCGCAGGGAGAGGGCGGAGCCGGCCGGCAGCCGCAGCAGCTCGCCGCCACCGGCATCCCGCAGACGCAGGCCGGAATCGGCAGCCACTCGCAGGGTCGGTGCCTCCAGCAGCAGCACCCGCAGCTGGGGATCGGCCGTCCTGGCAAGGGCGAGGGCCCCGGCCTGCTGGGCTCTCGCCGGCGCGGAGCCCAGCAGGCCGGTCAGCAGCCCCAGCGGTGCCGCGCCTGCTGCCACGAGTCCGATCAGGCTCAGCCGTGCGCTGCGCGGGGAAGAGGCCAGCGCCGGAGCGGAAGGGTTGGTCTGGAAAGCTGCCATCGATGCGGTGCCCTGAGTCGGCGGAGTGCGCCATTGTGACCACCCCCTCCCGGGTGCGCCAGACGGGCAGCGGACAGCCGCTGACGTGGCAGCATGCGCCAAAGAGACCATCGGCGTGCAGGTCACCTTTCTTGGCACCAGCTCGGGAGTGCCCACCCGTGCCCGCAACGTCTCGGCTGTAGCCCTGCGCCTGCCCCAACGTGCCGAACTGTGGCTGTTCGACTGCGGCGAGGGCACCCAGCACCAGTTCCTGCGCAGTGAGCTGCGGGTGTCCCAGCTGCGGCGCATCTTCATCACCCACATGCATGGCGACCATGTCTTCGGGTTGCCCGGCCTGCTGGCCAGCCTCGGCCTGGCCGGAGCCTGCAGCGGCGTGGATCTCTATGGTCCCGATCCCCTGCGCGAGTATCTCGAGGGGGCCCTGCGGACCTCCTCCACCCGGATCGGCTACCCGCTGCGCACCCACCGGGTGCGGGAGGCGGCCGCCGCCGGCACGGTGCTGCTCGACGACGAAGATCTGCAGGTGCGCTGCGCGCCGCTGACCCACCGGATCCCTGCCTTCGCCTACAGGGTGGAGCAGAAGCCACGGCCGGGGCGCTTCGACGTCGAGCAGGCGCGGCAGCTGGGGATCCCCCCCGGGCCGGTCTACGCCGAGCTCAAGGCCGGCCGCGAAGTCACCCTGGAGGATGGGCGCATCATCCGGGGCGAGACGCTGTGCGGGCCCGACCGACCTGGCTGCAGCGTGGTGTACTGCACCGACACGGTGTTCTGCGAGGCAGCCGTGGAGCTGGCCCGTGGTGCCGACCTGCTGATCCACGAATCCACCTTCGCCCACGGCGAGGCCGAGCTGGCCTTCCAGCGCCAGCATTCCACCAGCACGATGGCGGCACAGACGGCCGCGCTGGCCGGGGTGAAGCAACTGGCGCTCACCCACCTGAGCCCCCGCTATGTGAGCGGCAACACGATCACGCCCGATGATCTGCTCGACGAGGCCAGGGCGATCTTCGCCAACACGCTGGTGGCCAGGGATTTCCTCAGCCTGGAGGTGATCCCCGGCCAGGGCTGAGCCAACGGTCACGCTGCCGGGAGGCGTGTTCGCTGCAACAGTTCGTGATTCCGGGCCGGCGGGCCCTTTGCCCGTGATACAAGGTCTCAGGTGCGGTGCCTACCGCCTGTTCGCCGGCTCCCTTCATGGCCTCTTTCCTTTCGTCTGCCCTTCGGGCGATTGCCCGGACCCTGCTGGTTCTGCCCCTGGGGCTTCTGCTTGGCCTGGCCCTCCCCGTCACCGCCGTCCAAGCCGCCCAGTGGGATGCCGCCACGCTCACGGTGCCCGGCGCCCCCGACGGCAGCCTGGTCACCTTCAGCGAAACGGAGATCAAGTCGGGCCGCAAGCTCTTCAACGACAGCTGCGGCACCTGCCATGCCGGCGGCATCACCAAGACCAACCACAACGTCGGGCTCGACCCCGAGACCCTCGCTCTGGCCACCCCCCCGCGCGATTCGGTCGATGCTCTTGTCGACTACATCAAGGACCCCACCTCCTATGACGGCGAATACAGCATCGCCGACGTGCATCCGAGCCTGCGCAGCAGCGATGTGTTCGTGAAGATGCGCGATCTCGATGAAGACGACCTGCGCCTGATCGCCGGCTATATCCTGGTGGCTCCCAAGGTGAGCGGCGTGCAGTGGGGCGGCGGCAAGGTGTATTTCTGATCGCCGGATCGTTGGCTGAACCGGATCCCTGGCCAGGCCGGACCGGGCCCCTCCAACGATGTCCACCCCTTTCAGCCGCGGCCCTCAAGCCGCGGCTTTCTCATCGGAACGCGGGGCCACCGCGCCCAACCGGAACTCAGGCAGCAGCGACGGGCCCCGGTGGGCGGAGATTGGCCGGATCGCAGGAGCCGGGTTGCCTGCTGTACCACCACTCCTGCAGCTCCGCGCCGAGCCGCTGCGGGAAGAGGGTGAGCACGGTCTGCGTGGGCCGGGCACCCGGCTGCAGCAGTTCCACGGAATAGGAAGGGCAGCGCCGCGAGGCGAGGTCGGCGACGAAACGGCGCCCGATGCGCCGCCAGCTGGGTTCCTTGCTTCGCCAGGCCAGTCGGCAGCAGGGCCAGGGCAGTTCCTCCCGGTCGAACAGACGGCAGCAGGGCCCGAGTACCCGGAAGCTGTACTGCCCTCCGGGACTGCCGTGCACACTGCCGGGATCCAACAGGGTATCGACCGGCACGGACATGAAAAAACCACCCCGCAGGGTGGCAGAGAAAGGGGATCGGTTCAAGGCGTGGCCAAGGGACAGGGGCCTTCGCCACGCGTGCTTCGAATCCGGAGGAGCTCAGTAGAGCTCTTCTTCGGAGTGGGTCTTGATGGTGCAGTCGGACGTGGGGTAGGCGACGCAGGTCAGCACGAACCCTGCTTCGATCTGGTCGTCGTCGAGGAAGCTCTGGTCCGACTGGTCCACGGTGCCGGAGGTCAGCTTGCCGGCACAGGTGGAGCAGGCGCCAGCGCGACAGGAGTAGGGGAGGTCGATGCCCTGCTCTTCAGCCGCATCGAGGATGTACTGATCGTCAGGAACCTCGATGGTCTTGTTGAGGCCCTCGCTCTCGTTGATGAGGGTGACCTTGTAGGAAGCCATGGAAGGGATTGGAGCTCACAGGCGCCTGGGTGGGAGACCGGGCCTGTAGGACCGCACCTTCCTACATCGGACCGGGGGTGTTGCCGGCGATCCGCGGCGCCGAGTCCCGGAAGCCCAATCAAAGGGAGGTCACACATAAGCGTGATTTATGCCACATGCCACGGCAGCTGGGCCCTGGCCCTGCGGATCTCCAGCAGGCCCCAGAGGCCCTGGGACCGCACCAGCACACAGGACCAGCCCCAGCTCGCCAGCACCCGCTCCAGCCCGGCTGCCTGCTCCACCAGCAGCCCGCTGAGCAGACCCACGCCATGGTCCGCCAGCACGGTGTGGAACGAGGCAGCCAGCTCCTCGATCACCGGGGCCAGGATGTTGCAGAGCAGCACATCCGCCGGCCGGCCGGCCAGCAGCGCCGCCAGAGCTTCCACCGAGCCCTGGGCCACCGTGACCGACTCGCCGATCCCCGAGCCGCTGCCGACGCCGTAGCCGTTGAGGCTTGCATTCGCCGTGGTGGCCAGCACGGCGAGGGAATCGATGTCGGCTGCCGCCACCGAAGCCGCCCCCAGCCTCAGGGCTCCCAGGCCGAGGATGCCGCTGCCGCAACCCAGATCCGCCACCCGCAGGCCAGCCGGACCGATCCGCTCGAGGGCCTCGAGGCAGAGGCGGGTGGTGGGATGGCTGCCGGTGCCGAAGGCACTGCCGGGATCGATCCGGATGACGGCTCGATCGGCATGTTCCTCGGGGGGCTCGAGCCAGGCCGGCAGGATCAGCAGCCGCTCGCCGACCGGGTCGGGCTGCCAGTGCTGCTTCCAGCTCAGGCTCCAGTCCTCCTCGGGCTGCCGCTGCCAGTGCAGGGGCGGCAGGGGGAGGCCGAAGGGTTCGGTGAGCGGTCCGAGCTCGGCCCCCAGCCGCTGGCGCTCAGGCTCAGGCCAGTCGACCTCGGGCAGCCATGCCACCAGACGATGCTGCGTAGGCGTGGCGGCAGCGGACTGGATGGCAACCCGGCGAATGCCGAGGGAGCCGAGCTTCCAGAGCAGGGATTCCTCCAGCTCGGCCGGGGCGTCCATCTCCAGGCGCCACCACTGGGGCGTCATCGGCCGGGTTCCGCCATCAGAGAGTCACGGGATGGGCTTCCTGGATGCCGTTGATCTGTCCGATCGAGACGAGCAGGCTCGGCGGGATCGGGTCATCGAGGCTGAGCACCATCACGGCGTCGCCCCGCACAATGCGTCGACCCACCTGCATCGAGGCGATGTTGACGTTGTGCTCGCCCAGCAGGGAGCCGAGCTGGCCGATGATCCCCGGCATGTCCCGGTGACGGGTGATCAGCATGTGGCGGCTGGGGCTCACGTTCACGGGGAATTCGTCGATGGTGGTGATCCGCAGATCGCCGTCGGCGAACACCGCGCCGGTGACGCTGTGGCTGCCCTGGCCGCCGCGGGAGGTGAGCTGCAGCGAACCACCGGCGAAATCGCGGCTGGCGTCGTCCTTCACCTCGAGCACGTGGATGCCACGGCTCCGGGCCTCCAAGGAAGCGTTCACGTAGTTGATCCGGTCGCCCAGGGCGCTGGAGAGCAGGCCCTTGAGGGCCGCCACCACCAGGGGCTGGGAGGGGTGGCTGGCGAACTCGCCCTGGAGCCGCACCTCCAGCTCCTGCACCGAGCCGCCCGCCAGCTGGCTGAGCAGCAGGCCGAGGGTTTCGGCCAGCTGCAGGTGGGGCTTGAGCCGCTCCATCACCTCAGGCGTGAGGCCCGGAATGTTGACGGCGCTGCGGGCCGGCAGACCGAGCAGCACGTCGCGGATCTGCTCCGCCACGTCGATGGCCACGTTCTCCTGCGCTTCCTCGGTGGAGGCGCCCAGGTGCGGGGTGAGGATCAGGCGGTCATCCACCTGCCGCAGCGGCGAATCGGCCTCCAGGGGCTCGTTGGCGTACACGTCGAGAGCCGCCCCGGCGATCGTGCCGGCGTTCAGCGCAGCGGCCAGGGCCTTCTCGTCGACGATGCCGCCGCGGGCGCAGTTCACCAGGCGGGCGGTGGGCTTCATGCTCGCCAGGAGCTCCCCGTTCACCAGATTCTCGGTATCGGGAGTGCGGGGCAGGTGCAGGCTGATGAAATCGGCTTCGGCGAACAGGGGACCGATCGCCATCAGACGCACCTGCAGCTGCTGGGCCCGCTCGGTGGAGATGAAGGGGTCGTAGGCCAGCACCTCCATGCCCATGGCCTTGGCGACCCGGGCCACATGGGATCCGATCTTGCCGAGCCCCACAACGCCGAGCTTCTTCTTGTAGAGCTCGTTGCCGACGTACTTCTTGCGGTCCCAGCCGCCGGCCATGGTGCTGAAGTGGGCCTGGGGCACATGGCGCGACAGGGACAGCATCATGGCCAGGGCATGCTCGGCCGCCGCGATCGTGTTGCCCTCCGGCGAGTTCACCACCAGCACCCCCCGCTGGGTGGCGGCGGCCACATCGACGTTGTCGACCCCCACGCCGGCGCGACCGATGATCTTCAGTCGCGGTGCCGCGGCGATGATGTCGGCGGTCACCTGAGTGCCGGAACGGATCATCAGCGCGTCGTAATCGCCGATGATCTGGCGCAACTGCTCGGGCGGCAGGCCCGTGCGCACATCGACCTGGGCCACCTGCGAAAGAATGTCGATACCCACCTGGTCGATGGGATCGGAAACCAGAACTTTCGTCATGACCCGGCGCGGAGGTGAGGAGGGCGTCTGGATCACACCAGACACTGCCGGGGGTGAAGTGTAGTGAGCGGCGGCCACGGCCCCCCGCCGCCAGCGAGGAGAATCGGCGCTTTGGGGCGCTGGGCCTTGGGACTGTCTGTGGTGGTGGTGCTGGCCGATCGACAACGACTGCACAGGTTGCGGGACCAGCTCGGCGCCCTCACCCCCGCCCCGGCCACCCTCGTGGCCCTGGGCGAGGGTGAAACGGCCATGGACACGGTGGAGCGGCTCAATCCGGCCCTCGGCCGCCGGCGCCGCCAGCGCACCATGGTGCGCTGGCTGATGCCGTTCGGCTTCTTCGCCGGCCTGATGTTCAGCTTCATCACCGACCTGCACACCTTCTCCTTCGCCGGCCCCTACGGCGAACCGGTGATCGGCGGCCTGCTGGGTATGGGTTCGGGATGGATGGGGAGCTTCGCCGCCGCCGCCAGCGTGCGTTCCGAGGAGGACGACCGGATCCGCAGCCTGCGCAACCGGCTGGAGGAAGGCAACTGGCTGCTGCTGGTGGAGAACGCCCCCGGCCAGGACGTCCCCTGGAGCCTGATCCAGCAGGCCGGTCCGAAGGCGGTGGTGCGGCTCTCGGAAGGTTGAGCGCGCACCGATCCGCCGGCAACACTCCCCTGCTGCCGCGCTCCGCTCTGCTGCAGGGCAGCCGGGACCCCGCGGCGCTTGCCGCCCTGATCGAGAAGGCCGAGCTGGCCCTGCGCAGCTGGGAACCGGTCTGGACCGGTTTCGTATCGGCCAGGGTGCGCGAGGAGGCGGTGGAGCGGCTGGGAAGCCTCAGCGAGCTGCAACTGGAGGCCGAGGGCGGCCGGCCCGGGGCCGAACGCTGTCGCCTGCTGCTGCGGCGGGCCGAACGGGCCGCCGCGGAGGGTGGTGGCGCGGCACCGCTGATGGGGCTCGTGGTGAGCGGCAACTTCCTGTTCGACCCCGCAGGGCCCGGGGAGGTGCGGGCCGGTCTGATCGCCGCCGGGGCGATGGAGGACGAACTGGGCGACCTCTGGATCCGCGGTGATCGAGGCGCCCAGTTGGTGGTCGTCCCTGAGCTGGCGGCCCGGCTGCATGGCAGCCGGGCCCGGGTGCGCAGCGTGGAGGTGGAGCTGGAGGCAGCGCCCCTGGAGCACCTGCAGCCGCCAGCGCGCCCCCAGCCCCGCAGCTTCACCACGGTGGAGGCCTCGCTGCGGCTCGACGCGGTGGCGTCGGCGGGCTTCGGCATCTCCCGCAGCCGCATGGCCGTGCTGATCCGCCAGGGGGCGGTGCGGCTCAACTGGCAGGCCGTGACCAGTCCCAGCCGTGAACTGGCGGCTGGGGACAGGATCCAGCTGGAGAACCGCGGCGAACTGGCCGTGGTCTCGATCGAGCCCACCAAGCGCGAACGCTGGCGTCTGGAGCTGTGCCGCAGCTGACGCCCCTGAGCCGTTGGACGGGGTGTGCCCGCCAGGGTCCGGGCCGACTGCTAGGTTTCGAACTGCGATCGTCCGATCTCCGGTCGCACGATCCGAACCCCGGCAATTCACTCGGGGAATGGGGCGATTAGCTCAGAGGTAGAGCACTACCTTGACACGGTAGGAGTCACTGGTTCGATTCCAGTATCGCCCACTTGATCAGCTGCAGCAGGAGTGAATATGGCCGCCACGGCACAACCGTTCCACGTGGTTGTGGGCCTCGGTCGCTCAGGGATCGGCGCCGCCCGGCTCCTCCGATCCCGGGGTGAAAGGGTGCTGGTGCTGGAGAGCCGCATCTCCGCGGAACTGCAGCATCAGGCAGAAGCGCTGCGGGCCGCTGGGGTGGACGTGGCCCTGGCCACCCCACTCGAGGCCTCCAGCTTCGCTGGCCTGGAAACGGCTCCCCGTTCCGTGGTGGTGAGCCCCGGCATCGCCTGGGACCATCCCACCCTGGTGAAGCTGCGGCAGCAAGGCGTGCCGATGGCCGGCGAGGTGTCGGTGGCCTGGCAGGCCAGCCGTGCCATCCCCTGGATCGGGATCACAGGCACCAACGGCAAGACCACCGTCACCCATCTCCTCGGCCACCTGCTGCGGCAGGCCGGTCTGGACGCCCCGATCGCCGGCAACGTGGGCCTCTCCGCCGCCGAGGTGATCCTCCAGCGCCAGGAGCCGGGCCGCCGGCAGCCGGACTGGATGGTGGTGGAGCTGAGCAGCTACCAGATCGAGTCGTCCCCCGCGCTGGCCCCCCGCATCGGCATCTGGACCACCCTCACCCCGGACCACCTGGAGCGCCACGGCACGCTCGACCACTACCGGGCGATCAAGCGCAGCCTGCTGGAGCGCTCCGCCATCCGCCTGCTGAATGCGGACGACGCCGATCTGCGCGCCCACGCCGCCAGCTGGGACCGGGCCGAATGGGTCAGCGCCGCCCCCCGCGATCGACTCCCCAGCGCCATCCGCCCCCTGCTCTGGATCGACGAGAATGGTGTCGTGCGCAGCAACGAGGGGGGCCTCTTTGCGGCCGATTGCCTGGCGATGCCTGGTGAGCACAATCGGCAGAACCTCCTGCTCGCCGCCGCCGCCGGCTTCAAGCTCGGTCTACCGGCGGCCGTGATGGAGGCGGCCTTCCGCTCCTTCCCCGGGGTGCCGCACCGGCTGGAGCGGATCCGCGAACTGGGCGGGATCAGCTGGTTCAACGACAGCAAAGCCACCAACTACGACGCAGCCGAGGTGGGCCTGGCCGCCCTGGCCGGTCCATTGGTGGCCCTGGCCGGAGGCCAGTCCAAACAGGGGGATCCCACCGCCTGGCTGGCAGCCCTGCAACGCCAGGCCGCCGCCGTGGTGCTGTTCGGCGCCGCCCGCCACAGCTTCGCGGAGCTTCTGGGGCAGCACGGTTACGGCGGAACCGTCCAGCAGGTGGAGGGACTGGAGGAGGCCGTGCCGCTGGCCCGCGGCCTGGCCGAAGCGCTCGGCTGCCGCACCGTTCTGCTCGCGCCGGCCTGCGCCAGCTTCGATCAATACACGGACTTCGAGGCCCGCGGCGACCATTTCCGCCGACTGGTGGAAGCTCTCTGAAGCCGTCCCTCAGCCCACCGGATCGGAATGGCGCTCAGCCCACAGGATCTGAACTGGGAGCGGCGGCACCCCCCTCTCCCAGCCCCCAGGCGGCCAGGTACTGCTGAATGAAGATCGCCGCCAGGGGGACGGTCACCAGCAGCGGCACCAGACAGAACAGGGCGGAGATGGCCAGGAGCAGCAGGGCGAGGAGCTCATAGCCGACCAGTCCCCAGCCGTGGGGACTGGTGAACAGATCGCGGCAGCTGGCCTGGAAAGCCGGCCAGATCGGCTCATCGGTGGTGAAGATCCGGCGTACGTAGATCGGGGTGATCACCATCACGATCAGCCCCGGAATCAGGCAGAGCAGAATCCCGATGCCTCCCGCCACCGACGCCAGCAGCCCGGCCAGCACATAGCGGCGGAGATTGCCGCGCAGCAACCGCAGGCCTGCCGGGTAGTCGGGATGGACACCCGTGACGAAGTAGAGGGCCGGGAAGGCCGAGAGCAGCACGCCCAGCAGACCGGCGAGCACCTGATACAGGATCGAGAAAGGCAGGTTCAGCACCCCCTGCACGAGCTGCGCCACGCTGTCGCGCAGCTCCGGGGCCACGCCGGTCGTCACCGCCAGAGCGATCACCGTGACCAGCACGGTGATCAGCACCGAGGCGACCGCAAGCCCAAGCAGGGTCAGCTGCACGTAGACGTAGGCGCGCCAGTGGGCCACGAAGAGATTCCAGGCAGCCTGAAGAGTGGGCTGCGGAGTAGGTGTCCGGCCTGGAACGATGGTCACGACGAACCGAGGAAAACCGTTGTCTAGGGGACTCGGCCCCATCAGCCAACCCGACCGTCACAAACGGGATCGATACACTGAGCCTCCCGACATGCTCTGCGCCCGGCAGGGCCCCCGTCACGGTGATGGCCTACTGGTTGATGAAGAGCGAGCCGGATGTCTATGGCATCGACCATCTCGAACGGGACGGCAGCACACTCTGGGATGGGATCCGCAACTACCAGGCCCGCAACTTCATGCGCGGCATGGCGGTGGGTGATCAGGCGTTTTTCTATCACTCCAATGCCAAACCCCCGGGGATCATCGGGCTGATGGAGGTGATCGAAACGGGCCTCACCGATCCGAGTCAGTTCGATCCCCGCTCCCGCTACTTCGATCCGGCCTCCAGGCCGGAAGCGCCGCGCTGGGACTGCGTCCGTCTGGAACACCGATGCACCTTTGCGCGGTTGCTGAGCCTCGATGCGCTGCGGGAGGAGTTCTCCGAGCAGGACCTGCCGGTGGTGAGGCGAGGCAACCGCCTCTCGATCCTGCCGGTGCCCGATGCCAGCGCGGCCCGGCTGTTCGGGCTGCTCGAAGCGGCCCCGTGACCCTGGCGGCCCGAACCGCAGCGCCGCTGCCGATCGGGGCCAGCCTGGAGCAGGGCTGGCGGGCCTTCCGGCGGGCTCCCCGGGTCTTCATGGGGTTCACCCTGCTGGGGGGAAGCGGGCAACTGGTGGGGCAACTGGTCCAGAACCAGGCCGGCGATGCCCTTGCACAGGGGGGGGAGCCGATCCCCCTGCTGCTGGCCCTCACGCTCGCCGGGATGGCCCTCAGTCTGGCGAGCAGCCTCTGGCTGAACGTGGGCCTGATGCGGGGGGCCTGGATCGCCCTTGCCGACGGCCGCCCACGCCTGGCCGACCTGGCCCGCTGCAGCCGGCCAGCCATGCTGCGGTTGCTGGCCATGGGCCTGCTGCTGCTCCTCCTCAACCTGCTGATCCTGATCACAGCCGGCCTGGCCGCCGGGCTGGCGAGCCTGATCCGGCCGTCGCTGGGCCTGCTTCCCCTGCTGGCCGGAGCCGGGAGCCTCCTGTTCATCGCCGTGGGACAGATGCTCCATCTGCCGCTCACCGTGATCGGTGGGCTGCGACCCGTTCCCGCCTTCCGAAGCGGTCAGTCGATGGCCAGGGCCCAGTGGGGTCGCCTGTGCGCCCTGGCCGTGCTGCTCGGTCTGATCGTTCTGCTCGGCCTGCTGCTGCTGGGGGCTGGCCTGCTGGCCGCCTGGCCGGTTGTGGTCTGCAGCCTGGCAGCCGCCTACCGGCATCTGTTCGGCCCGGAGGACCGGGCCGGCCTGATCGGCGGACCCTGATCGAGGCCGAGTCAGCGGACGGCCCCGTCACCGCCACGCTGGAACATGTTGGCCACGTAGCAGCGGGTGACCGCCCGGCTCTGGACACCGTTCTGCACCAGGAAGCCGGCCAGGGCCGCCTGGAAGAGGCGGTACTGGTCCCAGTTGGGATGGGCGTCGATGAACTGGCGCATCGAGAACAGCAGGGCTTCCGGCACCTCCGCCCGCAGACTCACGACCCCAGGCTCCTGCTCAGCGCATTCCGTGACGGTGGAAACGGCAGCTGAGGTGGTGAAGGCCGGGGGGACATCCATGGGCGGAACGGAGAGGGTTCAAGCACCACTTCCCCACACCGGCAGGGTCCCGTCAAATCGATGCCGTCCGGCCCCTTTTCAGGAGATCCCACACTGAGACTCCCCTGCCGGCACGGTTCCACCGGGCACCGATCCTCGCCGGCAAAGCGCTTGAAAGGGCGGCGCGGCCCTGTCAAGGGGAGAACCTCTGAGCGTGGACTTCTCCCCAGCCTCCCGGCCACGGTTGCCATGCGAGGGAGGGGGCCTGTGGAAAAGCTGTGCAAAAGCGAGGCCGAACCGGGGGCGGGACGGGGAGGGGCCCTTGGATCAGCAGTGCTGATCGCCGCCGGATTCACCGCGCTGTCTCAAGCTTCGCTGATCGGATGATCCTCCAGCGGCAGTTGCCGCAAGGCCGCCACGAAGGGCGTACTCGCGACCGCATCCCAGCCGCCCTCGATGGCGCGCTGGCCGGGATCCGGACTGAGCACGAAGCGCAGGGCCCACTGCCGCCGATCCCCCTCCAGCGAGAGCCACCACGGGCCCCGCTCCAGTTCGAGGCCGATCGCCTCCTCTGCCAGTAACTGGTCGGCGAGAGCCGCGAACTGGTCCAGCAGCCGCTCGATGCCCTCGCGGAACTGGAGCGCTTCAGCTCCGGTGAGCTCCGCCGCCCAGCCGCACCCACCGATCAGTACGGCAAAGGGATGGCGTCCGGCCTGCCAGGCCAGTCGCCATCCCTGGCCTTCTGCGGCGTACCCGCCGGGATTCACCAGGCTCGCCCCCTCTGGGCGCAGCCGGCCTCAGCCAGGAAGCAGATCGGGCTGATCCTGCTCATCGCTGAGTTCGACGATGGCCCGCTGCACGGGTTTGATCATTGAATCCTCGAGCAGACCATCGAAATCGTCGAAGCGGCGCTGCTTGGCGCGGAAGGCGATCCGCACGGTGGTGAGATAGCGGTTGCTCGACTGGCGGATCAGGCTGTCGGCCCTCTGGGCCAGTTCCTTCGGATTCACGGTCGTACCCGTATACATAACCCAGTGCCGTTGGATTTCACCCTAAGGCAGTGCCCGCCACGGTAGCCCGATCGCACCGGCCATCGGCCAAGCTGCAGCGACTTCCGTCCATGGCAGCGCCGCGCCGCTCCCCGAGTCACGACGGCCCGGCCCGCCACCCGAACCCTCCAGAACCCCATCGATGGCCATTCCCGGAACGCTGGCGATCGACCTGGGCAGCAGCACCACCGTGCTGGCGTTCCAGCCCAGCTCCGGTGGACCGCCCAGCCTGGTCGCTGTCCCCCCGTACAGCAGCGGAGATCCCAACGCCGGCGAGCTCTGCGTGGTGCCGAGCCTGCTCTGGCTGGCGGGTCCGGACAGCGAGCGCCCCCTGATCGGCCGGCAGGTGCTGGAGGCCGGCCTGGCCTCCGACACGGGGCCCGGACTCTGTCGCGATTTCAAGCGCTGGATCGGCGCTCCCGCCCCTGCGGGGGGAAGCGCCGCCCCGTACGGCACTCACCCTCCACTGCTCAGCCCGGAGCAGGCCGGCAGTCTGCTGCTGACCCGTCTCTGGGACCAGCTGCCGCAGGAGCTGGAACCCACCCGGCTGGTGCTCACCGCTCCGATCGAGAGTTATCGGGGCTATCGGCAATGGCTGGAGCGGCTGAGCCGCGAACTGGCTGTGGAGGAGGTGGCCCTGGTGGACGAGCCCACGGCAGCCGCCATCGGTGCCGGCCTGCCGCCGGGCAGCCGGGTGCTGGTGGTGGATCTGGGCGGCGGCACCATCGACCTCTCCCTGGTGGCGCTGCAGGGAGGGGAGGGACGGGCCGCGCCGATCGCCCAGCTGCTTCGCTTCGCCGGCCGGGATCTTGACTGCAGTCGTCAGGCCCTGCGCTGCGCGGAGGTGGTCGGGAAGGCCGGCATCGCCCTCGGTGGCAGGGATCTCGATCGCTGGATCGCCGCCGCACTCTGCCCCGATCTCTGTCCCGACGGCGCCCTGCTCGAAGTGGCGGAACAGCTCAAGTGCAGCCTGAGCGAGCAGGAGGAGGCGGTCGGCCTCTGGAGCACTCCAGGCGCCGGGACCCGCGAGCTGCGGCTGGACCGCCAGGGGCTGGACTCTCTGTTGCAGGAGAAGGGATTGATCGATCTGCTCGACGATCTGCTGGAACGGGTGCTGGCCTCCGCCCGCGCCGGGGGACTGGCTGCCGGCGACATCGACGCCGTCCTGCCGGTGGGGGGGACCAGCCGCCTGCCCCTGATCCGCCGCTGGCTGCGGGACCGCTGCGGAACCATCCCGCTGCTGGATCAGCGGCCGATCGAAGCCGTGGCTCTGGGCGCCCTGGCCCTCACCCCCGGTGTGCGGCTGAAAGACGTGCTGAGCCGGGGGGTTTCGCTGCGCTGCTGGGATCGACGCAGTGGCGAACACCGCTGGCACCCTCTCTTCCTGGCCGGCCAGAGCTGGCCCACCGACCAGCCGCTGGAACTCGTTCTGGCCTGCAGCCGCGACGGCCAGCAGCAGCTGGCGGTGGTGCTGGGTGAACCGAAGGCGGAGCAGCGGAACGAGGTGGTGTTCATCGATGGCCTGCCCCAGTTGCGCCGCCGCCCGGCCGGTGAGGCGCGGATCGAGCCCTGGCACCACCAGCCGCCGGCGCTACCCCTCGACCCCCCCGGGGCGCGGGGCCTGGATCGGCTGCGGCTGCGCTTCAGCATCGACCGCGAGGGACAGCTGGTGCTCGAACGGGAGGATCTGCTCACAGGACTGAAGCCCCCCGCCGCCGCCCTCGGCAGGGTGCGCTGAGCCTCCAGGCTGTGGATCCTCATCCTTGCGGGCAGTGGACAACGCGGCGGCTGCCCCCTCAAGCCCATGTCGGGCGAGGGTTCTCCATAGAACAGGTTCATCGCGCCGTACTCCACCCTTGCCCCTCCGCCGCCACAGGCTTCCCCGCTTCTGGCTGGCTCTCACCCTCGGCCTGGTGGCGACAGGTGTCGGCGGGGCCTGGTGGTGGGAATCCCAGTTGCCCGGGCGGCTGGAAGCCGCTGCCAGGCAGGGACGGTTCGACGCCTGTCTGCGTTACAGCGATCAACTGGCGGCCCTGCGCTGGATGGCCGGCCAAGCCCCGCGGGAGCAGGGACACTGCCGGCGGCTCAAGGCGGAGCAGCTCTGGAGCGCCGAGCGCTGGGACGAAGCGCTGAAGCTTCAACTCCTCCTCGCCAACTCAGCCGCGGGCAGTGAGGCGGACCGGCAGCGCCTGCTGAGCTGGCAGCACGAACTCAAGACCCGTGCCCTGGCCCGGTTCGAGCAGGGAGATCTCCCTGGGGCGCTGGCCCTGCTCAGACCGATGGGCGAACATCACCGGGCGGACGGCAACGCTCTCGGCGACAACCTGCGGGAGTTCTGGGCCCGCAACCGCCTCCAGAAGGAACGCGCCACCAGGCTGGTGGCCGAGAAGCGCTGGTGGGAGGCGCTGGATGCGCTCAATGGAATCGATCATCCCTGGTGGAAGGCCTCGTCCGCTTCGCTGCGACAAGAGGTGGCCCGCGGAATCGAAGGGCTGCGCAGCAAGGAACAGGAACACGACAGCCATGGGGAGTCCCTGGCCGACAGCGTGCCGATCCCCGCTCTCGATGCCGCCGTGAAGCGCAACCTGGCGAAGGGTCTCGATGACTGGACGGCGTTCACCAGGGCCTGCAGCGAGCTGGGTGGGACCGTGGTGGAAACCGGTCCGGAGACCACCTGTCACCGCTGACACCTGCGCGTGACAGGATTGGCGCCATCCACGGGAGACACCCCCATGAAGCCGGGAGAACGGGTGAGGGTCAGCCAGAGCGTGGTGGTCTACACCCACCCGGAACATCGCGGTCAGGCCTTCGAACTCCAGGGCCAGCAGGGCGAGGTGCTCCAGGTCCTTGAAGACTGGAAAGGCCGTCCGATCAGCCCCACCCTGCCGGTGGTGGTGATCTTCGGCCGTTTCCGGGCCCATTTCCGCCCCGACGAGCTGGAACCGGTCGCCTGAGCCGCTGCCGTGGGATCTCAGGAACTCCTCAGCAGGTAGACCCCCTCCTCCCCGTCGATCTCCTGAAGGCAGAGCTGGATGCTTTCGGTGCGGCTGGTGGGTACCACCCGGCCACAGAAATCGGGCTGGATCGGCAGCTCCCGGTGCCCGCGGTCGACCATCACCAACAGGCGCACCATCGCGGGACGTCCCCAGGTGTGCAGGGCTTCCAGAGCCGCCCGCACCGTGCGGCCCGTGAAGATCACGTCGTCCACCAGCACCAGCTGACGCCCCTCGATGGCAGCCGGCAGATGGGTGGCCTCCACCAGGCGTGTGCCTACACGCTCCAGATCGTCGCGGTGGAAGGTGGGATCGAGGCTGCCCTGGTCGATCGGATGGCCGCAGCTGGCCTGCAGCTCCTGGGCCAGCACCCGCGCCAGGGCCACGCCGCGGGTGGGAATGCCCAGAAGCAACAGCTGGCGGGTGTCGACGACACTCTCCAGCACCTGGGAGGCGAGACGCCGCACCGTGCGTGTCAGATCGGCGGCCGAGAGGATCTCCACCCGCCGGCTGTCGGAGAACGGGACGATCGGGCTGTCCACGGAGGATTCCTGCAGCGCACGCTCATGCCATTAAGCCACCCCTGTTCCCAAAAGCTGACCCGACGGCAGGCCGGACAAGAGAGTTCACCTCTCGGGAGTAGTTTGGCTTCAGAAGGCATGACAAGGAACCTCTCGGAAGCCAGGGTGAACGCAACTCCTTCGATCGGATCCCGAGCCCTCACCCAGGAGCCAGTCCCTGGTCCTGCCCCTTCTCGAGAATCGCCCGTGTCGCCGGTCGTCCTGGCCATCCTCGACGGCTGGGGCTACCGCGACGACGACCGGCACAATGCCATCCGCGCCGCCAGCACGCCGGTGATGGATGCCCTCTGGCACGCCTATCCCCACACCCTGATCCAGGCCAGCGGCGGTGAGGTGGGCCTGCCCGACGGGCAGATGGGCAATTCCGAGGTGGGACATCTCACCATCGGATCGGGCCGCATCATCCGCCAGGAACTGGTGCGGATCAGCAAGGCCGTGCGTGACTGCAGCCTGACGCAGAACCCCACGCTCAACGCGCTTGCCGATCGGCTGGAGAAGGGCAGCACACTGCATCTGCTGGGTCTGTGTTCCGACGGAGGCGTTCACAGCCACATCGATCACCTCGGAGGCCTGCTGCGCTGGGCTGCCGCACGCGGTCTGAGCGACGTCTGTATCCATGTGATCACCGACGGACGAGACACCGACCCGGAGAGCGCTCCCGCCTTTCTGGACACCATCGGTGAGCAGATCGCCGCGGCCGGTGTCGGCCGCGTCACCACGATCTGCGGGCGGTACTGGGCGATGGACCGCAACAACCACTGGGAGCGCACGGAGCGGGCCTACCGGCTCCTCACCGAGCCAGGCACGATCGACCCCCGCACCGCAGCCGAGGTGTTGTCCGCCTCCTACAGGCCGGACATACACAATGAGAGCATCACCGATGAATTCCTGGAGCCTGTACGGCTTGCCCCCGGCCACATCAAGGCCAGAGATGGGGTGGTGTTCTTCAACTTCCGCCCCGACCGCGCCCGCCAGCTGATCCGCGCCCTTGTGCTGCCGCAGTTCGATGACTTTCCCCGCAAACGCATCGATCCCTTGCATGTGGTCACCTTCACCCAGTACGAACAGGGGCTTCCCGTGGAGGTGGCCTTTCCGCCCGAATCCCTCGATGGCCTGCTCGGTCAGGTGGTCTCCGAGCACGGGCTGCGCCAGTTGCGCACCGCCGAAACCGAGAAGTATCCCCACGTCACCTACTTCCTCAACGGGGGGATCGAGCAGCCCTTCCCCGGCGAGGACCGCCATCTGGTGCCCTCCCCCCGTGTGGCCACCTACGACCAGGCACCTGCCATGTCCGCCGAGCAGCTCACCAACAGCTGCATTGCCTCGATCAACAAGGGCATCTATTCCCTGGTGGTGATCAATTTCGCCAATCCCGACATGGTGGGCCATACCGGACAGATGGAGGCGACCACGGAAGCGATCGCCACCGTCGACCACTGCGTCGGTCGTCTGCTGGAGGCCACCAACCGCCGCGGCGGCACCCTGCTGATCACCGCCGACCACGGCAACGCGGAAATGATGGAAGGGGAGGACGGCCGGCCCTGGACGGCCCACACCACCAATCCTGTGCCAGTGATCCTGATCGAAGGCGAGAAGCGCAAGCTGGCCGGTCACGGTGGTGACGTGAGCCTGCGCAGCGGAGGCGGGCTGGCCGACATCGCTCCCACCCTGCTGCAGATCCTGGGCCTGCCCCAGCCGGCCAGCATGACCGGCACCTCCCTGATCGAGGCGGTGGATCTGGTCCACCCCCAGGCAAGCCTGGCCCAGACGCTGCAGGTCTAGGGCTGGCCCGAACCCTGGCCGCTAGGCTGGTCTGATGGTCACCACCGTTCTCTCCTGGCTCTGGTTCGCGGTCGGCATCCTGCTGATCGTGAGCGTGCTGCTCCACAGCCCGAAGGGCGATGGCATGGGAGGCCTGGCCAGCAGTGGCGGCTCCATGTTCAGCAGCGCCCGCAGCGCCGAAGCCACCCTCAACCGCATCAGTTGGACGCTGCTGTCCCTGTTCCTGGGTCTTGCCGTCGTGCTGAGTGCGGGCTGGTTGCGCTGAGCCGGCTCCGGCGCCCCTCCCGTCCACCCCGTTCCGCCGCCTGTGGATCCGATCAATCGCCGCGGCCTGCTCGCCTCGGTCGCCTTCCTGTTCTCTTCCCTCTGGGGAGGATCGCGGGCCGAAGCGGCCTCCCAAGCGGCTGACCCCGGCTGGCAGCTGAGTGAGGCCGAGTGGAAGAGGCGGCTGAGTCCCGCGGCCTTCGAGGTGCTCCGCCGTGAGGGCACCGAGCGGCCGTTCACCAGTGCCCTGAACAAGGAGAAGCGAAAGGGCACCTTCCTCTGCGCCGGTTGCAGCCTGCCCCTGTTCAGCTCGTCGGCCAAGTACGAGAGCGGCACCGGCTGGCCCAGCTTCTGGCAGCCCCTTCCCAACGCCGTCGCCACCCGGACGGATTTCAAGCTGATCGTGCCCCGCACCGAGTACCACTGCCGCCGCTGCGGTGGCCACCAGGGTCACGTCTTCAACGACGGCCCCCGTCCCACCGGCAAGCGTTACTGCAACAACGGCGTCGCCCTCACCTTCCAGCCCTCCTGAGCGGGGAAGCCCCGCAGCTGATGACCCCGCGCAGCGTGCAGGGGCACATCGAAGCCGTGCCGCTGTCGGCAATGCAGTGGCGGCTGTGGTTCCTGGCCAGCGCCGGCAAGTTCTTCGAGGGATTTACGGTGTTCGCCGGCGGCATCGCCCTGCCGCTGCTGGCGAAGGAGTTCGGCATGAGCGGCCCCGAAGAGGGGCTGGTCACGGCCGCCAGCCTGTTCGGCATCCTGATCGGGGCACTGCTGCTGGGCGGTCTGGCCGACCGCTTCGGGCGTCGGCCGATCTTCACCGGCGAGATGGTGGTGCTGGGGCTGGCTCTGCTGCAGGTGGCCTTCAGCCCCGGCACCGCCGTGCTGGTGCTGGGGTTGTTCGTCACCGGCCTGGCCCTCGGGGCCGACTACCCCACCGCCCTCCTGGTGCTCTCGGAAAGCATCCCCTCCGCCCGACGGGGCCGGCTCGTGCTGGGGGCTTTCGCCTTCCAGGCCCTGGGCGCACTGGTGGGCAGCGGCCTCGCCTGGGTCCTGCTGCAGGCGAGGCCCGCCCTCGACAGCTGGCGCTTGCTGTACCTGCTGCCCGTGCTGCCCGTGCTGCTGGTGGCGTGGGGACGGATGTTCCTGCCCGAAAGCAGCCACTGGCTCATCAGCAGGGGGCAGCAGGCGGAGGCCCAGACCCACCTGCGCCGCCTGCTCGTCCGCCACGATCTGGTCCTGCCGGCGGTGGCTATCCCCTGCACGGAGGGAGAGGAGCCACAGGGGCGACCGGAGGAAAACCAGTGGCGACAACTGCTCGAGGCACGCTATCGGCGGGCGGTGGTCCTCACGGCGGTTCCCTGGTTTCTGCAGGACCTCGCCACCTACGGCATCGGCATCTTCACCCCTGTGATCCTCGCCAACACCGCCCACTCCCCGGCCGGGCGAGAGAACCTGGCCGCCCTGATCACCGACGAGCTGCTGGGAGCCCGCGGCACGACCCTGGTGAATCTGGCCTTCCTGCTGGGGATCGGCGGCGCCATTCAGCTCGCCGATCGCCTCGGTCGCATCCCCCTGCAGATCCTCGGTTTCATCGGCTGCGCCGTGGGTCTGCTGATCGCCGCCGTCGGCAGCTCCGGGAATCTGCCACTGCTGCTGAGCGGCTTCCTGCTCTTCCAGTTCATGACCAACCTTGGCCCAAACTCGCAGTCCTACCTGCTGGCTGGCGAAGTGTTTCCCGTCCATCTACGCGGCCTGGGAGCCGGTTTCGCCGCCGCCGCGGGCAAGGTCGGCGCGGTACTCACCGCCTTCTTCTTCCCCCTGCTGCTGACCCACTGGGGGAGCGCACGGTTGCTGCCCCTGCTGGCGCTCACATCCCTGGCCGGCGCCCTGATCACCTGGATGTTTCGCATCGAGACCAGCGGCCTGGACCTGGAACGGCTCTGATGCCGCCAGCTGGCACAGCGCCACAGCCCATGAAAAAGGGGAGTGAGGGCCAAGGCCCTCACTCCCCTGCCGGCGTCACGAAGGCGACGCGTGGCAACGGGATGGATCAGTAGTCGAAGTCGCCGCCCATGCCGCCGCCACCGGCGGGAGCCGCTTCCTTCTTCTCGGGCAGGTCGGCCACGATGCACTCGGTGGTGAGCACCATGCCGGCGATCGAGGCCGCGTTCTGCAGCCCTGAACGGGTCACCTTGGCGGGGTCAACGATGCCGGCGGCCAGCATGTCGACATACTCGCCGGTGGCGGCGTTGTAGCCCTCGTTGAAGGGCATGCCCTTGACGTGCTCGGCCACGACGGCGCCGTTGACGCCGGCGTTCTGGGCGATCCGCATCAGGGGAGCGGTGAGAGCGGAGGCCACGATCGTCGCCCCGATCAGTTCCTCGCCGGAGAGGTTGGCCGCAGCCCACTCCTCGAGGGCAGGAGCCAGGTGGGCCAGGGTGGTGCCGCCACCGGGGACGATGCCTTCCTCAACGGCCGCCTTGGTGGCGTTGATGGCATCCTCCAGGCGGAGCTTCTTGTCCTTCATCTCGGTTTCGGTGGCAGCGCCCACCTTGATCACGGCCACACCGCCGCTCAGCTTGGCCAGACGCTCCTGCAGCTTCTCCTTGTCGTAGGAGGAGTCGGTTTCGTCCATCTGCTTGCGGATCTGCTCGCAGCGGGCCTTCACCGCCGCCTCGTTGCCATCGGCAACGATGGTGGTGGTGTCCTTGTTGATGGTGATGCGGCGGGCGGTGCCCAGCATCTCCAGCTTGGCGTTCTCGAGCTTGAGGCCGGCGTCCTCGGTGATCAGCTGACCGTTGGTGAGAACGGCGATGTCCTCGAGCATGGCCTTGCGGCGGTCACCGAAGCCGGGAGCCTTGACGGCGGCCACGTTGAGCACGCCCCGCAGACGGTTCACCACCAGGGTGGCGAGGGCTTCCTTCTCGATGTCCTCGGCGATGATCAGCAGCGGCTTGCCGGTGCGGGCGATCTGCTCGAGCACGGGAACCAGGTCCTGCACCAGACCGATCTTCTTGTCGGTGAGCAGGATGTAGGGCTCATCCAGCACCGCTTCCATCCGCTCGGTGTCGGTGGCGAAGTAGGGGGAGATGTAGCCCTTGTCGAAGCGCATGCCCTCGGTGACCTCCAGTTCGGTGGTCATCGACTTCCCTTCTTCCAGGGAGATCACGCCTTCCTTGCCCACCTTGTCCATCGCATCGGCGATCATGCGGCCGACTTCTTCGTCGTTGCCGGCGGAGATGGTGCCCACCTGGGCGATGGCATTGCTGTCGCTGATCGGCTTGGCGTGCTCCTCGATCTTCTTGACGAGGAAGTCGGAAGCCTTGTCGATGCCCTTCTTGAGAGTGATGGCGTTGGCGCCGGCGGCCACGTTGCGCAGGCCCGCCTTGACCATGGCGTGGGCCAGGACGGTGGCGGTGGTGGTGCCGTCACCGGCGGCGTCGTTGGTCTTGGAGGCGGCCTGGCGGATCAGGGCCACACCGGTGTTCTCGATGTGATCCTCGAGTTCGATCTCCTTGGCGATCGTGACCCCGTCGTTGATGATCTGAGGAGCGCCGAATTTCTTCTCCAGCACCACATTGCGGCCCTTGGGACCGAGGGTGACGGCAACGGCTTCAGCCAGGATGTCGATGCCCTTCTCGAGAGCCCTGCGGGCGTTCTCGTTATAGATGATGCGTTTGGCCATGGAAGGCGATGTCCTTTCGGTAACGGTGGAAGCGAGAATGGAAACGAAGGAGGAGCGGTGGCCGGACCCGGGTCCGGCACCTCGGCTGGCCGGAGAAGTGAAGGAACGCCCAGCGCTCCTTCGGGGTCAGGCCCGCCGCTGCGCCATCAGTTGACGATGGCGAGGATGTCCTTCTCGGACAGCAGCACGAAATCGTCGCCACCGAGTTTGATGTCGGTGCCGGCGTACTTGCTGTAGAGCACCTTGTCGCCAACGCTCACTTCGGGAGCCTGACGGGTGCCGTCGTCGTTGCGCTTGCCGGGGCCGACCTGCACCACTTCACCCACCTGGGGCTTTTCCTGGGCGGTATCGGGCAGAAGGATGCCGCCCGCAGTGCGCTCGTCCGACTCGGACACTTTGATGAAAACGCGATCTCCAAGGGGTTTGACCGTGGAAACGCTCAGAGAAACAGCAGCCATGAATCCATGCGAGAGAGACAACATGGCGTCTGCGACGCCAAGACAACGGACGAGTTGGCACTCGGATCCGTTGAGTGCCAACCTATGCGGAGCCCTGGAAGCGGCGCAATCACCAGGGTGTGCGGGTGTCCGAACCAGGGGCCTTCAGCCGGCCGGTCAATCCCCGGCACCTCCTTGGAACCGCCGGGTCCAGCACCGGCAGTGGTAAGGTTGCCCCGCTTCTGGCGGGTGTGCCTCCCGCTGCGCGATCTTCTCTCTACCTATGGCTGCTGCACCCGCCACCACCGGCACCAAGGGCATTGTCCGCCAGGTGATCGGTCCTGTTCTGGACGTGGAATTCCCTGCAGGAAAGCTGCCCAGGATCTTCAACGCCCTGCGCATCGAGGGCCGTAACTCCGCCGGGCAGGACGTGGCCCTGACTGCCGAGGTGCAGCAACTGCTCGGCGATCACCGTGTGCGGGCCGTGGCCATGAGCACCACCGATGGGCTGGTGCGGGGCATGGAAGCGCTCGACACCGGCTCCCCCATCTGTGTGCCCGTGGGCGAAGCCACCCTGGGCCGCATCTTCAACGTGCTCGGCGAGCCGGTGGATGAACAGGGCCCCGTCTCCACCACCCTCACGTCCCCGATTCACCGCGAAGCTCCCAAGCTCACCGAGCTGGAAACCAAGCCCAAGGTGTTCGAGACGGGCATCAAGGTGATCGATCTGCTGGCGCCCTACCGTCAGGGTGGCAAGGTGGGCCTGTTCGGCGGTGCCGGCGTCGGCAAGACCGTGCTGATCCAGGAGCTGATCAACAACATCGCCAAAGAGCACGGTGGTGTATCCGTGTTCGGCGGCGTGGGTGAGCGCACCCGCGAAGGCAACGATCTCTACGAGGAATTCAAGGAATCCGGAGTGATCAACTCCGAGGACCTCAGCAAGTCGAAGGTGGCACTCTGCTATGGCCAGATGAACGAGCCCCCCGGCGCCCGGATGCGCGTCGGGCTGTCGGCTCTCACCATGGCAGAACACTTCCGCGACGTGAACAAACAGGATGTACTGCTGTTCATCGACAACATCTTCCGCTTCGTGCAGGCCGGCTCCGAAGTGAGCGCTCTCCTGGGTCGCATGCCCTCGGCCGTGGGCTACCAGCCCACCCTCGGCACCGACGTGGGTGAACTGCAGGAACGCATCACCTCCACCCTGGAGGGCTCGATCACCTCGATCCAGGCCGTCTACGTCCCCGCCGACGACCTCACCGACCCGGCTCCCGCCACGACCTTCGCCCACCTCGATGCCACCACGGTGCTGAGCCGCGGCCTGGCTTCCAAGGGCATCTATCCCGCCGTGGATCCCCTGGATTCCACCAGCACGATGCTGCAGCCCGCCGTCGTGGGCGACGAGCACTACCGCACCGCCCGGTCCGTGCAATCCACCCTGCAGCGCTACAAGGAACTCCAGGACATCATCGCGATCCTGGGCCTCGATGAACTCTCCGAGGACGACCGCCGCACGGTGGACAGGGCCCGCAAGATCGAGAAGTTCCTTTCCCAGCCCTTCTTCGTGGCCGAGGTGTTCACAGGCCAGTCGGGCGAGTACGTGAAGCTCGAAGAAACCATCAAGGGCTTCAACATGATCCTTGCCGGTGAGCTTGACGACCTGCCAGAGCAGGCGTTCTACCTGGTTGGCACTATCGATCAGGTGAAGGCCAAGGCCAAGAAGATCCTCTCCGAAGCCAAGGGTTGATCCCCACGTTCCCCCACCCCGCTTCCTGAGGACGCACCTCTCATGACTCTCAACCTTCGCGTTCTGGCTCCCGACCAGAGTGTTTTCGACGGCCAGGCCGACGAGGTCATCCTGCCCAGCGCCTCCGGCCAGCTGGGCATCCTCACCGGCCACGTGTCCATGCTCACAGCGCTCGACATTGGCGTCATGCGTCTGCGGGACGGCAAGGACTGGACCACGATCGCCCTGATGGGGGGCTTCGCCGAAGTGGAGGCCAATGAGGTCACCGTGCTGGTCAATGCGGCCGAACTCGGATCACGCATCGATGCCGGCCAGGCCGAGCGGGATCTCGAACTGGCCGAGCAACGGATCGCAGGCTTCGAGGGTCAGCCCCCCAGCTCCGGAAAGGTCAAGGCAACCCAGGAGCTGGCCCGCGCCCGGGCCCGTCTGCAGGCCTGCCGCATCGAGTGAGCTCAGCATCAGCGGACTGAGGTCGGCGGACTGAGGATTGCGGTGCCGGCGTTCTCTGGAAAACGGCCAGATGAATCCCCGGGATTGTCCCAGCAACCCCGGGGATTCATCATGGGTCGGGCGTTTAAAAAAAGCGTCCCAAAGGACGCTCTCTGGTGGGACTGAGCGGCGGTTCAGGCGGTGCCGCAGAAGGTGACATCGGGGAACTTGAGCTTGGCTTCCTCAAGAGCTTTGCCTTTGCCCTCCTCCTGCCAGTAGTTGATCACCTCGGTGGCCTTGTTGAGGATCTCGACCCGCTCGTTGTCGGTGATCCAGGATTTGGCTTCCAGTTCGCTCTTCAGAGTTTCCCAGGCATCTTCCCGTGGCCAGAAGAAGTAGGCCGTAAGAGGACTGGGACCTCCCCCGACGATCTGATCAACCGCCAGCGCGACGTTGTCGGGCAGCCAGAGGATCTTGAGCAGGAAGCGGCCCTCATCAGCCTTGGGAGTGTGGCCGGAAGGGACCCCGTCTTCATCGACGGTGGCCGTGGCAAGAGCAGCACTGGCTCCGCGCAGCGGCGGGCGCCCCTTGGTGGGCGACTCCTCGGCGACGCCTTCAGCGCCCCCTGCCTCAGCTGCACTCACAGCCTGGGGGCTCTGGCTGACGGCGCTGTCGGCAGCAGCGCTCTCTGTGGCCGTCATGGTTTCGGCGCTCAAGGCTGAAAGACAAACAACTAACCTACCAGCCTCCGATACCACCGTTCTGAGCCCCCGAGCCGTTCTCCTGTTCGACATCGACGGCGTGATCCGGGATGTGGGCGGCAGCTACCGCCGTGCCCTGGCCGATACCGTCCGTCACTACGGCGGCTGGCGACCGGGGCCCGAGGCGATCGATGCACTCAAGAGCGAGGGGCGCTGGAACAACGACTGGGAGGCGGCCCTGGAGCTGCTCCGCCGCGGCGGCCAATCCCCCCTGCCCGCCTTCGATGACCTTGTGGACCTGTTCAGCGGCTTCTATTTCGGCGGGGATCCGCAGGGTGACCCCTCCAGCTGGCAGGGCTTCATCCGCACCGAGCCCCTGCTGGTGGACGCGGCCTTCTTCCGCAGGCTGGATGTGGCGGAGATCGCCTGGGGGTTCGTGAGCGGGGCGGAACCCCCCTCCGCCCGCTTCGTGCTGTGCGAGCGGCTGGGGTTGGCGGACCCACCCCTGATCGCGATGGGGGATGCGCCCGACAAGCCCGATCCCACAGGGCTGCTGCAGCTGGCCGCCCGCCTGGCCGGCACGGGCCTGGGCCCCGGCGCTCCGCCTGTGGCCTACCTGGGTGACACCGTGGCCGATGTGCACACCGTGCTGCAGGCACGTCAGCGCCAACCCGGCCAGGCTCTGCTCAGCCTGGCGGTGGCCCCGCCCCACCTGGATGGGGGGGCAGAGGCTCGGCAGGGTTACGAACAACGGTTGCGTGAGGCGGGAGCCGATCGGATCCTGCCCAGCACCGCCTCCTTGCGGCCTGAGCTGCTGCTCGACTGGCTGAATGGCTGAGCCTCGCAGCCGCCTGAAGGGGAGGAAACTTCCCCACATGATCGGCCAGGGCCCTGTGCGTTGCAGGCTGAAGCGAAGCCGGGGCTGTGCGATCCCGAGCAGCCACCCTCAGGGCCCGGCCCCTTGCTGATCTGCCTGGCGGTGCGGCTGGCGGAGGATTGGAGCTCGCCTGGTCACACGTTCAGCGCTCCATCGCCACCGGCGCCTTGAGTGCCGTCGCGGTGAGCACCTCATGGCCCTCAGCGGTGACGGCCACGTCATCCTCGATGCGGATGCCGATGCCCTTCCAGCGGGCCTCGATCTCCGGCTGGCCCTCGGGCAGCGGCAGCCGATCGCTCACGTAGAGGCCGGGTTCCACGGTGAGCACCATGCCGGGCTCGAGCGGCACGGGGTGCTCACCAAGCCGGTAGGCCCCGACGTCATGCACATCCAGTCCGAGCCAGTGACCGGTGCGGTGCATGTAGAGGTGGCGGTAGGCCCCCTGCTCGATCAGGCCGTCCACCGAGCCTCGCAGCAGACCCAGTTCCACCAGCCCCTCCACCAGCACCCGCACCGCGGCGCCATGCACCTGCTCGGCGTGGGAACCGGGACCCACCTTGGCGATGGCCTCCAGCTGGGCCGCCAGCACCAGTTCGTAGAGGGCCCGCTGCTCGCCGCTGAAGCGCCCGTTCACGGGAAACGTGCGGGTGATATCGCCGTTGTAGTAGTCGTGAAGGCTGCAGCCGGCGTCGATCAGCAGCAGGTCGCCATCGAGCAGGGTCCCAGCGTTGGCGGTGTAGTGCAGGACACAGGCGTTGTCGCCCCCTGCGACGATCGTGCCGTAGGCGGGGCCCCGGGCCCCCTGTTCCAGGAAGTGCTGTTCGATCACCGCCTGCACCTGCCGTTCGCTCAGCCCCGGCCGCGCCACCCGGCGGGCCAGTTCGTGGGCTTCCGCCGAGATCCGCGCCGCCTCCCGCATCCGCTCCAGTTCCGCGGAGCTCTTGCGCAGCCGCAGCTCATGCAGCAGGGGACAGGGCGCCACCAGGCCGAGGGCAGCCTGGCCGCTGCGGGGCGCCCGGTCGAGTTGCTCAGCCCAGGCCTGCAGCACAAGCGGTTCCACCGCCGGATCACGTCCCACCCGGAAAGCGATGCCCTCGGCGCCCCTGAGGTAGTCGACGAGGCGCTGGGCCAACTCAGCGCGGGGATGGGCCAGATCGGCGCCGAACGTCCCGACGGCCCCCTCGCAGCCCCAGCGGAAGCCGTTCCAGACCTCGGCGGCGGGATCCCTGGGCTCGACGAAGAGGACGAAGGGGTTGTCCGGCTGGTGGGGCAGGAAAAGGGCCACGGCGCCAGGTTCGTCGAAGCCGGTGAGATACCAGAAATCGCTCTGCTGACGGAAGGGGTACTCCACATCGGCGTGATGCCGCACCAGCGGCGCCGCCGGAATCACCGCCGCCACCCCACCGAGCTGTTCGAGGAAGCGGGCACGGCGCTGTCGGAACTCGGCCGGTGGAATCAGCATGGTTGCTACGGCGGTACAGCGAGAAGATGGCACACCCCCTTGAATGATCGTGTTCCACCGGAATGAAGGTCACCCCATGCCGCTACCGCCTGCGGGGCAGCCGAGATGAATGAGCTGCTGGGCCTGGCGGCCCTGGTGGTGGTGATCCTGGTGGGTTCGGCCCTCTGCTCCGGCGTGGAGGCTGCCCTGCTGACCGCGAATCCACTGCGGGTGCACGAGCTGGCGAGCCGGCCACGGCGGGTGCGGGGAGCCGCCGCCCTGCTGGCGCTGAAGAACCGCATGGGACGGGCCCTGGCGGTGCTGGTGATCCTCAACAACGGCTTCAACATCTTCGGCAGCCTGATGCTGGGCAGCTATGCCGGCTGGGTGTTCTCGAAGCTGGGGGTGGACCGGGTGGCCCTGCCCCTCTTCTCGGTGGGCCTCACCGTGTTGGTGATCCTGCTGGGGGAGATCCTGCCGAAGGCGCTGGGAAGCAGGCTGGCCCTGCCGGTGGCACTGGCCAGTGCCGCATCCGTGAGCGTGCTGCTGCGGGTGATGCTGCCGCTGGTCCTGCTGTTGGAGCGGCTGATGCCGGCGATCACCGCCGAGAGCGAACTCACCACCGATGAGGAGGAGATCCGCCTGCTGGCACGGCTCGGCTCCCAGAAGGGCCAGATCGAAGCCGATGAGGCCGCCATGATCAGCAAGGTGTTCCAGCTCAACGACCTGACGGCCAGGGATCTGATGCTGCCCCGGGTAGCGGCCCCCACCCTCTCCGCCCATGCGCCGGTCGCAAGCGTGAGGGACCAGCTGCTCACCCAGACGGCCGGATGGTGGGTGGTGCTGGGGGAGGAGGTGGATGAGGTGCTGGGGGTGGCCAGCCGCGAAAGCCTTCTGGTGGCGCTGGTGGAGGGGCGGGGCGAGGACTCTGCCCTCAGCTTCAGCGTACCGGTGGAGTTCGTGCCCGAGATGATCCGGGCCGACCGGCTGCTGACCGCCTTCCGCCGCAGCAGCCATTCGGTGCGGGTGGTGGTCGACGAGTTCGGGGCGTTCGTGGGCGTGATCGGCGCCGATGCGGTGCTGGCCGTGCTGGCGGGGTGGTGGCGCCGGCCCCAGACGGCCGTGGAGGCACCCCCATGAGCAGCCGCGCCGCCGCTGGTCCTGCCGCACCCCCCGGGACTCCGGCGCGCTGCGAACAGTTGCTGCGGCGCTGGCGCGGCGAGCTTTCCCTGAGCGCACGGGAGCGGTCGGAGCTGAAACCGGAACTCGCAGCCCTCGACCGTCAGCTGGACCGGCTGGCACAGAGACGCCTGAACGTCGCCGTCTTCGGCAGGGTTGGCGTGGGAAAATCCAGCCTGCTCAATGCCCTGCTGGGCCGACCCCGCTTCGCCACCGACCTGGCCCACGGCTGCACCAGGCACCAGGAGCGGGAGTCCTGGCAGGGACCACTGGCAGGACTGGCCGGCGTGGAGCTGGTCGACACTCCGGGAATCGATGAGGTGGCCGCTCCTGGCCGGCACCGTCTGGCAGCGCGGGTGGCCCTGGGCGCCGACCTGGTGCTGTTCGTCCTTGACGGCGACCTCACCAGCCCCGAGGCGGAGGCGCTGGAGCGGATGCTGAGCTGGGGCAAACCACTCCTGCTGGTTGTCAACCGGATCGACTGCTGGCCAGCCGACGAGCGCGATGACCTGCTCGCCAGCATCCGGCGCCGCTTGCCGGCGGCGGCACGGCGGCTGGAGCTGGTGGCGGTGGCCGCCGCTCCCCGGCGCGCGGTGCTGCTCGACGATGGACGGGTTCGCAGCGAGGCGCAGCCGGCGGTGATCGATCCCCTGAGGCGCCAGCTGACCTCCCTGCTGGAGGAGCAGGGAGAACTGCTGCTGGCCCTCAACAGCCTTCGGGCCGGGGACCGCTTCGGCCAGCGGCTGTCCGAATGGCGGCTGCGCCGGAACCGCCGTGCAGCCCAGACCCTGATTGGACGCTTCGCGGCCCTGAAGGCCACCGGTGTGGCCGCCAATCCGTTGATCCTGGTGGATCTGGCCGGTGGGCTGGCCTGCGACACGGCCCTGGTGGCGCGGCTGTGCGCGCTCTATGGCCTGCCGATCAGCGGCCCCCAGGCACGGCAGTTGCTGGGACGGCTGTCAGGACACAGCGCTCTGCTCGGTGGGACCCAGCTGGGGATCCAGCTGCTGCTCGGCGCGGTGCGCCAGTTGCTGCTGCTGGCGGCGCCGGCCACCGGTGGCCTCTCCCTGGCCCCGGCGGCGCCGGTGGCCCTCGCCCAGGCCGCCCTCGCCGTGCACACCACCCGCCACACCGGCCGCCTGGCGGCGGCAGCCCTGCTGCGCAGCGCCCGGCGGAGTCACGCCGGGCCGGGTGCCCTGCTGCGGCGCCTGGTGCAGCAGGACCCCGAGGCACGCCTCTGGCTCGAGCACTGGCCGTCGGATCCGGGCAGGTTCCCACCCCAGTTTCTGCTGCCATGAACGAGCCCTGCGGCGGCCCGCCCGTGGTGGCCCTGTTCGGCACCAGCGCCGACCCACCGACCCTGGGCCACCGCACCCTGCTCGCGGGCCTGGCGCGGCACTATCCCCAGGTGCGGACCTGGGCCAGCGACAACCCGTTCAAGCGGCACGAGGCTCCCCTGGCCGTGCGGGCCGCCCTGCTGCAGGCCGTGGTGGAGAGCCTTGCCGAGCCGCGGCTGCAACTCGACCAGAGCCTGAGCAGCCCCCGCGCGCTCGACACCCTGGAACAGGCCCGACGGCTCTGGCCGCAGGCGGAACTGGTCTTCGTCGTGGGCAGCGATCTGTTGCCCCAGATCCAGCGCTGGTATGCAGCCGATGAGATTCTGCGCCGCTGTCGTCTGGCGGTGGTGCCCCGGCTGGGCTGGCCCCTGGAGGCCGGGCAGCTCGACGACCTGCGCCGGCGCGGCGGGCGGCTGGAGGTGCTGCCGCTGCAGATTCCGGCCACGGCCAGCTCGGCGATCCGCCACCATCCCGATCCGCAGCTGGTGCCGCCCGAATTGTGGCCCGTGCTGCTGGAGCACAATCTCTACGGCCTGGGGTCCCCCGAGGCCGATCGCCATCCCGTGCGCTGATGCGTCTCGCCCTGGCCCAGATCAATCCGCTGGTCGGCGATCTGCACGGCAACGCGCTCCTGCTGCTGCTGCAGAGCCGTCTGGCGGCCGCTGCCGGAGCCGATCTGGTGGTGGGCCCGGAGCTCTCGCTCTGGGGCTATCCCCCCCGCGACCTGCTGCTCCGGCCCTCCCTCCTGCAGGAGCAGGCGCGGGAGCTCGGCGATCTGGCCGCCGAGCTCCCGGCTGGTCTCGCCCTGCTGGTGGGGATGGCCGAACCGCTGCCCGATGCCGAGCTGCCGTCGCTGCACAACGCCGTGGCCCTGGTGGAGCAGGGCCGCTGGCGGGTCGTGGCCCGCAAGCGGCTGCTGCCCAGCTACGACGTCTTCGATGAACAGCGGTACTTCCGATCTGCCGATCAGCCTGCCCTGCTGGAGCTGGAATGCGGAGGCAGACTCTGGCGCCTGGGCCTCACCATCTGCGAGGACCTCTGGGTGGAGGACGGCCTGCAGGGCCATCGCCTGGCCGGCGCCGACCCGATCGCCGAGCTGCTGCCGCAGCGCCCAGACCTGCTGCTGAACCTCTCGGCCTCCCCCTTCGCGCAGGGCAAGCCGGTGCTGCGCCGCCGGCTTGCCGCGGCGGCGGCGGCGCGCCTGGGCTGCCCGGTGGTCTACGTGAACCAGGTGGGCGGCAATGACGAACTGGTGTTCGACGGCGCCAGTTTCGTGATCGACGCCGAGGGCACCCTGCAGTTGCAGTTGCCCTGTGCCGAGCCTGCCCTGGCGCTTTGGGACGTTCCTCTCGGGGCAGAGGAGCCAGGCTCGGGATCGGCTGGCCTGCCCCACCCCGAGGCCCGGCCCGCCGCCGAGCCCGAAGCCCTGGAGCAGCTGTTCCGGGTACTGGTGCTGGGGGTGCGCGACTACACCGGCAAGTGCGGCTTCCAGCAGGCGTTGCTGGGACTGAGCGGCGGCATCGATTCGGCCCTGGTGGCGACCCTGGCCGTGGCGGCTCTGGGACCGGAGCAGGTCCTGGCCCTGCTGATGCCGTCTCCCTACAGCTCGCAGGGGTCGATCGACGACGCTGTCGCCCTCGCCGCCCGCCTTGGCCTGGCGCACCACACCGTGCCGATCGCCCCGCTGATGACGGCCTTCGACCAGGCCCTCAGCAGCCCTCTGGGTGCGCCGCCGGACGGCGTGACCGCGGAGAACCTGCAGTCCCGCATTCGCGGCACCCTGCTGATGGCCCTGGCCAACCGACAGGGCAGGCTGCTGCTCTCCACCGGCAACAAGTCCGAACTGGCGGTGGGCTACTGCACCCTCTACGGCGACATGAACGGGGGCCTGTCCGTGATCGGAGACCTCTACAAGACCACCGTCTTCCGGCTCTGCCACTGGCTGGACAGCCCCGCGGCCGCAGCCTGCCGGCGGGGCTGCGGCCTGCCCGCGGAAGGCGAGCTGATCGGGGAAGCGATCCGGGCCAAACCCCCCAGCGCCGAGCTGCGGCCGGATCAGCGGGACAGCGATTCCCTGCCGGACTACGCCGTGCTCGATCCGCTGCTGAAGGCGTTCATCGAAGAGCTGCGCAGCCCGGAGGAACTGGTCGCCCGGGGGGTGGACGGGGCCCTGGCCGAGCGGGTGCACCGACTGCTGCGTCGCGCCGAGTTCAAGCGGCGCCAGGCCGCTCCGCTGCTGAAGGTGAGCGGGCGGGCCTTCGGTGGCGGCTGGCGGATGCCGATCGCCGCCGGGCCCCGCTGAACGGGATTCCCGGCGGACGGGTACTCCCCATCACCCCCGATTCCACACCGAAACCTGGCGATCGGGCGAAGCTCCCGCCAACCTGGAGGGAGCTACACAGTTGCATGGCAGCCATGGGCCCGGCCGCACCGATCGCGAGCATCGGTGTACCGAGGGAGATCAAACGGGACGAACAGCGGGTGGCCCTCACCCCGGACGGGGTGCGGGAGCTCGTGTCCCATGGCCTTGAGGTGCGCGTGCAGACGGGGGCGGGCAGCGGCGCCGGCATGGACGACCTCAGTTATGTCGAGGCCGGCGCGCGGCTGGTGGATCGGGAAGAAGCCTGGGCCGCCCACCTGGTGGTGAAGGTGAAGGAGCCCCAGCCGGAGGAGTTCCCCTTCCTGCGCAGCGACCAGGTGCTGTTCACGTACCTGCACCTGGCCGCCTACCCGGAGGTGGGCCGGGCCCTGCTGGAGGCGGGCACCACAGGGGTGGCCTACGAGACCGTCCAGCTCGACAACGGCAACCTGCCCTTGCTGGCCCCGATGAGCGAGATCGCCGGGCGGCTCGCCGCCCAGGTGGGTGCCCACCTGCTCGAGAAGCCCCATGGCGGTCGGGGCGTACTGATGGGGGGCTGCACCGGGGTGCGTCCGGCCCGGGTGGTTGTGCTGGGAGCCGGCACGGTCGGCTGGAACGCCGCCCGGCTCTCGGCGGCCATGGATGCCGAGGTGTTCCTGCTCGACCACACGCCCCAGCGTCTGCGCAACCTCGAATCCGACCGCCGCGGGCGGATGGTCAGCCTGGTGAGCAGCCGGGGCCTGATCGAACGGCTGGTGCCCAGCGCCGATCTGCTGGTGGGAGCGGTGCTCACCCCGGGCGGCCGGGCCCCGACCCTGGTGGAGGAGGATCTGGTGCGTCGGATGAAGCCCGGCTCGGTGATCGTCGACGTGGCGATCGACCAGGGCGGCTGCATCGCCACCAGCCGCGAGACCACCCACACCGATCCGGTGGTGACGATCCACGGCGTGCAGCACTACGCCGTGGGCAACATGCCCGGTGCCGTGCCCTTCACCTCCACCGAGGCCCTGGTCAGCGTCACTCTGCCCTACATCGTGGGCATCGCCGGACGGGGGCTGGTGGAGGCGGTCACGGAACGACCCGAACTGCTCTCCGGCCTCAACACCGTGGATGGGGCCGTGTGTCACCCAGGCGTGGCCAAGGCGCTGGGCATGCCGACCCGCCATCCGATGGCCTGTCTGCGCTGAGCCCGGGGGCCGGTTCAGCCGAGCCCGTTCAACCGTGGCAGCGGCCGGGCCAGGCTCTCCGGGGCGATGCCCTCCCGCAGCGCCAGCACGAGACCGGCGGCTTCGGCATGGCTCGCCGCCTTGAGCGCGGGCAACCCCAGCGCCTCGGCGCTCACCTCCAGCAGGCAGGGGTTGCCCTCCACCGCTATCAGCGGCACCCCTCTCGCGGCGCAGGCCAGCACGGCCTCGCCCCCCAGGGCGCCCGCCGGGGCCACAACCGCCCCGATGCGGTCCGGGTGGATGGCCTCGGGCGGCAGCAGGCTCCTGGACGGGTCAGCGGGGGCAGCGGCCGCCAGGGGAAGCAGGTCCGGGGCCCGGCTGAGACCCACCAGGACGCAGGGCAGGAATGTATGGCCCAGTTCCTCCGCGGCGGCCAGCGGGTCGAGGTCGGCCTGCAGCGGCAGGGGAGCCAGGGCCGGCGCGTGGGCGCAGGGAATCCCCAGGTGACTGCCGAGCAGATGGCTGATCACCGCCTCGGCTCCCGCCAGCCCATCCACCCCAGCACCCTGGCGATAGGCCGCCAGGCCCTCACTGCCCGGATCATCCGGGAAACGGGCCACCACCGCGATCGCCGTGGCCCCGGCCTGCTGCAACCGCTCCCCGGCTCGCAGCAGGGCGTCGGGCCTGGCCAGGCAGCCCCAGCTGGACCCGCTGGCCCCCAGTGAGAGACTCACCTCCAGGGGAACGTCCGTGGTGACCACCGGACCGATCGACAGGCCCAGGCTGGCCCGGCAGGCCTCAGCCACCTGCAGGTGACGCAGCCGCAGCTCCTGCTCGATGCCGGCATCGAGCAGGAGGCCCACCCGCTGGGCCCGCACCGGAGCCAGGGCCAGCTCGCCGGCGGCGAAGCGGTCGAGCGCCCAGCCCTCCACGTAGTGAATGCGGGGATCATTCCAGTAGAGGGCAGCGGCGTTGAGGGCGTTGGGATGGGTGATCAGGCAGCCGGAGGCCGCCGCCAGCAGACGGGCCGCCGGGAGTCCGTCACCGGCAAAGCCACCGATGGCGCAACCGATCCCGGTGGGGATCACCAGCAGGGTGGGAAGGGGAGGTGTCAACAGGTCCGCAGCAGAATCGCCTCGATCCGCAGGCGTCGGCCGGCCTGCGGGGCCGGCAGCGCGGCGGTGATCGCCCAGCGCAACGGCTGCCCATGGCCCGCCAGCGCCGCCAGCACCTGGGGCCGCAGCGGGCCCGGCGTGGCGTCGAACCAGAGTTGGAACGGCTCCAGCCTCACCGCTGGTACCGGCCGAACTGGGCCTCGTAGAGGGCATCCTCCTGGCAGGCGATCAGGCTGAGGTCGCTGCGGGGATAGGACACGCAGAGCAGGGCGTAGCCCTGGGCCTGCAGTTCCGCCTTGACGCCCATGGCATCGCTCTGCTCCACCACCCCCTGGCGCAGCCGGGCGGCGCAGGTGGTGCAGACACCGGAACAGCACGAGCTGGGCAGCTTCACCCCGGCCGCCTCAGCGGCCGCCAGCACCGTCTGGTCGGCTCGGCAGGGGAAGGTGTGCGCCGTTCCGTTCAGATCGGCGATCACGGTGAAGGTGTCACTCATGGCGGGCTGGAAACGCTGCAACACGGGGCTGCAGGGCGACGGGTCAGCCTCCCATCCTCCCGGACGGCCGGCCCGGATCCGGCATGGCGATGGGGGTCCACTGGCTGGGATGGGGAGCCAGGTATTCGGCAGGCTGCCGATCGCCCCTCTGCGCCACCGGAGCGGAGAGGACGAGATCGAAACTGATCGAAACGCGGATCTCCTCAGCCTCCCCGTTGGCGCTGACCGCATGGTCGATCGCCGCGGGAAAGAGAAGCAACAGCCCCGCCTCGGGGGCCACGTCGAACCAGGGAGTGTTGAGCGGATGACCGGCTCGGATCGGTCCGTCGTGACCGAAGGCGAGGCCCGGAACCAGTTCGTTGCTCTGGCAGGGGGCGAACAGTCGCAGGCAACCGCTGCGGCCGCTGCCGTCCCCGTTCAGGTAGTAGACGGCGCTGAGATGGGCATTGGGATGGTGATGGCGCCCGATCCACTGGCCCGGCTCGCTGACCACGGGCCAGCAGCGCTGGATGTGGAGCGCCACCCGATCGAGCGCGAAACCAAGATCCACCAGATAGGCCAGTACTTCGGCCTGCACCTGCTCGGCGAGCCAACGGAACGCCGGCCGTCGATGCAGCTGCCAGACCCCATGCAGATCACCGGTCCAGGCGCACTCCGGGTCGGGGTTCGAGCTGGCCTCACCCCGCAGGCCCAGCAGGTCCTGCAGCATCACAGCGGAATCGAGCGGATCCGGGCGCAGCTGCGCCCGGCCGAGGGCGAGTGGAAACAGCGGCTGGATCCTGCGGTCCAGATCAGGCCATCGCCGTGGCGCCGCCCACCACTTCCAGGATCTCCTGGGTGATGGCCGCCTGGCGTGCCTTGTTGTAATCGAGGGTGAGGCTCTTGGCGAGCGCCTTGGCGTTGTCGCTGGCGTTGTTCATCGCCGTCATGCGGCTGGCGAGCTCGCTGGCGGCGGCCTCCTGGAGGGAACGCAGCAACTGGTTCTCCAGGTAGAGAGGCAGAAGCGCGTTGAGCAACTGATCCGGACTCTGCTCGAAGACGAAGTCGGACTGGAGTGGCGGCTCCGGGTTGGGTACCGTGCCACGCTCCACCGCCAGGCGGCCCTCCCGTGTGGTGAGACGGAAGATCTCGTCATCCGGGGTGGCGATCCCCTGGGGATCAAGCGGCAGCAGCGTCTGGGAGATCGGGGCGCTGCTCACCAGGTTGACGAACTTGGTGTAGATGATCTCGACCCGGTCGGTGGAACAGGAAAGGAACTCGGCCAGGATCTCGTTACCGATCCCACGCGCCTCCTCCGCATTGGGCACCTGGTCGAGGCCGGTGAAGGTGGTCGTGATCGGGTACGAACGGTTCTGGAAGTAGGAGGTGGCCTTGCGGCCGATCAGCACCATGGAGAGCTCGTAGCCCTGAGCCTTGAGCTCGGCGAAGCGTTGCTCGGCGCGCTTGATGATGTTGGCGTTGTAGCCACCGCAGAGGCCGCGGTCGGCGCTCACCACCACCAGGGTGATGTGGCGAACGGTGCGCTCTTCCTGCAGCAGGGGGGTGTTCGCCACATCCTCGAAGCGCATGCGCGACTGGAGATTCTCCAGGACGCGGGCCAGACGGTCGGCGAAGGGACGAGCCCGCAGCACCTGTTCCTGGGCACGCCGCACCTTGGCAGCCGCCACGAGGCGCATCGCCTCGGTGATCTTGCGGGTGTTCTTGACCGAACTGATCCGGTCGCGGATTTCCTTGAGGTTGGCCATGGTCGGGGAACCTCAGGCGGTGGCCAGCAGGGTGGACTTGACTTCGCCGATCGCCTGCTTGAGCAGGGCTTCGGACGCCTCGCTGAGCTGCTTCTCGGCCTGTACCTGAGCGATGAACTCGGGTTTGTTGCTCTTGAGGTAGTCGCGCAGTTCGCGACAGAACTGCACCACCTGATCCACCGGAACCTCGTCGATCAGGCCCTTGACGCCGGCATACACCACCGCAACCTGCTCGGCGAGGAGCAGGGGGCTGAACTGGGGCTGCTTGAGCAGTTCCCGCAGCCGCTTGCCGCGTCCCAGCTGGGCCTGGGTGGCGGCGTCGAGGTCGGAGGCGAACTGGGAGAAGGCGGCCAGTTCATCGAACTGGGCCAGCTCCAGCTTCAGCGTGCCGGCGATCTTCTTGATCGCCTTGGTCTGGGCGGCGCCGCCCACCCGGCTCACCGAGATGCCCACGTTGATGGCGGGGCGCAGACCGGAGTTGAACAGGTCGGAGCTGAGGAACACCTGGCCATCGGTGATCGAGATCACGTTGGTGGGGATGTAG
>CAYHCE010000005.1:0-116906 GCA_964355015.1 uncultured bacterium | reverse complement strand
TCAACAGCGCCGCCCTGCCGGTGGCCCGGCTCACGGAGGTGTTCCGCCAGGCGGCGTCCAGCCGCATCATCACCACCGCCCACGCCATCAACGCCGGCACCATTCCCGACCTGCGGCCGCCGCCAACGGATGCCACCACTGACTTCTACTTCCTGCCGGCCGAGACGCCCGAGCAGGCCGTGGCCCTGATCCTCAAGCTGGTGGGCGAACGCATTCCGGCCCGCTTTGGCCTCGATCCGATCGCCCAGGTGCAGGTGCTCTGCCCGATGGCCCGCGGTGGCTGCGGCTCAAGGTCGCTCAACATCGAGCTGCAGCACCTGCTCAACCCCGACCCGACTGAGCAGGTGGAGCGTTTTGGCTGGCGCTTCGCGCCGGCCGACAAGGTGATGCAGGTGGCCAACGACTACGAGAAGGAGGTGTTCAACGGTGATGTGGGCACGGTGGAAACGATCGATGCCGATGCCAGCGAACTGACGGTGCGTTTTGACGGCCGTGAGGTGACTTACGGCTGGGGTGAACTCGACAACCTGGTGCCTGCCTACGCCTGCACGATCCACAAGAGCCAGGGCAGCGAATATCCCGCGGTGGTGATTCCGCTGCTGACGCAGCACTACGCGATGCTGCAGCGCAACCTGGTGTACACCGGCATCACCCGCGGCAAGCAGCTGGTGGTGCTGGTGGGCCAGAAGAAGGCTCTGGCGATGGCCATCAGGAACCATCTGGGACGAAAGCGTTACACCAAGCTGGCGGAATGGCTCAGCTGAGCAGCCGCAGCTGTGGATTCCACGCCGGATACAGGACCCAAGTCTCCGTGTCCGGCGTCAAGCCACTTGCCCGCCGCTCAACCAGCCTGTCGGCGGAAAGTAGACAGCATGCAGGAGGCTGGAAATGATTGACTATTTGAGTAAAATGGAAAGAATAACTGGATAAAACTTTGTAACACAGGCATCACCATCCTTGTGAAAGTTTTCATTAACTCCTGTAATCATGAAGCCATAATTAGGCTTCTTGTTGTCAACCCAGTCCTGCACGGCTGTAGTAACATCAATTTCTAAGTTCTTACCTCCATCGTAAACCGCTTTGCCGCTCGTTCCTTTGTGCTGGGGAATGCTACTGTATTGAGTGGCGTCAGCCCAAAATCCATAGAAGGGTTCAGCCATATCCACGGGTGCATTCACAATAAAGATTCTACCGGCGCAACAGCTCTCATTTGTCACAAAGTCACCATGGCAATAATATGTACTTTCTTTGGTCAATAGAAGTTTTGCGTTATCCACTATCGGTTTACCGAAGTTCTGCATTTTAACCTTGCTAAGATCAAACTTCAAAAAACTTCTATAAGCGTCTCTTCTTTGCACCTCAAAGCAAAAACTACTTTCAATAGTATTCATGAAACCAACCATCGTACCTCCAAGAGGTATTTCCCCGGGGTCGTTTAAGTTCCCCTTTGAGTACAATTCTCCTGTGCACAAGAAGTTTTTCCAAGAGGTTACCTTGTTTAGGTAACTGTTCCTAATCTCTGGAACAAGTGAGAAGCTCGCTGGCGGGCAAATGGTGAAAAAATCTGAGATCTCCAAGTACTCATTGGATTGATCGAGAACAACAATACAGTACTTGCCAGGCTCAATCTTTGCTCCATACTCGTTCTTACCCACCTCCTAGGAAAGCTTTAAGTTGCTCACTGGAATATCCGACCCGATTACATAGGGGCTGAGGCCTTGACGCCACAACAGCAGGTTAATGTTGCCTTTGAGCCCTCCTTTGTTTTCCCAAGTTATCAACGTATCTTTGTTTAGTGTCAACACATCCTGACCTGTCGGATAAGTTATTCTAATCTTTTTAGGTGCTGAGATTGTAAATGTATTATCGCTCTCGTCCGTTATAATTGTTCCTGCTGTAGTTTTGATGCGAATCTTGTAGTCATGTCCAGGCGTGACCGGCTCCGTGTTTCCCTCGTAAGTCTTATCTAGCTTTCCTACTTCCCAGTTAAGGGGAAACTCAGGCGCAATTTGGTAGTTTTTCTTGATGAAAAATGATTTATTCTTGATCGTGTCAACCAATTCAATCGAGATTGGGCCAGGATGAAACTCTGAACCCCAATTAATGATCTTAGTCTCGCCCAAGGGGTAATCTTCGCCACCATTTGGGAGCTTGACACTGATGAATGGGTTGGTCATTGATTGGCTTGCGATGAAGGGGATGTTCACATGAAGCCCAGCTACTTCAGGGCTGGTCTACGTGCTCATTTGATAGCTCTGGAATGAGAGTGGTTGATTCCGCTGCCCCTGAATGGTCTCAACGGATCAACAGGACGAGCATGGGCTCCATCGTTCGCTCGGTAACTATTCAACTACTAGCCAGGAGTCTCTTAGTGGTCCACTCCTGCTATGGGAAACTTCACAGTGCAGTTTTCGAAGTGCCAGCAAGGGTGGGCGAATCCCAGGGCAGGCTGTTAGGGAGGGCCTGCAGCTGTTGGGCGTGCCCGGTCTCAGTCAGGTTGAACGGGGAGTTGAGTCATGGAAGAATTTGTTGCCTGGTTAACTGTGATTTCCCAGTCTTCTGCGGCTGCTGAGCGGTGAATAACCTGGTGGGAAATCACACTTAGGGTGACCCTCTCCTTGACGCTTGAGCAGCTACCTCGATGGATCGCCCGCTGGGGTGATGATTCTGAACCATCGTTCCACCTGGCAGGAACTCCTGGCGGCTTCGTCTACAGCCACCAGGCTTGGCAAGGGGTGGCGTAGCTGGCACTGCGTGATCATCTTCCCGCTGGCCCATCGAGGGCCGCGCCCAGCGTGGTTGTGCCGTGGCCGCCGCCGCACTGCATCACTCCTCGACGGCAGGCAATCGACTCGCGCTGAACTCCAGCAGATTGAAGCAGGTGTTCAGAAAGCCAGCCGCAAGGGCCACGTCCACCGCCACGCCTTTGTACAGATTGGCTCGTACCAGCCCGGAGCCGACCAGACCCTCGTCCACGTACCAGCCGCCTGGGTGCTGGATCCGCCCATCGGGCAGGAAGGTGTTGGGCACGTAATGACGGAACTCCTCCAGCCAGAGGGTGGTGGGCAGGTTCGTGGCCATCTCGCAGATCTGCGACAGCAGCGGATCACCGATCAGCGGCAGACCCGATGGGGCCGGCAGCCCGCTGTGGACGCTCCGGGCCACGCGCAACAGGCAGGTCAGGGCATCATCAGCCTGGCTGAGCGGTTCTTCCGGCCGGGTCAGCACCGCCTGGATCCGCTGCCAGGTCCGCACCGCCCGATCGAGCGCAAGATCGGCCCGCAGCTGACGCAGCCGCTGCCGGTTCGCCTGGCTGTCGAACCGATCGGGGAGGTGCAGCGGTCCCTCGGGATCCTCAGGCCAGGGAAGCGCCAGCAGCCAGGCGATGGGCTCGAGCTTCTGGCGGATCCAGTCGTTGCCTTCGTGATGGGACTCCGCCCCGCAGGCATCGAAGGCCTGCAGCGGCCGGGTGAGCTCGTCGAGCCGGCGATCCGGGTCCGAGTCCGGCCCGGGAGCCAGCTCGAAGATCAGGTTGCGCAGCAGGAAGGTGTTGGGTTCACCGCCAGCGAAATTCCGGTACTTGTAGCTCAGGTACTGATAGGTGAGGTTGCGGGTGCGCTTGAGGTAGCCGTTGAAGGCCGGCAGCACCTGCGCCGTGCGCCGCCGGGTCCAGAGCAGGGCGGCGCCCGCCAGCAGCGGCACGCTCACGCCAGCGGCGCCCGGGGCTCCGGCGGGATTCGGCACCAGACCCAGCTGGCGCAGCGGCAGCGCCAGGGCCGGGCTGCGCCGGATCCAGCCCAGCAGTGGTGGCCGCAGCACGGGCAGCTGGCGCACGATCCAGACCGCCGCGGCCGGCGGCAGGGCCAACAGCGTCAGCAGCGGCAGCAGGGCGCCGCCCACACCGCTGAGCAAAGCCCAGGCCCAGCGGCGGGCGGCGAGCAGCCCGCCGCCGCGGCGGCGGGCCTCGTCCGAGCCGGCGGGTTCCTGCGGAGGGTTCTGGCCGGCTGGATCCAGTGCCTTGTTCGCCGGCTGGATGTTGTCCACATCGGTGGCCAGAACATAGATCCGGCCTCGCTCGGGATGGGGTGTGCGGGCCCGCTCGGCGTCACTCAGATGGGGCCCGATCCGCAGCCGGATCGCCTCCTCCAGCCGCAGCGACTGGACCGTGATCTCCACGCTGGCCAGGCCGAGGTTGTCGTACAGACCCCCGTCCATCAGCGCCACCGCCGAGGCACCGCCGCACAGGCGCGTGGTCACCGCCCGCAACTCCTCGTCTTCCGCTCGGAGGCGCAGGAAGTCGTCGGGGAAGAGGAGCGGCTCGAAGCCACCGGGAAAGCAGAAGGAGGCCGCCACGCAGTCGGCGATCCGCAGGCCGGCGGCCACGATCCGGGCTGGATCCCCCACCTCGGCGTCGACCGGAATGCGGAAGCGATTCACCACGTAGGCGGGACCGTTGCGGGGATGCCGCATCACCCCGAAGCGGAACAGATCCAGCGAGGTGAGATCGGCCGCATTGAAGTACACGTGATCGGGCGCGCAGCCGCCGCGCGCCAGCAGGGCGTGGATCGCCTCGTGGCCCAGCGTGTCAGGACAGCCCTGCTCTTGCAGCAGGGCCTGCACCTCCTCGGCGGCGCTGCGAATCAGCTTCGTGCCTGGGCCCAGCGGGATCGGCAGCAGGTCGGCCACCAGACGGTCCCCCAGGCGCCCGTCATGGAGGAAGGCGAGGAAGGGCAGGAGGAACCTGTGCCGGAACCCATCGTCTCGCCAGGCCTCCAGGGCCCGCTGCGGGACTTCGGCATCGTGCAGGAACCCGGCCTTGGCGCAGAGGTAGAAGCCCCCCACCAGCGAACCGCCCGACACGGTGGAGAGCACCGCCACCCGCTCCATGAGCTCCAGCTCCTGCAGCAGGGCAATCGTGCCGAGCCCGAAGGCGGCAGCGCGGTGTCCGCCGCCCGAGATCGACAGGGCCAGATCAGCGGGGGACTCCAGGGGCATGGCACCGGAACCGGTTGGCCTCAGCCTGGCATCGATACGCCGCACCTCAGCCGCAGATCATTCGTCCCCTTCTCCCTCCAGCAGGAGGGCCTGGAACTCGGTGTAGAGCTGCTGCTCCTCGCTGCCGGCGGGCTGGCGCCGGTTCCGGTTGGGGCGCAGCTCCCCCTGCCGCGGGGCAGGCGGAGGGCCGCCGCCGGCCGGGGGGTCCTGACGCAGCCGTTCCTCCCTCCGCTGCCGCTGCTTGTTCTCCTCCACCCGGCGAAGACGATCGATCAGATGCGGCGGCACCGTGCCGTCGGGGCTGACCTGCATCAGCTCGTGGAACAGAGCCTCCGGATCGGTCTCCGTTTCCACCTTGTGGCGCTTCTCGCTGGCCCTGGGTGCGGCGCCGACGGCGGGCTGGGGCGCGGGCAGGGGCTGGGGCAGCTGGCGGCCCAGTTTCCTGAGGCGCTCCAGGCTGTGGGCATCGAAGCTCATGGCGCAGCAGCGGGGATCACCAGGAAAAACGGAACCTCAGGCACAGCCGAGGGTGTCGCGGGTGGCCCGGCCCGTGACCGGGTTGGTGCCGCTGGCCATGGCGCAGAGCTTCTTGCGCACATCGGCCCGCAGCGGCACGTTGGTGAAATCAGCCCCCTCGATCGCCACCTGGTCGAACTTGGTGTTGAAGGCGAAGGCATCTTCCAGCACCGCGTCGCGCAGATCCGTGCCCTGCAGCACGGCCGAGTCGAGGGTGGCCTGGCGCAGATCCGCCCCCCGCAGGTTCGCGTCCTGCAGCTTGGCGCCGAACAGGCTGGCGTTGCGCAGGTCGGAGCCGGAGAGATCCGCATCCCGCAGGTTGGTGAGATTGAACGTGACACCCCGCAGATCACCTGCGTGGAAGTCCGAGCCGATCAGCACCTGTTTGGCGTAGTCCATCGCCGCCTGAGCGGGGGCCGCCGGCAGGAGCAGCCCCCCACAGGCCAGTACGAGGGCCGCGCAAAGAGCGGCGAGCAGGGAACGCAGCAGAGCAGCCATGGCCTCGGTGCGACACACAGGGAACCCTAGGGACGGCAGGCTGTCTCCCCCCATGGGTTCATGCACACCGCAACGGGCCGGAAGCGGCAGCCGGGTCCCCGGCGCCTGGGCGGAGCAGCGGGCGCTGCGGCTGTTGTGCGCGCGCGGCTGGCGGCTACACTCCCGCCGCTGGCGCTGCCGCTGGGGCGAACTCGACCTGGTGGTGAGCAAGCCGGGCCGGCTGCTGCTGGTGGAGGTGAAGGGCCGGCGCCGCTGCGGGCCCGATGGCTGGGGGGTGGGGGCGCTGGGTCCCGCCAAGCGCCAACGGCTGGCGCGGGCCTGGGCCTGCTGGCTGGCTGCCCATCCTGAGCGGGCTCACCTGCCGCTGGAGGCGGTCTGCGCCCTGGTGCCACTGCCGCCGGCGGCCGGGCCGGTGCGCTGGCTGCGCCTGGAGGGGCCACTCCAGGATCAGGGGGCGGGCTGAGGCACCGATTCCGGGGGCGGTGCGGCAGCCGGGGTGGACGTGAACTGCACCGTGCAGCGGTAGCGGAAGTTGCTCATGCCGATGCTCATGTCCTGGCAGCGGCTGCCGGTGACGGTGGCATCCCGCGGCACCAGCTGCATGGCTCGCTGCAGGGCATTGGCGCGATCCCAGACCGAATCGGCGCTGACGCTGCCGGCGTGAGCCGGCGTTGTGGCGATGCTGAGCAGAGCCAGCAGGAGAGGGCTCATGCAACCCGACCGCCACCGGAACGGGAACCGCAGAGCGACAGGAGAAGGAGCAGGCGGCATCGGCGACGCAGTGCGGCACAACCCCTTTCTAGGGCTCACCCGTTCAGGCATGGACAGAGCTGGAGGGGTTCCGGCGGACCCTCCGCGGGGAAGCATCCGTGGGGGAGCTGCTGTTCAGATGACTGATCAGGCTCAGGATCGGTTGATTTCGACAGTCTGCAAGAGAATTGAGCGCGGAACCTGTCCGAGCAAGAGTTTTGGGCACGGTTTACTGGGAGGCAGGATCGGCTGGCATGGCCAGGCCAATCAAGAACGTAGTCGGGGAAGATTGGATTCTGGAGAGAACTCCTGGGGGCGAGTTGAAATTCGTGCTGTACATCAATACGTTCCATCACCTGCTTCCTGACTCTGCTCCCATCCCATTCTGAATGGGTTCAGGTGCCATGGGCTCCAACCCGGGGCCATCGCTTGACTCCGATTCCGCCGAGCCTGAAGCGGCACCAACCAAGTTCATGAAACCTCTCTGCCATCATCGGATCAAACTGTCCACGTCGGCCTCATTCGGCTGTCATGACATCACCGCCATCATCAACTCCCTGATCCACGACAGCGGCGTCAGGGAGGGGTTGGTGGTGGCCGTGGGACAGCACACCACCACTGCACTGGTGATCAACGAGGCCGAGGAACGGCTGATTGCGGATATTGAGCACTTCTTCGCTCAACTGGTCCCCAGCGACCGTCCCTATCGCCACAACGACCTGCAGCTGCGGCAGGTCCCGCCGGATGAACCCCGCAATGCCCATTCCCACCTGATCGCCCTGATGCTGGGGAACCAGATCAGCCTCCCGATCGTGGCGGGGTGCCTCGGCCTTGGTCGTTACCAGGCGGTGTTGCTGGTGGAACTCGATGGGCCACGAGAAAGAGAAGTGCTGCTGCAGATCAGCGAGGCACCCCTTCTCCCCTCGCCCCCGCTGTGCGATACAGCTGATCTCGGCTAGACGAAAGTCACCGATCCAGCCGCTGCGGCTGCCAGGAAATCAGTCTGATCAGCACCTGCTCCGAAGGCCTCGAATCCCGAAACGGTCATCACGCCTTCAATAAGATAGGTGCCGCTGCCTATGTCTGCGATTGTGTAGGTACCTGGATTAAAGGTCAACGTATCCACATCATCGCCACCATTAAACGTCCCAGGGCCGAAGCCCTTCAGGTTGTCGTTGCCGGCGCCAAGGTTCATGGTGCCCTTTCCGCGAAAGCCACCAACAAGAGCATCAACGGTGTCGTCGCCGCTGCCAGTATTGATCCTGCCGTCGGCGGTGTTGCGGAGACCGCCGTTGGAGTTGCTGCTGCTGCCCGTGATGCTGTCGTTGCCGTCGCCGGTATTGATTGTGCCGATGTTGTAGATGCCGAAGCCGTCGCCGCTGCTGCTGCCCGTGATCGTGTCGTTGCCGTCGCCGGTATTGATCGTGGCGCCTGCGGTGTTGAAGATGCCGTTGCCGCCGCTGCCCGTGATGCTGTCGTCGCCGCTGCCGGTATTGATCGGGCCACTGTTTTCGATGCCGCTGCTGTCGCTGCTGCTGGTGCTGCCCGTGATGCTGTCGTTGCCGTCGCCGGTATTGATTGTGTCGAAGTTGGTGATGCCGGGGCCGGCGCCGCTTCCCGTGATGCTGTCGTCGCCGCTGCCGGTATTGATCGTGCCTCCGTTATTAATGCCGTTGGAGTTGCTGGCGGTGCCCGTGATGCTGTCGTCGCCGCTGCCGGTTTTGATCGTGCCTCCGTTATCAATGCCGTTGGCTTCGCTGCTGCTGCCCGTGCTGCTGCCCGTGATGCTGTCGTTACCGTCGCCGGTATTGATTGTGCCGCGGTCATCGATGTAGATGCCATTGACGAAGCCGGACAGTTGGCTGCTGCCCGTGATGCTGTCGTTGCCGCCTAAGGTGTAGATTGGGATCCTTGAGAACAGGGACCATCCATCAGTACTTGATGTGGCTTGGTCGGATTGAGGTGTGAAGTTGAATTCAGCGAGGTCCGCCATACTCTATTGTCATAAGTCCTCATCATCCTATATGATGGTGTCAACATCTCCGCCCTCGCTGCGGAGGCCATGGCCTGATGATTCCTCAGGGCTGTTTAACAGTGTGATCGACCCGTCCCAGGTGTGCGTGCGATCCCTGCCAGGCTCAGCATCCGGCTGATGTCGTGGGCCAGCTCCTGTAGGCCTGGCCGGATGGAGCGATAATCCCCGTTGTCGCACCGGTGGGTGCTCTTGGTGATCGGCCAGTCGTGGATCTGGCGAAATGGCCTGCCTTTGCGGGTGCCGGTCGTTGTGAGCGCACGATCCAGGCGCTGGTGGCCCAGTTCTGGTCGATGGCCTCGGTGGCCTCATACGCCCGTATCGACGTTGCCCTGCTCCTTCGGAGATGACTTCGTCTTGACGGTCTGAACAGGTCGGACCCCTGGGCCAGGCACCAACGATGAACGCTTTCGTTGTCTGGAGGGCATCCGCCTGAATCAGCACACCCTCCAGATCCATCGCGGCCAGCGGCTCCTGCAGGGCTGCCCGCTCGTGGGATTCGCTGGTGTCGTCAGCCTTCTGGTCCAGCGCCACAGCCAGGGCCCTGACGTACACGCTCACCTGGGCGACAGAGCGGTGCTTGCCGTCCTCGCCCTCCACAGCTGATCCGCGCAGGTTCTTGCCGTCACAGATCAGTGCTGGCAGAGACGCCAAGGGCGGATGGGACTGAGGTGGGCGCCCAGGCAACCTGGAGGCCTCCGGCGCCTGCACCCATGACCTTCGGGGCCCACCGTGCCCGCAAACGCTTCGGTCAGCACTGGCTCACCGACGCCGCCGTGCTCGATCGGATCGTGGCGGCGGCGGAGATCGCTCCGCAGGACACGGTGCTGGAGGTGGGGCCGGGCCGCGGCGCGCTCACCGAGCGGCTGCTGGCCTCGCCTCTGGCCGCCCTGCATGCCGTGGAGCTCGACCGCGACCTGGTGGCGGGCCTGCGGCAGCGGTTCGGCGCCGATCCACGCTTCCAGCTGTTGGAGGGGGATGTGCTCGATCTCGAGCTGCCGGCGGCCGACAAGGTGGTGGCCAACATCCCCTACAACATCACCGGCCCGCTGCTGGAACGGCTGGTGGGCAGGCTCGACCGGCCCGCCGCCCGGCCCTACCGCCGGCTGGTGCTGCTGGTGCAGCAGGAGGTGGGGGAACGCATCCGTGCCGCGGCGGGCAGCAGCGCCTTCAGCGCCCTGAGCGTGCGTCTGCAGCTTCTGGCCCGCTGCCGTTCGGTCTGTCCAGTGCCGCCCCGCTGCTTCCAGCCAGCGCCGAAGGTGATGTCGGAAGTGATCGTGCTGGAGCCGCTGCCGCCGGAGCAGCGGCTGCCGCCGGAGCTGGCAGCGCAGCTGGAGGGTCTGCTGAAGCGCTGTTTCGCGGCCCGCCGCAAGATGCTGCGCAACAGCCTGGCGGGCCTGCTACCGCCGGAGGAGCTGGCGGCGCGGGCTGCCGAGATCGGGGTGGAGCTGCGGCAGCGGCCCCAGGAACTGGGCCCCGAACGCTGGGTGGCGCTGGCGGAGCGGCTGAGCTCCGCCACCGGCTTGAATCACCGCACCGACCTCACCGGGGCCCACACCGACCCCCTCGCCCGCGATCCTCCCCATGGCTGAACCGAACCCCGAGCGGCTGGGGCAGGCCGCGCTGCTGGTGGAGGCTCCGGCCAAGATCAACCTGCACCTGGAGGTGCTGGGTCTGCGGAGCGATGGATTCCACGAGCTGGCGATGCTGATGCAGAGCCTGGATCTGACCGACCGGCTGAGCCTGCGGCGACGCGACGACGGGGCGATCGCGCTGAGCTGCGACCGGCCCGGGCTGCCCACCGACGGCACCAACCTGATCGTGCGGGCCGCCGAGCGGTTGCGGCTCCATGCCGGCCGGCCGGAGCTGGGCGCCTCGATCGCGCTCGAGAAGCGGATTCCCGTGGGCGCCGGGCTGGCTGGCGGCTCCAGCGACGCCGCCGCCACGCTCGTGGGCCTGAACCGGCTCTGGCAGCTGGATCTGCCTCCCGCCCAGCTGCGGGCCCTGGCGGCAGAGCTGGGCTCCGATGTGCCCTTCTGCCTCGACGGCGGCAGCCAGCTCTGTTTCGGCCGCGGCGACGTGCTTGAACCGGCCGGCCTGGAAGGGGGACCGACGCTGGCGGGGCCGCAGGGTCCGCAGGCGCTGGCGGTGCTGCTGATCAAGGATCCGGGTGCGAGTGTCTCCACCCCCTGGGCCTACGGCCGCTGTCGCGAGCTGCGCGGCGATTTCTACCTGGAGCGGGAGGACGACTTCGAACAGCGACGCCAGGCCCTGCGGCGGAGTCCGCTGCTGGAGGCGCTGCGGGGGGAGAGGCCGCTGCCGCCTCTGCGCAACGACCTGCAGGCGGTGGTGGAACCGGAGCAGGCCAGCGTGCGCCAGGGCCTTGCCCTGCTGCGCCACGCCCCGGGGCAGATCAGGGTTGCGATGAGCGGCTCGGGCCCGAGCCTGTTCGCCCTCTTCCCCGGCCTGGAGAGGGCCGAGGCGGCCCACCGGCAGCTGGAGGAGGCCCTGGCGGCGGCGGGCTTCGAGGCCTGGTGCTGCCTCTGCAGCAGCATGGGGGCCAGGATCGATCCCAGCACACCGGTCTGATGAGCGAACCAGAAACGAGCGCGCCCAGCCAGAGCGAGCCCCAGCCCAGCACGACCCCTGCGGAGGCTCCGGCTCGCAAGGGACCCCTCAGCTTCCTATCCGGCGCCGTCACCAGCGGGTTGCTGGCCTGGGTGTGCCTGCTGCTCAGCCAGCGGGTGGTGCTCTGGTACTCCCTGCACCCGCCCCACTACAGCAAGCCGATCGCCCAGAGCATCGGCACTGCGGTCAGGACGCTGGTGGTGGGCATGAGCTTCCTGGCCACCTTCACCTTCGCCTTCGTGGGCCTCGGCCTGTTTCTCGTGTTCATTCGCAGCCTGCTGCCGGCCAGGAGCCGAGAGCCTTCCTAGGCTCCTTTCAGCATCCATCGGCCATGACTCCCCACGACCTGGGCCTGCTGGCCCTGCTGCTCTCGCCCGGCATGCTCCTCTCCGTGCTGCTGCTGGCCAGCTTCGCCGCCGGGGGCTGAAGCCCTTTTGCCGCCTGCGGCTGAGATAAGTTGGCCGCTCCACCGGCAGTTGCCGGGTCCGCACAGCGTCCGTGGCCGAGACCCTTCTCTTCAATGCCCTGCGGGACGCCATCGACGAGGAGATGGCCCGCGATCCCTTCGTCTGCGTGTTCGGTGAGGACGTCGGCCAGTACGGCGGCTCCTACAAGGTCACCAAGGATCTCTACGAGAAGTACGGCGAGCTGCGGGTGCTGGACACTCCGATTGCCGAGAACAGCTTCACGGGCATGGCGGTGGGGGCCGCCATGACGGGACTGCGCCCGATCGTGGAGGGCATGAACATGGGCTTCCTGCTCCTGGCCTTCAACCAGATCTCCAACAACATGGGGATGTTGCGCTACACCAGCGGCGGCAACTACACCATTCCCACCGTTGTGCGCGGCCCCGGCGGCGTGGGCCGGCAGCTCGGGGCCGAGCACAGCCAGCGGCTCGAGGCCTACTTCCACGCCGTGCCCGGCATCAAGATCGTGGCGGTGAGCACCCCCACCAATGCCAAGGGCCTGATGAAGGCCGCCATCCGCGACGACAACCCCGTCCTCTTCTTCGAGCACGTACTGCTCTACAACCTCAGCGAGGAGATCCCCGAGGGCGACTACATCTGCTCGCTCGATCAGGCCGAAGTGGTGCGCGCAGGCAAGGACGTCACGATCCTCACCTACTCACGCATGCGCCACCACTGCCTCAAGGCGGTGCAGCAGCTGGAGGCCGAGGGCGTCGATGTGGAACTGATCGATCTGATCAGCCTGAAGCCGTTCGATCTCGACACGATCGTGCGCTCGATCCGCAAGACCCACAGGGTTCTGGTGGTGGAGGAGTGCATGAAGACCGGCGGCATCGGCGCCGAGCTGATCGCCCTGATCACTGAGCATTGCTTCGACGACCTCGACGCCCGTCCGGTGCGTCTCTCGAGCCAGGACATCCCCACGCCGTACAACGGCACCCTCGAGAACCTCACGATCATCCAGCCCCACCAGATCGTCGAGGCGGCCCGCCAGCTCAAGGCAGGCACGATCTGAGATGGCACGACCCCAGGGGCTGTTCGCCCTGATCCTGGCGCTGGCGATCGCCGCCGGGGCCGTCCTGTTCACCTTTCCCCTGCAGCTGGGTCTCGATCTGCGCGGCGGCAGCCAGCTCACCCTCCAGGTCCTGCCCGCCGGCAGCATCAAGACGGTGAAACGGGAGCAGCTCGAGTCCGTCAAGGAGGTGCTCGATCGCCGGGTCAACGGTCTTGGCGTGGCCGAGTCCACCCTGCAGACCGTCGGCGACGATCAGCTGGTGCTCCAGCTGCCCGGCGAGCAGGATCCCAGCCGGGCCGCCAAGGTGTTCGGAACCACGGCGCTGCTCGAGTTCCGTGCCCAGAAACCCGGCACCGAGAAGGAGATGCAGGGATTGCTGCGGCTCAAGCGTCAGGCCCGTTCGGTGCTTGCCCTGCTGGAACGGCGCCCCGGCAGCGAACCGCCGCCGGCCTCGGGGCCCGGCCAGCCCTCCGCCCCGGAACCGACCCTCAGCCCCGAGGATCGAGCCAAGGCACTGAAGGGACTGGGCATCGAGGCGAACAAGGGCGGTGCCACCGAAGCCGATCAGCTCAAGGCTCTGCTGGAGGAGGTGAACCGCCGGGTGGTGGCCCTCTACGAACCGGCCGAACTCACCGGCAAGGACCTCGTGACGGCGGGACGCCAGCAGCAGCAGACCGGCACCGGCTGGGACGTGACGCTCAACTTCAACCGCCGCGGGGGGGAGGAATTCGCCCGTCTCACCAAGTCGATCGCCGGCACCGACCGCCTGCTCGGAATCGTGCTGGACGGCCGCTCGATCAGTGAAGCCAGCGTCGGGCCGGACTTCGCCGCGGCCGGCATCACCGGCGGCGCCGCCAGCATCACCGGCAACTTCACGGCCGAGGAGGCCCGGGACCTCGAGGTTCAGCTGCGGGGGGGCTCCCTGCCGCTGCCGGTGAAGATCATCGAAGTCCGCACCGTCGGCCCCTCGCTCGGCGCCGAGAACATCCGCACAAGCCTGGTCGCAGCCCTTGCCGGCCTGTCTCTGGTGGCTCTCTTCATGGTGGTCATCTACCGGCTTCCCGGCGTTGTGGCGGTTCTGGCTCTGAGCCTCTACTCCCTGTTCAACCTGGCGATCTACGCCCTGATTCCCGTGACCCTCACACTGCCGGGAATCGCCGGTTTCATCCTCTCGATCGGCATGGCGGTGGATGCCAACGTGCTGATCTTCGAGCGCGTAAAGGAGGAGCTGCGTTCAGGCAACACGCTGATCCGCTCGATCGACACCGGCTTCTCGCTCGCCTTCTCCTCGATCCTGGACGGCCACGTCACCGGCCTGATCAGCTGCGTGGCCCTGTTCAGCCTCGGTACAGGTCTGGTCAAGGGGTTCGCCGTCACCCTGGCGATCGGCCTCCTGCTCAGCCTCTTCACCGCCCTCACCTGCACCCGTGCCCTGCTGCGGCTGCTGATGAGCTATCCGACCCTGCGTCGTCCCACCTACTTCCTGCCTGGTCGCGAACTCCCCACGCCGACCACCTGAGCCCACCATGATCTCCACTCCCGCCGGCCCGGCTTCGGCTCCCGTGATCCGCTTCTTCCGAATCACCCGCCACCGCCGCCTTGCCTGGTGGGGATCGGCCGTCGTCTGTCTGCTCAGCCTGGTGGGCATCGGCCTGTGCTGGCTCAACCCGGCGATCCGGGCTCCGCTCAGGCCCGGCCTCGATTTCACGGGCGGCACCCGCATCCAGCTGGAACGGGATTGCGGCACCACCTGCAGCCCCATCACCGTGGCCGGGGTCGAGCGCGCGCTGGGCAGCATCACCTTGCCTGCCCATCAGGGAGAGCCGCCGCCGCTGCTCGAGCGGGCTCCGGTCCAGGTTCTCGACAACGGCCGCTCCATCGACCTGCGGCTGCCGAGCCTCAGCGCCGAGCAGGGCAACGCCCTGATCGAGCAACTCGCCGCCGGCCTCGGTCCGTTCCAGTCGGGAGGTACCTCGGTGGAGACCATCGGCCCCACGCTGGGGGATCAGCTGCTGCGCAGCAGCCTGCTTTCACTCCTGGTGAGCTTCGTAGCCATCGCTGCCTACATCGCCTTCCGCTACGACCGCGTCTTCGCCTTCCTGGCCATTCTCTGCCTCGGCCACGACGTGCTGATCACCTGTGGTCTGTTCGCCTGGCTGGGTCTGCTGCGCGGCATCGAGGTGGATTCCCTGTTCGCGGTTTCGCTGATCACCGTGGCTGGATACTCCGTGACCGACACCGTGGTGGTGTTCGACAGGATCCGGGAACAGAAGATCATCCTCGGCCACCTGCCCATCAGCGACCAGGTCGATGTAGCCGTCGACGCCACCCTGACGCGCTCGCTCTACACCTCACTGACCACTCTTCTCCCCCTGCTGGGCCTCCTCTTCTTCGGAGGCAGCAGCCTGTTCTGGTTCTCCGTGGCGCTCACCGTGGGCATCGCCGTGGGCAGCTGGTCGAGCATCGGGGTGGCCCCCACCCTGATTCCCCTGCTCAGCGGCAACGGCTACGGCAGGGGCGACCACGGCGATCCGGCCGCTGCGGTGCGGAGTGCGGGATGAGGGGGATTCCCCTCACGCCACTGCTGCTGCTGCTGCTGGCCGTGGCGGATCTGTGGACTGAACTGAGGATCCTGGCCGATCACTTCACCTGGTCGTCCTTCGGAACGGCGCTGCTGCTGCATCCCCTCGCCGTGGTGGTGCTGATCCTGACGCCCAGCCTGCTGCGGCGCTACCGCTGAGCCGCAGCGCCTCAGGTCCAGCGGTCCATCACCTGCTCCACCAGCACCCGCTGGCAGACCACCTGCAGCACCACGACCAGTGGCAGGGCCAGCAGCACCCCAGGCAGGCCCAGCAACGCGCCCAGGCTCAGCTGGGCCATCAGCGCCACCGTGGGCAGCAGGTTCACGGTGCGGCTCAGCAGCAACGGCGTCAGCACGAAGGCTTCGGCGTTCTGCAGCAGCAGCCGCAGGATCAGCACCTGCAGCACCTTGGCGGGGGAGATCAGCAAGGCGACCGCGAGCGGCAGCAGCGTGGCCACGCTGGGGCCGATCGTGGGCACGAAGGTGAGCAGCCCGCAGACCAGTCCACTCAGCAACGCCAGCGGCACGTGCAGGATCGCCAGCCCTGCCCAGGTGAGCAGGAACACGGTGAAGGCCGAGAGGGTCATCCCCGCCAGCCAGCCCCCCAGGGCCTCTCGGCCGTCGTGCAACAGGGTCTGCATCGAGGGGCGCCAGAACCGCGGCGTGGCGGCCACCAACAGGTGCTGGTGCGGTCGCGGATCGAGGGCCAGCAACACGGCCAGCAGCACCATCAGCAGCAGCTGGATCGTGGAGTTGGCGGCGCCCCCGGCCACGCCGAGCAACTGACTTCCCAGCGGATGGAGCTTGTCCCAGGTGGCCAGCTGCAGCAGCCGGTCTTCGAAGCTGCGGAAGGCCTGGGAACCGCCGGCCAGTTCCCCCAGACGCTGAACCAGCTCGGGCAGCAACCGGGTCAGCTCGCTGGCCTGCTCGAGCAGCTCGGGCAACAGCAGCTCCCCCACCTTCCAGCCCAGCAGCAGCAGGACCCCGATCACCAGCCCCACGGCGCTCGGCCGGTTGAGCGGCAGCCGGCGGCGCAGCAGGCTCACCGGCACATCGAGGGCGACCGCCAGCACCACCGCCCCGAACAGCACCAGCAGAACCCAGCGCAGTTCCCAGACCAGCAGGCCCAGCACGATCAGCGCGAGCCCACCCAGCAGGGCGCGGCCGTTCATGGCGAAACCCGTCGAAGCTTCCAGGGATCCAGGATGTCGTGGATGATCACCTCACGCACGAACACCTGCAGGCAGACGGCCATCGGCAGGGCCATCAGCAGCCCCAGCGGCCCGAACACCACCGTGAACAGGAACTGGGCCGTGAGCGTGAGACCGGGCAGCAGGCGCAGCTGGGCGTGCATCACCGAGGGGGTGATCACATAGCTCTCCAGGTTCTGGATCACGATGTAGAGACCCAGCACCGCCACCGCCTTCCAGGGGGCCTCCAGCAGTGCCACCGACATCGGGAAGATGGTGCTCAGGGTGGGCCCCACATTGGGGATCACGTTGAGAAGGCCGGCCAGCAGGGCGTTGGCCACCACCAGCTTCACCCCAAGCAGGGACAGGCCGATGCCCGCCAGCAGAGCCACGCACAGAGAGCTGATCATCACCCCCACCATCCAGTCGCTGAGGGCGGATCCGCACAGATCGAGCACCCGCCGGAAACGGCGGCGGTAAAAGGACGGAACCAGCAGCAGCGCCACGTCGCGGTAGGCGGTGGGCTGCACCGCCACCATCACGCTGACGGCCACGACGAACAGCAGCTGCAGGGTGCCGCTGCCGAGGTTGCCGGCCAGGCCCAGCAGCCGCAGCGCCCCCCCGCCCAGCCCGCTGGCCAGAGCCGCCGAGCCCGACCCGTCACCGGGCCAGAGCTGCTGCAGCCACGGCAAGGTGCCGTCCTGACGGCCGTAGAGCGTCTGGCTCGCCTGGGCCATCAGCCGGTGGGCCAGTCCGAGCAACACCTCCGCCGCCGCCGGCAACTTGGTGATCAGCTCGGCGAACTGCTCCAGGAAGGGGGGAATCAGCACGGCGGCTCCCACCACCACCACCACCACCACGCCCACCAGGCTGAGCAGCAGGGCCAGGGGGCGTCCGCAGCCGACCCGCTGCCGCACGGCGCCCACCAGCGTGCAGAGGGCCATCGCCAGCACGATGGCTGCGAACAGCTGAATCACCACCCCACGCAGGCTCCAGAGCAGAGCCGTGGCGGCGGCGAGGGCCGCCAGGCCGAGCCAGTGGCCGAACTTCAAGCGTCCGCCTGGGCCAGGTTCTCGGTCGGCTCGCCGTCACCGGAAGCAGCGGTGTCATCCTCCGGCTCGGCGGCATCCTTCTCGGCAAAGCCGAGGCCGTGGCCTTCGGCATAGCGCTGGGCGAACCGCATGAAGCGATCGAAATCCGCCTCCGTCTTCCACGTATAGGTGGCTTCGAGGGCGCTGGCCCTGCCGTTGACGAAACGGGCCTTCACCTCGCGGGTGATCAGTTCCCCTTCCTCGTCGAGCAGGAACATGCCCGTGATGTCCCCCAGGCTCTCGGGCGCCAGCGCCTCTGGCTCCTCGAACACGAACAGGGCCTGACCGGTGCGACCGTCCCGGGAACGGGTGACGCGGATATCGGGCACCACGGGCTCATCCACCCCGCGAAAGAATTGAATGGCCGTCATCGGAGGCAGGGAGAAAATCCGATCCTAGGCAGGGTCCCAGGCCGGGACCTCGACCCTGTCTGCGGCCCCGCTGGCGGGCTTGGTCAGCGGTCCGATCGCGCCACTCGCCAGCAACCAGTCCGCGGAGCGGGCCTCGTCCCAGTCGGCCAGGTCCACGCTGGCGGAGCTGGTGGTGTCCGGGTCGAGCGCAGCCGCCCCTGGCCCCTCAGCCTCGCCACGGCGTCGCCGCTGACGCTCCAGTTCGTGGTCGTAGCAGCGGTCGTAGTAGTCGAGCATCTGGCGACAGGCCTCATGCCAGTCGCTGCGATCGATCGCCGCCAGAGCTGCTGCGGTGCGTTCCGGGCCCAGCCGCCGTCCGATCCGACGGGTTGCCTCCGTCAGGGCAGCCGGGTTCTGGTGGCCGTAAACAGCCACCAGGCGCCGCAAGCGCTCCTCGAGCGGGCGCCGCACCTCCAGCACCGGAGCGGCCTGCATCCGGCGCCACAACCCGGCGGGAATGCGGCAACGCCCCACCTGGGCGCTCTCCGCTTCCAGCCAGATCTCGCCGGCGCCATCCTGGCGGGCCAGAGCCGCCGCCAGCTGATTCTCGAAGTGCTCGGTGCTCGGCTGGGGCGGCAGGCCCAGGCCTCCGAAGCTGCTGCCGCGGTGGTGGGCCAGGCCCTCCAGATCGACGCAGGCCACCCCCCGCCGGGCCAGCTCCAGCAGCAGATCGGTCTTGCCGGTTCCGGTGCGGCCGCCGAGCAGGCGCAGGGGCCAGGGCCGCTCGAAGCGGGCCAGCACCCAGCGGCGGTAGGCCTTGTAGCCCCCTTCCAGCAGCTCAGCCGGCAGCCCCAGCGTTGCGGCCAGCCAGGCCAGGCTGGCGGAGCGCATACCGCCGCGCCAGCAATGGATCCGCAGCGGCGCTCCGCCGCCCGCCTCGTGCAGGCGGCAGAGGGTATCCCCCAGGCCGCTCAGCTTCGGACCCACCAGCGCCAGGCCGAGCCGCACCGCCGCCTGGTGTCCGTCGGTCCTGTAGAGGGTGCCCACCGCGGCCCGTTCCTCGTCGCTGAACAGGGGCAGGTTGTGGGCAGCGGGAATGTGCCCCCGGGCGAACTCCGCCGGGCATCGCACATCCAGCACCGGTCCGGCGCCGGCCAGGAAGGCTTTGATCTCCAGACGCGTCTCCATCCACGCCCCCGACGAACCTGTCCTGACATAGTGGGGCCACGCAGGCCCGGCTCTGGCCCGCCGAACACCATGCTCTCCGGTCCACCCGCCCCTGCCACGGTCAGTGCCGAACAGCTGCTGGAACGGTTCCTGAGCAGCTCCCTGCGCCAGCGGCGCAGCCTCCTGCCGCAGTTCGACGCCCGCAGCGAGGAACTGCGGCCGCTTCTGCTTGACGGTCTGGCCCGCTTCGATCCTGCCGGCGACGACTGGGCAGCGGGGCTGCTGATCCAGAGCCTGCTTGACCGGGAGGACGGGCTCAGCGCCGCCTTCCGCAGCCGCCATCCGCGCGGCTGGCTGATGGCCGGCAGTGCTCAGGGCCTCGATTACGCTCCCCTGCAGGACGCCCTGGCCCGGCAGTCGTTCGAGCTGGCCGACCGGATCACCAGTGAACAGCTGCGCCAGCTGGCCGGGCCAGGGGCCGTTCAGAGAGGTTACGTCTATTACAGCGAGGTGTCCCCGATCGCCGCACTGGATCTGGAGAGTCTCGACCGCCTCTGGGTCTGCTACTCCCGAGGCCGGTTCGGTTTTTCGGTGCAGGGACGCCTCCTGCGCGCCTGTAACGGGCGCTGGGAGCTGCTCTGGCCGAAGCTCGGCTGGAAGCGCGACGGCGTCTGGACCCGCTACCCCACCGCCTTCGTCTGGTCCCTGGAGGCTCCCGATGGCCACATGCCCCTGGTCAACCAGCTGCGTGGCGTGCGGCTGATGGATGCACTGCTCTGCCATCCCGCCCTGCAACGGCGCTTGTCCCCCTCCCCCTGAACAGGGGTGAGCAGGGTTAGGGTCGAAATGAGCTCTGCGTCGTGTGGATGCCCCGGCGTCTGATCAGTCGGGTCCGATGGGCCGACTTCATCACTCCCTCCACCCTGCACCTGGCCCCCCTGGTGGAGCTGTTGCTGGAGCCGATCTCAGCCGCCGCGAACCTGGCGGAACTGCAGCTGGGCCTCCAGGAGGCCCTGGTGAATGCCGTGCGCCACGGCAACGGCGGTGATCCGCGCAAGTGTCTGCGCATCCGCCGCATCCTCACCCCCCGCTGGATCATCTGGCAGATCCAGGACGAGGGGGATGGGGTTCCGCCCGGCGCGCGCTGCAGCACCCTGCCCGTCCAGCCCGATTCCTGCTGCGGCCGGGGTTTCTTCCTGATCCACCACTGCTTCGACGACGTGCGCTGGAGCAGCCGAGGCAATCGTCTGCAGCTGGCTGCCCAGCGGCGCCGACCGGCTTCCTGAGCAGGCTGCTCAGTGACCAGGCTGCTCAGTGACCGTGACTGGGACAACCCGGGTCGCTGAGGTCACCCTTCAACCAGGCCAGGCCGTGCTCCAGCAGGGTGATGGCCCGTTGCTGGGCGTCGCCGCCGCGGCGGTGAGGCGGGCTCTCCTCGCTCAGCAGATGCACCAGGGCGGCAGCGACCTGTTCGGCGCCCCGGCGAGGCTTCTGGGCCTTCAAGGCGTGCCAGTCGCGCCCTTCGATGGCCAGCAGACGCTGAAGGTCCTCCGCCAGCCGGCGGCTGCCCTCCGGCCAGGCCGGCTGGGGCGACGGGCCGACCGGGCCAGCGGCTGGGGCGGCCTGGGAGGCTGAACCCCCGGACACGGGAAAGGAGGCTCCAGGAATGACCGGCACTGGACGAGGGACAGCGGCAGAGCCCATCCTGACGGCATGTCCCCAGGCCCGCGACCCAGCAGCCGGCGTCACTCCCGGCGCCGCTCTCCCTGCCGCACGGCGCCGGGACGCGAGGGCTGGCTGCGCAGTCTCTCCACCCTGCTGGCCGTGGTGGCACGGGGCGAACGGCTGGCCCCCGACGATCGCAGCAGCATGGGGCGGCGGCTGCGCCAGCAGCTGGAGCTGGGCCAGCGGCTGCTCGATCCGCTGCCCGCCCCGCTGCATTCGGTGCGCTGGCAGGAGGAGGTGCTCTGGAAGGCCCTCCGCTGGGGCGGGGCAGGGCTGTTGCTGGGGTGGTGGCTGACCCGCTAGCCCGCCGGGTCAGGCGGCTGGCCTGATGGCCCGCCAGACCCGGGTCATGAAGTGGGATTCGGCCTGGACGGACGCGAAGCCGGCCTGCCGCAGGCGGCCGTCGATGTCATCGCCGATGTAATCGCGGTAGAAGGGCTCGTGGAAGACCCGGCGGAAGTTCTCCAGAGCGGGGGTGAACTGAGGCGAATCGGCCAGCTGCACCGAATCGGCCAGCACCAGCACTCCGCCGGGCTCCAGCACGCGGAAGCACTCGGCCAGCACGTTCTGCCGGGCCTGGGCCGGCAGCTCGTGGAACAGGAACACGCAGCTGACCGCCTGGAAGGTCCCGTCGGCGAAGGGCAACCCCTCGGCGTTCCCCTGCACCAGCTGGGGCAACTCGCCGGGCAGCTGGCTGAGGCAGCGGTTGGCCTCCCGCAGATAGGCCGCAGAGAGATCGAGGCCCACAAGCTGGACGCCGGGCAGGCCGCCCCGCAGCTGCCGGAGGGTGCGGCCTGTGCCCGTGGCCACATCCAGAACCCGCAGCTGGCCGGGGGAACGATCGGCGAAGGCCCGCAGTCCGCGCTGCAGCGGCCCCAGCAGCCGGCGCCGCATCGGATCGGCGGTGCCGTTGAAGACAATCTCGACCTGCAGGTCGTAGAGGGCGGCGGAATGGTCGCTCAGGTATCCGTCGGTCTGGTGATGGAAGTTCTGGAGGTAGTAGCCGGGGTAGTCCTCCGGTCGCACCTCCCGGGGAAGATCGCGCACATTGCGCTGGCTGCGGCGGCTCCAGGTGGCGGGCATGTCGAGCCAGACCAGGGGGTAGCGGGCTGCCCAGTCGAGCCAGGGAGCGTCGAACAACAGGGAGGGCGGGTAGAGGCCGCTTTCGGCCTCCTGCCAGTCGAGGTCCAGCAGCCGCTCCATCGACGCGCGCAGCGCCGTCAGCATCTCCGGGGGCACCGGCACCGTCCGGGGGGTGCCCTCGGGGGCGAGCAGTCCCATCAGCCTCGTGCTCACTTCCTTGTGGGCCAGGCCCATCAGGCTCTTGCCCTGCTGCAGGGTCCGGTAGGCGAGTCGGCTGACGGGATCCGGCATGGGCGGAGCGGGAGTGCGATTCCTTGTTGGCTGCTGCCCATTCCAGCCGATCCGGCCGGCCGCCGCGAGCCGGGGCCGCTCAGGCACGCCCTCAGGGCATGAAGGATCGCGAAGCGGTGGCTCAACAAAGTATCAATTGCTACAGATTAATCATCACTCGTCCATTCCGAGTCATGCGCGCCACCACCACGGCCCCCGCGGAGTTCCTGGCCTGGGCCCAGACCCATCAACGGCAGGAGCGGCGGCACGCGGCCGAGCTGGCCCAGATCACCCGCCATCCCGACCCCTGCGGTGATCGGGATGCCATCGCCCAGCAGCGGGCCTGGGCCCGCCGCCAAGCCCACCTGCAGCATCTGCACGACAGCGCCATGGCCCAGCTTCGCCATCGCTGAAGCCGGGGCGGGCTGCTCAACCGCAAGCCGGGATCAGGCGTCGTAGTAAAGGCTGAACTCGTAGGGGTGGGGCCGCTGGCGCAGCTGCTGCACCTCTTCGTACTTCATGTTGATCCAGTTGCTGATGAAGTCCTCGCAGAACACACCGCCGGTCAGCAGGTAGTCCTTGTCGGCATCCAGCGCCTCGAGAGCTCCGTTGAGCGAGGAGGGCACCGTGGAGATCCTGGCCAGCTCCTCCGGCGGGAGCTCGAAAAGATCCAGGTCTGTGCCGTCGCCGGGATCGATCTGGTTGCGGATGCCGTCGAGGCCTGCCATCAGCATGGCGCTGAAGGCAAGATAGGGGTTGGCCAGGGCATCGCCGGAGCGGAACTCCAGGCGCTTGGCCCTGGGGCTGGGCCCCGTCAGCGGGATCCGCACGGCGGCGGAGCGGTTGCCCTGGGAGTACACCAGATTCACCGGCGCCTCGAAGCCCGGCACCAGACGCTTGTAGCTGTTGGTGGTGGGGTTGGTGAAGGCCAGGAAGCTGGGGGCGTGCTGGAGCAGGCCACCGATGTACCAGCGGGCCGTCTGCGACAGGTTCGCGTAGGTGCCTTCCCCGAAGAAGAGCGGCTGGCCACCCTTCCAGAGGCTCTGATGTACATGCATGCCGCTGCCGTTGTCGGCGAACACGGGCTTGGGCATGAACGTGGCCGTCCGTCCGTACTTCCTGGCGACGTTGCGCACCACGTATTTGTAGATCATCACGTTGTCCGCCGCGCTGATCAGCTCGGCGAACTTCATGCCCAGCTCCTGCTGGCCGGCGGCCGCCACCTCGTGGTGGTGCTTCTCCATCGGCACTCCGAGCTGCCCCATGGTCAGCAGCATCTCGCTGCGGATGTCGTGGAAGATGTCGTTGGGGGCGACGGGAAAGTAGCCCTCCTTGAGGTTGATCTTGTAGCCGAGGTTGCCCCCCTCCTCGAGGCGCCCGGCGTTCCAGGGGGCCTCGATCGAGTCGACGCTGTAGAAGCAGCCGCCCTCGCTGGAGTTGTAACGGACGTCGTCGAACAGGAAGAACTCGGGCTCGGGTCCGAAGTAGGCGGTGTCGGCCAGCCCGGTTTCGGCCAGATACTGAAGAGCCTTCTGGGCCAGGGAGCGGGGGCAGCGGCCATAGGGCCTGCCGCTGCGGGGTTCCTGGATCGAGCAGATCAGGCTGAGGGTCTTGTGGCGGTAGAAGGGGTCGATCCAGGCCGTGGCCGGATCGGGCACCATCGCCATGTCCGATTCGTTGATGGCCTTCCAGCCGCGGATCGAGGAGCCATCGAAAGCCAGGCCGGCGCTGAAGGCCTCCTCGCTCACCAGATCAGCGCAGACCGTGAGGTGCTGCCACTTGCCGTGCAGATCGGCGAACTTCAGGTCGATCAGTTCGATGCCCTCGTCCTTGATCAGACGCAGGACGTCGTGGGCTGTTTTGGCCATTTCGGTGCGGAGCGGGTGCTGGCAGAAGGCGCGGCGTGGCGGTGAGGCGGCGACGGCGCCAGGGAAGGGGAGGCCCCGGCGCGGACGGAGCTGCGGTGGACGCTAAGGAGCCCTTGGGAGTCCATTTTGTATCACAGCTAACCAAAGGCCGGCTGAACGGCGGCCGTGGCGGCGCAGGATCGGCTGCGTAACCGTTTCTGTCAGATTCGCCAGATCCCATGGCTGGACAGGGTTCTGGCAGAACCCTGGTGCTAGTTTCCGCTTCAGGTGCGACGATCTCCACGTCATGCGCGATGCCATCACCGGCCTGATCGGCCGGTATGACCAGCTGGGGCGCTATCTCGATCGCGAAGCGATCGATCGGATCTCCACCTATCTGTCCCAGGCCACGCTGCGCCTGGCAGCGGTCGAGATCATCAACCGCGAGGCGGCCGACATCGTGCGGGAGGCCAGCAGGCGCCTGTTCGAGCAGGACCCCGAACTGCTCCTGCCGGGCGGCAACGCCTACACCACCCGCCGGCTGGCAGCCTGCCTGCGGGACATGGACTACTTCCTGCGCTACGCCAGCTACGCCCTGGTGGCCGACGACGCCACGATCCTCAACGAGCGGGTTCTCAACGGCCTCGACGACACTTACAAGAGCCTGGGCGTGCCCACCGGCCCCACCGTGCGCAGCATTGCCCTGCTGGGTGAGGTTCTCGCCGAGCGGCTGGCGGAGGCGGGCCTGGATCCGGCTGATCTGGTACGCAGCCCGTTCGAGCACATGGCCCGCGGCCTGGCGGCCGCTGATGTGCGCGCGCGCTGATCGCAGCGCCGCCGCTGCTTAGGCTTGCCACCACTCGTCCCCTGTTGCGCTGCAGGTCTTGGTCACGCTGTCTTCCACCACCCCCGTGAGCGATCGCCATCGCCTTCTGCTCGGGCCGATCGCCACACCCGACCGCCTGCTGCTGGGTCCAGGCCCCTCGAATGCCCATCCCACTGTGCTGGCGGCCCTTTCGCGCACGCCGATCGGCCATCTCGACCCTCTCTACATCGAGCTGATGGGAGAGGTGCAGGAGTTGCTGCGCTACGCCTGGCAGACCGACAACCGCCTCACCATCCCGATGAGCGGCACCGGCAGCGCGGCCATGGAGGCCACTCTTGCCAACACGGTGGAGCCGGGCGACAAGGTGCTGGTGGCCGTGAAGGGCTACTTCGGCCTGCGGTTGGTGGACATGGCCCAGCGTTACCGCGCCGAGGTCGCCACGATCGAGCGCCCCTGGGGTGAAGCCTTCTCCCTCGAGGAGATCGAGGCGGCCCTGGCCGCCTACAGACCCGCCATCCTGGCGATGGTGCATGCCGAAACCTCCACCGGCGTCTGCCAGCCGATGGAGGGCATCGGCGAGCTCTGCCGTCGCTACGACTGCCTGCTGCTGCTCGACACCGTCACGTCCCTGGGCGGGGTTCCGCTGCACCTGGACGCCTGGGGCGTTGATCTGGCCTACAGCTGTAGCCAGAAGGGTCTCAGCTGCCCTCCCGGCCTCGGCCCCTTCACCATGGGTCCCCGCGCCGAGGCCAAGCTGGCCGCCCGCAGCGGCAAGGTGCCCAACTGGTACCTGGACGTCTCCCTGCTGAACCAGTACTGGGGGAGCAACCGGGTGTATCACCACACCGCCCCGGTGAACATGAACTTCGGCATGCGTGAGGCGCTGCGCCTGCTGGCCGAGGAGGGTCTGGAGAACGCCTGGGTGCGCCATCGCAGCAACGCCGAGCGGCTCTGGGCGGGCCTCGAACGCCTGGGCCTGCAGCTGCACGTGCCCGAGCACCTGCGCCTGCCCACCCTCACCACCGTGCGCATCCCCGCAGGAGTCGACGGCAAGGCCTTCAGTCTCCACTTGCTCAACAACCACGGCATCGAGGTGGGCGGAGGGCTCGGCGCCCTGGCAGGCAAGGTGTGGCGGATCGGCCTGATGGGCTACAACAGCCGCCCCGAGAACGTGGATCTGCTGCTCAATCTGCTGGAAACGGAGCTGCCGGCGTTCCGCACGGAGCAGCCTCTGGTTGCCGCCGCTGCCGCCTGAACCAACCCTCCAGCAGGGTTCGCCCCTGCTCGGCCAGCAGCCCACCCGTCACCTCCATATGGTGATGGGCACTGGGGTCAGCCGCCAGGTCGAGGCAGCCGCCAAGGGCGCCGCGCTTGCCGTCGGCGGCGGCGAACACCACACGGCCCATCCGGGCCTGGAGGAGGGCGCCTGCGCACATCGGGCAGGGCTCCAGGGTCACCAGCAGGGTGCAGCCGTTGAAACGCCAGTCGCCGCAGAGGGCGGCCGCCTGGGAGAGGGCGATCAGTTCGGCGTGGCCGAGGGGATCCTGTCGTCGCTGCCGCCGGTTGGTGCCCCAGCCGAGGCAGTGGCCACGGCCATCGAGCACCGCCGCCGCCACCGGGATCTCACCACGCTCGCCGGCCTGGGCAGCCAGGCGGAGCAGCCGCTCCATCCAGAGGGTCTGAACAGTCGGGGAGAGCGGGGAGGGGGGACGCACGGGCAGTGGGTGGCGGCGGCGATGGAGCCACACCCCGAGACTGACACCGTCCGGGGGATCCAGCACGGGCGGCGGCCCTCCACGTCAGCAGGTGAGAATGAACCCCCCGACCGCCCTGCCCTTGGCCGTCACGCCTTCTCAGGAGCGGGCGCTCGAGCCCCTGCCCTTCTCCGCGCCGGGAGCCTTCGATCCGGAGCTCGAGGCCTTTCTGCAGGAAGCCTCCCACCAGCTCTGCCACTGGCTCGGCACCGCCGACAGCCGTCCCCCCCTGCCGGGGCTGAGCCTGCTGCCGGGCGTGGAGCCGCAGCGGCAGGGTCTGGGGAGCGAACAGCTGCTGGCCGACCTGAAGCTGCTGATGGAGGGGGCCTACAACCCCAACCATCCCGGCGCCCTGGCCCATCTCGATCCGCCGCCGCTCTCCGCCTCGGTGGTGGGGGACCTGATCTGTGCCGGTCTGAACAACAACCTGCTGGCCGAGGAGCTCTCCCCCTCCCTCAGCCGACTGGAGCGCAGCCTCTGCGGCTGGCTGGCCCGTCGCATCGGGCTGGGGGAAGACGCCGGCGGCGTCCCCGCCAGCGGCGGCAGCCTCAGCAACCTGATGGCACTGGTCACGGCCCGGGAGAGCCGGGGCCTGCGCACCTGCCGCGAGGCGGTGGTGCTCTGCGGTGCCGACACCCACATCTCGCTGGAGAAGGCGGTGATGGTGATGGGTCTGCCGCCCGAGGCCCTGCGGCGGCTGCCGGTGGATCCGGAGGGCCGGCTGCGTCCCGAAGACGTCGAGGCGGACCTGGCGACGCTGCAACGGCAGGGAACCGCCGTGATCGCGCTGGTGGCAACGGCGGGCACCACGGTGCGCGGAGCGGTGGATCCGCTGCCCCAGCTGGCCGCCCTCTGCCGTCGCCGGGGGGTGTGGCTGCACGTGGACGGGGCGATCGGCGGGGTGCTGGCCCTGAGCGAGCGTCACCGCGCAGCCGTGGAGGGCCTGGGCCTGGCCGATTCCCTCACTCTCAATCCCCAGAAGCTGCTCGGAATCACCAAGACCTCCTCGCTGCTGCTGCTGGCCGATCCCGCCGCTCTGCAGCGCAGCTTCGCCACGGGCCTGCCCTACATGGAAGCCAGCTGGGGCGGCGGCCATGGCGGCGAATGCGGACTGCAGGGCACCCGCAGCGCCGAGATCCTCAAACTCTGGCTGGGGCTGCGCCAGCTCGGGCTGGACGGCATCGACCGGGTCATCGGCAGCGCCCTCGACCGACGCCGGCGCCTGCAGGAGCTGCTGCGTGACCGGACAGGAGAGGACCGGCTGACGCTGGTGGGCGGTCCGCTGCATCTGCTCGCCTTCCGCCCCGCGGGCCTGGAGCCGGAGGCCTGTGAACGGTGGTCCCGCCGCTGCCGCGGCGCACTGCTGGCGGAGGAGCTGATGCTCTCCCGACCCCACTACCAGGGGCGCCACCACCTCAAAGCGGTGCTGGGCAACCCCCACACCGAGGATCATCACCTGCAGCGCCTCGCCGAGGTGGTGGGCCGATCCCTCCCTGCCGGTGCCACCGATGCCTGAGACCAGCCGCCGCGGTCGCTGGGTGGCGATCGTCACCGGTGCCCTCTCGATTCTGATCGGCGTTCTCTATCTGGGGCTGATCACCGTCCTCGACGCCCGCGGTCCCCTCCTCCCCCCTCCACCCGAGGCCCTGGGCGGGGCGGCAGCTGCGGATCCTTCCGCCGCTGCAACGGCTCCACCACCCGGTTGAAGGCGGCCTGCAGGAAGCCCTTCAGGGCGCCCTCCCGCCGGTTGAGGTCGTACTGGCGCTGCACCACCTCCTGCAGGCCAGCATCGCCCCAGTCCTGGCCCTGTTCGAAGTAGGTGAGGAAGCTCTGGCCGGCGATCCTCGTCAGCCAGGCTGCGCTCACCGCCTGCACCGCCTTGCTCACGAGCAGGGCCGGCAGGTTGACACTGAGGGCGGCGGTGATCAGCCCGAGCCCCCCCTTGATCACCCCCAGGCCGGCAAGGGTTCGTCCCACGGACAGCGCCAGGTCCTGCCCTGCCTCGCGGCTCAGGCTCACCCCGTAGACCCGGCCCAGCTCCACCACCATCTGGGCGTTGACGGCTGCCGTGCCGAGCAGGTCGACCACCGGCAGGGGCGTGACCACAAGCACACCGGCGCCGATCCACATGTAGCGATCGACGATGCGCTCGCCGTCCTGGCGCCGCTGGCGCGCCAGCAGGGCACGGCTGGCCTCGCTGAGGCGGCGGCTCTGCAGCAGGATGTTGTCGGCGATCAGTTCCTCGCCGTCCTGGTGAAGCACCGTGGCGATACGGCGCAGCAGGGCTTCCACCTCGGGGCCAGGCTGGTGGGGTCGCCCACCTGGCATCGGCACCGATTGCGGCGCAGCGCTGGCGGGAATCACATCCTCGGACGGGAGGCGCCCGGCGCAGCGGCGGCGCAGCAGCTCCAGCAGGCGTCGCTCTTCCTCCTCGCCACGCAGATCGCACTTGTTGAGCACCAGGATCAGCCGCTTGCCCAGCGCCGCCAGCGCTTCGAACACCGCCAGCTCGGCCGCCCGCAGATCCCCGTCCACCACGACCAGCAGCAGGTCGGCCCGGGCAGCCTGCTGTCGAGCCACCACCTCCCGCTGGCGGCCATCGGGGCCCGCTTCGAGGATGCCGGGCGTGTCCACCAGCTGCAGACCGCGCTGCAATCCCTTCAGCCGCAGCCGGTAGGTGCGGCATTCGGCCGTGGAGCCCATCGGCGCGCCCACCTGCCCCACCAGCTCGTCGAGCAGGGCGCGGATCAGGGAGGTCTTGCCGGCCGAGCCGGTGCCGAACACCACCAGCACCAGGTCACCCCGCTCCAGTTCCGCCTCCACCCGGTCGCGCTCCTGCCGCAGGGCCTCTCGCTCGACTTCGTCGCGAACCCGCTCGAGCACCTGATCGATCGAGCGCAGCTGCCGCCCGGCCGCCTCCTGGCGGCTGCCGGGTGCTTCCACCTCCGGGGGGATCGTGCGGGAGGGGCGGGGGGTGCGCCAGGCGACCAGCCAGGGCCAGGCCAGGCGCAGCAGCAACAGGCCGCCGCCGCCGCAGACCAGCAGCAGCACCGGCCCCACCAGCCAGGCCGGCAGCAGGTAGCTGAGCTGCCAGAGCAGGCTGTTCACCGCCTGGAGCAGCAGCGAAACCGCCACGATCCCCCCCAGCGCCACAGCCAGCCAGAGCCAGAGACGCAGGCGTGGCATCAGCGCCTGGCCGAGGCCGGCAGGCTGCCGTTGCCGGCCTCGCGCATGATGTCGGCCCAGAGACGGGCCGCCAGGGCGCTGCTGCTGTGGGTCGGTTTGTTGTCGTCGTTCCCCAGCCAGACCCCCATCACCCAGTGGCGGCGAGGTTCCATGCCCACGAACAGCAGATCGCGGGCCTCGTTGGTGGTGCCGGTCTTGCCCCCTTCCTCTCCGCCCAGGTATGCGGCGGTGCCGGTGCCGCTGCGGACCACAGCCTGCAGCAGGCCCTGCATGTGGCGGGCCACCTCGGGCTTGATCACCCGGCGGCCGACGGCGATCGTCCGGTTGGGCGTGGCTCGCTGCCGGCGGCAGCGTTCGCTGTCGAGACCGGCGCAGGTTTCGGCATCGGTGAGGCGACGGATCGTGCTGGGCGCGTGCCAGACCCCGTCGTTGGCGACGGCGGCATAGGCGGCGGTGAGCTCGATCAGCCGCACCTCGCTCTGGCCCAGGGCCAGGCCGGGCACCGCATGCAGCGGGGAGCGGATGCCCAGATCCTGGGCCTCCTGCACCACGGCGTCGAGACCGACGCGGCGGGCCAGGCGCAGGGCGGCGGTGTTGCTGCTGATGGCGAAGGCCTGGCGCAGGCTGAGGCTGCCGCCGCAGCCGCTGCTGAAGAACTGGCCGCCCCAGGAGAGCGGGCTGCAGCTGACGCTGTCGGTGGGCCGCAGGCCCCGCCGCAGGGCCGCCAGGTAGGTGAACAGCTTGAAGGTGCTGCCAGGCTGGCGCAGAGCCATGCTGGCCCGGTTGAACTGGCTGGTGTGGTAGTCGCGGCCACCCGCGATCGCGATCACTCCCCCGTTGCGGCTGTCGAGCACCACCACCGCCCCCTCGCTCACCCCGAGGGAGGCCGAGGCGGCCAACCGGCGCTGCAGCTCCCGCTCGACCACCTGCTGCACCAGGGGGTCGAGATGGGTCTCCACCAGGAAATTGCCCTCGGCGGCCACATCGGGCCCCAGCAGGTTCTCCAGATCGAGCCGAACCTGATCGGTGTAGTACGGGACGGGGCGCCGGCCGGCGCCCCTACAGGCCTGGGGGCCCAGCTGGATCGGCCGGCGACGGGCCTGCCGGGCCCGATCGGCGCTGATGAAGCCACTGTCGGCCATCTTGAACAGCACCAGGTTGCGGGCGTCCAGGGCGGCCTGGGGATTGATGCAGGGGTCGTGGCCGTTGGGGGAGGGCAGCAACCCCACCAGCAGGGCCGCCTCCTCCAGGCCGAGCCGGGCGGCGGGTTTGTCGAAGTAGCTGCGGGCGGCGTCCTCGAAGCCCCAGCCCACGCCCAGGTAGGCCCGGTTCAGATAGCTCAGCAGCAGATCGCGCTTGCTGAAGCGGGCCTCCAGCTGCAGCGCCACCAGCAGCTCGCGCCACTTGCGCTCCAGCGTCTCCCCCTGCCCCACCTGATCGGGATAGAGGCTCCGGGCCAGCTGCTGGGTGAGGGTGCTGCCCCCCTCCAGTACCCGCCCGCCCAGCAGGTTGCTGACCAGCGCCCGGACGGTGCCGATCGGGTCCACGCCCGGGTGCGCCCAGAAGCGGCTGTCCTCGCTGGCCAGCAGGGCCTGCACCAGCACAGACGGATAGTCCCTGAGGGCCTTGTTCTCGCGGTGCTCGCTCGATTCGACCGAGCTGAGCGGGCGGTTGAGACGGTCGTAAAGGGCGAGGGGGCCCCGCACCGGGGCCAGGCTGCCCCGCACCGGCATCCAGACCAGGGAGAGGCCCAGCAGCAGCAGGCCGCCGGAGGCGAGGGCCGCCAGGCCGGCGCTGGCGCCGCGGCCGAGGCGCAGCCGCCGCGGCATCGGCTTCCGCTGAAAGACCAGCTCCGGCAGCCCGGGTTCGGTGGCGGGTCCGAAGCGCACCACATCCCCATCCCGCAGCAGCAGCTCCCGGATGCGATGGCCCTGCCAGTAGAGCCCATTGGTGGAACCGCTGTCACGGATCAGCCAGTCGTCGCCGACCTGCTCCAGCAGGGCGTGCTGCTTGCTGACCGCCGGGTGCTCCAGGCTCACCTCCAGCCGGCTGTCCCGCCCGACGCGGTAGAGGCCGCCGTGCAGGACCAGGCGGCGACTGGGCTGGCCGGGCAGGAAGATTTCCAGCTGCACCCCGGCGGGACGCTGCAACCGGACCAGCTGGCGCTTCAGCCGTTCAACGGTCGTCGCCACCGTGCCCCCCCAGGAGATCCAGCACGAGGCAGACCACCGCCAGGTTGATCGCCACGTCGGCCAGGTTGAAGACCGGGAACTGAATCGGCACCAGCTCGAGAAAATCCACCACACTCCCCAACCGCCAGCGATCGAGGCCGTTGCCCACCGCCCCCCCCAGCAGGGCGCCGAACCCCAGCCACTGCCAGCGCCGCAGCCGTGGTTGCCGCTGGATCCACAGGCCCACCCCCACCGCCACCAGCAGGCTCACCAGAGCCAGCCACGCCGTGGAGCCGCTGAACAGGCTGAAGGCAGCGCCGGTGTTGAACACCAGCCGCAGGCGCAGCAGGCCCGGCAACAGGGGCTGGGGCAGACCCGGTGACAGCACCGCGCCCGCCCAGGCCTTGCTGAACTGGTCGAGCAGCACGATCGCCAGGGCCAGCAGCCAGGCCGCGAGGCGGGTGCGACCAGCGGCGGCTGTCATGGCTCCACGAGCAGAAGCCGGCGCAGCGGCACGGCCAGCACAGCCACGCCGCAGCAGAGCAGAAGCTGGGGCAGCAGCGGGCCGAGGCTGTAGCCCACCAGCAGGTCAAGCAGACTGCTGCCCCAGCGGCCGGCCAGGCTGCCGAGCAGGAGATTGGCGATGCCGCAGAGCTGGATCACCACCAGGCCGAAGCAGGCCGAGCCGAGCAGCCGCAGCAGTTCCCCCATCCCCTCCTGGCGGGCCAGCCGCCCGCTCAGCCAGGCCGCCGGCACGAAACCCGCCAGGTAGCCGAAGCCGGGATCGAGCAGGTAGGCCATGCCCCCACCGGCATGGAACACCGGCAGGACCAGCAGTCCCAGGCTCAGGTAGGCCACCGCCGCCAGCAGGGCCGGCCGGGGGCCGCAGACCAGCGCTGTGAGCAGCACGGCCGGGACCTGGGCGGTGACGGGCAGCTCCAGCAGGCGGACGCCACCTCCTGCCACCGGCAGGGGAACGGCCGCCTGGATCAGACCGCCGGTGATGATCAGCAGCAGCCCCACGATGGCGCCGCTCCAGTTGGCTAAGGCCCGCAAACTGAGGGGTGATTGGCTGGCCCCATCCTGCTGTAGTGGGGGGCAGCTGCACACCACGACCGTGACCCTGCCCGATGCGGCCCTTCCCCCCGGCAGCGGCCCCTTCTCCGTTGGGGCTCTGGTGCGGCTGAACGGCAGGCCCGATTACCTCAAGACGGCCGATCCCATGCCGATGCTGCGCCCCTCGGATCTGGTGGACGCAGGGGAGGTGGGGCAGGTGGTGGCGCTGCGCGCGATGGGCCGGCTGGCGGTGCGGTTCCGCCGCGGCACCTTCCTGCTGGAGCCCGATCAGCTGGCCGGCACCGCCGAGGCGGAGCGGCCGAGTGGATGAGCCTGCCAGGCACGTTCGGCGGCCCTGAGCGCGGCGGCAGGTCCGCAGAGGCTGAGGCTGGGACGCGCCAGGAGGTCGCGGGCCGTCGTGTGCAGTTCCGCCGCCGTGAGGGTCTCGGCGCGGCGCAGGGCGTCGTCGGCGTAGGACCAGCCCAGACCATGACCGAGCACGAGGGCCTGGCGATCGGCGATCTGGCCACAGGTCTGGCGGCCGCTCGCGGCCAGACCACGGAACTTGGCCAGGGCGAGCTGCCGCTCGGCTTCACTCAGGGGGCGCTCCAGCAGGCGCTGCCACTCCTGCAGCAACCCGGAGGTGGCCTCGGAGGCCCGCTCGGCGGAGCTGGAGAGATGGAACACGAACGGAGCCGCCCCGCAGCGGGCCGGCAGGTGCACGCCCACGTCGTAGGCGAGGCCCTGCTTCTCGCGCAAGGCCACGAACAGCCGGCTCGACATGCCTACCCCCAGGTGGCACTGCAGCAGCCGCAGGGCCAGGGAGCGGGCATCGCCCAGGGGCACGGTGGCCGCGCCGAGCATGAGCACGAGCTGCTCCGTGTCCTGCTCCTCGAACACCAGATCCGCCCCGTCCCGACCGGTGGGCCCGGGCGTCGAGACGGGTTCCCGGGTGGGCCAGGCCCTGCCCCCCGCTGGCTCCAGCCAGTCGCGCAGGTTTCCGGGGGGCTGGCCGGCGAGCACCAGAACCGCGCCGTCGCCGCCGAGGGCCGCGGCCGCCTCCAGCAGCTGGGGACGGTCCAGGGGCGCCAGCTCCGCCTCCACCCCGAGCGGGTCGTGGCCATAGGGGCCGTCTCCGTAAAGCTGGAGGCGCAGCCGGTCGTGCGCCTGCTGGAACGGGTCCTCTCGCTGCCGGTGCAGGGTCTGCAGGTTGAGCTGTCGCTCCAGGCTGATCTGGTCGGGCTCGAGCCAGGGGCACTGCACCATGGCCCGCAGCAACGGCAGCAGGGACGGACCGTCGGCGCTGGCGCACTTGAGGCTGATCAGCAGAGAGTCCTCGCTCGCCTCGCAACGCAGTTCATCCCCCAGCCCTTCCACCAGGTCGGCCAGGGCCTCGGCGCTGAGATCGCCGCAGCCACGGCTGAGCAGGCCGGCCAGCAGCTGGGCCCTGCCTCGCTGACCGGCGGGATCGCCGGAGCTGCCGCCCCGGATCCAGAGCCGGGCCGAAAGGATGGCCGGTCCAGGGCGCTGCAGCACCCAGACAGGGCACCCCCCCTCCAGGGTGAAGCGCTCGGGCGTGGCCAGGGGCGGCAGAGGGTTGCTCGTCATGCCGGCAGAGCCAGCAGCCGGCAGGCCAGCCCGGGAGCCAGCGCAGGCAGCAGCTCAGCGCGCAGTCGCTCCAGGTTCCAGCCCTGCAGCAGCTTCAGGGGATGCTCCAACGGCTGCAACCGTCCCCAGAGGCACTGGTTGCCGATCAGGCCCGCCACCGACGCGGCGGATTCGAGCCCGAAGCGATAACCGTTGGCCACGAGGCGCCGGGCCCGTTCCAGTTCCGCCTGCAGGGGGGGTGTGTCGCACAGCTCCTGCCATACCTGGCTGATCTGGGCCTCGATGGCCCCCACCTGCTCGGGTTCGCAGACCACCTCCAGCAGGGCCAGGCTGCCGGCCTCGAGCACGTTCAGATCCAGGTCGACGCTCTCCACCAGCCGCAGATCCTCCCGCAGGCGCTGCACCAGCCGGCTGCGGCGACCTTCCGCCAGCAGGCTGGTCAGCAGATCGGCGCCCGCCACGGCCTCGAGGTCGGCGGCGGCGGGGAGCTGCCAGGCCATCAGCAGCCGGGCCGCTTCAAGCCGGGGCAGCCGGATCTCGTGGCGGCCGGGCTGCAGGCGCAGGGGGGGGGAGAGGGTCACAGCTTCCCCGGGTGGAGGCGCGCTGGCGAGGTCGGCCAGGGCGCTGCCCGCCAGCAGGGCTTCGGGCTCCAGCCCTTCCAGGGCTCCGGCCAGGGCCAGGCTGCAGAGAGGCGGCTGGTACCCGCGCCGGTGGAAAGCGGCCATCCGATCCGGCCTGTGGCCCTGCAGGGCCCGTCTTTCCCCCAGGATCGGGCGGCCGTAGGGATGATCGGGGCAGGCCAGGGCGAGCAGCCGCTGGATGGCCACCTCCTCGGGCTGGTCCTCGCTCTGGGCCAGTTCCTCCAGCACCACCTGGCGCTCCATCTGAAAATCGGCCCGCTCCAGGCTGGGGTGAAGCACCAGATCGAGCAGCAGGTCGAGGGCCACCGGCACAGCCTCGGGCGAAACGAGCACGTGGTAGTGCACGTCGTCGAAGCCTGTGGCGGCGTTGCTGCTGCCCCCGAGCGACTCGATGCGGCGGTCGAACTCGCCGGCCGCCAGGCCGGCACTCCCCTTGAACACCATGTGCTCGAGGAAGTGGGCCAGACCCGATTCCCGGGGCCCTTCGGTGCGGCTGCCCGCGCGGCTCCAGAAGTCGATGCAGACCACCGGCGCCTGTTCCAGGGGGAGGCTGACCACAGCCACGCCGTTGGCGAGGCGGAAGCTCCGGGGGAGCTGGAAGGTGTCGGGCGAGTCCGGCTGGGAAACCAACGGCGGTACCGATCGGGCGTGGCAGGATCTGCATTCTGCTGGCTGAGGCTGCCTCTGTGACCTCCACCGCCCGTCCCGCCGGATCCGAGCCGGAGGCTGCCGCGGAAGGCGTGCATCCCCTGGTGGATGCGCTGGCGGAGAGGATCCGCCTGAGCTGGAGCGGCCTGCCCGAGCTCGCCCCGCTGCCCGTATCCGCCGACCTGGAAGCGATCAGCGGCAGCCTCGATGGCGAGAAGCTGTTCATCCGCAACGAGCTGCGCCGCTGCCGCGGCCTGCGCAAGCTGCACCTGGAAACAGCCCGCCTCGGAGCCGGCCTGCAGATCCTGCACTGCGTCTTCTTCCCTGATCCCCGCTTCGATCTCCCGGTGTTCGGGGCCGACATCGTGGCCGGGCCGGCCGGGGTGTCCGCGGCGATCGCCGACCTCTCTCCCACCCGCGTCGGGCTGCCTGAGCGCATCGCCGCCGGCCTGGCCGCACAGCCCCGGCATCCCTACAGCCAGCCGCGGGAGCTGCCTTCCTGGGGCACGATCTTCTCCCCCTACGTCCGCTTCGTGCGGCCGGTGACCGCCAAGGAGGAGGGCTGGTTCATCGGCGAGGTGGGAGGCCTGCTGGACGTGCTCACTGAGGCCGTCTCGGCCACGGCTCCGCAGGCCGCTGATCACCCGGCTACGGTTGATCGCTATAACGGCCAGCTGTCATATTGCCAGCAGCAGAAACGCAACGACAAGACCCGCCGCGTGCTGGAGAAGGCCTTCAACCCAGCCTGGGCGGACCGGTACATCGAGGATCTCCTGTTCGACGATCCCCCGGTTCCCTGATGAGCTGGCCTGGACGCCCCGCTCTGCTGATCGGCGCGGCATCCCTCCTCGTCCTTTTGGGTGGAGTGGCCCTGTTCCAGGCCAGCCGCACCCGCCCGGCCACCCCGGCGGTGTCGACCCGTCCCCGGATCCCGGCCGCCCCGGAGGCGGTTTCGGCCCTGGGGCGGCTGGAGCCCGCCGGTGATGTCCGCAAGCTGGCGGCTCCCATCACCGGCATCGGCGGCAGCCCGCGCATCACCGAACTGCTGGTAGAGGAAGGTGATCGGGTGCGGTCCGGGCAGTTGCTGGCCCGCTTCGACACCGGCCCCACCACGCGCGCCGAGCAGACCCTGCTCCGCAGCCGCATCGCCAGTCTCTCCGCCCAGGTGGTGGTCGTTGAGCGGGACATCAACCGCTACCGCCAGCTCGCCCGGGCCGGTGCCACCCCCGTCGCCGATCTGGAGAACCGGGAACTGAGGCTGATCGAGCTCAGGGGCAGCCTGCGCGAGGCCCGCGATCAACTCGTCAGGGTGGAAGCCGATCTGGTCAACACCGAGCTGCGGGCTCCGATCGATGGCACGGTCCTGCGGCTCCTGACCCGGGTCGGCGAACGGCCCGGCGAGGATGGCATCCTCGAGCTGGGCGCCAGTGACAGGATGGAGGCGGTGGCCGAGGTCTACGAGAGTGACATCGACCGGGTACGTCTGGGCCAGTCGGCAGCGATCGCCAGCGAGAACGGTGGCTTCGATGGCAGCCTGCGCGGCCGGGTGATCCGGATCAGCCCCCAGGTGCGGCAACGGGAGGTGCTCTCGACCGATCCCACCGGCGATGCCGATGCCCGGGTGGTGGAGGTACGCCTGGCGCTCGATCCGGCCGATGCCCGCAAGGTTCGCGACCTGGTGGGCCTCAAGACGATCATCCGCTTCGATTCGTGAGCCCCACTCCCGGATTCGCCGCACTCTGGAGCTGGCGGCGCATCCCGCTGGCGTGGCTGCTGCTCACCCGTCAGCCGGTGCGTTTGGCGGTGGCTCTGGCCGGGATCAGTTTCGCCGGCATCCTGATGTTCATGCAGTTCGGCTTCCGCGACGGACTGTTCGATGCCAGCGTCACGATTCACAAGCTCTTCGATACCGATCTGGTGCTGCTGAGCCCTCGCTCCACCAGTTCGGTGAGCATGGCCGGCTTTCCCCGCCGCCGGCTCGTGCAGACCCTGGCCGATCCCGACGTGGCGGGGGTCACGCCGGTGCACTGGAACCTGCTGCTCTGGCGGAATCCGCAAAACCGGGCGACCCGCTCGATCCTGGCCCTGGGATTCGAGCCGGGCGATCCCCTGTTCACCGATCCCTCCCTGGCCGCCAAGGCCCGGGTGCTGAGCGAACGGGGGCGGGTGCTGTTCGACCAGCAGTCACGGGCCGAGTTCGGGCCGGTGGCGGAATGGTTCCGCCAGGGACGAACGGTGGAGAGCGAGATCGGCGGCAAGCGGGTGCGGGTGGCGGGGCTGGTATCGCTGGGTGCTTCGTTCGGGGCCGATGGCAACGTGCTGACCAGCAGCGAAACCTTCCTGCATCTGCTCCCCAACACACCGGCCGGCAGCATCGAGGTGGGACTGATCCGGCTGCGGCCGGGATCCGATCCCGCTGCTGTGATGCAGCGCCTTCAGGCCCATCTGCCGAAGGATGTGCGGGTGTACACCAAGGCCGGCTTCATCGACTTCGAAAAGGACTACTGGCGCAGCAGCACGGCCATCGGTTTCATCTTCACCCTCGGTGCCGCCATGGGCTTCGTGGTGGGCTGCGTGATCGTCTACCAGATCCTCTACTCCGATGTCAGCGATCACCTGCCGGAGTACGCCACGCTGATGGCGATGGGCTATCGCCTCCCCACCCTGCTCGGGGTCGTGGCGAGGGAGGGTCTGCTGCTGGCGGTGCTGGGCTACCTGCCGGCCTACGCCGCCGGCCAGGGGCTCTACCTGCTCGTGCGCAACTCCACAAGCCTGCCGGTGGGCATGAACACGGAGAGGGCTGTCCTGGTGTTCGCCCTGATCCTGATCATGTGCATGGGCTCCGCCGCGTTGGCGATGCGGCGCCTGGGGGATGCCGATCCCGCCGAGATCTTCTGACCTCCCCCTCGCCGGTGCGACGCCCATGACGATCCAGGTTCGCGGACTCAGCCACTGGTTCGGCCGCGGGGCGATGCGGCGTGGGGTGCTCCAGGGAGTGAATCTGGAGGTGTCCGCCGGTGAGGTGGTGCTGCTCACCGGACCCTCCGGCTGCGGCAAGACCACCCTGCTCACCCTGGTGGGGGCACTGCGCCAGGTGCAGGAGGGGCAGATCCGGGTGCTGGGGGAGGAGCTGAACGGATCGAGCCGCCGCACCCGCCAGCAGCTGCGGCGCTCGATCGGGATGATCTTCCAGGGACACAATCTGCTGCGCTGCCTCAGCGCCGAGCAGAACGTTCAGATGGGCTCCGACCTGCTCGACGGGTTCAGCTACCGCGCCCGCCGGGACCAGGCGCGGGAATGGCTGCGGGCGGTGGGCCTCGGCGACCAGCTGCACAAGCTTCCCCACGACCTCTCCGGTGGACAGAAGCAGCGGGTGGCGATTGCCCGGGCCCTGGCCGCCCGGCCGCGCCTGCTGCTTGCCGACGAACCCACCGCCGCCCTCGACAGCCGCACGGGCCGCGAAGTGGTGGAACTGCTGCAGCGGCTGGCCAAGGAACAGAGCTGCTCGGTGCTGATGGTGACCCACGATCCCCGCATCCTCGATCTGGCCGATCGGGTGGTGCGCATGGAGGACGGCCGGATTGTCGAGCCGGGGGAGGGCGATCGACTCTGGGGCGCCGAGCACCTGCTGGAGGCCCACTGAGGCGGTACGGTCGCCACTGCCTCGGTTCAGTAGGGTGGAGGCTCTCTCCCAAGCCCACGGCACTCGATGTCCAAACGCAGGAACCTCAAGAAGGAAAAGCAGGAACGCAACCGCGCCTACGCCCGCAAGTTCAAGAAGCGCAAGCTGCGCAACGACGGCCGTGGTGAAGGCGCCGGCAACGGCGTGACCGGCACTGCGAACAACGGTGGTGCCGCCGACTGAGCCGCGACGATCCGTCGCCCGTTCCTGATGGCCTGGCGTGGGGATCCCGAGGGATCCCCTTTTTTTGCCTCCACGTTTTTACCTCCGCTCCCCCTGGCTCTCGTTGCTCCCCCTGCCCGGCCATCGCGCCATGTTCCCGAGCGTCGTCATTCCCACCTACAACCGCCGGCCGATCCTGGAGAAGGCTCTGCGGGCACTGGAGAACCAGCAGTTCGAAGCCCCGCTTGAGGCCTACGAGGTGGTGGTGGTGGACGACGGCTCCACCGACGGCACCGCCGACTGGCTGCGGCAGGAAGCGGCTCGCTACCCCCATGTGCGGCTGATCGAGCAGGACCATGGAGGCCCCGCCGAGGGGCGCAACCGCGGCGTGGAGCACGCCCTCGGTGACGTGATCATCTTCATCGACAGCGACCTGGTGGTCACCGACCAGTTCCTGATCGAGCACGCCCGCGCCCTCGATGGCTACTGGCAGCGGACGGGAACGCGCCTCTGCTTCACCTACGGAGCGGTGATCAACACCAGCAATTTCGAGGATCCCACCAGCGAGCCCCACAAGCTCAGCGATCTGTCGTGGGCCTACTTCGCCACCGGCAACGTGGCGATCGACCGGCAGGTGCTCGAACGCGCGGGCCTGTTCGACACGGGCTTCCGGCTCTACGGCTGGGAAGACCTGGAACTCGGTGAGCGACTGCGGCGGATGGGTGTGGAGCTGGTGCGCTGTCCTGCCGCCGTGGGCTACCACTGGCATCCTGCCCTCAGCCTGGAGCAGGTGCCGGATCTGGTGCGGATCGAGCAGGAACGGGCCCGGATGGGGCTGGTCTTCTACCGCAAGCACCCCACCCGCCGGGTGCGCTTCATCATTCAGTTCACCTGGCTGCACCGCCTGCTCTGGGAACTGCTCACCGTCGGCGGCCTGCTGAACGAGCGCAGCCTGCGGCCGCTGCTGGCCTGGCTGATCCGCCGAGGCCACACCGCCCTGGCCATGGAACTGCTGCGGTTGCCACTGAACCGGCTGGGGGTGCGGGCCCTGTTCCGCGAAGCCCGGGCCGAAGGCCTGCGCTGACGCCCGGGTGGCGCAGGGCCGTTTGGTAGCTTGAGACGTCCCTTCAAACCGCACACTTGTCCGTTTCGGGTGCTCAGACGATCCCGGTGCCTCTTTTCCCGAGACACTCCGTTCTGATCCCTGGCAGGTGGAGGCGAACCCGAAACCCACGTAACCCATGGCTGTCGTAACTCTCGCCGAGATGATGGAGGCGGGTGCCCACTTCGGGCACCAGACGCGCCGCTGGAATCCGAAGATGTCGCGCTACATCTACTGCGCGCGCAACGGGGTTCACATCATCGACCTCGTGCAGACCGCCGTCTGCATGAACAACGCCTACAAGTGGACCCGCAACGCCTCGCGCGCCGGCAAGCGTTTCCTCTTCGTGGGCACCAAGAAACAGGCCTCCGAGGTGATCGCCCTGGAAGCCACCCGCTGTGGCGCCGCCTATGTGAATCAGCGCTGGCTGGGCGGCATGCTCACCAACTGGAGCACGATGCGAGCCCGCATCGACCGCCTCAAGGATCTTGAGCGGATGGAATCCTCGGGAGCCATCGCCATGCGGCCGAAGAAGGAAGCCGCCGTGCTGCGCCGCGAGCTGGAACGTCTCCAGAAGTACCTCGGCGGCCTCAAGAACATGCGGCGCCTGCCCGATGTGGTGGTGCTGGTGGATCAGCGCCGGGAGACCAACGCGGTGCTGGAGTGCCGCAAGCTCGACATCCCCCTGGTGTCGATGCTCGACACCAACTGCGACCCCGACCTGGCCGATGTGCCCATCCCCTGCAATGACGACGCCGTTCGTTCGGTGCAGCTCGTGCTGGGACGCCTCGCCGACGCCATCAACGAGGGTCGTCACGGCAGCCAGGAGCAGCGCGGCGGCCATGCCGAAGACGAGGAGGGCTGAGCCCCGGGCTCGCCCGCCCCGCGGATCCTTCCCCCCTCCGTCTCCGTTCACCCTTTCCCTCCTCTTCCCCTCCACCCATGGCTGAGATCTCGGCGAAGCTCGTCAAGGAACTGCGCGAGAAAACCGGCGCAGGCATGATGGATTGCAAGAAGGCCCTCACCGAATCGGGCGCCGATATGGCCAAGGCGGCCGAATGGCTTCGCCAGAAGGGCATCGCCACCGCCGAGAAGAAGGCGGGCCGCACCGCTGCTGAAGGGTCGATCGGTAGCTACATCCACACCGGTGCCCGGGTGGGTGTGCTGGTGGAGGTGAACTGCGAAACCGATTTCGTCGCCCGCGGCGACCTGTTCCAGGAGCTGCTCCGCAACGTGGCGATGCAGATCGCCGCCTGCCCCAATGTCGAGTACGTCAGCGTGGAGGAGATCCCCGCGTCGGTGGCCGAGCGTGAGAAGGTGATCGAGATGGGCCGCGACGACCTCTCCGGCAAGCCCGAAAAGATGAAGGAGAAGATCGTCGAAGGGCGGATCGCCAAGCGGCTCAAGGAGCTGGCCCTGCTGGAGCAGCCCTTCATCAAGGACAGCTCCATCACCCTGGCCGAGCTGGTCAAGCAGGTGGCCGGCAAGATCGGCGAGAACATCCAGGTGCGCCGCTTCACCCGCTACACCCTCGGTGAGGGCATCGAGGTGGAGCAGACCGACTTCGCCGCCGAGGTGGCCGCGATCACCGGCAAGGCGGCTTGAGCGCCGCAGGGGTTCGAACCCTTCCCTCCGCCCCAGGGCCTTGGAATCCAGCGCCACCGCGTTGACAGAGGCCCGGGGCCATCTGGAGCGCATCAGCCTGCGCCTCAGGCAGGGCCACAAGGACCTGTACCACGACCTGGCGCTCTACCTGCAGGTCCTGCGGGAGGAGCTGCTGCCGGCCGTGCAGCAGGCCGTCTTCCATCTGGCCACCCAGATGCTTCCCGAGCACTACGGGTCCCTAGACAGCAGCGAGCGCCAGGCGCTGCAGGGGCGACTGGCGCTCCTGGTCCATCGCTGCGGCTGTCTGCTGACCCTGGAGCAGCTGGTCGTGCTGGCCCGCCAGGTTCAGGCGGAACGCCTGCGGCAGCGGCGCCAGGAGCAGAGCCGGATGTTTGCCGCCCTCACACGCTCCGTCCGCGGCGGACCCGACGTTGACGAGGAGCCTGAGCAGGACGGGGAGCCGGATGAAGAGGAGGAGGGCGAGGAGGCTGAGGGCTCCCTGGCGGGACCCGACCCTGCCGGCTCCGTGCATCTCGACCTGGCCCTGCCCCTCTCCGCCGAGCTGTTTGCCGGCGGCCTGCCGGGTCTGGCGGGGCTCACTGCCCTGACCGGATCTGCCGACGAGGGCGCTGGAGAGGGGATCGATGGGGTCGAGGAGGAGGAAGACGACGACGACCTGGACGACGGCGATGACAGCGAGAGCTGGGACGGGAGCCGGCAGGATCGCGACCTGGCGCGGACCCCTCGCAGCGGCGACCCGGCCGACGTGCTGCAGACGCTCCTGGCCATGGCCTCCGCCAGCTTGGACCGGCAGACAGGTTCCCGCCAGCCAGGTTCCCGCCAGCAGCGACCGGGCGGAGCGACACCGCCCCTGACCCAGGAGCGGGGAGGCGAGCGTGACCCCTCCTTGCTGCCGGGCCAGCCCCTCCAGCTGCTGCAGTGGTGGGAGGCCCTCGACCTGGCCCTGCAGCGGCGCCTGCGGAACCTCTCCCACGCCATCAATCTCGATCTGATGCGGCTGGGACTGACCCGTGGTCTGCTGCCGGTGAGCCTGCTGGATGCGGTGTTGCAGGGCCAGATCGAGGCCCTGCCCGCGCCGGTCAACCTGCTGCGTCTCAGCCTGCCGTACGGGCCGGAGGGCGGAACCGGCCAGCTGGACGCCCATGGACTGCTGCTCCGCCCAGGTGACCTGGAGTATGTCAAGCCCCGGCTGCGCACCTGTCGCCGTCGGTTGGAGCGGCGGCGGGCAGAGGTGCGCAAAATGGCGCAGCAGTACCGCCACTGGCAGCGGCGGGCCCGGTCCCTGGAGGCGGAGCAGCAGTGGTTGCAGGACAGCCGATCCACCCCACCGACCCCTCCCTGAGCCCGATGGCTGCCGCGTTGCGGCAGTGGCTGGCCACCCTGCAGCAGGCCCTGCAGCTGGAAGTGGACCGTGGTTTCCAGGATCTGCAGGGACGGCGGGAGCGGTTCAGCGTCTTCCTGGAGAGGAGCTGCCGCCAGCCCCCGGCGGAGCTGTCGGTGCAGCCAGCCGAGTTGCCCCGCCAGCTGATCGAGCTGGCCGATGGGTTCGCCCGCTACGGGGAGCTCAGCCTGGAGGGTCGCCAGAGCCTGGTGCGGCGCTGCCGCGAACGGCTGCACGGCCTGCGCCGTTCTCTGGATCCGCCGGCACCGGCCGGACCGCCGCGGTTGCGATTGCAGGCCCCGGCGCCGGCCGCCCCCCCCCAGGCCGAGACGATCAGGCCCGACACGCCCCTGGCCGAGGTCCGGGGCATCGGCCCGAAGACCGCCACCCGCCTGGCGGGCCTGGGTCTGTACCTGGCCCGTGATCTGCTGCGCCACTACCCGCGTGACTATCTCGACTACGCCAACCTGGTGCGCATCGGCGAGCTGGTTCCCGGCCAGACGGCCACGATCGTGGCCAGCGTGCGCCGCAGCCACGCCTTCGCCAGCCCGCGTAACCCTCAGCTGGCCATCCTCGAGCTGCAGCTGCAGGACGTCAGCGGCAGGCTGCGAGTCAGTAAGTTCTTCGCCGGCAGGCGCTTCAGCTCGCCGGGGTGGCTCAAGGCCCAGCAGCGTCAGTTCCCGCCCGGCTGCACCGTGGCGGCCAGCGGACTGGTGCGGGACACCCCCTGGGGGCCTGCCTTCCAGGACCCGCTGCTGGAGGTGCTGGAGAGTCCGAACGCTCCGGTGCAGTCGCGCCAGATCGGCCGCCTGCTGCCGGTCTATGGCCTCACTGAGGGGCTGACCGCGGACCGGCTGCGCCAGGCGATGCAGGCGGTCCTATCGGCCGTGACGGGCTGGGACGATCCGCTGCCGCCGGCCCTGCGCCAACGGGAACGGCTGCCGGACCTGCCTACGGCGCTGCGCGGCATCCACGACCCGGCCGATCGGGAGCGACTGAGCGCCAGCCGCCATCGGCTGGTGTTCGACGAACTCCTGCTGCTGCAGATCGGTCTGCTGCAGCGGCGCCGCCAGCTGGCCCAGCGCCCCGCGCCGCCGCTGCGGCTGCCACCGGGCCAGCCGAGCCTGGTGGGGGCTTTCCTGGAGCTTCTGCCCTTTCCGCTCACCGCGGCCCAGCGTCGGGTGCTGGCGGAGATCCGCACCGATCTCGAGCGGGACCAGCCGATGGCCCGGCTGGTGCAGGGGGATGTGGGGAGCGGCAAGACCGTGGTGGCGATCGCCAGCCTGCTCAGCGCCATCGAGGCGGGCTGCCAGGGGGCGCTGATGGCCCCCACCGAGGTGCTGGCCGAGCAGCACGCCCGCAGGCTCGGCGAGTGGCTGCCCAGGCTGCACATCCGCGCCGCCCTGCTGACCGGCTCGACTCCGGCCCGCCGCCGCCGTGAGTTGCTGCAGGACCTGGCCAACGGCCAGCTGCAGCTGCTGGTGGGCACCCACGCCCTGCTGGAGGATCCGGTCCAGTTCGTCCGCCTCGGCCTGGTGGTGGTCGACGAGCAGCACCGCTTCGGGGTGCGGCAACGGGATCGGTTGCTCGGCAAGGGCCTGCAACCCCACCTGCTCACCATGACCGCCACCCCGATTCCCCGCACCCTGGCGCTATCGGTGCACGGCGATCTGGAGGTGAGCCAGATTGACGAGCTGCCGCCAGGACGCACGCCGATCCGCACCAGGTTGCTGCGGGGGGGCGAACGCCCCCATGCCTATGGGCTGATCCGGGAACAGGTGGCCCTGGGCCAGCAGGCCTATGTGGTGCTGCCCCTGGTGGAGGAGTCCGAGAAGCTGGACCTGCGCTCCGCTGTGGAGGTGCACCGCCAGCTGAGCGAGGAGATCTTTCCGGACCTGAGGGTGGGCCTGCTGCACGGCCGCATGGCCGGCCCCCAGAAGCAGGCGGCGATCGAGGCCTTCAACGACGGCCGCTGCGATGTGCTGGTATCCACCACCGTGGTGGAGGTGGGGGTGGACGTACCGGAGGCCAGCGTGATGGTGATCGAACATGCGGACCGCTTCGGGCTGGCCCAGCTGCATCAGCTGCGGGGTCGGGTGGGACGGGGGGCCGCGGCCTCCCACTGCCTGCTGATCAATGACGGCCGCAACGCCCTGTCGCAGCAGCGGCTGGAGCTGCTGGTGCGCTCGTCCGACGGCTTCGAGATCGCCGAGATGGATCTGCGGCTGCGGGGGCCCGGCCAGGTGCTGGGCACACGCCAGTCGGGGCTGCCGGATCTGGCCCTGGCCAGCCTCAGCGACGATGGCGACGTGCTCGAGCGGGCCCGGTCGGTGGCAGCACGGATCCTGGCGGAGGACCCGGAGCTGCAGCGGCACCCGGGACTGGCCCTGGCCCTGGCCGAGCAGCGCCAGCGGCAGGCGGAGGCGGCCCGCTTGAATTGAGAGCCCTGGCGTGGCGCCCCGGTCGCCCGGGGCTGCGGCCCGATCTCCTTTACCCGATCCTCGATGCCATGGTGCGGCCCTGGAGTCCGATCCCGATCGATGACGGCGGCGAGCCCCTGATGGCCCTGCCGGACGAGCTGATGCGGCTGGAACCCCATCCCTACCAGGCTCTGGGGGCTCCCTACGGAGAGGCCGGCTGCCCCTTCCGGCTGCGGCGGGGTGTGGTGGAGAAGCTTCTCGATGCGCAGCAACGGCTGCGGCAGCGGGAACCACTCTGGGGGCTGGCGATCTTCGATGCCTGGCGGCCGGTGGCGGTCCAGGCCTTCATGGTGCGCCATGCATGGCTGGGTGAATGCGCCAGCCGCGGCGTGGATCCCGACCGACCCGGGCCGGAGCGGGAGGCGATCGCCGCCGAGGTGGACCGGTTCTGGGCCCCAGCCAGCGCCGATCCCGCCACCCCGCCACCCCACAGCACCGGCGCGGCGGTGGATCTCACCCTGGCCGGCGCCGACGGGTCTCCCCTGGCCATGGGCGGGGAGATCGATGCGATCGGTCCGGTCTCCGAGCCCGGCCACTACGCCGCGGCTGAGGCAGGCTCCGGCTGGCCGGGGGAGGCCGGCGAATGGCACCGGCGCCGCAGCCTGCTGCGGCAGGTGATGGAGTCCGCCGGTTTCGCCCAGCACCCGAACGAGTGGTGGCATTTCAGCCATGGCGATCAGCTCTGGGCCTGGCGCCTGGGAAAGGACGTGGCGCGCTACGGCGGCTGGGATCCCGGCATGGGCATGCTCTGAAGCTCCCGCCAGATCCTGTCGGCCTCCTCACGACTGAGCCTGCCGTCGGAGGCACATTGCTTCAGGCTGGCCTCGCCCATCGCCAGCTGCATCAGGCGCAGACGCTGAATCACCGCGGGCGGCTGGTCGGCGAACTGCTGCAACTGGTTGCGGTAGCTCCTCAGCAGAGGGTCGGCCCTGCAGGTGTCCGCATCAGGGTTGTAGATCTTCACCGGCGCCATGGGCGGCGGCGGCATCGGCCGGCCCTGGGCGAGGGTGCGGCCCCGGGACAGCAGGGTTGCCTGGAGCGGCAGGCAGGCCAGGGCGGCCAGCGCCAGCCGCATGGGCAGAAACCGACGGTAACGAGAGGACAGCATCAGCTGGACGGGAGCAGAGCGCGCACCCCTTCTGGACCGAGCCGGCCCACGAAGGCGCCGAAACTGCGACGGCCTCCTTCCTCCTTCCAGGCCAGCAGCAGGGGCTCGAGGGTGGCTTCCATCTGCTCCAGGGGCATGCGCTCCAGGTAGGGGGCCGCCAGGCAGCCGAGGTCTGGGGTGCCGCCCAGCCAGAGCTGGTACTGCGCCACGCCGCTGCCCACCAGGCCGATCTCCGCCATGTAGGGGCGGGCGCAGCCGTTGGGGCAGCCGGTCATGCGCACGAGCACGGAGCGCTCGATCCCCAGGCGGCGGAACAGGGCCTCGAGGCGATCGAGCACCTCCGGCAGGATCCGCTCCGATTCGGTGATCGCCAGGCCGCAGGTGGGCAGGGCCGGGCAGGCGATGGCGTGGCGGGCCAGGGGCTGCGGCGCCTCGGGAGTGTCGAGGCCCAGGGCGGCGAGGGCGGCACGCACGCTGCTGCGCTGGGCGGTGCCGATGTTGCAGAGCAGCAGATCCTGGTTGGGAGTGAGGCGTACCTCCAGCTGGTAGGTCTCCACCAGTTGGCGCAGACCCTGCTTGAGCTCACCCTGCAGACGGCCGCACAGCAGGGGCAGACCGACGAACCAGAGGCCGCTGCTCTGGCGATGCCAACCCAGGTAGTCCTCCAGGCTGGTGCGGGGCTCGGGGCGCAGGGGCCTGATCGGGGCGGGAAAGTAGCGGAGGAGCTCCTGCTTGAACCAGGCGATGCCCCGGTCGTGGATGAGGTACTTCATCCGGGCATGGCGCCGCTGCTGCCGATCGCCGTGGTCGCGCTGCAGAGCGGCGATCGCCTGCACCAGATCGAGCACGTTCTCCAGCGCCACATAGCCGAGCGGGTCGGCCGTGCGGGCAAAGGTCTCCTCCTTGTTGTGCGTCCGGCCCATGCCGCCGCCCACGTAGACGTTGCAACCGCGGGGCCGCCCGGCCGGATCGCTGAAGACCACCAGGCCGATGTCCTGCGTCAGCAGATCCACCGAGTTGTCCCCCGGCACCGTGACCGCCACCTTGAACTTGCGGGGCAGATAGGTGCCGCCGTACAGGGGCTCGGTGGGGTCACCGCTGAACAGGGCCCCCCGGGTCTGCCGCTGGCGCGCCTGCTTCACCGCCGTCGCCGGCCTGAAGCGGTAGCTGTGATCCCCGTCGACCCACAGATCCAGATAGGAGCCCTCCGCCGCCTGGGGGGAGAGCAGATCGGCGATCTGGTCGGCCAGCTGGCGGGCGGCGGGATAGCCCCCCTTCTCGAACGGCGCCGCCGGAGCCATCACGTTGCGGTTGATGTCGCCGCAGGCCGCCAGGGTGGAGCCCATTGCACGCACGATGGTGCCGATCACCTCGCGGATGTCGGCCTTGGCGATGCCATGCATCTGGAAGGCCTGACGGGTGGTGATCCGCAGGGTGCCGTTGCCGAGCCGGTCGGCCAGCTCGTCCATGGCCAGGTAGAGCGGCACGGGGATGCGGCCGGCGGGGCTGCGCAGGCGCAGCATCATCTGCCAGTCCTTTTCCTGCCCTTTCTGTCGGTTGTCGCGGTCGTCCTGTTGATAGCTGCCGTGGAACTTGAGGATCTGGACGGCGCCATCGGTGAAGAACGGTCTGTCGTTCTCCAGTTCGGTGGCGAGGGGTTCCTTCAGGTGGCCGCTGGCGGCCTTGAGCCGCTCGAACTTGCTGGGGAGCTTCGCGGCAGCCGCTGACGCCGAAGGCTCTGCTGCGGGCGGGTCGGTGACGGAGGCATCGGGTGGAGGCGAGGAGCCGGCCGCGACGGACCTGGAGTGGCTCTCGGACGCAGTCTCTGCAGTTCCCGACGGCTGACGGTGACGTTCGGGGGTCAGAGTCACGACTCGAGCGCCAGGGTCTTACGAAGGTAGCGAAGCCGGGTGACCCCTTCAGGCTTCAATACAGTCGGTGGCTGCTGAGATGTGTGAGTGGCCACTTTTCTGCTGGAGATCGGCACCGAGGAACTGCCGGCGGCTTTCGCCCGGCTGGCCCTGCCCCAGCTCGAGCAGCAGGTGCGCCACGATCTGGCGGCGGCCCGGCTTCCCCACGGTGTGCTGCGCAGCAGCGGCACCCCACGCCGGCTGGTGATCACGGTGCCCGACCTGCCCCTGCGGCAGGAGGACCTGGAGGAGGAGTGCAAGGGACCTCCCGCGGCTCAGGCCTTCGCGAACGGGGTGCCCAGCCAGGCAGCCATCGGCTTCGCCCGCCACTGCGGCATCGATCCCGCCGCCCTGGAGGTGCGCGAAACACCCAGGGGGCCGTTCGTCTTCGCCCGGCTGCTGCAGCGGGGTCGCGACACCCGGGAGGTCCTGGCGGAACGCATTCCCGCCTGGCTTGCCGCCCTGCAGGGACGCCGCTTCATGCGCTGGGGAGAGGGTGAGAGCCGCTTCAGCCGGCCGGTGCGCTGGCTGGTGGCGCTGCTCGATGCCGAAGTGGTTCCGGTGCGGCTGGAGGGCTGTGATCCGTTGATCCACAGCGGCCGGCTCAGCCGTGGCCACCGCCTGAAGACGGACGAGGTGTCGATTCCGAACGCGGACAGCTACCCCGAGGTCCTGGCGGACGCCGGTGTGCAGGTGGACCGGCAGCGCCGGGGCGACTGGATCCGCACCCAGGTGCTGGCGGCGGCCGCCGCCGCCGCGGCGCGTCCCGACCTGCCCGACGACCTGTTCGAGGAACTGGTGGACCTGGTGGAGTCCCCCTCCCTGATCGAGGGGTCGGTGGAGACCCGCTTCCTGGCCCTGCCGCCGGAGGTCCTCAGCACGGTGATGCGCTCCCACCAGCGCTATGTGCCGCTCTATCGGTCCGACACGGCCGCCGATCCCCTCGCCCTCAGCGCCAGGGCAACCCTGCTGCCCCGCTTCCTCTGCATCGGCAACGGCCTGCCGGAGGCGGCGGCCACCGTGCGGCGCGGCAACGAGCGCGTGCTCAAGGCCCGCCTCGCCGATGCGGAGTTCTTCCTGGCGGCCGATCGGGCCGTGGCGTGCGAGCGGCGACGGGAGCGACTGGCCAGCGTCACCTTCGCCGAGGGGCTCGGCAGCCTGCGGGACCGCTCCGACCGGATCCACTGGCTCACCGCCCTGCTGCTGGAACGGCTCGATCTGGCAGGCGACACCGCCGCCGCGGCCCTGCGGGCAGCCCATCTCTGCAAGCACGATCTGGTCAGCCAGATGGTGGGGGAGTTTCCGGAACTGCAGGGCGTGATGGGCGCCAAGTATGCGCTGGCGGAGGGGGAATCCCGGCAGGTGGCCCTGGCGGTGCTGGAGCACTACCTGCCGCGCGGTGCCGGCGACGCCCTGCCCGGATCGGATCCGGGAGCGGTGGTGGCCCTGGCCGAACGGCTGGAACTGCTGCTGAGCATCTACGCCAAAGGCGAGAGGCCGAGCGGCTCCTCGGATCCCTACGCCCTGCGCCGGGCGGGCAACGGGCTGCTGCAGATCCTCTGGGAGCGGGGCTGGAGCCTGGATCTGGTCGCCCTGCTGGACAGCGCTGCCGACCACTGGCAGAGCTTGCTGCCCGCCCTGGAGCTGCCGTCACGGAATCTGGCCGTCGACCTGGTGGAGGCCCTGCGGCAGCGGCTGATCGGTCTGCTGGAGGAGGAGGGCTTCGACCCCGATCTGGTGCAGGCGGTGGCCGGCGAAGGCGCAGCGGCGCAGCGGCTGGTGGGCGATCCGCTCGACGGCCGGCGGCGGGTGGAACTGCTGGCGGAGCTTCGCCGCGAAGGCAGTCTCGGCCCGGTGCAGGCGGTGGTGCAGAGGGCAGCGCGGCTGGCCGGGAAGGGCAGCCTGGCCGCCGATGTGCTCAGCGCCGACACAGTGGTGAATCCGGCCCTGTTCAGCTCACGCAGCGAGGAGGGCATGCTGGCCGTGCTGCGCCAGCTGGAGCCGATCGTGGCGGGTCACGATCCGGAGCGTTACCGCCTGCTGGCGGCGGGCCTGGCCGACGGCGCCACTGCATTGGCCGCCTTCTTCGATGGCGCCGACAGCGTGATGGTGATGTGCGATGCGCTTCCGGTTCGTACCAACCGGCTCAATCTGCTGGGGGTGCTGCGCAATCAGGCGGGCGTGCTGGCCGACTTCAGCCGCCTGGCCGGCTAAGTCGGCCAGCGGCGCGAAGCAGGCAAAGCCCGGATCAGCCCTTGGCGGCCAGAACGGGCTCCCGCTCCTCGCCGGCGGCAGCCTTGGAACCGGACGCAGGGGCCTCTGGCTCCTGACTGCCGGCAGTAGAAGCCAGCGGGGCCTCTGCGGCGGCTGAGCTCGAGGCAGGCCGCTGGCTGATCGCCTCCAGATACGCTTCCATCTCCTCGGGGCTGCGCACGGCGCTGGGAACGGGCTTGTAGCCCTGGGGCGCCAGGGCGTTGCCGCGCAGTACGGCCCCCAGCGTCAGCAAGGTGAGCTTGAGCTGCTGCCAGGGGTTCATCGGCACAACCCGTTTGTAGAGGTAGCTGTCGAAGGTGAGCCGCTGCACGTCCTTGTCGTCGCACATCTCGACGAACGCCTCGCGGGCGGCATCGTTGCGGTAGAAAATGTTCTGGAGAATCTCCAGAACCTTGTAGGTGGTCCCGTACTTGCGATCCCAGGTCTTGATGTAACCCTTGAGATCGGCCTCCGTAGGGATCCGGCTGCCACCGCCGCTGGTGGCCACGATCTGCTCGGCGCACATCCGGCCGCTCTTGGCCGCGAAGTAGATGCCCTCCCCGGAACTCTTGGTGACGTAGCCGGCCGCATCGCCCACCAGGGCCATCCGCCCCACCACACGCCGAGGGCGCGGATGCTCGGGGATCGGATGGGCCTCCACCTTGATCACCTCCCCATCCAGCAGGCGGGCGCTGGCCCGCTTGCGGATGCCCTTCTGCAGGCTCTTGATCAGCGACTGGTTCTGCTGCATGGTGCCCGTTCCCACCGCTACGTGGTCGTACTTGGGGAACACCCAGGCGTAGAAATCGGGTGAGACGTCGGTGCCCACGTACATCTCGGCCAGATCTTCGTAATAGCTCATCTCCTCCTTCGGCAGGCGGATGCGCTCCTGGAAGGCGATGGCCACGTTGTAGTCCCCTGCGTCCATGGCCTTGGCGACGCGGCTGTTGGCGCCATCGGCGCCCACGATCAGATCCACTTCGAGCGAGCGGATCTCACCGGTGGGACCACCGCCGGAGTAGTCGGCGTACTGGAGGGTGTACGGACCCTGGCGGTTCTTGCCGGTGTCGATGCTCTGGACCAGTCCGTTGATCAGTTGGGCTCCCTGCTCGGCGGCGCGGTTGCGCAGGAAGCCGTCGAGCACCTCCCGGCGGCACATGCCGATGTATTCGTGCTCGTTCTCCAGATGAATGTCCACCTCACGGTTGGAGGGGGAGATCATCCGCATGTTGCGCACCTTGCGGTCGATGATCGACTCGGGCAGGTCGAATTCATCGACCATGCAGAGAGGGATGGCGCCGCCGCACGGCTTGGCGTTGTCGAGCTTGCGCTCGAACAGCCAGGTTTCGATTCCGGCCTTGGCCAGCACTTCAGCAGCACAGGATCCGCTCGGGCCGCCACCCACCACCGCGACTCGCAACATCTTGAAATCTGCTCCGCTGGAACGATCCTCAGGCCGGAAGCTAACACCGATCCCCAAGGCGCCGCAGGGCGGATCGGGCTGCGCCCCTACGATTGTTTCGAAGCTTGTTGCGAGGGTGCGTGCCACCGCGAATGCCGCCGCGCCTGAGTCGCGACGCGAAGCGCGATGACATTCCGGTGGCCCGTCGCAGCGCCCGCCCTGAGCGACGGGCCACCAGCCCGCTCCGTCCCGTTCTGATCACGGTTGCGGTGCTGCTGGCAGGCGCCGCTGCCGTGGTGTGGCTGGCACCGGTCCCGCTGCTGCGTTTGCTCGCCCCGCCACCGGTACCCGGCCTGGATGCCCGCCAGGGGCTGGATGGCCGCCTGCTCGGCCACTTTCCCTACCCGGAGGCGCGGGCCAGCCAGCTCACCAGCCTGGCGCCGGGCCTGCAGCTGCGCTCCGAAGCCGCCGAAGCCCTGCGCGCCATGCAGCAGGAGGCAGCGGCCGAGGGGGTGGAACTGCGGCTGCTCAGCGCCTTCCGCTCCATGAAGCTCCAGCAGGGAATCTTCTTCGATGTCAAGGCGGAACGGAACCAGAGTGCCGAGGAACGGGCACGGGTGAGCGCTCCGCCGGGGTTCTCGGAGCACAGCACCGGCTTTGCCATCGATCTGGGCGATGGCACCCTGCCCGGCACCAACCTGAGCGAAAGCTTCGACCGGACCCCTGCCTACCGCTGGCTGGAGGCCAACGCCAACCGCTTCCACTTCCAGCTTTCCTTTCCGCCGGGCAACCGGCAGGGGGTGAGCTACGAGCCCTGGCACTGGCGCTTCGAGGGATCGGCCGAGGCCCTGCGGCTGTTCGAGCCCGCCCGGCGTCTGGCGGGCTGAGGCCATCGACACTCCAGGCGTCAGGGGCGCGGCTGGGATAAGGTGAGGGATTGTTGCAGCCGGTTTCGGTTGCTGCCGACAAGCTTGACCGAGAGATCCTGCATGAGCGCCGCTTCCCAGAGCGCACCGATTCGCAACATCGCGATCATTGCCCACGTCGACCACGGCAAGACCACCCTGGTGGACGCGCTGCTGCAGCAGTCGGGCATCTTCCGGGACGGCGAGGCTGTGCCCACCTGCGTCATGGACTCCAACGACCTGGAGCGCGAGCGCGGCATCACGATTCTCTCCAAGAACACCGCTGTCGACTATGCCGGCACCCGGATCAACATCGTCGATACCCCCGGCCACGCCGATTTCGGTGGTGAGGTGGAGCGGGTGCTCGGCATGGTGGACGGCGCCCTGCTGATCGTGGACGCCAATGAGGGCCCCATGCCGCAGACCCGTTTCGTGCTGAAGAAGGCCCTGGAACAGGGCCTGCGTCCGATCGTGTTCGTGAACAAGATCGACCGGGCCCGCGTCGATCCAGAACAGGCCGTCGACAAGGTGCTGGACCTGTTCCTCGAGCTGGGCGCCGACGACGACCAGTGCGACTTCACCTATCTGTTCGGCAGCGGGATGGGCGGCTACGCCAAGCCGGACATGGCCACCGAGAGCGAGACCATGAAGCCGCTCTTCGACGCCATTCTCCGGCATGTGCCGCCGCCGGTCGGGGATCCCGAGAAGCCCCTGCAGATGCAGGTCACCACGCTCGACTACTCCGATTTCCTCGGCAGGATCATGATCGGGCGCATCCACAACGGCACCATCAGGGCGGGCCAGAGCGCGGCCCTGATCCGCGACGACGGTTCGATCAAACGCGGCCGCATCAGCAAGCTGCTGGGCTTCGAGGGTCTGTCGCGGGTGGAGATCCAGGAAGCCCGCGCCGGAGATCTGGTGGCCGTGGCCGGCTTCGATGAGGTCAACATCGGCGAAACGATCGCCTGCCCCGACCATCCCGAGGCCCTGCCGCTGATCCGGGTGGATGAACCCACCCTGCAGATGACCTTCGTGGTCAATGATTCGCCCTTCGCCGGCAAGGAAGGCAAGTTCGTCACCAGCCGCCAGCTGCGCGATCGGCTCCAGAAGGAACTGCTCACCAACGTGGCGTTGCGCGTCGAGGACACCGATTCCCCCGACCGGTTCTCGGTGAGCGGACGCGGCGAGCTGCACCTGGGCATCCTGATCGAAACCATGCGCCGGGAAGGCTTCGAATTCCAGGTGTCCCAGCCCCAGGTGATCTTCCGCACGATCGATGGCACCCCCTGCGAGCCGGTGGAGACGCTGGTGATGGACGTTCCCGAAGACGCCGTGGGCAGTTGCATCGAGAAGCTCGGCAGCCGCAAGGGCGAGATGCAGAACATGGAAACCGGCAGCGACGGCCGCACGCAGCTTGAATTCGTGGTGCCCGCCCGCGGGCTGATCGGCTTCCGCGGCGAATTCGTGCGTGCCACCCGCGGCGAGGGGATCATGAGCCACTCCTTCTTCGAATACCGCCCGATGCAGGGTGATTTCGAGGCCCGCCGCAACGGCGTTCTGATCGCCTTCGAAGAAGGCACCGCCACCTTCTACGCCCTCAAGGGCGCTGAAGACCGGGGCCAGTTCTTCATCACCCCCGGCACCAAGGTCTACAAGGGCATGATCGTCGGAGAGCACAACCGTCCCCCCGATCTCGAACTCAACGTCTGCAAGGCGAAGCAGGTCACCAACATCCGTTCGGCCGGCGCCGAGGTGCTGGACACCCTCCAGTCGCCGATCCAGATGACCCTGGAGCGCGCCCTGGAGTACATCGGTCCCGACGAGATGCTTGAGGTCACGCCGGAATCGATCCGGCTGCGCAAGCTGCCGGCGAAGAAGACGGCCAGGCGTTGAGCGGGCTGCTCAGCACCGATCCCCGCTTCGTCGCCTGCCTGGACCTCTTCAACGCCGCTGAGTGGTATCCCTGCCACGATGGATTCGAGCAGCTCTGGCACGAGACCCAGGCACCGGAGCGGGCGGTGCTGCAGGGTCTTCTTCAGATCGCGGTGGCCCATCTCCATCTGGAGCGGGGGAACCTGAACGGCGCCACGCTTCTGATGGGGGAAGGCCTCGGCCGGCTGGCCCCGTTCGGCAGCGAGGCCCTGGGGCTGGATCTGGTTCCGCTTCGCCGCAGCACGGAGGCCCGGCTCCGCTGCCTGCAACAGGGGGAGGATCCCAGCTCGCTTCCTCTGCCCCAGGCGTGGCCGCTCTGCTGAGAGGCTCCGCCGCAGGCTTATTCAGCGGCCGGACTCCTACATTGGACCGGTTGCGGCTGCCGTGGTTGGAGATCCCCTGCCTCTGCCGGATCCCTGAACTGATCAACTGTTCTGATCAACTGTCTGCCCGGGTCACTCCGATGCTGAAGACCTCAGCGCTGGCCTGGCGCAACCCCCCTCGCCGGTTCTTCCGTCCGATCGTGCCGGTGGTCACGCTGCTGCTGGCGCTCCTCGCCGGCGCCGCCGTGGCGACTCCCGTACCCGCCGCGCCGGAGCTGCCCCAGGCGGGTGGGCCGGAGCTGCCCCAGGCGGGCGGGCCGGAAGCGGTGGCTCCCGCCCCCCCGAGCGGCCTGGTCACGATCGAATCCGATCGCCAGCTGGCCGACAACGCCACAGGCATCATCACGGCCAGCGGCAATGTGCGGATCCTCTATCCCGACCGGCGGTTGGTGGCCACGTCCCGACAGGCGCAGTACTTCACCCGGGAGGGCCGCATCCTGCTCAGCGGTGATGTGGATGTGGTGCAGGAGGGGGGAAACCGGTTGCGGGCCGATCGCGTGGTTTACCTGGTGGAAACCGAGCGGGTTCTGGCCCAGCCCCAGGAGGGTGAGCAGGTGTTCAGCCAGCTGCGGCTGCAGACCCAGACCCCGGCCCCAGCGACGTCGCCGACGCCGTCCCGGCAACCATGAGCCTGACGCTGGAGGAGGTGGCCCTGACCCTCGGCGGAAGGCCGGTGGTCAAGGGGGTGAGCCTGGATCTGAAGCGGGGCGAGGTGGTGGGTCTGCTCGGGCCGAACGGGGCCGGCAAGACCACCACCTTCAATCTGGTCACCGGACTGCTCAAGCCCGATCATGGCCGAGTCGTGCTCGACGGGCGCAATGTCGAGGGACTGCCGATGCCCAGGCGTGCCCGGCTCGGCATCGGCTATCTGCCGCAGGAGGCAAGCGTCTTCCGTCAGCTCACGGTGCGCCAGAATCTTCAGCTGGCACTGCAGCAGAGCGGCACGCCCATGCGGCTGCGTCGCGAACGGCTGGAGCGGCTGATCGATGAGTTCCACCTCGCCCACTTCCAGCTCCGCCGCGGGTTTCAGCTCTCCGGTGGCGAACGGCGCCGCTGCGAAGTGGCCAGGGCCCTGGCGGTTGGACCGGAGGGGCCCCGCTACCTGCTGCTGGACGAACCGTTCGCCGGCGTCGATCCCATGGCCGTGGCCGATCTGCAGACCCTGATCGGCACTCTGCGGGATCGGGGCATGGGCCTGCTGATCACGGACCACAACGTGCGCGAGACCCTGGCGATCACCGATCGGGCCTACATCCTCACCGAAGGCAGGATCCTGGCTTCTGGTCCCTCCACGGTGGTCGCGGCTGATCCGCTGGTTCGGCGCCACTACCTCGGGGAGGGCTTCCAGCTGTGAACGGCACGTCCAACCGCCTGCGGCCGTCCGTCACGGCTGGCTGGCTCCACTCCCTGGCCCAACCGTGGCAGAGGCTGCCGCTGATGGATCGCTGGCTGACCGGCGAACTGCTGGGCCCGCTGCTGTTCGGAATTGCCGCCTTCACGGCTGTTTCGCTCTCGGTGGGGGTGGTGTTCGAGCTGGTGCGCCGGGTGGCCGAATCCGGCCTGCCTTTGCTGGCGGCCCTTCAGGTTCTCGGCCTGCGCCTGCCGGGCTTTCTGGTGCTCTCCTTCCCGATGGCCACCCTGATGGCCACCCTGCTGGCCTACAGCCGTCTGTCGGGCAACAGCGAACTCACCGCGCTGCGCAGCGTTGGGGTCAGCACCTGGCGGATGGTGATGCCGGCCCTGGTGGTGGCCGTGCTGATGAGCCTGCTCACCTTCCTGTTCAACGATCTGATCGTGCCCAGCGCCAACCTCGAAGCCACCAACACCCTGAATCAGGCCCTGGGCAAGGCCATCGCCGCTGAGAAGGGGAGCAACATCATCTATTCCCGCTTCAGCCAGCGCCCGAGCAAGGTGGATGAATCCGGCAGGGAGCGCTATCTGTCCCAGATCTTCTATTCCCGCAAGTTCAACGCAGGAGAGATGGAGGATGTGACCGTGCTGGATTTCAGCCGTGATAGCGGCACCCAGATTCTCAAAGCCAAACGGGGCACCTGGAACGAAAAGGCGGGAATGTGGGAGTTCCGCGACGGTCAGATCGTACTGGTGGGCGATAACGAGACCACCACCACGGCTCGCTTCGATCGCTACCTCTATCCGCTCGATCAGGGCCCGCTCAAGCTGGCGGCCCTGCCCAAGGATGCCGCCAGCATGTCGGTGGCCCAGGCCCTCAGGGCCGAGCAGCTCCTGCGCGAGGCGGGCGATCAGAAGGAGGCCAGGCGCCTGCGGGTGCGCATCCAGGAGAAGTTCGCCTTCCCCGCCATCTGCCTGGTCTTCGGCCTGATCGGCAGCAGCCTGGGGGTACGGCCCGATGCCCGGACCAGTCGAAGCCAGGGGTTCGGCATCAGCGTGCTGCTGATCTTTTCCTACTACCTCATGTCGTTCATTTTCAGCTCGCTGGGGGTGAAGGGAACGCTCTCTCCCCTCCTGGCGGCCTGGTCGCCGGTGCTGATCGGCCTGGCCGGGGGGCTGGTCCTGTTACGGCAAGCCAGCCGCTGAGCGGTGCCTCCAGGCAGACTGGCCCCGTATCCCGACCCTGCCCGCGCTGGCTCCTGTGAACGATCCGGTTCTCACCCTCGGCCTGCTGGCCTTCGGCCTGTTGTTGCTTGCCCTGCCCCTGGCCTTCTGGAGCGTCAGCGGCGCCCGCACCAGCAGCGTGGTGCGCCTGCTGGTGGCCGCCGCCAACCTCAGCCTCACGGCCCAGCTCACCCTGCGCTGGTGGGAGTCGGGCCACTTCCCGATCAGCAATCTCTACGAGTCGCTGTGCTTCCTGGCCTGGGCCTGCACCCTCACCCAGCTGCTGGTGGAACGGTCCTGGCCCTCGCCGCTGGTGCCGGCGGCCGCCACCCCGATGGGGCTGATCTGCGTGGCCTTCGCCAGCTTCGCTCTGCCCGACCACCTGCAGGAGGCCTCCCCCCTGGTGCCCGCCCTGCGCTCCAGCTGGCTGGTGATGCACGTGAGCGTGATCATGGTGAGCTACGCGGCCCTGCTGGTGGGATCACTGCTCTCGCTGGCGGTGCTGTTCACCGAGCGCGATCGGCAGCTCGAACTGCGCAGCAGCTCGATCGGCAGCGGTGGCTTCCGCCAGGCCAGCCTGGCCGGGGAAGCGGGCGATCTGCGCCTGAGCAGCGTGGCGATCGGCGTGAGCGAGCAGCTCGACAGCCTCAGCTACCGCACGATCACCGTGGGCTTCCTGCTGCTTTCAGTGGGGTTGGTGAGTGGAGCTGTGTGGGCCAACGAGGCCTGGGGCAGCTGGTGGAGCTGGGACCCGAAGGAAACCTGGGCCCTGATCTGCTGGTTGGTCTATGCCGCCTATCTCCACACCCGCCTGATCAGAGGATGGCAGGGACGCCGACCGGCCCTGGTGGCCGTGGCAGGGCTGGTGGTGATCGCCGTCTGCTACATCGGCGTGAACCTGCTGGGCATCGGCCTGCACAGCTACGGCTGGTTCCTGGGGGCCTGACTCCGCTCCGTACCCGGCGGCGGGGAAAGGCCCCGCCCACTCAGACCAGCACCGTTTCAGGGCGGCGGCTGTGCCGGATTCCCTCGATCGCCTCGCGGTAGTCGGGAGCGTTGAAGACGGCCGATCCGGCCACGATGGCGTTGGCGCCCGCCTCCACCACCTGCCAGGTGTTGTTGGCCTTGAGGCCCCCATCCACCTCGATCCAGGGATCCAGGCCCCGCTCCTCGCACATCCGGCGCAGGCGACGCACCTTCTCCACCGCCGAAGGGATGAAGCTCTGGCCGCCGAAGCCGGGGTTGACGCTCATGATCAGCACCAGATCGCAGAGCTCAAGGCAGTATTCGAGGGTCTCGAGCGGGGTGCCAGGGTTCAGGACCGCCCCGGCCTTCTTGCCCAGATCCCTGATCTGGCCGAGGTTGCGGTGCAGGTGCGGACAGGCTTCCACCTGCACGTAGATGTGGTCGGCGCCGGCCTTGGCGAAGTCGGCCACGTATTTCTCGGGTTCCACGATCATCAGGTGCACGTCCAGCGGCTTGGCGGTCACCGGGCGCAAGGCTTCCACGATCAGGGGGCCGATCGTGATGTTGGGAACGAAACGGCCGTCCATGACGTCCACATGGATCCAGTCGGCTCCTGCCTCGTCAACGGCCCGCACCTCGTCTCCGAGGCGGGCGAAATCAGCGGAAAGGATCGACGGGGCGATCACCAGAGGCTTCGTGCTCATGGTTGGGGCCACCGGGGCGAGGGAGCGGAGGGATTGTAGGAACGTGTCGGTGGGCCTCCCGCAGGGCGCTGATACAGTGGCCCCCGCTTCCAGTCTGAAAGACCTTGCCGCAGCTGTCCTGCCGGTCTTTCCGCTGACGCCCTTTCCCTCCCTGCCGGACCGTCGTGGATCGCACCATCATTCAGGAACTGCTCGAAGTCGTCGAACAGGCCGCCATCGCCTCCGCCCACCTCACGGGTCTGGGCAAGAAGGACGAAGCCGATGCGGCCGCCGTGGAGGCCATGCGCACCCGAATGGGCTCGATCGCCATGCAGGGCCGCATCGTGATCGGCGAGGGCGAGCGGGATGAGGCTCCGATGCTCTACATCGGCGAGGAAGTGGGCAGCGGCACCGGTCCGGGTGTCGATTTCGCCGTGGATCCGTGCGAAGGCACCAACCTCTGCGCCAACGCCCAGGATGGCTCGATGGCCGTGCTGGCCGCCAGCGACCGGGGTGGCCTTTTCAATGCCCCCGACTTCTACATGAAGAAGCTGGCCGCGCCGCCGGCCGCCAAGGGCAAGGTGGACATCCGCAAGAGCGCCACCGAGAACATCGCCATCCTGAGCGAGTGCCTGGGCCTGCCCGCCAGCGATCTGGTGGTCGTGGTGATGGACCGCGCCCGCCACAAGAGTCTGATCGCCGAGATCCGTGCCACCGGCGCCCGGGTGAAACCGATCACCGACGGCGACGTGCAGGCCGCCATCGCCTGCGGGTTCGCGGGCACCGGCACCCATTGCCTGATGGGCATCGGCGCCGCCCCCGAGGGCGTGATCTCCGCTGCCGCCCTGCGCTGCCTGGGTGGGCACTTCCAGGGCCAGCTGGTCTATGACCCGGCCGTCGCCCAGACCACCGAGTGGGCCGATTACACCGTGGAGGGCAACATCGCCCGCCTCAACGAGATGGGCATCACCGACATCGACAAGGTCTACGAGGCCGAGGAACTGGCCTCCGGCGAGAATGTGGTGTTCGCCGGCAGCGGCATCACCCCCGGTCTGCTGTTCAAGGGCGTGGTGTTCGAACCCGACTGCACCCGCACCAGCAGTCTGATCATCAGTTCACTCGACCACAGCGCCCGCTTCACCGACACGATCCACATCAAGGAAGGCGCCCAGAGCGTCGCCCTGCGCTGAGCCCATCCCCATGCACATCGCCGTCGTCGGCCTGAGCCACCGCACGGCTCCGGTCGAGATCCGGGAACGGCTCAGCATCCCGGAGCAGACGATGGAGGAATCCCTCCAGACCCTGCGAGGCGACGCCCAGGTGCTGGAGGCCTCCATCCTCAGCACCTGCAATCGGCTCGAGATCTATGCCCTGCTCCGCAGTCCGGAGCAGGGCATCACGGCCGTGGGGTCGTTCCTGAGCAAGCACTCAGGCCTCGAGTTCGGTGAACTCACCCCCCACCTCTTCACTTACCACCATGAGGAGGCGGTGGCTCACCTGCTGCGGGTGGCGGCCGGGCTCGACAGCCTGGTGCTGGGCGAGGGCCAGATCCTCTCCCAGGTCAAGAAGATGGTGCGCCTCGGCCAGGAGCACGGCTCGATCGGGCCGATCCTGAACCGCCTGCTCAACCAGGCGGTGAGCACGGGCAAGCGGGTGCGCACCGAAACGAACCTCGGCACCGGCGCGGTCTCGATCAGTTCGGCGGCCGTGGAACTGGCCCAGCTCAAGGTGGGCCAGGCCCGGGGTGTCGACGAACTTGTGCCGCTCGACCAGGAGCAGGTGGCGGTGGTGGGAGCCGGCCGGATGTCGCGGCTGCTGCTGCAGCACCTGCAGGCCAAGGGCTGCCGCGGCCTGGTGCTGCTCAACCGCACGGCGGAGCGGGCCGAAGCCCTGGCGGCCGACTTTCCGGAGTTTCCGGTGCAGTGCCGGCCCCTCTCCGACCTGGACCACTGCCTGAGCACCTGCTCACTGGTGTTCACCAGCACGGCGGCCGAGGAGCCGATCATCGACGCCTGCCGTCTGGCGGGCCTGAACCGGCGCTCCTCGCTGATGCTCATCGATATCGGCGTGCCGCGCAACATCAGCGCCGACGTGAGCGACCTCACCGGCGTCGAATCCTTCGATGTCGATGATCTGCAGGAGGTGGTGACCCGCAACCAGGAGACCCGGCGGGAGATCGCCGCCGAGGCCGAAGGACTGCTGCAGGAGGAGGCCCGCCAGTTTCTGGAGTGGTGGGACGGGCTGGAGGCGGTGCCGACCCTCAACCGGATGCGGCAGCAGCTCGAGCAGATCCGCGAGCAGGAGCTGCAGAAGGCCCTCAGCCGCATGGGCCCCGATCTCTCGGCCCGCGAGCGCAAGGTGGTGGAGGCGCTGAGCAAGGGAATCATCAACAAGATCCTGCACAGCCCGGTCACCCATCTGCGGGCGCCCCAGCCCCGCCAGCAGCGGCATCTGGCGATGAAGGTGCTGCATGAGCTGTTCGACCTCGACGAGCCCGCCGGCGAGGGCTGAGCAGTCTGCCGGCCAGGGCGTGACGCGACGGGACCACAGCCGATTCCCACAGTTTGGTGCGCTGGCCGACCGGCCCGACCGGGAGGGTCGGGCGCTCCGGTACGGTGCTTTCACGCTGACGGCAGCAGTCCTGGGGGGCAGTGATGAAGCGGGTTCTGGCGATCATCCTCGGCGGCGGAGCGGGCACCCGCCTCTATCCCCTCACCAAGATGCGGGCCAAGCCCGCCGTGCCACTGGCAGGTAAGTACCGGTTGATCGATATTCCGGTCAGCAACTGCATCAACTCCGGGATCAACAAGATCTACGTGCTGACGCAGTTCAACAGTGCCTCGCTGAACCGCCACCTCACGCAGACCTACAACCTCTCGGCCGGCTTCGGCCAGGGCTTCGTTGAGGTGCTCGCGGCCCAGCAGACCCCGGAAAGTCCGAGCTGGTTCGAGGGCACCGCCGACGCGGTGCGCAAGTACCAGTGGCTGTTCCAGGAATGGGACGTGGACCAGTACCTGATCCTGTCGGGCGACCAGCTCTACCGGATGGACTACAGCCGTTTCGTGGATCACCACATCGCCACCGGTGCCGACCTGAGCGTGGCGGCACTGCCCGTGGACGCTGCCCAGGCGGAGGGCTTCGGCCTGATGCACACCGATCCGGAGGGACGGATCCTCGAGTTCAGCGAGAAGCCCAAGGGCGATGCGCTCGAGGCGATGCGGGTCGACACGGCCCACATGGGGCTGTCCGCGGCGGAGGCGGCCCGGCGGCCCTTCCTGGCCTCGATGGGGATCTACGTCTTCAGCCGCGAGACCCTGTTCGATCTGCTGGCCCGCAACCCGGGCTCCACGGATTTCGGCAAGGAGATCATCCCCACCGCCCTGAGCCGGGGCGACAACCTGCAGAGCTTCCTCTTCGACGACTACTGGGAGGACATCGGCACGATCGGGGCCTTCTACGAGGCCAACCTGGCCCTCACCGACCAGCCCCGCCCGGCCTTCTCCTTTTACGACGAGAAGTTCCCGATCTACACCCGGCCCCGCTACCTGCCCCCCAGCAAGCTGCTCGACACCCAGGTCACCCAGTCGATCATCGGCGAGGGATCCCTGCTGCAGGCCTGCAGCATCCACCACTGCGTGCTGGGGGTGCGGTCGCGCATCGAGGGGGAGGTGGTCCTGCAGGACACCCTGGTGATGGGCGCCGACTTCTTCGAATCGGCCGAGGAGCGGGCGGTGCTGCGGGAACGGGGCGGCATCCCGGTGGGAGTGGGCCACGGCACCACCGTGCGGCGGGCCATCCTCGACAAGAATGTGCGGATCGGCCGCAACGTCACGATCGTGAACAAGGATCACGTCGAGGAAGCGGATCAGCCCGATCTGGGTTTCTACATCCGCAACGGCATCGTGGTGGTGGAGAAGAACGCCACCATCGCCGACGGCACGGTGATCTGAGCGGTTGCTGACAGAGCGCCGACCCCGACGGCGTTCGGTGGGGTCGGACAGTCACACTGAAACCGACCGGCACGTACGCCAACCACTCATGAGCAAAGCGCACTTCGGCCTGATCGGCCTGGGAGTGATGGGCGAGAACCTGGTCCTCAACGCCGAGCGCAACGGCTTCTCCAGCGTCGTCTACAACCGCACCTGGGCCAAAACCGAGGAGTTCCTCGAAGGCCGGGCCGCCGGACTGAACATCGTCGGCGCCCGCACCCTGGAGGAGTTCGTCGCCAGCCTGGAGCGCCCGCGGCGCATCCTGATGATGATCAAGGCGGGCCAGCCGATCGACGACATGATCGCGGCGCTCGCTCCTCTGCTCGAGGAGGACGACCTGCTGATCGACGGCGGCAACTCCCTCTACACCGACACCGAACGGCGGGTGAAGGAGCTGGAGAGCCAGAGCTTCGGCTACATCGGCATGGGCGTCTCCGGTGGCGCCAAGGGGGCCCTGGAGGGTCCGAGCATGATGCCGGGTGGCACCAGGGCGGCCTACGACGCGATCGAGGGCCTGGTGCGCAAGATGGCGGCCCAGGTCGAGGATGGCCCCTGCGTCGCCTACATCGGACCGGGCGGCGCCGGGCACTTCGTCAAGACGGTGCACAACGGCATCGAGTACGGCATCGAGCAGATCCTGGCCGAGGCCTACGACCTGATGAAGCGTGCCGGCGGCATGTCCGGCATCGCCATGGCCGACGTGTTCGACGGCTGGAATCAGCTCGAAGAGCTCTCCTCCTATCTGGTGGAGATCACCGAGGTGTGCCTGCGCAGACGCGATCCCGAGGACGGCGGCGACCTGGTGGAGAAGATCCTCGATGTGGCCGGCCAGAAGGGCACCGGCCTGTGGACCGTGGTGAGTGCTCTGGAGATGGGCGTGCCGGTGCCCACCATCTACGCAGCCCTCAACGCGCGGGTGCTCAGCTCCCTGCACGGCGAGCGTCAGGCGGCGGCCGCCGTGCTGCCCCCGCCGCCCCCCCACTCCGTGGCGCTGGGTAACCCTGCCGAGGGCCTGCCGGTCCTGCGCGATGCTGTCGTGCTGGCCTGCGTGGCCAGCTACGCCCAGGGCATGGCCTTGCTGGTGGAGGCCTCGAAGCTCCACGACTACAACCTGCAACTGCCGGTGATCGCCCAGATCTGGAAGGGGGGCTGCATCATCCGGGCCAAGCTGCTGCAGCGCATCCAGAACGCCTACAGCGCCGATCCTGGCCTGGCCAACCTGATGGTGGACCCCTGGTTCGCCGAGCTGGTGAACCGCTCTCTGCCGGGCCTGCGCCAGGTGGTGGCCGGTGCCGCGTTGGCCGGCATCCCGGTGCCCTGCCTGAGCAGCACCCTCGACTACATCGACAGCTACCGCAGCGGCCGCCTGCCCCAGAACCTGCTGCAGGCGATGCGCGACTGCTTCGGTGCCCACACCTACCAGAGGGTGGATCGGGAGGGCAGCTTCCACACCGAGTGGCTGTGATGGGGGCCGCCTCCGGGTTTTCCTACCGCCTCGAACGGGTCGAGGGCGCCGCCGGTCTGGCCCGCCGGGCCGCCGAAACGATTGCCAGTCATCTCGATCTGGCCCTTGCCCAGCGGGACCGGGCCCAGATCGCCCTGGCCGGAGGCACCACGCCCGCGGCGGCCTACGAGCAGCTCGGCGCGCAGCACCTTCCCTGGGAGCGGGTGGACGTGCTGCTGGGCGACGAGCGCTGGGTGCCGGCGGACGATGCCTCCAGCAACGCCCTGCTGCTGCGCCGGTCGTTGCTGGCCCGCTCACCGGGTTCGCACGCCTGCTTCCATCCGGTGCCCACGCAACTGGCCAGCCCGGCGGCGGGCGCCGCGGCTTACGCAGCCCTGATCGAGCAGCTCTGCCCGGGGGAGACCCCCATTTTCGACCTGATCCTGCTGGGACTCGGCGAGGACGGGCACACAGCCTCGCTGTTCCCCGGCACGGCGGCCACGGGCGTCACCGACCGCAGTGTCACGGTGAGCGAGGGCAAGGGTCTGCCGCGGGTCACGCTCACCGCTCCGGTGCTGAGCGCGGCGCGGCAGGTGGTGTTCCTGGTGAGTGGGGAAGGCAAGCGCGAGGCCCTGCGGCGCCTGCTGGATCCCTCGGAATCGCCACAGCGCACCCCAGCCCGACTGGTGCAGCCGCGGGGCGAGGTGCTGATCCTCGCCGACGCGGCTGCGGCCGGCCCCGCGCTGCGGCAGGCTTGAACCGTTGATGGGTCTGGCCGGGATGGTGGCGCCTTTGCTGGTGGTGAGCGGGGATGGCTTCAGCGGCTGGCTGGCCCTGAACGACACGATCATGGGCGGTCGCAGCAGCGGCGTCTGCCGCAGCGGCCCCCGGGGGCTGGTGCTGGAGGCGGAGGTGGTCGAGGCGGGGGGTGGCTTCGTGAGCTGCCGCTCCCCCCTGTTCTCGCCGCCCCTGGATCTGGGGGCCTACCGGGTCCTGCAGCTCGATCTGCGCGGTGACGGGCGACGCTACAAGCTGGCCGTGGCCTGCGCCGATGGGGTGGCGGGGCTCACGGAGCTGATCCCCGGCGGCCTGCGCTGGGTGGCGGAATTCGAGACCAACCCTGAGGGGGTGACCCGGGTGGAGATTCCCTTCACCCAGCTGCGTGCTTCGGTGCGAGCCCGCCCCCTGAACCTGCCGCTGCGGTTCGATCCCCGCCGCATCACCCGTCTCCAGGTGCTCCATTCCCGCTTCGGCGAAGATGGCCAGCCCAACCCGGGCTTCCGCGCGGGTGCGTTGCGGCTGGAGATCCACGCCATCCAGGCCCTGCCGTGATGGGCTGTCCTGATCGGTCGCCAGAGCGGGCAGTGGATGTCGAGGAACTCGAGCAGCTCACCGCTCGGCTGGCGGCGGCGGCGGATCTCTGCCTGCCTCCCCGCCGCCATGCCTTGCGCCTGTGCACGCCGCCGCCGCTCGCCGGCGGCGACTTCACGTTCCGGATCGAGGCCCGTGACGAGGACGGCTGCCGCCAGCCAGACGGCGACAGGGAACTGGAGATCTACCGCAGCGGCAACGCGCTCCACCTGATGCTGTCGCGGTGCGACGACGAGGGCGCCCCTCTGCTCTGGCATGGCAGCCACCCTGTCTGGATGGACGCCGGCAGCGGCCAGCGTTGCGACCGTCCGGAGTGGGGCCTGCCGCTGGAGGCGCTGGCAAGGCGGGTCCGGGCGCTGCTGAGCGGAGGCTGACGACTGGCCTGGGGCCGTCGACGACGGGTTGGCGATCGGGTCGCGGAAACGCGATCAGCACGTCAACGCTCTCCAGCGAAGCTCAGCCGGCTGAGATTCATGACCCAAGCATCCAAAGCCTGGATGGGTCTCCATAGATTCAACCAAACATGGCCTTGAACTGTCATGGAGGAGCCAGAGGTCCAGACAGGCTTCGTCACCCAGGCCGATCTCAAATTGCTGCGGGATCAGGTCGACCAACTGCAGGTCATCCTGACGGAGCCCCGCAAGCCCTGGTATCTGGAAGGTTCCACCCTCACGAGTGCCCTGGCGGTGCTGGTGGCGTTGATTTCCTTCTTCTTCTCCACCTATCAAGGCGACCAGAAGGAACTCAGAGAGAAGCGGGAGGAGTTTCGAGGTCTGTTGGAGAAGCTTCTGACGATGAGCGAAGATGTTGATAGGCTAGAAACCGAAGAGCCTGATTCTCCTGTAGTGCGTAGAAAGATCAGCACCCTAATTGGAAGTGTAAAACTCTATCGTTCTTCTGCGGAGAAGCTGGCCCAGGATCTTGGAGCCAATGTACTATTTATAGAGTACCTGATCATCGGGGATGCATTCCGTGATGACAGCCGTCAGCAATCCAAGACGACCGAGTACTACAAGAAGGCATTGGAAGCGAAAGCCAGTTCGACTGAGCGGAACATTGCCTTCCGAAGACTGGCCACCCTTCAAATTCTTCCGCCGTACAAAGATGTTACACAAATGAGGTACTATTTTACCTTGGCCATCAATGAAGTCAAGGGTGAAGTCGATGATCTGAGGTTCTCGACTGGAAGAACTTATGAAGACTGGGCAGTGGCAGAGAGATCGCTGAATAACTATAAAGAATACTGGAAACGACAAGATTTGGCTGAGCAAGCTTACCTAAAGATATCTGACGACTACAAAAAGGACGAAGCTCTTGCTGCACTGAGGAGGAGGCTCCGGCCGATTCCGATTTCCCCGCCCTGGGCTTCGGCGCCACCTTCTTCGCTGGGCCCGGCGCCACTCTGGCGATCCCCTCTTCTCGACGATGCGATCAAGAATCTGGGACGTGAGGCCCCTGCCAGTGGATCGAGGGGCACTCAGCCCTGATCGGTGACCGCCCCCAGGCTGCTGCTGCTCACCAGGCGGGCGTACTTGCCCAGCACACCGGTGCGGTAGCGGGGCTCGGGTTTTGTCCAGGCGGCGCGGCGGCGCTCCAGCTCGGCCTCGGCCACATTCAGCTGAATCAGCAGCTGGTGGGCGTCCACGGTGATGCTGTCGCCCTCCTGCACCAGGCCGATCGTGCCGCCCACCGCCGCCTCCGGTGCCACATGGCCCACCACCATCCCGTAGGTGCCGCCCGAAAAGCGGCCATCGGTGATCAGGGCCACCGCATCGCCGAGCCCCTGGCCGATGATCGCCGCGGTGGGAGAGAGCATCTCCCGCATGCCCGGCCCGCCCACCGGGCCCTCGTTGCGGATCACCACCACGTCGCCGGCGGTGATGCGCTCGGCCAGGATCGCCGCCAGGGCCTCCTCCTCGCTCTCGAACACCCTGGCCGGGCCGGTGAGTGTGGCGATCTTGATGCCACTGATCTTGGCGACAGCTCCCTCGGTGGCCAGATTGCCCTTGAGGATCGCCAGGTGCCCCTTGGCATAGAGGGGATGGGCGAGAGGGCGGATCACGTCCTGATCAGCCGGTGGCTCGGAAGGCACGTCGGCGAGCACCTCCCGCAGCGTCCTGCCTTCGATCGTGCGGGCCTCTCCGTGCAGCAGGCCGGCGTCAAGCAGCAGTTTCATCACCTGGGGGATGCCGCCGGCCCGGTGAAGATCCACGGTCACGTAACGGCCGCTGGGCTTGAGGTCGCAGATCACCGGTACCCGCTGGCGGATCGTCTCGAAATCGTCGATCGACAGCGGCACGCCGGCGGTGCGGGCGATCGCCAGCAGGTGCAGCACCGAATTGGTGGAACCGCCCACCGCCATGATCACGCTGATGGCGTTCTCGATCGAGGCGCGGGTGATCAGATCGGATGGACGGATGTTCGCCGCGATGGCCTCCACCAGCACCTCGGCGGAGCGGGCGGCACTGTCCGCTTTTTCGGGATCTTCCGCCGCCATCGTGGAGCTGCCGGGCAGGCTCAGGCCCATGGCCTCGAATGCGGAGCTCATCGTGTTGGCGGTGAACATGCCGCCGCAGCTGCCGGCGCCGGGGCAGGCGTTCTTCTCGATCGCCAGCAGCTCGGCCGCATCGATGCGGCCGCCGGAGAACTGGCCCACCGCCTCGAAGGCGCTCACCACGGTGAGATCGCAGGGGCCGAGTTTTCCGGGTTTGATCGTGCCGCCGTAGACGAAGATCGCCGGGATGTTCATCCGGGCCATGGCGAGCATGGCGCCTGGCATGTTCTTGTCGCAGCCGCCGATCGCCAGCAGCCCGTCCATGCTCTGAGCATTGCAGGCGGTTTCGATCGAATCGGCGATCACCTCCCTTGACACCAGGGAGTACTTCATCCCCTCGGTGCCCATCGAGATGCCGTCGCTCACCGTGATCGTGCCGAAGGTCTGGGGCATGGCGCCGGCCAGGCGGGCCGCTTCCTCGGCGCGGCGGGTCAGATCGTTCAGGCCGATGTTGCAGGGCGTGATCGTGCTGTAGCCGTTGGCGATGCCGATGATCGGCTTGTCGAAATCGCCGTCGCCGAATCCCACCGCCCGCAGCATGGCGCGGTTGGGGGAGCGCTGGATGCCGGCGGTGATGGCGGCGGAGCGGAGCATGAACGCAGGGTGAGCACGACAAGCAACCTACCGATTCGAGCGGCCCGGATCGGGGCGCCGGGGTTCAGGCGTCGGGTGTGAGGCTCTCCAGCTGGCGCCGCACGTCCTCGATGGCGCGGTTCAGGTGCTGCACCTTCTGCTGGAGCTCGGTCTCAAGCAGAGGGCGCCGGTCGGGAAGCTCGCCCTCACGGGAGCCCTCCTGCAGCCGGGAGAGGGTGAGCACGCGGCGCTGGTGCTGGACCTGCCGACGGCGCTCCGCTTCGGCCAGCAGCCACCAGGCCAGGCCCGCAGCCCCGAGCATCGCTCCTGCCATGGCACTGGCCAGCACACCGCTGCGACCGGTTCCGCGTTCAGACATGAATCGGCCCCGCTTCAGATCCCTGTTGCCGACAGACTAGGTGGTTCCGGCCAGGTGATCGGCCACCCGCAGGGCATTGGCGATCACCGTGAGCCCGGGAGCGATCGAGGGGCAACTGGGGAACACGCTGGCATCGGCGATCGTGAGGTTGACCAGCTCATGGCTGCGCCCCTGCAGATCCACCACCGAGCGGGCCGGATCGGTACCCATGCGACAGGTGCCGCAGGCGTAGCCCACCACCGCCGGCGGCGCCTCGCCGCGAGGGTGAAAGGGCCCTGTCCTCACCACCCGGGTCAGGGGGTCGGCCTCCACCTGCCGCAGGGTATCGAGCCAGCGGTAGACGAGCCGGTCGTGGGCCTCGCGGTTGTTGGGCAGGTAGTGGATCCGGATGCGCTCGCCCCGCAGGCTGACGGCGTTCTCCGGATCGGGCCGCACAGCGCTCATCGCCCACCAGCAGACCGAGCGGGCCGCCAGCTGCTCGAGCGCCACATCCGGCAGCAGTCGCGTCACCAGCGACAGCACCGGTGGCGATTCGGCGAACAGGGCGTCCTGCAGCACGCCGCCGCCGCTCTCGATGTGACCGAGTGGAAACGACACGTTCTTGTCGCCCCAGTAGTAATCGTTGATGCCGAGGCTGCGGGGATAACGGCCCGAAGTCGGCTCGGCGGCCAGCTGGAGAATGGCGGTGAGCTGGGGATTCATCAGGTTGCGCCCCACCTGACCGGAGCCGTTGGCGAGGCCGTTGGGATGCTGATCGTTGCGGGAGCGCAGCAGGATCACGGCCGTGTTGATCGCTCCGGCGGCCAGCACCACCTGATCGGAGCTGAACAGCCAGCGCTGGCCATCGATCTCGGCCTCCACGCCCCGCACCTCGTTGCCCGTGGGGTTCACGTGCAGCTGGGTGACGCGGGCGCCGCTGCGCAGGGTGGTGCCGCCCTGGCGCAGGGCCGCCCGCACCCCGAACAGCTCTGCGTCGCCGCTGGGATCGGAGCCGTCCTCCGACCAGGTGAGCGGCAGGTCATAGGGATGGCAGGCCTGGCGCACCAGCGCCTGGCGCAGGGGTTCCAGGAACGGAGGCAGCGGCAGCGGCGGATGTGGATAGGCCCCTGATCGGGGCGGTTCGGTGGGATCGTCGCCGCCACGGCCGTGCACCCGGTAGAGGGCCTCGGCGCGGTCATACCAGGGGGCGAAATCGACGTAGCTGAACTCCCAGGACGGCATGAGGCCCTCCTGGTAGGCAAGCGCGCCGAACTCCCGTTCCCGCATCCGCTCCAGCACCGCCCCCCAGATCTTGGTGTTGCCGCCCAGGGCGTAGATGGCCTGAGGGTCGAAGGGGTCGCCGTCGGTGCCGAACCACTGCTCGCCTGCGTGGTGGCGGTCCTTGCGGAACAGATCCAGATCGGCCAGGTTCTGGTCTTCGGCGGGCAGGACGCCGCCCCTTTCCAGCAGCAGCACCGTGCGGCCCTTCGCCGCCAGGGCGCCGGCCAGGGTGCCGCCGCCGGCGCCACTGCCGACCACGATCACGTCGTAGTGGTTGTCATCGATGATCATGGCCGCCAGGCGTAGAGCAGCAGGAAGAGCAGCACCCAGATCACATCAACGAAGTGCCAGAACAGGGAGGCCGCCACCACTCCCTGCTCACCGCCTTCGTAGTTGCCGGGCAGGAACGAGCGGATCAGCATCACCCCCATCAACAGGATGCCTGTGGCCACGTGCAGGCCATGAAAACCGGTGAGCAGATAGAAACAGCCGCCGAAGCTGCCGCTGGTGAAGCCGAAGTCAAGTCCGATCCATTCCTGCGCCTGTCCATAGAGGAAGATCGCCCCCATGGCCATGCTGAGCACCCAGAAGGCCCGGAAGCCCCAGAGCCGGCCGCGGCCCAGGAACAGTTCGGCCAGGGCGATCGTGCCGCTGCTTGACACCAGCACCCCCGTGTAGAGCAGGGGCGTACGCCACTCCAACCCCTCCACTCCCGGCGGCAGCCATTGCAGGGCGGAGAGCTTCAGCACCGCGTAGGCACTGAAGAAAGCCAGAAAGATCACACTCTCCGAGCACAGAAAGATGATGAAGCCGGTGAGGCTGTGGTTGGCGTGGCCGCCAGGGCCGTGGCCATCGTCGTGACCGGTGCTGATCGTCATGGCTCAGGCCCCCTGCAGGGCGCGTTCGTAGGCGTCCTGGTGGTCCACCAGCGGCTTGCCGCTGCCGTAGCCGTAGGGGCCGCTGATCACGGTGGGCACGTTGGCTTCGAAGTTCTCGGCCGGGGGCGGGGAGGGCAGCAGCCATTCGAGGCCGATGGCGTTCCAGGGGTTGGCCGGCGCCTTCGGCCCCCACACCCAGGAACTCACCAGGTTGAGCAGGAAGGGAATGATCGACACCCCCAGCAGGAAGGCGCCGAGGCTGGCGATCACGTTCCAGAAGGCGAACTCCGGGTCGTAGGAGGACACCCGCCGCGGCATGCCCATCAGGCCGAGGGGATGCATCGGAAAGAAATTGAGGTTGGTGCCGATGAAAGTGAGCAGGAAATGCAGCTTTCCCAGGCCCTCGAAATACATTCTGCCGGTGAACTTGGGGAACCAGTGGTAGATCGCCGCATACACCCCCATCGTGGCGGCTCCATAGATCACGTAGTGGAAGTGCCCGACCACGAAATAGGTGTTGTTGACGTGGATATCCACCGGCACCGTGGCCAGCATGATGCCCGTGACCCCGGCGAACACGAAGTTGAACAGGCCTCCCAGGGCGAACAGCATCGGTGTGTTCAGCCTCAGCTTGCCGCCCCAGAGCGTGGCCAGCCAGGCGAACACCTTGATGCCGGTGGGCACAGCGATCAGCATCGTGGTGACCATGAACAGATCCCGCATCCACTGGGGCACACCGCTGGGGAACATGTGGTGCACCCACACCACCAGGCTCAGCCCCACGATCACCAGGGAAGCCGCCGCCACGAAGGTGTAACCGAACAGCGGCTTGCGGGCATAGACCGGGAACAACTCGGAGAACACACCGAACACCGGCAGGATGATCACATACACCGCAGGGTGGGAATAGAACCAGAAGAAGTGCTGATACAGCACGGGATCGCCGCCGCCCTCCGGGCGATAGAAGGAGGTGCCGGCCACCAGATCGAACAGCAGCATCACCGCCCCACCGGTGAGGGCCGGCAGACCGATCAGCTGAATCGTCTGGGCCGAGAGGGCCGTCCAGCAGAAGATCGGCATCCGGAACAGGGTCATCCCGGGGGCGCGCATCCTCAGGATCGTGGTGACGAAGTTCAGCGCTCCCATGATCGAAGACACGCCGGAGAGGGCCACCGCCACGATCCAGAGCGCCTCGCCGTTGATCAGCTGACCCAGCGGGTTCTGCAGGCTCACAGGCGGGTACGACCACCAACCCGAAGCCGCCGGACCCCCGGGGACCAGGAAGCTGGCCATCAGGATCACGCCGAACACGGGCACCAGCCAGAAGGCCGCTGCATTGAGGCGCGGGAAGGCCATGTCGGGGGCGCCGATCATGCAGGGGATCAACAGGTTGTTGAGCCCGTTCAGCACCGGAAACATGAACAGAAACAGCATGATCGTGCCATGCATCGTGTAAAGGCCGTTGTAGACGGTGCGGTCCACCAGATCCGCTTCAGGGGTGATCAGCTCTCCCCGCATGATCATCGCCAGCAGCCCACCCACCAACAGGAAGAAGATCGCGGTGACGATGTACTGGATGCCGATCACCTTGGCATCGGTGTTGAAGCCGAAGTAGCGCTTCCAGCTGTTCGGAGCAGCTTGGACGGCGAGCGGCGTGGGCAGGGTGGAGGGGTCGAAGGGGGTGATGGACATGGCGATCAGCCTTCGTGGGGGAGGGTGTTGGAGCCGGGCACGTTGACCAGCGGCGGTGGCGCCGGGGCCACGGTGGCGTAGCCGGCGGGTCGGCTGCGGCTCTGTTGCTGCGCGTACTCGCGGGCGGCGTCGCTGAGACCGGGCTGGAGCGGCAGGGAGGCGGCGCGGCGCAGCCAGCCCTGGTAGTCGGCTTCGTTCTGCACCACCACGTCGGCCTGGTTGGCGGCGAACCAGGTGCCGCTGTACTCGGAATCCCGCAGCCGGTAGCGGCCCACCCGCGTGGGGGTGAGGAAGAAGGGAATCGAGCGGCCGGGGATCACCTGCTGTTTGAGCCGGAAGGCCGGCACATAGAACCCGTGCAGAACGTCGCTGCTGGTGAGCTGCAGGCCGACCCGGCGATCGAGCGGCAGGTGCAGTTCGGTGGACGACACCCCGGCGCTGGGATAGCGAAACTCCCACGACCACTGCCGGGCGATCACCTCGATCTCGGCGCGGGGGTCAGCGGAGACCGCCAGGGTCCCAGCCGCCCCGTCCCCGGCGTGGACATGCTCCATGGGCCCGATCAGGCCGATCTGGCGGTTCACCTGGACCGCATAGGCGGCGATCGCCATCACCATCACCAGCGGGATCACCGTCCAGATGATTTCGAGCCGGGTGTTGCCCTCGATCGGCTCGGCGTCGCTGACGTCGTACTTCTCGGCCCGGTTGAACAGCACCACGAACAGCATCACCGACACAACACCGGCGAACACGAAGGTGGCCACGGCGGTTTCGAAGCTGAACAGCCCATCCACCAGCGGCGCGGCCGAGGACGCCTGGACCGGCAGCCAGCCAAAGGCCTGGCGGCCCATCCAGAGGCTCACCCACACCAGCAGAGCGATCCAGAGGGCCAGGCCGATCAGGGCGGGCAGACCGGGGCGGGAGCGGCTGGCGGTCATGGCAGCGCCTCATGCAGGTCGGCGCCGGCCCCCAGAAGCTGGCTGGCGGTGACATGCACGCCGAACTCCACCGCCAGCTGGGCCCCCAGCGTGCCGTGCCAGGCCATGAAGCCGAACAGCAGCAACCCCACCAGCAGGTAGCTCCACTGCACCTGGCGGCCCATCTCGTAGCGCCAGGCGAAGCGCTGATAGCCCCGCCAGAGGGTCATCAGCGCGATCGCGAACAGCAAAGCCACCCCACCGGCGCCGTGCCAGAGCATGGTGGCCGTGCTGCCGAGGCCGAAGCTGCTGGTCACCCCCGGCAGCGGCACCGCCAGCTGCATCTCCACGAAGCCGGCGGCCACCGTGAAGAAGCTGATCAGGCAGCAGGCCAGCAGGTTGTACCAGCCGACATCGTGCAGGCCGGCCCGGGTGACCGGCAGGGCCAGAACACGGAACAGCCGCCTCTCCAGCGGGAAGAAGGCGCCGGCGATGTCGAAGGCGATCGCGATCACGAACAGGCCGATGCTGAGATGCACCAGGTTGGGATGGATCGGCAGCCGGTAGGGCAGCCCGTTTGGACCGAGAACGGCGAGGGCCATCAGGACGCGACCTCCATCACACCAGCCCCGCCCGCATCGCTTCGACCACCTTCACGGTGTGGAGGCCATAGATCCAGATCAGCTGGTTGCCCAGGATCACCTGCACCACCACCAGGGCGCTGAGCAGGCTGCCGGCCCCGAGGAAGACCAGGGGGATCCTGAGGGGATCACGGCTGCGGATCACGTAGCGCCAGCCGGTGAGCACGGAGAGCACCCCCGCCAGGGCCCAGCCGAGCGTGCTGTGCAGGTTGAGGATCTCGCGGGAGGCGCCATAGGGGTTGGCGAGACCGGCCTCCACCTGGCCGAAGATGATGGCCACGAAGATGGCGGCAGTGGCGAACAGCAGGTTCCAGAAGCTCACTTCGTAGAGCGCAGGCTTGCGCGCCAGGGTGCCGATGAGATCGAACACGAAGGCGATCAGGGCCATCGCAATCACGAAGTGCACCACAATCGGATGGATCGTGTCCATCCAGGGGAGGTTGCGGTCGTTGAGCTGGGGCAGCAGCTCGAGCATGAGTCGGGACGAAGTCCTCAGCTTTCAGCTTGCGCCGTCGCCGTCGCCGCCGCGGCCATTGTCATCGAATCCCATTCTCCTTGAAGCCCCTGGGAGCGGCTGAGGGCCTGCCCTTCAGTCGGGCTGGCGGTTGATGAACCAGACGGCTCCCAGCAGCGCGGCCAGCACCAGACTGATCTCGATCAGCCCGCCGCTCCACATCCACTCCTGCAGGGTGAAGCTGGCCAGCACAGCGGACGAGGCGAAAACGGGATCCACAGAAGGCGTGGCAGCGCAGGGTCAGTCTGCGTGGCCACGGGCGAGCGATAGCGCTCCTGCCTCGCAGCGATGGCGGCTCGGGATCACTCGCCTGCCGCCACCGCCTCCGGCCGGCGCGGATCGGCCATCCCCAGGCTGCCCCCCCCCGGCAGGGCCTCCACCGACTGGGCCGACCCGATCGCCGGCACCCGCCGCAGCCGGTGGCCCAGGCCCTCCAGCAGGCGCAGGGTGTCCGGGCTGAAGCCCTCCTCCAGCGCCAGTTCATCGGGCCAGAGCTGGCTGTGCAGCCGGCTGGCGCTGACGGCGGAGGCCAGGTTGAGGCCATGTTCGAGACGGTTGAGCAGCACCTGGAGCACAGTGGTGATGATGCGGCTGCCGCCCGGACTGCCGGTGGCCAGCAGCGGACCGCCGCTGCGATCGAGCACGAGGGTGGGCGTCATCGAACTCAGTGGCTGTTTGCCGGCAGCGATCGCATTGGCCGTCCCCTGCACCAGGCCGAAGGCGTTGGGCACCCCCGGAGCGGCGCTGAAGTCGTCCATCTCGTTGTTGAGCAGAAAACCCGCTCCCGGCACGCTCACGCCGTTGCCATAGGCGAAGTTGAGGGTGGTGGTGGTGGCCACCATCGTCCCGTCACGATCGATCACCGAGAGATGGGTGGTGTTGGGGCCCTCGGCCCGCCCGGTCGGCGGCAGCGACTCCAGTTCAGCGGCCGGCCGGTGCCGGTCGGTGCGGATCCGCAGCCGTTGCCGGGCGCCGTAGCTCTTGCTCAGCAGCCGCTCCAGCGGCATCGCCACGAAGCGGGGGTCGCCCAGCAGCTGGTTGCGGTCGCGGTAGGCCAGGTTCATGGCCTCCGCCATCAGGTGGAGGCTGGCGGCGCTGTTCAGCCCCAGGGCCGCCAGATCGAATCCCTCCAGCACGTTGAGCAGCTGGATCAGGGTGACGCCGCCGGAGCTGGGGGGCGGCATGGCGATCACCGGGTACCCGCGCCAGCTGCCCAGCAGGGGCGGCTGGGGGCGGGCTCGGTAACGGCGCAGGTCCTCCGCGCCGATCAGCCCGCCCCGCCGGCGCATCAACCCCACCAGCCGCGCCGCCACCGGCCCGGTGTAGAAGCCCGCCTCCCCCCGGAGGCTGATCCGGCGCAGGGTGCGGGCCAGATCCGGCTGCCGCAGTCTGTCCCCTGGGCGGTAGGGCCTCCCCCCGGGCCGGAAGAACAGTCGGGCCGATTCGGGGTCGGCCCGCAGCAGGGGTGCCGCTGCCAGCAGCGAATCCGCCAGCGGCTTGCTGACGATCACCCCCTCGTCCGCGAGCCGGATCGCCGGGGCCAGCACCCGTGCCAGCGGCAGCCGTCCGTAGCGGCGCTGTGCCAGCAGCAGACCCGCCACCGTACCGGGCACGCCGGTGCCCAGCAGGCTGCGGGTGGCCTTCTGCCGGTTCACCGCGCCGCTCGCGTCGAGGAACAGGTCCGGGCCGGCGGCCAGGGGGGCATTCTCGCGGAAGTTGATCGCAACGGCCCGCCCCAGGCCCACGCGCCGCTCCCCCTCCAGCAGGGGAGCGCCAGGGGAGAGCCGCTCGGGGCGCCAGAGCACCAGGAACCCACCGCCGCCCAGATTGCCGGCCTGGGGCAGGGTCACCGCCAGGCTGAAGCAGACCGCCACCGCGGCATCCACGGCATTGCCGCCCTGCCGCAGCACCTCGCGGCCGACGCCGGTGGCCGCCAGCTCCTGGCTGGCCACCATGCCGCCGGCCGACCAGACCGGATGGAAGCGCTGGCTCTGTTCCTGCAGCACATCGGCGGGCGCCGCGGTGCGGGAATCGGGCGGCGCGTTCTGCCCCCGCACCGGCAGGAGCAGCACGGGAATCAGGGCCAGCGGCAGCAGCTGGGCCGGCAGAAAGCAGGTTTCAGGGCGCGCCATAACCGCCACCGCCGGGGGTTTCGATCACGAGCACGTCGCCGGCCTCCAGCGCCAGCTGGGCCGAGCCGCCCAGCTCCTCCTCCCGTCCGTCGGCGCGCTCCAGCCGGTTGCGCCCCCTCTGGCCAGGCCCACCACCCGCCAGGCCGAAGGGCGCCACCTGCCTGGAGCCGGAAAGGATCGCGACCGTCATCGGCTCGAGGAAGCGCAGGCGACGCACCACTCCGTCGCCGCCGCGGCGGCGACCGTTGCCGCCGCTGCCGCGGCGCAGCGTGAACGCCTCCAGCCGCACCGGAAAGCGCTCCTCGAGCAGTTCCGGATCGGTGAGGCGCGAGTTGGTCATGTGGCTCTGCACCGCGGCGGCGCCGGCGAAGTCCGGGCCGGCGCCGCTGCCGCCGGCGATCGTCTCGTAGTACTGGCAGCGGCCGTTGCCGAAGCTGAGGTTGTTCATCGTTCCCTGGGCAGCGGCCATCACGCCGAGGGCGCCGAAGAGGGCGTTGGCGATCGCCTGGGAGGTCTCCACGTTGCCGGCCACCACCGCCGCAGGCGGCCGCGGACGGAGCAGGCAGCCCTCGGGCACCACCAGATCCAGGGGGCGGAAGCAGCCGGCGTTGAGCGGGATCGCCTCCCCCACGAGGCAGCGGAAGACGTAGAGCACCACGGCCCGGGTGATCGCCAGGGGGGCATTGCGGTTGCCGGCGTCCTGGGGGGAAGTGCCGCTGAAATCGATGCGGGCCCGCCGGCGGGCTCGATCGATCGTCACGGTCACGACGATCTCCGGCCCGTCATCCATCGCCAGCCGGAACCGGCCATCCTCGAGGCGATCGATCACCTGTCGGACCGCCTCGGCGCCGTTGTCCTGCACATGGCCCATGTAGGCCCGCACCTCAGCCAGCCCTGTCCGCCCCGCCAGCGCCTGGAGCAACTGCGCCCCCAGCTGGTTGGCGGCCACCTGGGCCTGCAGGTCGGCGAGCAGTTGCCCGGGGTCACGCACCGGATGGGGACCTGAGCGGAGTCGCTCCAGCCACTCCCGCTCCAGCAGCACCCCCGAGCGGAGCAGGGGAACGTTGTCGAGCAGCAGGCCCTCCTCCTCGAGCTGACGGCTGAACGGCGGCATGGATCCTGGCGTGATGCCGCCCACGTCGGCGTGATGGCCGCGGGAGGCCACGAAGGCGGCGGGCCCCACGAAGGCGCCGCTGCCGGGCTCTGCTGCCGGATCGGCCAGGAACACCGGCGTGATCACGGTCAGATCGGGCAGGTGGGTGCCGCCGTTGTACGGATCGTTGGAGACGTGCACATCCCCTGCCTGCAGGGGCGTGCGCTCTCCCCGCCCCACCGCCTCCAGCAGGCTGACCACGCTGGCGCCCATCGAGCCCAGGTGCACCGGGATGTGGGGCGCGTTGGCCACCAGCTCCCCACGGGCGTCAAAGAGGGCACAGGAGAAGTCGAGTCGCTCGCGGATGTTCACCGAGCGGGCGCTCTGCTGCAGCCGCACGCCCATCTGCTCGGCGATCGCGGCGAAGCGATGGTGGAACAGCTCCAGGTTCACCGGATCGAGCTCGCAGGACCCCGTGGCCGCCGGAACCTCCCGAGTCGGCTGTGGGGCCTGGGGCGACAGGTTGGCCGCAGGCCGGCTGAACAGCAGGTCGCCTTCCGGCAGCAGCTCGGCCTGCCAACCCTCCGCCAGCAGATTCGTGCCGGTGGGCTCCACGATCAGGGCGGGACCCTGCAGGACGAGTCCCACAGCGAGGGCCTCGCGGCTATGGAGGGGCACCTGGCGCCAGCCGCCGCTGACGTGGAGCGGAGCCTGCTCCGGCTCTGGCCCGGTCCCCTCGCGGGCTGCCTGCAAGGGAACGGGCGCCGGCCCCGGAGCCACCAGTTCCACCTGCAGGCGATCCACCACCATCTCCTGGGCGTCTGCGCCCTGGCCGGCCGGCAGGTAGCCGAAGCGCCGGCGATGACCCTGCTCGAAGGCCAGCCGCATGGTGGGCGCATCCGTCAGCGGCACCGGCAGGCTCACCTCGCTGGCGCCGTAGCGCAGGGTCACGCTCACCTGCCGCAGGGCAGCCTCCGGCTCGGCTCCGACCGGCCGACCCGCCTCGGACCGCAGCGCCTCCTCCCCTTCACGGATCAGTTCGTCGGCCCAGGCGCGCAGACGGGCCGGCAGGGCCAGGTTGAGCGGCTCGCGCACGACACGCACACGCAGCAGCCGCTGGTCGGCCAGGCCGATGCCGTAGGCCGAGAGCACCCCGGCGAGGGGATGGAGGCGCACGCGCCGGATCCCCAGCTGGGTGGCGAGGGCACAGGCGTGCTGGCCGCCGGCCCCGCCGAAGCAGACCAGGGTGGTGTCGCGGATGTCATGGCCCCGCTGGATCGAGATCCGTCGGATCGCTTCCGCCATTCGATCGACCGCGATCGCCAGTGCCCCCTCCGCCAGCTGCTCGGCAGAAGGGCGCCGGCCCGTGGCCGCCCCGATCTGCCCGGCCAGTCGGGCGAAGGCGCGGCGCACCACGGCGGCATCGGGCCGCTGGTCGCGGCCGGGTCCGAACACAGCCGGGAAGAAGGCGGGCTGCAGCCGGCCCAGCAGCAGGTTGGCGTCGGTGACGGTGAGGGGACCGCCGCGGCGATAGCAAGCCGGCCCGGGATCGGCGCCGGCGGAGGAGGGCCCCACCTGCAGCCGCTGGCCGTCGAAGTGGAGCACGGAGCCGCCCCCTGCCGCCACGGTGTGAATCGGCAGCATCGGCGCCAGCAGGGTGAGGCCGGCAATCTCCGTCTCTTCGCAGCGCTCCCAGCCGCCCGCCGGTCCGCTGGCCTGGAAGTGGAACACATCGGTGGAGGTGCCGCCCATGTCGAAGCCGACGATCGGGCCGTCGCCTCCTGCCAGCTTCACAGCGCCGACCATGCCGCCGGCGGGGCCGGAGAGGATCGTGTCCTTGGCCAGGAGAAGCTCCGGCGCGATCAGCCCACCGTTCGATTGCATCACCCGGAGGCGGCAGCCCTCGCCCAGCTCGGCGCGCAGCCGGCCCAGGTAGGCGCGCAGGGCCGGCGCCACGCAGGCCTCCACCACGGTGGTCTGGGCGCGGGGCACCAGCCGCGGGTACAGACCTACGCGATGGGACAGGGCCACCTGCTCAAAGCCGAAGCTTTCCAGCCACTCCGCCAGCTGGCGTTCGTGGCGGGGGTGACGGGCGGCATGCAGCAGGGCCACGGCACAGCTGCGCAGGCCATCGGCCCGGGCACGGCGCAGTTCGTCCGCCAGGGCCTCGTCGAGCTGGAGCGGCTCGATCTCCCGGCCATCGGCCGCCAGCCTTCCCCCCAGCTCCAGCACCCGGTCGTAGAGGGGCAGCGGCCGCTCGATCCGCAGGGCGAACAGGTCGGGGCGGTGCTGATCACCGATCAGCAGGGCATCGGCGAAGCCCTGGCTGGTCAGCAGCAGGGTGGGGGCTCCGCGGCGCTCCAGCAGGGCATTGGTGGCGACGGTGGTGCCGAGCCGCACCTCCTCGATCGCACCAGGCGGCAGCGGAGCGCCGGGCGCCAGCTCCAGCAGGTGACGGATGGCAGCCACGGCCGGATCACCGGGACGGTCCGGCTGCTCCGAGAGCACCTTGCGCACCACCAGCTCGCCGGCGGGGCTGCGGCCGACCAGATCGGTGAAGGTGCCGCCCCGATCGATCCAGAAGCGCCAGCCGCCGGCCGCGCCCCTGGGGTCAGCGGTCCCGGGGTCAGCGATAGTTCTCGAACTGGAGCGGCACCTCCAGGTCCTCGGCGCGCAGCAACTGGATCACCTGCTGCAGGTCGTCCTTGTTCTTGCCGGTGACCCGCAGGCTCTCCCCCTGGATCGCCACGGTCACCTTCTTGACCTGGTCACGCACCGTCTTGCTGAGCTTCTTGGCCAGCTCCTGGCTGAGGCCCTTGCGCAGCTTCACCACCTGCCTGAGCCGGTTGCCGCCCACGGGCTCGGGGGTCTGGAAATCGAAGATCTTGAGCGACAGCTCCCGCTTGGTGGCCTTCTGGCGCAACACGTCGGCCACCGCATCCAGGCTCATGTCGCTGGCGGTGGTGATCGTCAGGCTGCCTTCCTCGACCTCGATCTCGGTGGCCGAGTCCTTGAGGTCGTAACGCTGGCCCACCTCGCGGCGCACCTGATCCACCGCGTTGACCAGTTCCTGGCGATCGAAGTCAGACACCACATCGAAGGAGTAGGTGTCGGCCATGGGCTGCAGGGGGACAACGGGGGTGACGGCCAGCCTAGAAAAGGGACGTTCCCCTCTCGAACCGATGCTGGCCCAGCTCTCGTCCGATGTCGCCTTCGCCTGGTCGTTGCTGCTGGCCGGCGGTGTGGTGATCGCCAGCCTTGTGCCCCTTGGGGCAGGCCGGGCCAGCGCCGACTTCACCCCTGCCGACCTGGCGGCGCCGCGGGCGATGTTCGAGCGGTTGCCGCCCTGGGGGCAGCGGGCCAGCTGGGCGCACCAGAACAGCTTCGAGGCCTTCGGCCTGTATGCCCCGGCCTGCCTGCTGTGCCTGGTGGCTGGGGTGACTGCCCCGGTGGCGGTGATCGCCGCCTGGGCCCATCCGCTGCTGCGGCTCGCCTACATCGGCGCCTATGTGGGCAACATGCCGCCGCTGCGCAGCCTCTGCTGGATCGGCGGGCTGCTGACCACTGCGGCGCTCTACATCGAAGGGCTGCGAGCACTGCTCGCCGGCTGAGGCCCAGCCGATCCAGCCGATTCCGCCGCGATCTAGCCCTTCTGCAGCCCCTTGAGCGCCGCGAGCAGGGAGGCGGGGCTCTGGGGATCCACCATCAGCACGCTGCCCCCCTGGGCCTTGGCCAGCTCCTGGCCCATGCCCATCCAGTCCTTGGCCAGCAGCAGCCGCAGGGCTTCGCCGGCAGCCGGATGGGCCTCGATCGTGCGCGCCAGCTCGGCGGCCGCCTCCGCCCGGGCGATCGCCAGCAGCTTCTGTTGCTCGGCCTGGGCCTGGGCCCCCAGCACCAGGGCCTCCTTCTGGGCCTTGGCATCGAAGACCAGGGCCTCGGCCCGGCCCCGCGCCGCGTTCAGCTGCGCTTCCTTCTCCCCCTCGGAGCGCAGAATCGCCGCCCGCTTCTCGCGCTCGGCGCTCATCTGCATCTCCATCGCCTGCTGCACGCCGGGGGAGGGCACGATGTCGCGCATCTCGACCCTGGTCACCTTGACACCCCAGGGGTCGGTGGCCTGGTCAAGATCCCGCAGCAGCAGGTCGTTGACCTCCTGGCGGGTGGAGAAGGTCTGGTCGAGGTCGAGCTTGCCCATCTCCGAGCGGATCTGGGTCAGCACCAGGTTCACCATCGCCGACTTGAGGTTGTCGAGGGCGTAGTACGCCTTGGCGTGCTCGAGCAGCTGCCAGTACACCACCGCGTCCACTTCGATCGAGACGTTGTCCTTGGTGATGCACTGCTGGGGGGGAATATCGAGCACCCGCTCCTTGAGCGATTCGTGGCTCACCACCTTCTCCACCACCGGCAGCACGAAGGAGAGGCCGGGCCTGAGTTCCCGGTCGTACTTGCCGAGCCGCTCCACCAGCATCGAGCGGCCACCGCTGGTGACCCGCACGCTGCCGAAACCGAGAAAGGCCAGCAGGGCGAGGGCCGGCAGGGAGAACAGGGCTTCCATGTAAACGCTGGAGCCGGCGGGCCCTGGCATCAGGCCAGCCAACCCTAGGACTTTCGCCGGAAGCCCCCCAGAGTGGGGGACTCACGGCGCCGACCTCAGGCTCTCGCATGTCCGCCCTGCTCTGGCTTGCCCTGGCCGGCCTGCTGCTGCTGATCGAGCTGCTCTCCCCGGGCTTCGGCGGCTTCCTGATGGGAGCGGTGGCAGCACTGCTGCTCTCGGCCCTCACCGGGCCGCTGGCCCTGGCGCCGGGGCTGCAATGGGGGCTGTTCCTGATCCTGACCCTGGCGACCAACGCCCTGCTGTGGCGGTGGTCGCGGCGGCAGCGCCAGCGTTCACTGCATGAGAGCGGCCAGGCGGAGCTGGCGGAGGTGCTGGAGGGCTTCGAGACCCTTCCCGGCCGGGGCAGCAGCCTCGGCCGGGTGCGCTGGCAGGGGCAGAGCTGGGCCGCGGAGAACCTGGAGCCAGGCGGGGCGCTGCCACCCGGAAGCCAGGTAACGGTGATGGGCCGCGATGGCACCCGCCTGCAGGTGGTGCCTCGGGGACGCTGATCTGTTCGTCGGAGAATCTGTTCTTCGGAGCGGAGGGGTCCGGGCCGGCTGGGCTCAGTCGAAGAACATCAGGCTCACCACCTTGCCCATGTCCTCAGCGCTGCGGCAGCTGGAGAGCAGGGTCTCGCTGTCGTGAAAGGCGTAGCAGATCAGCTGGTCACAGCGGCCGATGATCTCCTGGTTGCAGAGGCTGCTGGCCATCGGCAACGGCAGCTCATCGTGCTCGGGCTTCTCGACCAGGTGCAGGACCCGATCGAGCTGCTCGCGCGATTCGGAGGGCTGGCGCTCCAGGCTCTGGGGCAGCAGGACGGTGAGGCGGGCCGGATCGATCTCCAGCACCCCCCGGATCACCGCGGCGTTCACTCCCTGGGAACCGGAGGTGATCAGGTTGTGGCCCTCCTGGGCCAGGGAACGGGCCACCAGCTCAACCAGATGGATCGACACCACCGGCACATGGCGGCTGCCGAGGAAGGCGATGCGGCGCTTGCCCCGGTCCTGCAGCAGGGCGAGCTCCTGGGCCAGGGTGTCGATCCGGTCGAGGGCCGGCAGATCAAGGGACCGGGTCACCTCGTACGTGCATCCGATCGCCCGAAACTAGCAGTGCCCTTGCGCGGCAAGCCGATCAGGCCCGGATCGGCAGCTGGAGACGCTCGAACAGTCGCTCGAAGCGGCAGTGCTCCTCCACCAGGCGAATGGCGTAGGTGGCCTTGACCGACTCGTGCAGCCGCACGTGGCCGAAGGCCCGCTCGATCACTTCCACGGTGGTGAGGGTGTCCTGGTCCACCTTGAGCAGGGGCACATCCAGCTCCTCCGCCCGGTGGATCAGCTGGGGCAGGGGCTCCCCCGCGCCGGTGAGGATCAGGCACTGGGTGGAGGCCTCCAGGGCCGCCAGCTGGATGTCGGTGCGGTCGGCCCCGGTGACCACGGCCATGTTGCGGCGCCGCCGGAAGAACTCCATGGCGGAGTTCACGTTCATGGCCCCGATCGAGAGGGTTTCCACCAGGAGGTCGAGCCGCTCGGGGCAGCAGAGCACCCTGGCCTTGAGCCGCTCCACCAGCTCCTCGACCGTGACGCTGCGCAGCAGCGGGCTGCGGGGCATCACGCCGAACACCGACAGGCCGAGCCGCTCCAGCGCCGGCACCTCCTCGGCCCGCAGGCGCTCGACTGAATCCGGGTCGACGGCGTTGAGCACCACCCCGGCCAGCTGCTCTCCCAGCAGAGCGCGGGCCTGGAGCAGCGGCTCGACGCTGCGGCTGTCCTCCCAGAGATGCACCAGCACCACCGGCGCCTGCAGGCCGCTGGCCAGCTGGGCCAGGCTGAGGCCGTAGAGCAGGCCCTCGCTCAGGCTGCCTGCCGCTTCCAGCAGGGTGAGGCCGTCGGGGTAGGCCTCGAGCTGATCGCGCAGCCGGGCGAAACCCTCGCCTGGTTCCAGGTCGCCCGCCAGCAGCCTCTGCTGGGCAGTGTCGGCTTCCAGCAGATGCAGGGAGGGCAGCAGCTGTTCGGCCGGCAGGCCCATAATGCTGCCGACGAAACGCACGTCGTCGTCGATGCGGGCCTCGTCCCTGGGGGGGGCGGCAGAGGCGGTGCCTGGAGAGGTGGTGCCGGCCGGCTCGGCCCGGAGGCTTGTGGCCAGCGGCTTGCCGAACCGCACCGACAGTCCGTGCTGGGTCAGTTGTCGGGTGAGGCCGAGCACCAGGGCGGACTTACCGCTGAAGGGATCACAGGATCCGATCAGCAGGGTGCTGCTCATGGAAAGACCTCGGCGGGTAGCGCTGGGCCGTCAATCTATGCGGCGGGGGTGAAGGACCCACTTCGGCGACAGCTGGCGGTGTTTCCCCGAGGATCAGCCAGCGCCAGAAGGCGTCGGGCAGCTCACCGCCTCCTTCCCCCGCAGCCGCCCTGCTGCGGATCTCGAGCAGATCCATCAGCCAGCACACCAGCTGGTGGGTGGGCAGCTGGAAGCGGTAGGTGGCGTTGGGGGTGGCCGGGAAGTGAAGCTCGCAGGCGCTGAGCTCCTGGGGCGCTTGACCCGCCTGCCAGCGCAGCACGAAGGGGTGCTCGCCGCTGGGGTGGAGGGGACGCCGGCCGCTGACCTCGCCCGCCGCGAGCCGATCGAGGGCCTGCATCAGCTGGATCTCGCGGTTGACCCCACCGCAGTAGGGGGCATAGAGGGCGACAAGAGCCGGATCAGGGGCCTGGCTGGAGAGTGGGGGAAAGGACGGGTTCACGGGGCCTGGAGAGCGGCTGCGGGTCGTGGCTGCAGGTCAAGGCTGCGGATGGCTGCCATCAAAGGATGGCTCATGCTGAGTCCACCATCTTTATCCCTACCCCTCCCACCGGTCTGTAACGATGGATTGTCTGTTTCCACCGCTCCTGCCGCTGCAGGGCCGAACCGTGGCGATCACCGGGGCAAGCGGTGCCCTTGGCCGAGCCCTGCTGTGGCGCCTGCACCGGCAGGGAGCCGGGCTGATCGCGCTGACCACCGCAACGGAACCGGTGTGCCTGCAGGACGAGGCTGGAACGCCGGTTCCGCTGCGCAACGTGGTCTGGTGTTGCGGCGAGGAGCAGGCCCTGGCCGACCTGCTCGGCGATGTTGACATCCTGGTGATCAACCATGGGGTGAACGTGTACGGGGATCGAAGCGCCGCCGCCATTGCCCGCAGCCTCGAGGTGAATGCCCTCAGCGGCTGGCGCCTGCTGGAGCTGTTCCTGGGACTGCCGGAGCGTCCCCCCGGCAGCCGCTGCCGGGAGGTCTGGGTCAACACCTCGGAGGCCGAACTGCTGCCGGCCCTCAGCCCCCTCTACGAGATCAGCAAACGGCTGCTGGGGCAGTTGCTCAGCCTGCGGACCCTGGATCACCGGCCCGGCGAGAACCCCTGCCGCATCCGAAGACTGGTGCTGGGACCGTTCCGCTCCGCTCTCAACCCCTACGGCGTGATGGGGGCGGATTTCGTGGCGGGGCAGGTGATCGCCCAGGCCCGGCGTGGCCTGGGCCTGATCATCGTGACGCCCAATCCGCTCACGATGGTGCTCTTCCCGCTGGCGGTGGCCCTGCGGCACGTTTACTTCCGCCTGTGCAGCAGGGTGCTGCTCGATCCCGCCGGGCGCCGGTCCGAGGCACCTGCTCCGGCAGACGGGATCAGAAGTCCCGATCGGTGAGGATTTCGCAGCCATCGGAGGTGACGGCGATGGTGTGCTCCCACTGAGCGGAGAGGCTGCCATCGAGCGTGACCACGGTCCAGCGGTCACGCAGGGTGCGGCAGACCTTGCTGCCGGCGTTGAGGATCGGCTCCACCGCCAGGGTCATGCCGGGGCGGAGCTTGAGATTGGGCAGATCGTCGGTGCGGAAGTTGAACACCGACGGCTCCTCGTGCAGGTTGCGGCCGACGCCGTGACCGGTGTAGTCCTCCACCACGCTGTAGCCATGGGCCTCGACGTGGTCCTGGACGGCCCCGGCGATGTCCAGCAGGGTATTGCCGGCCCTGATCCGGCCCAGGCCCTGCATCAGCGATTCCTGGGCCACCCGGCTCAACCGTCGGGCCGCCTCGGAACTCTCGCCGACGCAGATGCTGACGCAGCTGTCGCCGTGGTAGCCCTCGTAGTAGGCGCCGGTGTCGATCTTCAGCAGGTCGCCCTCGCGGATCAGCCGCTTGCTGCTGGGAATGCCGTGCACCACCTCGTTGTTGAGGCTGGCGCAGATGCTGGCGGGGAAGCCGTGGTAGCCCTTGAAGCTCGGGGTGGCTCCCATGGCGCGGATGCGCTGCTCGGCGTGGCGGTCGAGGTCGCCGGTGGTCATCCCGGGGGCGGCCATCTCGCTGATCTCCCGCAGCACAGTGGCAACGATCCGGCTGGCCTGGCGCATGATCGCGATCTCACGCGCCGACTTGATCTCCACCCCGCGGCGGCCCTTCTGGATGCGGGGACCGGTCTGGGTGGTGGCGGAAACGGCAGGAGAGCCTGCTGCCATGCCGGTGGCTGCCCCTCCGGATGCCGCCCGGCCCTGACTGGCGGAGCCGGAGGTGGCGGCCAGCAGGTCAGCGAAAAGATTCATCGACGGAGGGGCGGGCGATCCAGGATTCAAGCTATCAACTTTCCTCCGCTCTGCTGACGATGCCGGTTCTGGCGCAACTGCGGCGCTGGCACGCCCTGGTGGCCCCGGTGGTGCTCGCCCCCCTGCTGATCACGGTCTGCAGCGGCATGGGGTACCGGCTGCTGCGCGACTGGGGCGGACTCAGCCGGGACCAGGCCCATGTGCTGATGCTGCTGCATGAGGGGGAGTGGCTCGGCCACGGCGGCGAGACGGTCTATGTGGCCCTCAACGGCCTCGGTCTGCTCTGGATGCTCATCACGGGAGCGGGCCTGGTGCTGCAGAGGTGGCGCAGACCCGCACCCCGGCCCAGACCGGCGCCGGAGGGAGGGGAGGGGGGAAGCTGAGCCGGTACAGTGCTTGTTTGGCCAGGCGTTCGCGGATCTGGGATGGCAGCGGAAGTGACCAACAGCAACGAAATCGATGACACCCGTCCGTCGGACAGCGGCAGCGAGGCCGCCACGGCCGTGGTGGAGAAGCCCGCGGCCACCAAGGCCAGTACAGGCAGGCTCAGCGCCCAGGATCTGATCCGGGCCTTCGAAGCTGAGCAGCTCAAGAGCGATCTGCCCGAGATCTTCGTCGGCGACACCGTCCGTGTGGGTGTCCGCATCAGCGAGGGGAACAAGGAGCGGATCCAGCCCTACGAAGGCGTCGTGATCGCCAAGCGTCACGGCGGCCTGAACGAGACGATCACCGTTCGGCGCATCTTCCAGGGCGTGGGCGTGGAGCGGGTCTTCCTGCTGCACAGCCCCCAGGTGGCCTCCGTGAAGGTGGAGCGTCGCGGTAAAGTCAGGCGTGCGAAACTCTTCTACCTACGGGATCGGGTGGGTAAGGCCACCCGCGTGAAGCAGCGTTTCGATCGCTGAAGCTTCACTTTCCCTTTCTTCCATGCCTGTGGCGCCCTGCTCCACAGGCCGAGGGGGTGTCGCCTTGCGCCGTTAGTTCAGTTGGTAGAACGCAGGTCTCCAAAACCTGATGTCGGGGGTTCAAGTCCTCCACGGCGCGCTCGATGCCCCTTCCTGCTCTTTCCTGGTTCCGGACATGGAGTTGGATCTACAACCCGGTGATGTGGTCAAGGTGCTGGAGTCAGCCGCGCTGGGTTGGGTACGCGCCCGGGTGATCCGGGTGAAATCCGGTGGCCGTGTCGTGGTGCAGAGCGACCAGGGTCGGGAGTTCACCGCTCGCGGCAACCAGGTGCGCCTGATCGAGCCCGCCGGATTTCGTCCATGAGCCCCAGGCCTGACGTACCCGCCCACAACCTCTGCAAGGTCATCGCCTGGCCGCTGCCAGCCACAGCGGGAGCGGCAGCCTGCTGGGGCGCGACCTGATTCAGCAGGCCTCGGAAGCCGCCGGTTGACGGCGGGACGGACGGCGTTGGATACTTCCCTGGTCGCCAAGGCGACACCAGACACCGCACCGGGCCAGGAGTTTCACTCCCTCCCCCGTACAGGTGTACTGGGACTGTAGTTCAATCGGTTAGAGCACCGCCCTGTCACGGCGGAAGTTGCGGGTTCGAGCCCCGTCAGTCCCGTTTTCCATACTCCAGGAGCGTTCCGGTGACCGTGCGGGTTCGTCTGGCTCCCAGCCCCACCGGCACCCTCCACATCGGCACCGCCCGCACCGCGGTGTTCAACTGGCTCTTCGCCCGCCATCACGGCGGGCAGTTCCTGCTCCGCATCGAGGACACCGACCGTGAGCGTTCCAGGCCGGAGTTCACCGCCAACATCCTTGAGGGTCTGGCCTGGCTCGGACTCAACTGGGACGCCGAGCCGGTGATCCAGAGCGAGCGGATCGAGGCCCATCGCACCGCCATCGCCCGGCTGCTGGCCTCCGGTCACGCCTACCGCTGCTATGCAACTGAGGCCGAGCTGGAAGAGATGCGCGAGCGGCAGAAGGCCAGCGGCGCTCCCCCCCGCCACGACAACCGCCACCGTGACCTCAGCCCGGAACGGGAGCAGGCGTACATCGCGGCGGGCCGCGAGGCGGTGATCCGCTTCCGCATCGACGACGCTGCCGCCATCGGCTGGACCGACCTGGTGCGCGGGGAGATGCGCTGGAGCGGCAGCGATCTCGGTGGCGACATGGTGATCGCCCGCCGCGCGCCGGCCGACGCGATCGGCGATCCCCTCTACAACCTGGTGGTGGTCGTCGACGACGCCGCCATGGCGATCAGCCACGTGATCCGCGGCGAGGACCACATCGCCAACACCGCCAAGCAGTTGCTCCTCTACGAGGCGCTGGGGCTGGCCGTGCCGGTGTTCGCCCACACCCCGCTGATCCTCAACCGGGAGGGCCGCAAGCTCTCCAAGCGCGACGGGGTCACTTCGGTGAGCGACTTCCGCGCCATGGGCTACACGGCCGAGGCCCTCGCCAATTACATGACCCTGCTGGGCTGGTCGCCACCGGAGGGCATGGGCGAGCGCTTCACCCTGGCGGAGGCCGCCACCGTCTTCTCCTTCGATCGGGTCAACCGGGCCGGAGCCCGCTTCGACTGGGACAAGCTCAACTGGCTCAACAGCCAGGTGCTGCATGGCCTCGCCCCAGCCGAGCTGAGGAGTGCCCTGGCGCCCTTGTGGCGCGCCGAAGGCTGGTGGGCGCCCGATCCAACCGCAACACCAGCCTCACCAGCCGCTGGGGCCTGGGAGGAGGAACTTGCGGCCCTGCTCGGCCCTTCGCTCACCACGCTGCGGGACGGGGTGGAGCAGGCGCGGCCGTTCTTCGTGCGGCCCGAGCTCGACGACGCGGCTCGCCGGCAGCTCGAGGCCGAGGGGGCCCGCCCCGCTCTGGCGGCCCTGCTGGAGCGGCTTGCCGAGCCCGGCCTGGCCACCGCAACGGCGCCCCTCGGCGTCGACCAGGCACAGGCCCTGCTGGGCGAAGCCGCCAAGGCCGCCGGAGTCAAGAAGGGCGTGCTGATGAAGAGCCTGCGAGCCGCCCTGCTCGGCAGCCTGCAGGGGCCGGATCTGGTCACCACCTGGCGGCTGCTGCATGCCAGCGGCGAAGACCGGGCGCGCCTGGAGCGGGTTCAGCCCTGACCCGCCGCCTCGCCCGCCAGCGGGGAGACCAGATCGAGCCGCTCGGCCAGAGGCGCCGCCGTCAGCCCCTGCACCCCCACCGTCATCAGGATGGTGAGGAACACCAGTCCCTGCAGCTGGCCGGCGCCCTCCACACCCGCCTCCGCGAGCCGCAGGGCGAACAGGCTGGCCACGGCAGCCGTGACGATGCCGCGGGGTGCCAGCCAGCCGAGCAGGACCTTCTGGGCACTGCTCAGGGGCAGGCCGGCCGTGGCCAGCAGCATCGCCAGCGGGCGCACCACCAGCATCAGCACCAGCACGCAGCCCACGCCGCCGAAGCCCAGGGGACTGAGCTCGGCCCAGGAGACCCCGGCCGCCAGCAGCGGGAACAGGATGCTGATCGCCAGCTGGGCCAGCTGGCGGATGAGGTCGTCGAGCTGGGCGGCCTCGGTGTCGGAGCGGCGCCCCACCACCAGCCCGGCCGCCACGGCCGCCGGCAGACCCGACTCGGGCAGCACCAGCTCACAGCCGGTGAACATCAGGAACAGGAAGCCGAGGGTGATCTGCAGGCGCAGACCACTGGCGGGATCCACCGGCAGACGCGGCAGGATCTCGGCCACCACCAGACCGACGACCGCACCGACGGCCAGGCCGCCCCCGAGACGGAACAAAAGGTTGCGGGCCAGATCCCGCCAGCCGTGCAGGTCACCCAGCACCAGCTCCAGCAGCACCAGGGCCAGCACGGCCCCGATCGGCTCGAGCACCAGCCCCTCCGCCTCCAGCACCTCGCCCAGGGGAGGGGCAAGCCGCATCTGCTGCACCAGCGGCGTCACCACCGTGGGACCGGTGCCGAGCACGATCGCGCTGAACACGGCCGCCAGGGGCCAGCTCAGTCCGGCCAGCCAGTGGGCGGCCAGCAGGCCGCAGGGCAGAGCCAGAGCCAGGCGCACCAGCACGATCCGCAGCACGGCCAGCTGCGAGACGGGGCCGGGCAGGCTCAGCTTCAGACCGCCGTCGAACAGCACCAGGCTGACCAGCAGGCCCACCACCGTCTCGAGGCCGCCGCCGAGGTCGAGGGGATCGACCAGCCCCAGGCCGGAGCGGCCGATCACCAGGCCGGAGGAGAGCAGCAGCACCACCGCCGGCAGTCCGGTGAGCACCGCCACCAGCTGGGCCTGGGCCCCGGCGAACAGGGTCAGGCCCCAGAGCAGCTGCAGCCGCTCGGGGGCATCGGTCGTGGGGAGGTCAATCATCCAGGGCCGCGAACTTGGGCTCCACCCGGATGCCGATCACGCTGCTGGGCCGCAGCACCAGGTATTCGCCGTCGAGATCGTTGATCGGCACGTTGATGAACGCATCGGCGGAGCCGGCGTTCAGCACCCCGCCGTACCACTGCTGGAAGGCATCGAGGCTGGCGAAGTGCACCACCTCCCGATGACCGCCGACCAGCAGCAGATGAATGGCATACCGACGGGGTTGACGCGCCATGGCAACGGAGACGGCGTCCTCACAATGGCCCAGAGGGTCGGTTCTGTCCCGCCGGAACGGCCGCCGCTTCGAAGGGAACCAGCCGGGCCGCTGCCGGCGCGTAGAGGGGGTGGCGGGGTTGCCCGACGCCGGTGAGACCGATCGCCGCCAGAGGCCGGCCGCCGGCGGCGGCACCCCCCTCCTCGGCCAGCAACCGCAGCACCTCGTGGTCACGCCCGCGCCAGGCCCCGCCGTTGCCCCAGCCCAGCCAGATCGGGGCCGGATCGACGGAAAAGCCGGGGGCCGAGCGGTTGTCGCGGAGCCGATGGGCCCGCAGCCGGCGGCGGATCCAGAGGTCGGTCTCGCTGCCGACCGGATCGGCGCAACGGCGCAGCAGGGCCGGCGAGGCAGCACAGCGGGAGAACAGGTTGACCACTTCCAGCCCGCCGTAGCCCCAGCCGCGGGCGAAGCCCTGCAGGCGCCGCAGGGTGGGATCGTCGCGCCGGCCATCGGCGCTGGAGGGATTGAGACCGATGTACAGAAGCTGGGGCAGCGCCGGATCCCAGCGGCGGCTCAGCCACCAGCGCCAGCGAGCGCAGGGGCTGAACGCCGCTTCGGCGCGGGTGGCAGGCTGTGGCGACGATGGCGGCACGGCACGCGGCAGCGGATGGCAGTGAAGACGACGAGCCCGACCCCGCCGGACGGGCCCCCCATGCTGCTGCTGGTGGATGGCCACTCCCTGGCCTTCCGCAGTTTCTACGCCTTCGCCAAGGGGGGCGATGGTGGGCTGAGCACCCGCGAGGGCGTTCCCACCAGCGTCACCTACGGCTTTCTCAAGGCCCTGCTGGAGGCGGTCAAGGGATTGACGCCCCAGGGCGTGGCCATCGCCTTCGACACCGTCGAGCCCACCTTCCGCCACGAGGCGGACGAGGCCTACAAGGCCCACCGTGACGAGGCCCCGGAACACTTCTTCGCCGATCTGGAGAACCTGCAGAGGATCCTGCGCGAGGCCCTCGACCTCTCCCTCTGCATGGCTCCGGGCTACGAGGCCGACGACGTGCTGGGCACCCTGGCCAACCGGGCCGCCGACTCCGGCTGGCGGGTGCGCATCCTCTCGGGTGACCGCGACCTGTTCCAGCTGGTGGACGACCGGCGCGACATCGCCGTGCTCTACATGGGAGGCGGCCCCGCCTCCAGGGGGTCGGGGCCGGTGGAGATCCGCGAAGCGGGGGTGATCGCCAGGCTGGGCGTGACGCCGGCTGAGGTGGTGGATCTCAAGGCCCTCACCGGCGACAGCAGCGACAACATCCCTGGGGTGAAGGGCGTGGGGCCGAAGACGGCGATCAGCCTGCTGCAGGCCCACGGCAGCCTCGATGGGGTCTACGCCGCCCTCGACCAGCAGAAGGGAGCCCTGCGCACGAAGCTGGAAACCGACCGGGAGAACGCCTACCGCTCACGGATGCTGGCCGAGATCCTGGTGGACATCCCCCTGCCGAGCGAACCACGGCTGGAACTCGGACGGGTGAACAGCGAAGTGCTCACCCGCAGCCTGGAGGAGCTGGAGCTCCACAGCCTGGCCCGGCAACGGTCCGCCTTCGAGCGGGCCTTTTCCGCTTCCCACCCGGAGGCCGGGATCAACGACGCCGGCAGCGAACCGGACCCTCCCCCGGCAGGAGGTCTGCCCCGGCTGCAACCGGCGCTGATCACCACTCCGGAGGCACTGGCAGCCCTGTTGAACCGGCTGGATGCCTGCGTCGATGGGGCGGAGCCGGTGGCCTTCGACACCGAAACCACCGATCTCAACCCCTTCCGTGCCGAGCTGGTGGGGGTGGGCCTCTGCTGGGGCGAGGGGCCGACCGATCTGGCCTACATCCCGATCGGGCACCTGCCGGCGCCAGCCCCCGCCGCCGACCTGCTGGCACCGGTGGGCGGCGAACCGACGGCTGCGGCGACATCGGACCAGCTGCCGCTGGAGCAGGTGCTCGCCGCCCTGGCGCCCTGGCTGGCCAGCCCCCGGCACCCGAAGTGTTTTCAGAATGCCAAGTACGACCGGCTGGTGCTGCTCCGCCACGGACTGGAGCTGCAGGGGGTGGTGATGGACACGCTGCTGGCCGACTACCTCCGGGACGCCAACGACAAGCACGGCCTCGAGGCGATGGCGCAGCGCAACTTCGGCTTCACCCCCACCGCTTTCACGGAGCTGGTGGCCAGGGGCCAGACGTTCGCCGTCGTGCCGATCGAGGCGGCCGCCCTCTACTGCGGCATGGATGTGCACCTCACCCGCCGGCTGACGGAGGTGCTGCGCGCCGCGCTGGCGGCGATGGGGCCGCGGCTGGTGGCCCTGCTGGAGCAGCTGGAACTGCCCCTGGAGCCCGTGCTCGCCCTGATGGAGGCCACCGGCATCCGCATCGACACGGCCTACCTGGCCGAACTGAGCACGGAACTGGGCAGCCAGCTGGACCGGCTGGAGCAGGAGGCCAGGCAGGCCGCGGGAGTGGACTTCAACCTGGCCTCTCCCAAGCAGCTGGGGGAGCTGCTGTTCGAGACCCTGGCACTGGACCGCAAGAAGTCCCGCAAGACCAAGACCGGCTGGAGCACCGATGCCGTCGTGCTGGAGAAGCTGTCCGAGGATCATCCCGTCGTGTCGCTGGTGCTGGAGCACCGCACCCTCAGCAAGCTGAAGAGCACCTACGTGGATGCGCTGCCGCTGCTGGTGGAGCCGGAGACCGGGCGGGTGCACACCGATTTCAACCAGGCGGTGACGGCCACCGGTCGGCTGTCGAGCAGCAATCCGAACCTGCAGAACATTCCGATTCGCACCAGCTTCAGCCGCCGGATCCGCAAGGCTTTCCTTCCCCAGCAGGGCTGGGACCTGATCAGCGCCGATTACTCCCAGATCGAACTGCGCATCCTCACCCACCTTTCCGGCGAGGAGGTACTGATGGAGGCCTACAACAACGGCGACGACGTCCACGCCCTCACGGCCCGGCTGCTGCTCGACAAGGCCGAGGTGACGCCCGAGGAGCGACGCCTGGGCAAGACGATCAACTTCGGCGTGATCTACGGCATGGGCGCCCAGCGGCTGGCCCGTGAAACCGCCCTGAGCCAGACCCAGGCCAAGGAGTTCCTCGGCCTCTACAAGCAGCGCTACCCGAAGGTCTTCGCTTTCCTGGAGCTGCAGGAGCGGCTGGCCCTCAGCCAGGGCTACGTGGAGACGATCCTCGGCCGTCGGCGCCCCTTCCACTTCGATCCGGGCGGGCTGGGCCGCCTGCTGGGCAAGCCAGTGCAGGAGATCGAGCTGGAAGTGGCGCGTCGCAGCGGCATGGAAGGTCAGCAGCTGCGGGCGGCGGCGAACGCTCCGATCCAGGGTTCCAGCGCCGACATCATCAAGCTGGCGATGGTGGAGCTGCAGCGGACCGTGCGGGAACGGGGGCTGCCGGCCCGGCTGCTGCTACAGGTGCACGATGAACTGGTGCTGGAGGCGGCCCCCGAAGCCCGCGCCACCGTGCTGGCCACGGTCAGGGAAACGATGGTGAATGCCGTGCGCCTCAGCGTGCCCCTGGTGGTGGACACCGGCTGGGGACCGAACTGGATGGAAGCGAAGTAGGGGTGGTTCGGCTCGGAAGCCAGCGCCCGGCCGCGCCAGAATGCCCCTACACGCACCCTTTCCGGATGCAGGCAGCCGGCCCAGGCAGCACCCCTCCCCGTCGGAACCGCCGCCCGCGCCGGCGGGAGCTCTTCTGTCCGGCCCATTCCGAGCAGCTGCTGCAGGGAAACGGCAGGAAGTACTTCCTGCATCTGCTCAGCCCCGACGAACTGCGTCAGCGGGGCATGTCCGAGAAGCGGGCCCGGCTGGTGCTGAACGCCTACCCGGTGCTGGTGCTCAGCAACGAATGGCTGGAGGAGTTGTACTGCCCGGAGTGCGGTCAGTCCCGCTGGTGCCATCTGATCCGCCAGGACCGGGCCGTGTACGCCGTGCGCTGGGCCTCCCGGGAGCTGTGGCAGCAGGTGGCGCATGTCGACCCCGTGGCGGGCAATCCGAGCGTGAGCCAGTACAGCGCCCGCGAGGCCCGACGCCGCAGCGGCAGCCGTTACTTCGATCCCGCCTGAGCCCGGACCGTCATCGTCAGGAAATCCGCGTAGGTGGAGCCCAGCCCCTGATCCAGCGGAATCCTCGCCCTCCATCCCGTGGCCTCGATCCGGCTCACATCGAGCTGTTTCTTCGGGGTCCCGTCCGGTCGGCTCCTGTCCCAGGTGATCTCCCCCTGGTATCCCACCGTCGTTGCCACCAGTTGAGCCAGCTCACCGATCGGCAGATCCACTCCCGTTCCCACATTCAGATGCTGCATCGGATCCTGCGGGTCGGGGGCGTAGACCTCCAGCGCATGCACGCAGGCCTCGCCCAGATCGTCGGCATGCAGGAACTCCCGCAGCGGTGTTCCCGTTCCCCAGCAGCTGACGCTGGGCGCGTTGTCTTCCTTCGCCTCATGGAACCGCCGGAGCAGTGCGGGCAGCACGTGGCTGTTCGTCGGGTGGTAATTGTCGCCGGGCCCGTACAGGTTCGTCGGCATCAGGCTGATCGCATCGAAGCCGTACTGCTTGCGCAGCGCCTGGCAGAGCTTGATGCCGGCGATCTTGGCGATCGCATACCACTCATTCGTGGGCTCCAGCGGCCCGCTGAGCAGATACTCCTCCCTGATCGGCTGGGGGCAGTCGCGCGGATAGATGCAGCTGCTGCCCAGGAACAGCAACCGACGCGTGCCGCTGCGCCAGGCGCTCTCGATCACGTTCGTCTGGATCTTGAGGTTCTGCAGCAGGAAATCGGCCGGGTAGCTGCTGTTCGCCACGATCCCTCCCACCTTCGCCGCCGCCAGCACCACCACAGCCGGACGCTCCGCCTCGAACCAGCGCCGCACAGCCTCTCCATCCTCCAGATCCAGCTCCTGGCGCGTGGCCGTCAGCAGCTGGGTGTAGCCCCGGCGCGCCAGCGCCCGGCAGATCGCAGCACCGGCCATGCCCCGGTGCCCGGCCACGAAGATGCGGTCGCTTGGGCGGATCAAGGGTGTGCTGGAAGGGTTGGTCACGGCTCGGAAAACCAATCGAGGAGGTGCAGACCCTTGAAATCAGAGAAATCCCTGAGGTTGCGGGTGACCAGGGACAGGTTGTTCGTCGCTGCAATCGCAGCGATCTGCCCATCGGCAAAGGAAGGCCGGCGGCCTTCAGCTTCCAGCTGAGCCCTTTGGTCTCCATGCCAGAGCGCTGCCTTGCTGTCATACGGCAGCACCTGCAATCCCGACTCCAGCAGAGCGTTGAGATACGCGGCCAGACGCTGTTGTTTTCTGCCCCCAGGCAGGCGCTGTACGCCGTAGCTCAGCTCATGGACCACCACACTGGCTGTGGTCAACTGATGTCCGCCCCGCTGCAGCTGTTCCAGCACAAGCGCGCTGGGATGCTCCCGCATGGGCTCCGAAAGCACGTTCGTATCCAGAAGCACTCTCATCAGAGGTCCACGGGCCGGCCAGGGTCGCGATCCCGCCACGATTCAACCTCTTGATCCGCCGCTGGAGGTGAGGCCAACGGCCAATCCTCGCGGCAGCCTGGGCGCCCCACCAGGCGCCAACTATCGATGGCCATCCCGAGGGCCTGGCTTGTCGCCGGATGCTGCAGTGCGGCGTAGGCCTGCTCGGAGAGCAGCACCGCCACGGGTTTGCCGTGCCGGGAGATATGCACCACCTGCCCGGCTTCTGCGGCCTGCACAAGAGCTGCCAGTCGCGCCTTCGCGTCTGAAAGGGGTACTGCCCGGGTCATGACGCCGTCTCATCGCTTCAGACCAGAATAATGGTCAGATCACCGCTTGCCATCGGGCCTCCCCATCACATCAACCCTCCCCGCGCCCGTTCGATCGATCGCGGATTGCTGGGCGGGTTTTCCATCGACCCCACCACCGGGAATCCTTTCAGCCGCAGGTAGGCCTCCTTCTTCGCTTCCTCCCTGTCCGCCGCCACCATCTCCGCCACCAGTTCCTCCAGCGTCGTCGTCGGCGTCCAGCCCAGCTTCTCGCGGGCCCTGGTGGGATCCCCCAGCAGCGTTTCCACCTCCGCCGGCCGGAAGTAGCGCGGGTCGATCCGCACCACCACCTCGCGGGTGCCGGCACGGGTGCCGGTCTCGTTCACCCCCTCGCCGCTCCACTCGATCCCGCCCCAGCCCAGCTCCAGCGCCGCCAGTTCGATGAACCGCCGCACGCTCTCCTGCCGGCCGGTGGCGATCACGTAATCCTCCGCCGTTTCCTGCTGCAGCATCCGCCACTGCATCTCCACATAATCCCTGGCGTGCCCCCAGTCGCGCAGCGAATCGATGTTGCCCATGAACAGGCACTCATCGAGCCCCGCATCGATGCGGGCCAGACCGCGGGTGATCTTGCGCGTCACAAAGGTTTCGCCGCGCCGTGGGCTCTCGTGGTTGAACAGGATGCCGTTGCAGGCATACATCCCATAGGCCTCGCGGTAGTTCACCGTGATCCAGTAGGCATAGAGCTTCGCGACGCCGTAGGGGCTGCGGGGATAGAATGGCGTGGTTTCCTTCTGCGGGATCTCCTGCACCAGGCCGTAGAGCTCGGAGGTGCTCGCCTGATAGATGCGTGTCTTCTCGCTGAGTCCGAGGATCCGCACCGCCTCCAGGATCCGCAGCGTCCCCAGCGCATCCCCGTTCGCCGTGTACTCCGGGCTCTCGAAGCTCACCGCCACATGGCTCTGCGCTCCCAGGTTGTAGATCTCATCCGGCTGCACCTGCTGCACGATCCGGATCAGATTGGTGGAATCCGTCAGATCGCCATAGTGCAGCACCAGCCGCGGATCGCTCTCATGCGGATCCTGGTAGAGGTGATCGATCCGCGCGGTGTTGAAGCTGCTGGCCCGGCGCTTGATGCCGTGCACCTCGTAGCCCTTCGCCAGCAGCAGCTCCGCCAGATAGCTCCCGTCCTGGCCCGTGATGCCGGTGATCAGGGCGACGGGAGCAGTCATGGGCGCAGGCAGGGAGTTTCTGAGAGTGGAAGGGCAGAAATCCAGAAGCCCCCGGGGCACCGAGCCCACGAGTGAGCCGCCGGAGGAGTGGAGGCAGGCGCAGTTCCAGCCTCTCAGGCCCGCACATTCAAGCAGCAGTTTCGGCGACAGCGCGCCGCTTTCGTCTGCTTCAGCGCTGAGGCGGCAAGGGCCCCTCAGCTGAACCGTTACCGTGCGGCCAGCTTTCGATTCCACGCCTTGACCCTGCGGCTCACCAACACCCTCACCCGTCGCACCGAAACCTTCGAACCACTGCTGCCGGGTCGGGTATCGATCTATTGCTGCGGTGTCACGGTCTACGACCTCTGCCATCTGGGTCACGCCCGCAGCTACATCGTCTGGGACGTGTTGCGCCGCTACCTGCAATGGCGGGGGTTCGTCGTCACCTTCGTTCAGAACGTGACCGATATCGACGACAAGATCCTCGACCGGGCGGCAGCGGAAGGCAGTTCGATGCAGGCGGTGAGCGAGCGCAACATCGCCGCCTTCCAGGCCGACATGGCGGCCCTCCACATCCTCCCGCCCGACCGGATGCCGTGCGCCACCGGTTGCCTCGACGGCATCCGGGCCCTGATCGGTGAGCTCGAAGCCCGCGGCGCGGCCTATTCCGCCGATGGCGATGTCTATTTCGCCGTGCTCAGCAAGGCCGATTACGGCAAGCTGAGCGGCCGCGATCTGGCCGAGCAGCGCGAGGGAGCCAGCGGGCGGCTGAAGGCGGGGGAGGAGTCGCGCAAGCACCACCCCTTCGATTTCGCGCTGTGGAAGGGGGCCCGGCCCGGCGAGCCGAGCTTCCCCTCGCCCTGGGGGCCGGGGCGGCCCGGATGGCACATCGAATGCTCCGCCATGGTGCGCCAGGAGCTCGGCGACACGATCGACATCCACCTCGGTGGCGCCGACCTGATCTTTCCCCACCACGAGAACGAGATCGCCCAGTCGGAGGTGGCCACAGGCAAGCCCCTGGCCCGCTTCTGGCTCCACAACGGGATGGTGAATGTGGGGGGCGAGAAGATGTCGAAATCGCTCGGAAACTTCACCACGATCCGGGCGCTGCTGGAGAGCGGTGTGTCGGCGATGACGCTGCGGCTGTTCGTGCTCCAGGCCCACTACCGCAAACCGCTTGACTTCACCGCCGAAGCCCTGGAGGCGGCGGCCAGTGGCTGGAAGGGGCTGAACGCGGCCCTGGGGCTGGGGATCCAGTTCGGCGAGCCCCTCGGCTGGCCCGGCGGGCCGGATCAGCAGGGCGACGCCTCCGACGCCCGCGCTCGGTTCATCGCCGCCATGGACGACGACCTCAACACCGCCGCGGCCGTGGCGGTGCTGTTCGATCTGGCCCGGCCCCTGCGCGCCCTGGCCAACCAACTGGAGCGCGGTGGCACTCCCGGCGGGGACGACCGGCAGCTAGAGCGGCGCTGGCGGCTGCTGAGCGAACTGGCCGGGGTGCTGGGGCTCGAGGCGGAGGTCGCTGCCGCGGCGGGTCCCGCCGACGACGCCATCGCCGCCCTGATCGAGCAGCGGCTGAGTGCACGCACCGCCAGGGATTACGCCGCCGCCGATGCCATCCGGGATCAGCTGCGGGCCCACGGCATCGAGCTGATCGACCGCCCGGGAGGCAGCACGGAGTGGATCCGCCGCTGAGCCCGGCCTGAGCTCCTCACCCCCGGCGGATCAGCGCTCGGGACCCGTCGGCCCCTTCCCCTGCATCAGGGTTTCGATCCGGCGGATGCGCCCGAGGGTCGTCTCCCAAACCTCCAGGCGGAAGGCAGCCGCCGGCTCGGAGGGGCCGGCGGCGAGCTGCCGGCGCAACTGCTCCACCAGGGCGTCGATGTCCTCGGCGCGCTCGAAGGCATCCCAGAGCTCCCGTTCCAGCCGGGCCCGTTCGATGAAGTTCCAGCGCTGGAGCCAGGGCATGGGAGACATTCGGAGGGGAGCGAAGGGGCGAAGCGGCCGGGGCCCTGTGGCCGGCGGCCCCGGCGATGATCGTGGGTCAGCACCGGTGACCGGCCGGATCGGTGGGAGACTGGCGGGAATCCATGCCGCCAGCCAGTGAAAGCCCTCAGCGTGCTGGGATCCACGGGCTCGATCGGCACCCAGACCCTTGAAATCGTCGAGGAGTTTCCCGATCGCTTCCGGGTGGTGGCCCTCAGCGCCGGCCGCAACCTCGACTTGGTGGTGGAGCAGATCCTGCGCCACGCTCCCGAGGCGGTGGCCCTGGCCGATGCGGAGCTGATTCCCCAGCTGCAGGCGCGGCTCGACGGTCTGGAGAGTGCCCTGCGCCCCGCCCGCCCACCGGAGCTGCTCGGCGGCCCTGACGGCCTCTGCGCCGCCGCTGCCTGGCCCACGGCCGATCTGGTGGTGACCGGCATCGTGGGTTGCGCCGGCCTGCTGCCCACCCTGGCCGCCATCCGGGCCGGCAAGGATCTGGCCCTGGCCAACAAGGAAACCCTGATCGCCGCCGGGCCTGTGGTGCTGCCGGAGCTGCGCCGGAGCGGCAGCCGCCTGCTGCCCGCCGATTCCGAGCACTCCGCCCTGTTCCAGTGCCTGCAGGGCACCCCCTGGGCCGACACCGCCCGCCTCTCCACCGGTGTGCCCACCCCCGGGCTGCGCCGCATCCAGCTCACCGCCTCGGGCGGCGCCTTCCGTGACTGGCCCGCCGCCGACCTGGCCAGGGCCACGGTGGCCGACGCCACCAGCCATCCCAACTGGACGATGGGGCGGAAGATCACGGTGGATTCCGCCACCTTGATGAACAAGGGGCTGGAGGTGATCGAAGCCCACTATCTGTTCGGCCTCGACTACGACCAGATCGAGATCGTCATCCATCCCCAGAGCATCATCCACTCGATGGTGGAACTTGCCGACACCTCCGTGCTGGCGCAGCTGGGCTGGCCTGACATGAAGCTGCCGATCCTCTACTGCCTCAGCTGGCCGGAGCGGCTCGAGACGCCCTGGCGCCGCCTGGACCTCACCGAGGTGGGGCAGCTCAGCTTCCGCCAGCCCGACCGCGCCAAGTACCCCTGCATGGCCCTGGCCTACGCCGCGGGCCGGGCCGGTGGCACGATGCCGGCGGCCCTCAACGCCGCCAATGAACAGGCGGTGGCCCTGTTCCTGGAGGAGCGGATCGGCTTCCTCGACATCCCGCGCCTGATCGAGGGGGTGTGCGAACGCCATGCCGCCGACCTCAGGCCCGATCCCAGCCTCGACGACGTGCTGGCCGTCGACGCCTGGGCCCGCCGTGCCGCCGTGGAGCTCGCCGCCGCGGCCCCCAGGCTGCTCACGGCATGAGAGTCCAGCGCCATCTGCTGATCTGCGCCACGCCAAGCAAGCCCCTCTGCGGGGATCCGCTGGTGGGGGCCGCAAGCTGGGAGCGGCTGAAGCGGCTGATCCGCGAGCGGGGCCTGGAGCAGCCCGACCGGCCCGAGGGGGTGGTGCTGCGCACCAAGGCCGACTGCCTGCGCATCTGCGCCGAGGGACCGATCCTGCTGATCTGGCCCGAGGGCATCGCTTACGGCGGCGTGACGCCGGAGCGGATCGAGCGGATCGTGGCCGAGCACCTGATCGGGGGACTCCCGATCGAGGAGTGGATCGTGCGGCGCACCCCCTTCAGCACCGGCTGATCAGCCAGCGCACCACGAGCCTGTCCGCCCAGCAGCCCCCCGGCGCGTGGAAGCCGTTGTGTCCCCCTCCAGGCGTGAGCACCACCTGCAGCGGGCGAGCGGGATCCCCGCTGCCGCCGCCTGAGGCGAGGCTCACCGCGCCGCTGGCCGGCACCCAGGGATCGTCGAGGGCCTGCAGCAGCAGGGTGGGGGGCAGGCGGGCAGCGGCGAGCAGTCGCGGCAGTGGACTGGCCTGGTCGTAGTACTGATCCACCGAGTCGTAGCCCCAGCGGGGCGCCGTGATCAGGGCGTCGAATTGCCGGATGCTGGCGACGGCGGGCAGGGAGCGCCGCTCGTTCTCGCTCAGGCCCAGGGGGTCGTCCAGGGTCTGGTGGCGCAGGCGCCGCAGCAGCCAGCGCTCATAGGCCCGGTTGCGGGGGCGGGAGATCGCCGCCGAGCAGCCGGCCAGATCGAGGGGGCTGCTGACCGCCGTCAGGCCGTCGAGGGGCCCCGCTCCGTCGAGGACGGCGTTGAGCAGCACCGTGCCACCAAGGGACAGCCCAACCCCCAGCAGGGGCCGTCCCCCGGCCAGCTGACGGGCCCGCGCCAGGGCCGGGATCATGTCGCGGCTGCAGCGGGCCGCGTAGGTGCCATGGGCCAGGCTGCGGCCGGCGCCGGCGCCGCGCATGTTCAGCCGCAGCACGGCGAAACCCGCCTGCTGCAGCGACCAGCCGAGCCGGCGCACCCCATCGGCCTGGCTGGATCCACCCAGTCCGTGGAGCAGCACCACCAGCGCCCGGGGGCCGCTCGCCCGGGCGCCGCTGAGGGGGGCATCCAGCAGACCCAGCAGCGCCTCGCCGTCGTCCAGGTCGAGCCGCAGCTCTTCTCCCCGCTCCGCCGCCGGCGGCAGCCGCACCGGTCGCAGGGTGTCGTGGAGCGTCTGCAGATCCGGACCCCACCAGGGGGGGCGCGGCCGGAAAGGAGCGAGCCCGAGCCGTTCCAGCAGGGGATCGGCGCCACGGACGCTCACGCCGGCTGGAGCGGCTGCCGCTGGGCCAGCCAGTCGGCCAGGGAGATCGGCGCCACATCGGCGCCGCTGGTGATCTCCACGATGCGTCCGATCGAGGCCGGCGCCTCCAGGGCATCGAGGCAGACGCGCGCCACCAGGCGGCGGGGGATGCTGGCGCTGTCCTGCTGATCGGGCCCGCTGAAGCGGATGCCCTCCGCCTCCAGGTCGTCCTCCGCCTCCCGCAGGCCGCCAGGACGCACCACTGTCCAGTCGAGGCCGCTGGCCTCCAGCCAGCGCTCCCCCAGCCGCTTCCACAGCAGGATCAGGCCGAACAGGTTGAGGGGATGGAACAGACGGCCGCTGCAGAGGGAGCTGACCAGCACCACCCGCCGCACCCCCGCGGCCCGGCAGGCGGCGATCTGGGGGCGCAGGGCCAGGGCATCCACCTGGAGGGGAGCGCTCAGATCCACCGAGGGGCGGGCACCGGTGGCGATCACCAGAGCCTCCGCCCCCTGCAGGGCCCGCTCCAGGGCGGGGCGATCCTGCAGCTCCAGCCGCAGGATCTCGGCGCCGTTCAGTCCAGCGGGGAGCTGGGAACCGGGCCGCAGCAGGGCCCGGACCCGATACCCCCGGGCCAGGGCCTCCTGCACCACGCGCCAGCCGGTTCTGCCGGAGGCTCCGGTGACGGCCAGGAGCCCGCGCCCCGGCTGGGTGTACTGGTCCAGCTCGTCGACCATGCCTAGAAGAGGGGCAACAGCTCCTGTTCTAGGCAGCGGGCCTGGCCCAGCGATCCCTGGTGGCGCAGCTGACGCACCCTCAGGATCATCGGATCGATGTCGCACACCCGGCGGAAGCAGCTCTCGAGATGGGCACGGGAGCCGGCGGCGGGGCCGCTGACGGGGGGATGCTCTTCCATGGGCGATCGGGCGGCGAAATCGGGGGGCGGCGAACTCTTTCGGTGGCGAACTCTGTGGGTGGCGCAATCGGTGGGGTCGGGTACCCGGACCCGGGGCCACGCGGCTCGACGGAGGCACGGGAGGGGGGGATGGCCGGAAGTTAGGGCGGCCGAGGCCGAAACCCCTGGTGACAAACACTCATCTTTCGGCCTTCCCCTCACAATGGCTCCACAAAGCGGCTAACAGGCGGCCATGGGATCGAGCGCCGGCCGCAGCCCATCCTTCGATCTGGGCCGTCGACCGGGTGGGCCGGAGGCATCGGCCCACACCAGCCTGCGACCGCGGCAGTGGCAGACGCGGTTGATCGAGCTGCTGCGGCGGCGGCTCGAACGTGCCGGCCCGTCGGGCGAGGACGTGCTCGTCCATGCCGGTCCGGGCGCGGGCAAGACGCTCGGGGCCCTGCTCGGCTTTCAGGCCCTGCAGCGGGAAGGGCGACTGTCCCACCTGCTGGTCTTCTGTCACCGCAGTTCGATCGCGGCCCAGTGGCGCTCGACCGCCGCCGGCCTGGGGGTGGAACTGCGCGAATGGGAGCCGGACCCGGGGCCTGGGCAGACGGAGGCGGTGGCCACTGCCTGGGACCTCGCCATGGGGCCCCTGGCCGCCGGACAGGGCCTGCTGCTCAGCTACCAGAGCGCCGCCCGGCATCGCCAGCGCCTGGAGCGGGAGCTTGGCGCACTGCTGCCGGGAGCGGTGCTGGCCGTCGCCGACGAGGTCCATCACCTCGGCATGGATCCCGACGAGCCGGAGTCCGCCGCCTGGGGCCATGCCTTCAGCCGGCTCTGCCGGGGCAGCACGCTGCGCCTCGGCCTGAGCGGCACTCCCTTCCGCGCCGACAACCTGGCCTTCTGCGCCGCCCGACGGGTGCAGCGCTGGGAGGATGGCGTGCTGGTGGAGGAGATCGCGCCGGATCTGAGCGTGGAGCCGCGCCAGCTGATCCAGGCCGGGGACGTGCGGCCGCTGGAGTTCCGCTTCCAGGACGGCTGGGTGGACCACGGCAGGCTCGGGTCCGGCGAGCCGGCCGCGGGGAACAGCGAACGCTCCCCCCTCTCCGCCGAACAGCGGCACAGCTGGCGGGCCCGCAACCTGCGGCGCGCCATCCGCCTCGGAGATGACAGCAGCATCGCCCTGCGGGTGCTGCTGAACGCCCGTCGCCGGCTGGCCGCCCTGCGAGCCAGCGATCACCCTGAAGCGGGGGGGCTGGTGATCGCCCGGGATATCGCCCATGCCCGCGGCATCGCCGGCCTGCTGGAGGAGGAGGGCGACAGGGTGCTGCTCGTCCACTCCCAGGATCCGGAGGCGGCCGGCCGGCTGGACACCTTCCGCCGCGGGGAGGCCGACTGGCTGGTGAGCATCGACATGTGCGCCGAGGGCTTCGATGCCCCTCGCCTGCGGGTGGTGGCCTACCTGACCACGGTGGTGACCCGCAGCCGCTTCGTGCAGGCGATCACCCGGGCGGTGCGGATGGACGGGGCACGGGCCGGCCTGGAGCCGATCCCGCGCCTGGCCTCCTATGTGTTCGCCCCTGCCGATCCCCTGCTGATGGGCTACGCCCGCAGCTGGTCGGTGGCGGAGCCCTACACGATCCGGCCGAAGCCCGAAGCGGCCGAAGACGGGCCGACGGCAGGGGCCGGCCCCTGCAGCAGCCTGCCGCTCCAGGCCCTGCGGGACGGGGCCGGCGAGGTGATCCGCCTCCGCGGTCCCCAGCTGCCGGATTTCCTGGGCGGCCACGCCTCCTGAGCGAGCAGGGTTGCAGCGGTCACTACACCGGAAGAACGAAAAGAGTGAGACGTTCTGCGAACCAACACCACTGGGGGCTTGACGCCCGACCAGCCTGGTGTCCCACGGGAGAAGGACCATGTCGAATGCGTCTCTCCATCGCCAGCTCACCGATCTGGTGCAGTGGGCGACGGCCCGCATCGCCGAGCTCGACCGCGACGAACGCTTCGAGGAGAGCTATGCCCTCACCGAAGAGTTCCGCGACTGGATTCTCTGCCTCGAGCAGCATCCGGAGCTGGCGCACCCTCTGCTGGTACCGGCCGGCACCGGCTGGAAACGCCGCATCAGGAACGAGCGGGAACGGAGCGAGCCTGAGCTCCGCCAGCCCGATGGCCTGCTGGAAATCTGAACTCATCCTTAAGGATCAAGCCGGCATCCGGCGGCGGCAGCAGGGCCCACGGGCGGCCGCCGTCCCCTAAGCTCAACTCATAGTCAGTCCGCCTTGGATCCATGACGGCTTCCGCCCACCCAGCCGGCGGCTTTCCCGCGGCCGAGAACCTGGTGATCGTCGGCTCCGGTCCGGCCGGCTACACCGCCGCCATCTACGCCGGCCGCGCCAACCTCAGTCCGCTGCTGATCACCGGCTTCCAGGACGGCGGCATCCCCGGCGGTCAGCTGATGACCACCACCCATGTGGAGAACTATCCCGGCTTCCCCGACGGGATCCTGGGCCCCGACCTGATGGACCGCATGAAGGCCCAGGCCGTGCGCTGGGGAACCCGGCTGGTGGAGGCGGACGCTGAGACGATCGACCTCTCCCGTCGCCCCTACCGGATCGGCGTGGAGGGCCGCAGCATCGAAACCCAGGCCTTGATCCTGGCCACCGGTGCCAGCGCCAACCGGCTCGGACTGACGCAGGAGGAGCGCTTCTGGAGCCACGGCATCAGCGCCTGCGCCATCTGCGACGGCGCCACCCCCCAGTTCCGCAGGGAGCAGCTGGCGGTGGTGGGCGGCGGCGACTCCGCCTGCGAGGAGGCCGTCTACCTCACCAAGTACGGCAGCCACGTGCATCTGATCGTGCGCCGCGACAGCCTGCGGGCCAGCGCTGCGATGGCCGACCGGGTGCTGGCCAACCCCGCCATCACCGTCCACTGGCATCGCGAGGTGGCGGATGCCTCCGGCTCCGACTGGCTGGAGAGCCTCACCCTGCGGGACGTGCGCACGGGCGCCACCGAGGAACTGCCGGCGCGCGGCCTCTTCTACGCGATCGGCCACACCCCCAACACCCACCTGGTGCGGGGCCAGCTGAACGTGGACGCCAAGGGCTATCTGGTCACCACCCCCGGCCAGCCCGACACCAGCATCGAGGGGGTCTTCGCCGCCGGCGATGTGGCCGATGCCCAGTGGCGCCAGGGCGTGACCGCCGCCGGCAGCGGCTGCCAGGCCGCGCTGGCAGCGGAACGCTGGCTCAGCCACCACGACCTGGCCGTGACCGTGCAACGCGAGCCGGTGGAACCCGAACCCGCCGGGGAGCCGGTGCCCACGGCCGTCAGCGACGAGGCCAACTTCGATCCCGCCGCACTCTGGCAGAAGGGTGGCTACGCCCTTCGCAAGCTGTACCACGACAGCGACAGGCCCCTGCTGGTGGTGTACACCTCCCCCAGCTGTGGCCCCTGCCACGTGCTGAAGCCCCAGCTGAAACGGGTGCTCGAGGAGTTCGGCGGCGCCGCCCAGGGGGTGGAGATCGACATCGAGGCGGAGCAGGAGATCGCCCAGCAGGCCGGGGTCAACGGCACCCCCACCGTGCAGCTCTTCCACGAAAAGGCCTTGAAGCAGCAGTGGCGCGGCGTGAAGCAGCGCAGCGAGTTCAAGGCCGCGATCGAGTCCTTGCTGGCGGCACCGGTGGGCTGATCAGCCGCGCTCAGCGGCGCCGCGGCCCGCCCGGACGGTTGCCGCCGGGACGGGGGCCGGTGGCACCGGCGTTGCGCTCCCGGTAGGTGATCCTGCCGCGGGTGAGGTCGTAGGGACTGATCTCGACCAGCACCTTGTCGCCGGCCAGCAGCTTGATGCGGAACTTGGTGAGCTTGCCGGCTGCACGGCAGAGGCACTGGTGCCCAGCGGGCTGATCGAGGGTGACTAGGTAGAAGCCGTTGCCCTGTTCCTTCTCGATCACTCCCGAAGTTTCGATCATGCGCGGCCGTGGCTCGAGGCAAAGGTGAGTTCAGCTTAAATTGGCACCCTGCGCGGACCGGCCAGCGGATCCGCACCGGGCCATCGTCCCCTGAGCAGCGGCGGTAGGGTCGGCACTCCACCGAGACTGCCACCTTGATCGTTCCGCCCCTGTCCCTGGATCTGGGACTGCTGCTGATCTCGATCGGTGCGGTGAATCTGTGGAAGAGCCGCCGCAACGGCGGCGGCAGCTGAACCCCGGCCTGGCCCCACCTGACCAGCCTGCTCTTCCACAAGCCCTACGGGGTGCTCAGCCAGTTCAGCGCCGAGCCCGGCAGCGCCTGGCTGAGCCTGGCCTCCTTCATCGACGTGCCGGAGGTCTATGCGGCGGGCCGGCTGGATGCGGACAGTGAGGGGCTGCTGCTGCTGACCAGCGACGGCCGGCTGCAGCAGCGGCTCTGCGATCCCCGCTGGGGCCACTGGCGCCGCTACTGGGTCCAGGTGGAAGGGGTCGCCGGCGAGGAGGCCCTGGGGGCCCTGCGCCAGGGCGTGTCCGTGCAGGGAAGACGGACCCTGCCGGCCCGGGCCCGGTTCCTGCCCGATCCAGGGCTGCCGGATCGGGTGCCGCCGATCCGCCATCGCCTCGCGGTTCCCACCAGCTGGCTGGAGCTGGAACTGCGGGAAGGGCGCAACCGCCAGGTGCGCCGCATGACTGCCGCTGTCGGCCTGCCCACCCTGCGCCTGATCCGGGTGGCGATCGATCTGATGGATGGGGAACCGCCGCTCGACCTCAGCGGGCTGGCCGCCGGGGAATGGCGCACGCCGACCGACCGGGAGCTCCAGCGGCTGGAGCAGCTGCGGCACGATCGGCGGGGGCGGGGGGGGCGGGCCGGTGGCGGGAAATCGGGGCGGGCCGGCTCGGGCGGATAGGGGGGCCTGGCAAGGGGCAAGCGGGCCCGGATCGGCTCAGCCGATCGCCTGCTGCAGCTCGCGCACCGTTTGCAGCTGGCCGTAGTAGTAGTTGGCACGGGCGCGGCGATCGGGATCCTCCAGGCTGTCGAGGGCATCGAAACCGAGGCTGAGCCAGAGTTCATGGCCGCAGGCGCGGTTCAGCTCGTCGACGGCCTCCTGCTCCAGGTTGGCCAGGCGGCGCTGCAGATTCTTGATCTGGGCGATGGACATGGGACGGCGCGGGCAGCGATCGATAGTACAGGCGCACTCAAGGGCTCCGGAAGGGGGTGCTCAGAACGGCAGCTTCTTCTTGCTTTCCTTGTCGAGATCGGCCTCCAGTTCCCGCAGGCGCCGCAGGATCGTGTCGTAGTACTCCCGCAGATAGTCCTCCAGCCGCGTGGTTTCGGCAGGATCGAGGCCGAAGGCGGCGTAGCTCTGCTCCATCGGGGCCTCCAGACCGCGCCCACCGCCGGTCACATCGGCGAAGGCCAGGCGTTCGGCCACGTTCACGCCGGCCTCGAAGAAAGAGGCCACGCCCTGCATCAGCCGGATCAGAAAGGGTCGCACCCGGAAGACCCGGGCCTGCTTGCCGCTGTACTTCTCGCAGAGCTGGGTGACCTCACCGGTGTTCCAGGCCTGCGGGCCCACCACGGGGAAGGCGCGTCGGATGGTTTCGGGACGCACCAGAGCGGCCACGGCGAAGCGGGCCACGTCCTGGCTGTTCATATAGGCGATCGGAGTGGGCGTGCCGCTCACCCAGACCGTCTGGCTCTCCAGCACGGGGATCGCGAACTGGCCGATCACCCCCTGCATGAAGGCGACACAGCGCAGGATCGTGTAGTCGAAGTCGGAGCCGATCAGCAGCTGCTCGGTGCAGTACTTGATGTCCATCAGCGGCACCTCCCGGTGCCGCTCGGCGTCGAGCAGCGAGACGAACACGAAGCGGCGGACATCCGCCTGTTCGCAGGCCCGCAGCAGGTTGAGCTTGCCCTCCCAGTCGATGGCGTAGATGCCCTCGCTGTCGGTGGGGCGTGCGGTGGCCGCATCGATCACGGCCTCCTGGCCCTCCAGGGCGTAGGCCAGGCTCTCCGGTTCGAGCAGATCGCCCCGCGTCAGCTCACAACCCCATTCCTGCAGGAAGGCCGCCCTGCGCGGCGAGCGCACCATGCAGCGCACCTGGTGGCCCTGATCGAGGGCTCGGCGGGCGATCTGGCGACCGAGGGTGCCGGTTCCGCCGACGACCAGAACCTGCATGAAGCACGGAAATCAGGAGGGGCCGAGCCTAAAGCTGCGGCCAGCCCGGGCGCGCCGGCCGGATCTACGGGCCGGCTTCGCACTCAGTCTTTCTGGAGTTTGAGCAGCAGGGCGCCCCCCACCAGACCGACGGGGATCAGCACCCAGAAGATCGCTGCGGTGAAGAAGATTTCCGAGGCCATGGCGCTGGCGAGAACGGCTACCTATCTAGCGCCCCGCTCCGCGTTCCGGCCAGCGCCAGCACCACCGGCCAGGGGGCATCGGTGCGCAGCTGGCCGGGCATCACACCGCTGGAGGCAGCGAGCCAGCCGTCGGCGTGGAGGGCCGCCAGCAGGGCCGGCAGCCGCGGCGGGCCTGCCCCCAGGCGCCGGCCGATCTCCGCCAGCGGCCAGACCCGCGCCGGCACCCCCTCATCCGCCGCCAGGGCCGTCAGCAACCTGGCCCCGGCCCTGGCCAGGCCCGGTTCGGCGCCCAGAGCGACCATCGCCGTGAGCGTCGGAGGGTGCTGCAGGGGTCCGATCCAGAGCGGACCGCTCACCGCCAGGGGCCGGGACGGCCCGCAGGCGCAGGCCGCCCAGCGCCGCAGCTCCAGCAGGCTCTGGATCTGCTGATCGCCGCAGCCATGGCAGTGGGCGAGCAGGCCGAGCCGGGCCTCCTCGCCCTGCTGGGGCCGCCGCAGCAGCCGCACCGCCGTGCGGAAGGTGCGGCCATCGCTGAAGCTGAACAGGGGCCGCAGGCCGCGCCCCAACGCCCAGGCGCTGCGGGCGATCACCCCCAGCTGCAGCCGCAGGGCCAGCTCCCAGCTGGCCGGATGGGCCCGCGCCGCTGCCCCGAGCAGGCGGACGGCGGCCGGTCGGTCGTGCCCGGTGGGGGAGCGGCCATCGCTGCCGGCCAGGTAGAGCACGCCGCCGAAGCGCACCGCCTCCAGCGCCAGGGGCAGCAGGGGCGTGGGGCAGCCGAAGCCATCGAGATCCAGCAGCTCGAAGCGCTCCTCGCGCAGCAGGCAGCCGGCCAGGAGCTTCTGGGCCGTGAGGGCGCTGAGCCGCAGGGGCAGCGCTGGCCTGAGGGGCGCCAGATTGGCCTCCAGCAACGGCAGACGATCGGGATCGGCGTCGTTGGCCCAGAGGGCCGTGGCGCCGGCTTCGAGCCCATAGCGCAGGCCGCGGATGCCGCAGCCCGCCATCAGATCCAGCACGTGGAGCGGACCCTCGTCGGCCAGACAGCGAGCCAGCAGCACACCGAGATCCCGGGCCGGGCGGGAATCGGGCCGGAAGAAGCCTGCACCGGGCCGCAGCCGCGCCGAACCTTCGCAATAGTGAGGATCTTCCTGCGTGGCCCCGGCTCCGGTGGTGACAGCCCCCTCCCACCCTGTCGCAACGACGGGAATCGACTGGGGCGAGCACGCCGTCTGGCAGTGGCATGGTGTGGCCTGCCACTGGCGGGTGCTGGGGGATCCCGCCCATCCACCCCTGCTGCTGCTGCATGGGTTCGCCGCCGGCAGCGGCCACTGGCGCCGCAACGTGGCGCCCCTGGCGGCCGCCGGCTGGTGCGTCTACGGCCTCGACCTGATCGGCTTCGGCGCCTCCGATCAGCCCGCCATCCGCCTCGACAACCGCCTCTGGGCCCGGCAGACACGGGCCTTCCTCGAGCAGGTCGTCCAGCGTCCGGCCGTGCTGGTGGGCCATTCCCTCGGTGGGCTGGTGGCCCTCACGACCGCCGTGTTCTTCCCGACCTGGGTGCGGGCCGTGGTGGCCGTGCCGTTGCCCGATCCCACCCTGCTGATGGCCGTGCCGCGGCGGCGCCCTCCCTGGCTGCGGCGGCTGCAGCGGCTGCTGGTGGTGCTGCTCTGCCGTCTTCTGCCGCTCGAGCTGCTGGTGCCGCTGATCGCCCACACGCCACTGCTGGATCTGGGATTCCAGTCGGCCTACAACCAGCCGGTGATCGGCGACCCCGAACTCCGCCGCCTGTTCGCCCGCCCGGCGCGCCGTCCCAGCGCCGCCTGGGCGCTGCGGGGCATGAGCATCGGCATGGCGCTGCGACCCCGCGGTGCCACCGCCGCGACCCTGCTGCGGCGCATGGCCCAGCCCCTGCTGGTGGTGTGGGGCGAGGCCGACCGGCTCGTCCCGATCGAGGTGGCGGGCACGTTGCAGCACCACAAGCCCGACCTGAAGCTCGAACGCCTGCCCCACCTCGGGCACTGCCCGCACGACGAGGATCCGGAACGGTTCGGCGCCCTGCTGCTGCACTGGCTGGAGCGGCTGCCGACCGCTGCCGCGTAGTTTGGGGCCAGAAGCGCCCCTGCGAGCCGCCCCCGCCATGAAACACACCCTTTCGGTGCTGGTGGAGGACGAATCCGGTGCCCTGAGCCGCATCTCCGGCCTGTTCGCCCGCCGCGGCTTCAACATCGAGAGCCTGGCTGTCGGACCCGGCGAATCCGCCGGCAGGTCCCGTCTGACCATGGTGGTCGAGGGAGATGATCACACCCTCGAGCAGATGACCAAGCAGCTGCACAAGCTGGTCAACGTGCTCAAGGTGATCGATCTCACCCGGATTCCCGCTGTGGAGAGGGAGCTGATGCTGCTGAAGGTGTCGGCCCCGCCGGAGAACCGTGCCGCGATCCTCGACCTCGTGGAGGTGTTCCGCGCCAAGGTGGTGGACGTGGCCGACAACGTCCTGATCCTGGAGGTCGTGGGGGATCCCGGCAAGCTGGTGGCCCTCGAGCAGATCCTGGAGAGCTACGGCATCCTCGAGATCGCCCGCACCGGCAAGGTGGCCCTGGAACGGGCCTCCGGCGTCAACACCGCCTTCCTCAAGGTCACGGCGTCCGAGAAGCGCGTGCCCGCCTGATTCAGGGCCTGCCCTTCACCAGGGTGCCTCCCTCCAGCAGGCTGGCCCGGATCAGCCTGTCCCCCTGCTGGATCCTGTCCACCACCTCCAGACCCTTCACCACCCGGCCGAACACCGCATAGCGGCCATCGAGCTCGGGCAGGGGCTTCAGAGCGATGTAGAACTGCGCGCTGGCGGAATCGGGATCGGCCGAACGGGCCATGGCCAGGGCGCCACGCTCATGCTTCAGCCTGAGACGGCCGCTCTGGGCTGGATCGGAAAGTTCCCGTCCGTAGCTGGGTTCTCTGTCGCCGTTGAGGGCCAGTTCGAGCGGGATCAGCCGGGGCTGACCGGTGGCCGTATCCATGAAGCTGCCCGTGCCGTACTGATCGGGCGGCACATTCGGATCGGCGCTCTGGGGATCACCCCCCTGGACGACGAAGGGAGTGGGGTCGCGGACGACCCGGTGGAAGACGGTGTTGTTGTAGGCGCCACGGCGCACCAGATCGACGAAGTTGCCGGCGGTGAGCGGGGCTGCCTCCCCGTAGAGCCTGACCTGGACATCGCCGCGGCTGGTCTGCAGCGATACCAGCGCCTGGCCACTCAGACAGGGGGTGACGGCGGAGGCGCAGCCCGGCGCCCGGTTGCCGCTGTCGGCGGCACAGGCGACAAGGCTGAACGGAACCAGCAGCAGCAGCCCCAGGATCAGGGCGCGGGGCAGGGCGCGTGGCAGTGGGAGGGCCCTCACCGTTCAGACCCCCTCCAGGGGCACCTTGAGGAAGCGGGCCAGTTCGGCACCGCTGCGCTCCAGGTCCGCCAGCGGCAGCGGTTCTCCCACCCGGGTGAGGGGCAGATCGCGACGGCCCTGCAGGCGCAGAGCCAGACGGCGACGCGGATTCAGCCCGTCACGCACATCCACCTTCACGGCGAGGATGTCGCGCAGCGGCAGTTCGAAGCGGATCAGCTGGCGAAAGCCGCGGCGGCTGATGGTGGCCGTCAGGCTGGCCCGATCGAAGCGGTTGCTGCCGGCCCCCACATCGATGGCGATCACCCACCAGAGATAGGCGGACAGCAGGACCGCCGCCACCCCGTAGGCCCCCATCACCAGCCCCTGGGGAACCCAGGCGAGTTCGGCGGGATGGCCCAGGGGGAGCAGATCGATGCCGAGGCGGCTGGACAGGCTGGTTAGCAGGAAACCGAGGCCGCCGGCCGTCACCACGGAGGCCACCAGCAGGTTCGAGAGGCGACGGGAACCCTGGACCGGCTGTTCCAGCACCGAGGAGGGATCGTTGGCCGGCGGGCGGGGCGCCGGATCGGCCGTGGGGGAAACCGGGACCATGGGGGAGGAGAAACGGCCAGGGACTCCCATCTTGACCGCCGCCCGGCAAGGGTCGACGAGTCGGTTGCGGCGGGAGGCCGGGCCCGGCAGCGGCCCGGGAATGGAGAGAAATACCTAAACCCCAGGCGAGAGCGGCGATGTCAGCCCGTTGCAGGCGTTCTCGCGCCGCCCGCGAACGTTGTTACCATCGCCCGGTATCCCACAGCCCAGCGGGATTTCCGCTCCGCTTCTACCCATGACGATCGCCCTAGGGCGCGCACCGGCCACGCGTGGATGGTTCGACGTCCTC
>CAYHCE010000004.1:0-117850 GCA_964355015.1 uncultured bacterium | reverse complement strand
CAACCGTTGAGACGTCAATTAAACGGGTAACAAATGAAATGAGTCAACGCGCCCCGCCTACCTAATCGTCGCCGTGCAGCCTGGCGTAACTCCAGACCAGCTCGAGCTGCAGCGGGGCGTTCGTCACCAGGTACCAGGGCTCCTCAATGGCCAGGCCGGTGGGATGGGCCAGCAGCAGGTTGGCCCGCTGGCTGCCCTCCGCCCAGAGCTGTACGCCCGGAAAACCGCGGCAGTGTCCCCTCGGCAAGCGCAGCCGGCGCACCTCACAGCCCATCGGCGCAGCAGTGCCGTGAACCAGGGTGTCGCCGCGCAGGCCCATCACGTACTGCCAACGGTGTTTGGTCTCGAACCAGGTGAGCAGCTCAGCGCTGGGGAAGGCGCGATCCGCCAGCAGGGTGATGGCTGTGAACTCAGCGAGGAGCAGATCAGCCCGATCAAGTAGGGCGGTGCAGATCTCCGCGCTGACGCTGGCACTGGGATGCTCGAGGGTGGTCCACAGCAGCGGCACAGCCCGGCCGTGGCACACGGCCGAGAGGATCACCACGCAGTACTGGTTCCAAAGCATCGTGGTGTCCAGCGCTAGATGCAAGCGCTGGCCTGGCTTCTGCCAGTTACGGAGGGCCCAGAGGATCAGCGGTCCGTAGAGCGGCTCGATCTCGATCCGGGCGTTGGCCAGACAGCGCTGACAGCGCCGCTGCCAGCTGGCCGCCAGGCAGTGTCCCAGGGGCAGCACATCCTTCCAGCGATCGAAACAGACCGTTTGGCTGAGCAGCAGCCCAGCCACCATCCAGGCCTGCAGCACCAGATGACGCTGATCGCAGAACCGGCCGTGTTGACGCAGAAGGCCGATCAGCTCAGATTGGAGTTGGGTCTGGGGATCCACCGAGGCTTGGATTGGTTTCGCAGCCCCACGCTCTCATGGGTCCCTGACCCACCCATTACCTGAGACCCATGCTGTTGCAAGGGTTCTCAGACTTGTGTTGGTCAGTCAGCTCCAAGGGGCGCGACCCAGAATTCAGTGGTAATCAAAAGTGATACAGCATTGTGGCATTCGGCATGCAGAAGACTTTTAAGCAGCCCAACATCCAGATACAGAAGACGGGCCCAGTCAGTTTCCCTTCGAATCCCAGAATATCTGCCCGCTTCTGATCTGGAGCGTTAGACATACCAGATCACTCAAGCCCACCGGCGGCCATTGAAGAAGCCTTTGCTCTGAACACTCTTCTTTACGTCACCTCCAGCCGCCGAGGCTCTCTGCGTCTTTGCCGCGTAGCATCGGCTCACGTGCCCGTGGCTGCTCCGCAGCGCCCTGAGCCATGCCCAAGGTCTCCAGGCGACTTGATCCAGCGCGGCCCAATGCCCTGGATGTGTTCACCGATCGCACAGGCCTGATTGAATCGTTTGAGAGCCTGCTCGCAGCCAAACAGCCCCAGGAGAACAATGTTCTCGTGTTCTATGGGGAAGGTGGCATCGGCAAAACCACCCTCTCCCAGAAGCTCCAACAACTCCTCAGCCAACAGCACAGCAAGCACTCCGTTGCACGGCTCGACTTTGCCTCTCCTGGCACAACCGAACCCGATACGGCCCTGTTTCGGCTCAGACAGTGTTTTCCCGAGATTCCCTTCCCCACCTTCACCCTTGCGCTGATTTATTACGCCGGTCGCTTTCACCCCGAAGCTCCTGTGATCACCCAACCTGCGCCACTGCTGGATCGCGCCGGGCCCTATGCCGAGGTGCTCGACAAAGTGCTTGAAAGAGCTCTTGCTGTGGCCAAGGTTACGCCGCTCATCGGCCTCACCCTCAATGTCATCAAGAGCGTCACCGACACCTCGCAGATCCTCAGGAATTGGTATCTCCATCGCGCTGAACCCCTGCTGCGCAATCTCTCCGGCAAGACCCAGCAGGAGCTGATTGAGCTGCTGCCCCAACTCTGGGCCCAGGATTTCCGCGATGGTCTGGTGGCCTCCATCAGCAGCGATGGGCTTTATCACGATTCCATGGCCTGGCGGGTGCCGGCTCCGGTGATCTTTCTCGACACCTACGAGGCCCTCTGGCACGGCGGCCTCGGGCGCCAGGGGGAGCACCGGCAGCTGCGCGAGGAATGGCTGGTGAGCCTGGTGGGGGAACTGCCCCAGGTGCTTTGGGTGATCACGGGCCGCAACCGGCTGCACTGGCAGCCTTACGACCCCGCCTGGGAGGCGTGCTGCGAGCAGCACCTGGTGGGCAGCCTGTCCAATGGCGATGCCACCGACTTTCTGGCCAAGCGCGGCATCAACGATCCAGCCCTGGTGGCCACCATCCTCGAGCACGCGGCCGGGGTGCCCTTCTACCTGGAGCTGGAAACCCAGCTCCATGACAAGCTCTCGCCCGAGCAGCGCCTGCCGGAGGCCTTCGGGGGGAGCCATGAGCTGGTGATCGAGCGGCTGCTCAGCCACCTGGAGATCTCAGAGAATGAAACCATGCACCTGATGGCCAGCTTCGGCAGCTGGGACGCGGCGCTGTTCCATGACGCCATCCAGCACTTCGGGACCGGCTATCCCCCCAGTGCCTGCGAGCGCTTCGCTCAGGGCTGGTCGATCGAGCAACCAGCGCCTGGCCAGTGGCAGCTGCACAATGAGATGGTGCTGCATCTGCAACAGCACGATCAACGCACCCGCCCGGACATCTTCACGGCTTGGCACCGCTGGGGGTTCGAGCGCTTCGATGGGCCTCTGGCTGCACGGGAGATCAAAGACATCACGCCAGCCGATGGCGAGCGGCTGCGCCGTGCCCTGGCGCATGCACGCCACATCCATGAACCCGAGGATCTGTGCCGTTGGTTCAAGGAGAGGAGCGAACTTCTGGCCGAAGGAACGATCTGGCGGGTTCTGGTTCCTGTGCTGGAAGACCACCAGCGATGGGTTGAGCAATCTCTTGGACCTGATCACTCTGAGGTGGGCGTTACCTTGGACAACCTGGCGAGTTTGATGAAAACTCTTTCTCTATACGAAGAGGCCGAGCAGCTCTACCGGCGAGCTATAGCGAACAAAGAGGCTGCCTGCGTCAGTGATCACCCCACGCTGACCAAAACCCTATGCGGGCTGGCGAGACTACAGCTGACACTTTCTAAGTATAAAGAAGCTGAAGAGCTTGGGCATAGAGCACTAAGCATAATAGAAGCCACTTACGGCCAAGACAGCCTAAATTCAGCCGAAGCCCTAGGGCTGCTTGGTGAAGCTTCTCGTGGGCTATCAAAGTTTAGGGAGTCTGAGCAGTTTTTTCGCCGCGACCTTGCCATTACAGAGAATTGTCTTGGACTGGATCATATTGATTCTACCACTACACTTTGCATGCTTGCAGAACTGCTCCGCGATCTTTCGAGATTTGATGAATCTGAACTGCTTTGCCGAAAAGCCTTGGCAATAGCTGAGCTATATTACGGTACTGAGCATCCTGAGGTTGCGGCATTATCCAATAATCTCGCTATTATCTTAAAAGCCCGATTCTGCAATGATGAAGCTGAACTGCTTTACCGTCGTGCGTTGAAAATTAATGAGATCGCCTATGGCTCTGACGACCCAAGGGTGGCAATCAACCTTAGCAACTTGGCCGCACTTCTTGACTCTATGTCTCGCCAAGTAGAAACAGAGATACTCCATAAGCGCTCAATTGAAATCATGGAAGCCACGCACGGCCCCAACCATTTCGAAGTCGGAATGAGACTTAACAACTACGCAGGCATGCTAATTGGGCTCGATCGGCATGGTGAGGCAATAGGAGTAACCGGTAAAGCTCTAGGCATTATGGAGAGTTCTTTAGGCAGTGATCACACCGTTACAGGAAAGATACGGCTATATCATGCAAGAGCACTTGAAGGAATGACGAAATATCCAGAGTCAGTTTCTCAATATGCGCGAGTGCTCGAAACGATGCAAAGCGCCTACGGGCCCGATCATCCATTAACGGTTAAGGCGAAGCTGAGTCTCAAACGGTGCCAGGAGAAGGTGAACCAGGATGCCTGAATCCGAAATACTCGGAAGATGTCAGCAGAAACTGTACTCAGAATGCTTCTATCGCCACTTGCATGAGATTGCTTGGGCTTAACAGGCCTCTGAAAGAATTGCTTGTGCGACCAGGCCCCGTAAAGGATGCCATGAAGAGAATTTTGTTCGCGATCCTTCTTCCAGGATTCACGCTGCCACTTCAAGCTTCAGTGGCTCCACCGAAACAGCTTCAAGATCTGCTTCCAGGCATTCAGTGGCAGAAACAAGCTCTCACCCTCGATTGTGACTGCGACGGCCGCAACGATCGCGCTTATCTGGGCCACTTCAAGGGGAGAGTCTTTGTGGGTTTCGCCTCAGGTACTGGCTCCAAGGTGGACCTGCTGGAGTTCTCTATCAACCCAAACGTGCAGGCGGCCATCTGCTCAGAACCGGCGAAGCTGGAAGTTGAATCGCTCGATGTAGATCCACCGAAATCCATTGGCAACATCGATGGATTCGTTCGATCCAAGACATGCCAAGGTCTCCGGCTGAGCGGCGGCGGGTGTGACGCGATTCACATCTTCTGGAATCGCAAGACGAGATCATTGAACTGGTGGCGTCTGTAGATCTTGCTGCGACGAGGATTCCAGCTTTATGATTCCTTGCGTCGCTGTTGACAGCGATAGGCCGCCGCGGATTGCTTAGCAGAGAATCAAACGTGGAAGCGGCCGCCAAGATGACGCGCTTCATCTACGCGCCTCGCCTCTTCCACCCGGAGGAGGTAGCCAAGGTTTTCGCCATGGCGCTGTGGTTCGCCTCCCTGCTGGCTGCAGTAGGCCCTGCCACCGCCCAGACGCCGCCCGCGCCGGACACCTCGATGGAGAACCTGCCCTCGCTCATGAACCAGGGCAAGGGAGGCACATACCGCTGCCCCGACGGGACCACCCGCATCTACGAGGGCGCCACGCCAAACGACCTCTTCAAGCGCTTGAAGTGCTCCTGCCCGGCGAACAGCGCGAACGGCACCAGCCCCGCAGAACAGGCCATGGCTGCCAAGAACGCCCAGGCGGCGCTGGCAGGCCAGTCCGGTGTCCGGGCCGGGCTTGAAGCCACAGTGGAGACCACTGGACCTGCACCTGCACATGAGGGCATGAGCAACGCACTCAGGACCGTTGTCCAACAAACCCCTGAGTGGCAGCGTTAGTTCCTCTGATACCTCACCTGTTGCCCCTTCCGCTCCTGCTCCAACCTCCTCAGTCCTCGGGTCAAGGTCTGCAGCCGTTGCATTTGCCTGGTGTTCACCGGATCGAACAGATCAGCAGGCACCGTTTCTGCGAAGGTCTGAAAATCATTCGGGGTGCAGGTCCCGGGCCTCCAGCTGTGAAACTCCTGATGCAGGTCTGGAGTGAACACCAGCATGTTGTCGGTCAGGTCTGCCAGGTCCGGGCGGCTGCGCGGGTCAGAAAGATGATGGCCGGCGAGGTCCATTTTCTTCTGCCGCGAGGCTTTCTGGCCCTTGACTTCGCAGCGATGCCCGGCAAGTCCCCTTGGCCCGTTTTGCGGTCACCACAGCCCCTGCCGCTTCGATCCAGGCCTTGCGTGCCTCGTTGATCTGGATGTTCCTGTGCCTGTCGCGAACGACCCATGCCATGCCGCGCTGGCTGATCAGCAGAGGCTGGCAGCTACGGCCCTTCACGGCTGCCGCGCCACCAGCCGAGCAGCACGGCCAGCCCGGTCACACTCCACACGGTGCAGAGGCGGCGCAGGATGGCGATGGCGAGTCCGGCGGACGGGGGTACGCCGAAGCGGGCCAGCAGCAGGATCGTGGCCCCCTCGTTCACGCCCACGCCGCCGGGGAGGGTGGAGAGCATCCCGAGCGATCCCGAGAGCAGGTAGGTGCCGATCGCCGCCTGGATCGGCACCGTGTGAGCGGGGCTGACCACCTGAACCAGCAGCCAGAGAATCAGTGATTCGCAGGCCCAGATCCCCAGAGTCACGGCGCCGGCCGGCAGGCAGGCCCTGGCCAGGGCACCACTGGGCAGATGGTGCTGCCAGGGCCCTCCCCACCGTCTCCAGATCCAGATGGCGGCAAGGAGCGTCGCCGCTCCCGCCAGCAGCAGCAGGCCGATCCCTGTCGGCGGCAGCCGGCCCAGGCCAGCCCGAAGGGCGGAGGGCGCCAGCAGCGCCAGCCACAGCAGCACGGCCGCGCCATCGCAGAGCCGTTCCGCCACGAAGACATGCACAAGCGGCGGGCGCGGATAGCCGAGTTCCCGGTGCAGTTGCTGCACCCGGCTCAGCTCACCGAGCTTGCCGGGGGTGGCGGTGAGGGCGAAGCCCACGAACCAGGCCCCGGCATCCCGCCAGCCCCAGCGGCCGATGCCGGCGGAGCTGAGCAGCAGGCGCCAGCGCCAGTAGCGCCCCAGGTAGGCCACTGCCAGGATCCCGTAGATGGCCGGCAGCCAGGCCAGCACACGGCCCAGGGCCCCCTGGAGGCCCAGCCGCTCCACCGGGCTCAGGCCTGCCAGCCCGAACAGGGCCAGGCTCAGCAGGAGGAGCGCCAGCAGCGGGATCCAGCCACCGGGTGGTGCCGCTGTCGGTTTCCTGGCTGGGTAGGGCAGTGGAGCCGGGCCGAAGCTGCGCCAGTGGGGCGCCGTGCTCAGCTCCAGCAGCTGGCGGTCCCCGCGGCTGTCGCCGTAGGCATGCAGGCTGATCTCCTCGAGGGGCCGATCCAGCCAGGCCCCGAGCCGCCGCACCTTCTCTTCCCCTTTGCAGTTGGCCGAGCGGAGCCCCAGCGGTGTGGCCGGCCCGTGCGCCAGGGGATCGCTGGTTTCGGTGGCGAGCAGGTCCACCCCCAGTCGAGCGGCCAGCGGAGCGATCAGGGCGCGGGGCGAGGCGGAGATGATCACCACGCGGTGGCCCTGGGCCTGATGCCAGCGCAACCGCGCAAGGGCCCGGGGCCGCAGGGCGCGCCACTGCGCGGCTGGGAGTTTCTGGCCGAGCGCGGCGGAGCGTGCCTCCCTGGTCGTGCCCCGCAGCAGCACGCCCAGATACCGCTCCTTGAAGTCGGCCGTGCTCAGGCTGCCCCGTGCCCAGGCCAGGAATGGGGCGATCAGGTGCAACCCGTCCAGGGCCAAGCCTGCGAAGCCCTTGAGCTGGCGGTGCAGCATCAGCAGGCAGTCGCCACGGATCAGGGTGCCGTCGAAGTCGAAGGCGGCCACCACCGGACGGCCGTCGTCAGGGGTGATCACGGAAGGAGATGTGCTTGTGCCCGAAGTAGCTGCTGACCACCGGCACGGCGACGCCGATGGCATGGGCGATCAGATCCCGGAACACCACGATGCCGAGCAGGGGCAGCAGCCAGTTGCGCAGCCCGAGGCTCACCGCCCAGGTCTGCAGCACCGCGAAGGCATTCACGAGGCAGAAGGCGGCGAAGGAACGCCGCACGCTGACGCGGCTGTTCACGAACACGAACCTCCGGGCCAGGAGATAGGCCGTGAGCATGCCGCAGCCGTAGGCCAGCAGGACCGCCAGCTCGAAGTGCACCACCGTGGAGAAGCCGACCCGGCTCACCACGTTCACCACGGCCGCCAGCCCGCCGGTGAGCACGAAGGCCGTGAATTCCCGCCGATGACTCCCCGTGGTCATCATCGCAGCCTGCCTGCGACCTCACGCGCCAGTGAGCGGCCGAACTGCACGCTCTCGGAGATGCCCCGGTCCTCCGGGTAGTACACGGTGGTGTCCGCAATCCAGAGGTTCGGCAGGGGTTGCAGCGGCGGCAGGCTGCGCCGGAAATGGAGGCCGCACACGGGCTGGGCATGGCGGTAGCGGCTGCAGTGGGCGGCAAGGATGTCCCCGTCCTGCAGGGACGGATTGATCGCCTTCAGGCAGGCGATCGAATCGTCGATGAAGGCCGCGCTCGGACGGCCGTAGTCGGGATGATCGGCCGGCATGTAGAAGGGCACGTAGGTGATGTGGGGTTGCAGCGGCTGCAGATTCGACATTTCGATGATGCCGGGGATCCGGAAGCGCTCGTCATTCACGTTGGTCCAGAAGTTCGCGGTGATCGGTTGTCTCGTCTGGATCACCACGCAGGCGCAGGCCACCGAGAGCTGTGCTTCGAACGGCCGCACCAGCGCCGCATCAGCGCCGCCGGCGGCCAGCATCGGAGCCACCAGCGGCAGCGGCACAGTGGAGATGGCGGCATCGAAACGTTCTTGTCCCGCCGGCGTGGAGAGCACCACCCCATCTGCCCCGTCGCTGCCGCCCAACCGGCCCACGGGGCTGTGAAGCCGGATCGTGCCGCCTCGCCGCCGGATCTCGCCGGCGAGGGCCTCGATCCAGCGCTGCGATCCCCCTTCCAGATAGCCCAGGGTTTCCTTCAGACCGCGGCGTGACTGGCCGATGCGGCGGATCCGGCTCCAGATCCAGGCGGCCGAGAGCGAATCACTGTGGTGATAGAACTTGTAGGCGAAAAGTTTTTCCCACAGCACGCGGTACCCCTGTTCGCCGAGCCAGCGCTTCAGCCAGGTCGTCGCCGACAGGCCATCGAGGTGGTGCCAGTCGCGGATCGTGAGGCAACGCGCGGCATGGAGCAGATAGCGCAGGCGCGTTGCCAGAGGCAGCCGCCGGAAACCGAGCACGGCTGCGGCCGTGCCCCAGGGATAGAGACGCCCATCGAGAAAGAATCCCATCCGGGTCTGTTTCCAGCGCAGGGAATCCTGCAGGTTGAGTTCCTGCAGCAGCTGGAAGAAGGCATGGTCACTGAGGCAGTGGAAGTGGTAGTAGCGCTCCAGCTCGACACCGGCGAAATCGAAGCTGGCCGCCATGCCGCCGAGCCGATCGTCGGCTTCGAGCAGCACGGGCCGGAAGCCCTGCAGGCAGAGCTCGTAGGCCACGGCCAGGCCCATCGGGCCGCCGCCGATGACGGCGATGCTGGGGATGCTGCTCATCAGAAGGGGATCACCACGTCGCGATAGCGCGGGTCCCGATAGGCGATCCGCAGGGCCTCGGCCAGGGGCGTGGGCGTCACCGAGAAGATGCTGGGCCAGTCGATCACGGGGAACTCGTCGCCGGCCGTGAGGGCACGGAGCTGATCCCGGGTGAAGGCCGGCTGACGGCTGATCAGGGCCCAGAGCTGCAGCAGCCAGCCGAACAGGGGGATCGGCAGGTGGAGGATCAGTGGCCGCGCTGACACGGCCGTGCGCAACTGGCGCATCAGGCTGATGTAGCTCACCCGCTCGGTGCCGGTGATGTCGTAGGTGCCGCTGAAGGAGGGATTCTCCAGGCAGCTCTCGATGATGCGGCAGAAATCGCCGACGTAGAGGGGCTGGCGGATGAACCGACCGGAGCCGGGGATCGGGAACACCGGCAGGCGTTGCATGAAGCGGGCCAGCCAGCCGAGGTGCTTGCGGTCGAACCAGCCGAACATCAGCGTGGGGCGCAGCACGACGGCGTCGGGCCAGGCACGCCTGACCAGTTGTTCCTGTCGGCGCTTGGTGCTCGTGTAGAGGTCGGTGGCCACCGAGTTCACCACCGAGCTGCTCACGTGGACCAGCCTGGGGATGCCCTGCCGACGCAGTTCGGCCAGCACCACCTCGGTGCTGGTGATGTTGTTGCGCTCGAAGGCGCCGGGATCGGTGCTGCCGATTTCGGCCTGGAGCATCACGCAGGCATCGCAACCGCTCAGCAGGGCCGGCCAGGTCTGTCCATCCGTGCGGGTGAGGTCCTCGCCGACGAAGGTGACGGCGGGAAACAGACGCCTGCCGACCTCCAGCGCTTCGGCCTTCTTGTCCACCACCAGCAGCTGCCAGTCGGGATGGTGCTGCTGAAGCACCGCGATCAGGTTGAGGCCCACCAGGCCCGCTCCACCGGGGAGGAACACCCTCATCGCCGGATCACCTCCATCCTGTAGGGGCTCACATCGAAGGGCCTGCCGAAGCCGTTCACGGAGAAGCGCACAGCCGTGAGCTGTGGCTGGTGGCGGACGGGATCTTTCTGCCGTCCGGTTCTCTTTTCCACCATGCCGAGCAGCTCCTCATTATTCTTGATCAACGGAAACACGAGCAGGTCCGTCACCGCTTTCGGCACGATCCTGTAGCTCTCGACGACACTACCATTCGCATCCAGATAGTCGAGGAAGACAGGAAACGACCTGAACAGGAGTGAGGCTACGGACCGGCTGAGGGTCGCGCGCAGATCGACGCTCAGCCAGGCGATTGAGCCCTGACGCGGCAGGGGGATCGGCGTGCTGTGGAAGCCTCCCTGGCCCGTGCTTCTCCAGCTCAGTTCACCGGACACGACCGTCTTCGGACCGTGGGGGATGCCGTGCCCCGCCGGGCCGAAGACGAGCGATCCACGACTGCCCGTATGGCTGAAGGCATGGGTCTCGAGGATCGTCCGGATCGCCGGGGAGTCCAGGGAGATCGGCAGTCGGCCGTCGATGTCGTTGACGCTGACCACCACCTGCTGCGGCGGCGGCGGCAGGCCAGCCGGTCGGTGGGGCGCGAAGAACGCGGCATTGGCCAGCTGCAGGGGTCGGGTGTAGGCGGAGTAGGACTGCGGCACGGGCCGGGGGCGGTAAGGGGCGCCGTTGGCCAGCAACGCCGTGACGTTCCAGGGCAGGATGTCGGCGCTGGCGCCGTCCTTCAACCGGAAATCCTCCGATTCTCCCCGCAGGTCGCGGAGGGTGCCGCCTCGCCTGGCGACGATCCGTTCCCGCTCGGCCGGCAGCAGCAGCAGGGCTGCGATGGCGGGTGTGTTGAGCAGAGAGGCCACGGGCCCCTGCCTGTGCAGGGGGAGTTTGCGATGCAGGGCGGCGAGAAACAGGAGCGACCCGGCCGCGTAAAGGAGGATGGGTGCGGCGAGCCGCCAGCGATGTCCGTTGCCGAGGGAGGTGAGATCCTGACCCCCCAGCGCCAGCACGAAGAGTGGGAAGAGGATGCACAGCAACGCCGCGGTGACGATGTGGCCGTCCAGGCGAACGAAGCCCGCCTTCAGCACGACCCACTGGATCACCAGCAGCGTCAGGGCCGGCACCAGGGCGGCCAGCTTCGACGGAATCGGCGCTGGGAAGGTCTTCGACAGGGGCTTCAGGAGGGTGAGCCAGCACAGGGCGCCTGAGGCCAGTGAGGCAAGGCCGTAGACCCCGACGGCGGCGAGCGCGATCGGGAGGCTGGGTCCGATCGCCATGGCCTCGCTGTAGCCCAGGACGATCTCGGCATTGAGGCCTGTGAAGTACCGGCCGAGATCCGCGGGTCCGCCGGAGCGCACGCCGGTCCAGGCCGCTGCGAGGGCCGCGGCTGGGATCGCGGCCATGGCCGCCACAGCCCCTGCCGAGCGGCGAGCCGGTCGAGCGCAGAGTCGCAGGAACTCCAGCGACAGCATGCAGGTCAGGGCGGGCAGAGCGGCGGCTGTGAAGCTCAGTTTCACCAGCGTCGACAGGGCGATCCCGATGGCCACCAACAGCAGCAGAAAGGTCCTTGTCCGGCGCGGGCCCGTTTCCGTTGCGGTGTGCACGACCGACAACAGCACGCCCAGGCTGCTGAGGGAATAGAACATCACATCGGGCTTCGGGCAACCGGCCTGTCCGATCGCCACGGCGGCCAGGATCAGCAGGCTTGCCCCGGCGCCCCGCAGCAGGCCGGCCATCAGAACGGCAGCCGTCCAGGCCACGGAAAAGACGAGCCGTCCGGTGATCAGGGGAACCAGGTTGGTGGAGACCTGATCGGTGGCGGCCTGATGCAGGGGACCGAAGGTGAAGATCACCTCCCGCCCGAACACCCGGCTGCTGTCCGTGGCCTCCACCAGCGCCTGCTGCCAGGAGGGATCAAGCCCCAGGGCGGGATAGGCCAGCGGAATCCCGAAGCAGGCGATCGCTGCCGTGGCCAGCGCCGAGACGAGCACCACCAACGGCTGTCCGCGCCGCCCGAGCGCAGGCCTCGGCCGCAGGGGGCGCTCGCCGTGTGGCACGGGCAACGGAGCGTGGGCAGGGTGGCTGAACAGTAGGTGCGGCTCTCCCCGCTCGTTCAGAGGCCGATGCGGCGGGCCAGGTCGGAGCTGAAGACAGAGCGGGGGTCGAGTCGGGCGCGCTGCCGCCGCCAGTCGTCGAGTCCCGGATAACTGCGCTGGAACATGGCAGCGGACTGGCGCGAATCCTTGGCCAGGTAGAGGCGGCCGCCCCTGGCCGCCACCTGCTCGTCGAGCCGGTCGAGCAGCTCGAACAGGCCGGGCACGGCCGCCGGCACATCGGCGGCCAGGGTCCAGCCGGGTTGCGGGAACGACAGGGGGCCCGCATTGGCCGACCCGAAGCGTTTGAGCACCGTCAGGAAGCTGGGCGCGCCGATGCCGCGCAGGGCCTCCAGGACGCGGGGCACCAGCTCGGCGGCCTCGTCCGGCACGGCGAACTGGTACTGCAGGAAGCCGGCGGGTCCGTAGATGCGGTTCCAGTCGGCGACCCCATCCAGGGGGTGGAAGAAGGGGCCGATGGCCTGCAGCTCACCGATCCGATGCGCGGGGGCCTTGCGGAACCAGGTTTCGTTGAAGGCCCGTACCGTCCAGGTGTTCAGCAGCCCCCCCGGCAGGAAGGCCGGTGCCGAAGCCAGCGCCCTGGGGTCGTAGGCCAGGGGGTCCGCCGTCTGCGCGGATGCCTGCTCCTGCAGCTGCTCGAGGCTGGTGTGGTCCCCGCGGGTGAGCACGCCCCGGCCCCGGGGATGGAGGCTGTCCACCCAGGCAACGCTGTAGCGGTAGCGCCCATCCCCCTCCACCATCGCCGCCATCAGGGAGTCGAGCGTGCCGTGGCGGTCGGTATCGACGCTGATCAGGGAGGTGCGGATCGGCAGGAGAGAGAAGGTGGCCTCGGTGATGGCGCCGGTGAGCCCCATGCCGCCGGCGGTGGCCCAGAAGGCGGCGGCGGCCTCCGCCTCGCCATCCGGCTGCAGAGTGCGCAGCTCGCCGTTGCCGTCCACCAGCTGCAGCTGGCGCACATGGCTGGCGAAGCTGCCCTCGACGTGGTGGTTCTTGCCGTGCACGTCGGCGGCGATGGCACCGCCCACCGTCACGTTGCGGGTGCCGGGGGTGACGGGCAGGAAGAAGCCGGCCGGAACGATCACCCGCAGCACCGAAGCGAGGCTGACGCCGCCTCCGGCCGTGACCGTGCCTCGGACCGGATCGAGCTCGATCCGGTCGAATCCGCCCAGATCGATCACGCTCGCACCTGCGCACTGGGCGGCATCGCCGTAGGAGCGACCGAGGCCGCGGGGGATCAGGCTGCCCGGGCCTGCCTCGCGCACCAGCTGCTGCAACGGCTCGAGCGACGCCGGTCTCCAGACCGTCGCCTGCACGGGCATCGTGCGGCCCCAGCCGGTGAGGGTGCGGGTTTCGGAGGGAAGGGAGAGAGTCACAGCTTGCTGGCCAGGGGGCGCGGCAGCAGGCGGATCAGCCGCATCAGCGGAGCCCACCACCAGGGGATGTACTCGATGCCACGGCGATCGGGCCTTCGCAGCAGGTCCCGGGCCACCGACTCGGGGCTGGCGCAGAGCAGGGGTGGGGCCTTGCCGAGCGTCATCGGTGTGGCCATGAACCCCGCTTTGAGGATGCGCACGCAGAAAGGCTGGCCCTGACAGCGCAGCAGCAGGCCTTCGCAGAAGGTGGTGAGGGCCGCCTTGGCGGCGCCGTAGTGGTAGTTGGAGGGCCGGCCCCGATCGGCGGCCACCGACGTGAACACCCACAGCCCGCCGGGCCGGGTGATCCGGTCGGAGGTGGCAATGGCGGTCAGCCAGGGAAGCAGCCCGCTGTAGTTGGCGGCCGTGATCGCCAGCGCTTCTGCCGGCTCGAGCCGTGCCCGCTCGGCATCCCCCATGGAGCCGGCCGTGATCAGATAGAGATCGAAGCTCTGCTCGATCCTGGGCGTCAGCGGCTGTTCCAGGGAGGCGGCGGCGAGCAGATTGCACACTTCCAGGCTGACGTCGGCCCCGTGGCGCTCACGCAGTTCGGCGGCCAGCCGTTCGTTGGCGTTGGCGTCGCGGGCGACCAGGTGGAAGCGGCGACAGCCCTGCTCGGCCAGCGCCCGGCAGAGGGCCGCTGCGACAGCGCTGGTGCTGCCGAGCACGAAGGCGCTGCGAATCATCGGAACCAGCCCATGCGGTGGCCCATCCCTACCATGACCACGGTGATCATCCAGCCCAGCAGGGTGAGATGGATGCCGCGGTCACCGAGCAGGATCTCCTCCGGCCGTTCCGTGCTCTGGTCGGGATGCCGGCCGGCCCGCCGTTCGGCCTCCTCGGGGTCGCTGAGCAGCTGGTAGCGGAAGATTCCCACCAGCACGAAGGGAACCGTCAGCAGCATCCAGCTGGTGGGAGCGCCCTTGAGAGTGGGACCCGCGCTCCAGAGGGCGTAGGCCATGAAGGCACTGCTCGCCACCAGGGATTCCAGCCGTTGGAGCAGGGGCAGCGAGTAGCGCTCCAGCACCTGGCGGGTGATCACGCCTCGATCCAGGGACACCCGCAGTTCGGCCTTGCGTTTCTCCACCGCCAGGAAGAGGGCGAGCAGGCCAATGCAGAGCAGGAACCAGGGAGAACTGCCGAGGCCCGTGGCCACCAGCCCTGCGACGGCCCGCAGCAGAAAGCCGGAGGCGATGCAGAACAGGTCGAGCAGGGGCTGGCGCTTGAGCCGCAGGCAATAGGCGAGCTGGATCAGGGCGTAGGTCAGGATCACCGCGGCGAGAGTGGCCGTCAGGGTCGCTGCCAGGGAAAGGCTCGCCAATGCCAGCAGAACGGCGGCCGTCAGGGCCGCGGGGATCGGAACGGCTCCGGAGGCGATCGGCCGGTGGCATTTGCTGGGGTGCCGGCGATCGGCCTCGACATCAATGACGTCGTTGACCAGGTAGATGCTGCTGGAGATCAGGCAGAAGCAGAGGAGGGCGAGGCTGGAGTGCCACCAGACCGACGGATCCAGCGAGAAACCGAACACCGCCGATGCGTACACCAGCAGATTCTTGCTCCATTGCCGGGGCCGGCAGGAACGGATCAGGGCAGGAACGAAGGCCAAGGACTCAGGTGCGCGAGGGACTGTGGATGGGTGCGGGCCTCACGGCCTGGCCTGCCGTGACGGATCCGGCCGGGCACTCGCTGCGCCGGATCGGCAGGAGTAGATCAGCCAGTCACCTTCGACGTGGGGATCCGGACGGGCGGCGCCACCGCAGGCCATGAGCACGTTGTCAGCAGGAATCTTTGCCCCCTTGCTGGCGATCGCTCCGAGTTTGAGCGGACCGATGAAAGCAGCCGGGTTGGCCAGAACGTCATCCCTTTTCATCCCATCGTCTGAAGCTGCCCAGTCGGGATAGGTGAGGGCTTTGCGCTGCGAATGGAAGGCCATGGCGGAGTTCCAGTCATCGCCGAACACGAGGATGGCCTCCTCGGGGTTCGTGATGCTCCTGATGTAGGTGCCGGCCATGCTTACGGCATTGTCCTTGAGCTGGGCATCACGATAGTAGGAGCGGAAGAAGTTCCCGTAGAAGCTGATGATGATGAGGGTAAGGCAGATGCCGAGAAGGAGATTCCATGATCGGCGACCTGAATCTACCAGAACATCACTGGCGACTGCGATGGCAAGCAGCAGGTAGATTTCATTGGCATACTGATAGTAAGTATGGACGATGTGGAGATTGGTGAAGATGAGTAGGGGTGCCAGGGCCAGGCCCGTGCAGCAGAGCAGCAGATAGCGGCTCTGGCTGCCAGGATGGGGCCTGGTGATGCCAAGGATCAAGAGAATGGCAATGGGAATGGATCCATTCGGGGTCAACATTCTTTGCCCAACCACACCGATCCACAGATCGCCTGAGTGGCGTTGATGGAAATCTCCGAAGTTCCAGCTCGCCAGTCGCTCGGAGGTGAGGAATCGTGCTATTGGATTCAGCGCCTTGAGCGCATCGGCGTGTGTGGTCCAACTCTTCAAGACCAGAAACGACAGCAGGAGAATGGCGAGAACCATGCCGCCACGGGCGAGGATCCTGCGTCTGTCGTGGCTGTGGGTTCGGCGCAGGGTGGCGGCCCCCATCGCATAGGTCTGGTCGATCAGGATCAGCAGGAACACCGGTAAGGCGGTGGTGGCCTTGGTCAGCAGAGCCAGCGTCAGGCAGATCAGCAGAGCGGTGAGGATCGCAAGGCTCTTCCTGCCGTGCCAGTCATCCAGTCGCCTGGAGGCCCAATACAGGTAGAGAACTGCCAGGCTGAGCAGCAAGGCAGTGCTTTCGATCATGAAAGTTCTACTCCAGTACAGGTAAATCGGCGAAGAAAGATAAAGCAGTGTAAAGACGATGATGCCAGCTCTTGATATCGAGAACTGCCTGAGAATGGCGATGCCGATGGCTAGGCAGCCCAGGGCGAAGCCGATGCTGGTCAGCCGCCCCGCGCTGGTAAGATCAAGGGTGGAGATTCTCTTTAGCGAGTAAGCTGCCAGCTGGAAGGTGGGAAACTCGAAGGGGATGGACCACGGTTTCCCCAGCACAGGGGTCTCGTAGGTCAGGAGGCCGTTCAGGAGGCCGTTCCCGTTCCGGAACAGATGAAAGGCGGAGAGTGCGGTCTGCGTCTGCCGAAAGTCATGCTGATCGACCAGAGGTTGTGAAGCCGTACTCAGCCAGAACCAGAGGGCGAACAGACTGCTGGCCAGGACTGCGCACCAGACCAGCAGTCCGACTGGCCGGGTTCTGCTCGCTCTTCCTTCGTCCATGGGCACAGGCGGGATAGGGCCACCAGGGGCGTGCCAGGCTGATCGAGCCAGGCACGGCACTCGCGAACCGATTCTTGCACTCGTGCACCGAGGCGTATCGCAGGGATTCTTCCCTTGTTGCCCCGAAGGCCACCTGATCCAGGCTGACGGGACTGTGGACCTCGTGCCATACAGCCGCTCTGCACAAGGGTGGCTTCGGTTGTTTCCCGCTGATTCCGGTGGGGGGGCCGTTTCTGCCTGTGGATGCGGTCGGGGGGGATCCAGGCTGAGGTGGCCGTAGCGATCCCTGGGGAGCTCTGAGGCATAATCGCACCGCATTGCTTGGCGGGATATGGCCGCAACGGAGAGCTGGAACGCAGGACTTTCCGATGGCAGGATCTCTCTGCGGGCCTTGCTTCAGACCGTCATCGCCGAGGCCGATCGCTATCGCCTCGTCTTCATAGCGCTGCTCCTGCTGCAGATCGTGGCCTACAGCTACTTCTTCACGGAGATGACGCTGACGGATCATACCTTTCCCAACAGCAGGCTCTACGACTATCCAAGCTTCAAGACGTCGGGCGAAGGCCGATGGCTGGCCGATCTGATCATCCTGGCTCAGGGCGGCAGCGGAGTCCAGTCCCTGCAGATGATCGGTGCGGCCCTTCTTCAGGCATTGAATGGCATTCTGTTTGCCCGGTTGGTGGGGCTGCAGCGAAAGACGGATGTCTTCCTGCTGGCTGGAGTTCTTTGCCTGTACCCCGCCTTTCTTGACTATTACTCGTTTGCCGCTGACCACATCTCGTTCGTGATCGCTGATACGTTCGTGATTCTGGGCTCGCTGGTGTGGGTGCGGAGCAGGCGTGACCCCACGCGAATTCTGGGTGCCTCCACGTTCTACTTCATGGCCCTGGCCACCTATGCGCCGAAGATCGCCTCGGTCAGTGTCTTCCTGCTGTTCAATCTGATCCTTGTGTTGACGGTTCATGCGGTTCGGCGTCGGTCCGCTCCCGACGCCGAACCGCCGGCAGCAGTCCTGCGTGAGGTCCTGCTCACCCCGGCTCCCTTGTTGCTGTCGGCCGTGCTGTTCTGGCTCAGCTCGAAGGTCGTGATTACAGCTCCGATCTGGCCCAGTACCCGTCTCAACGGCGTGGGTCAGGCCATCGAGGAGGTGGGTGAGTCCTACCGGACGTTCTTTGACTATCTGGCCTCGGGAGTGGGCGGTGTGCCCCGGGGAGTGCTCGGCCTGATTCCCCTGATCCTTGTTGCCCTGGGTTTGCTCGCTCTGCTGGCCTGGCCGGGCCGGGATCGATCGGTTCGGCTGGCCCTGCTCGCCGCCGTTCTTTTGGTTCCGGTGGCGGTGAACGCCGCCAACATCGTGAACAGCGCCACGCCCACTGACAGCGGCAGGTTCTATGCGGCCTACGGCTACGCGCTCCTTTTCTTTCTGGGGCTTGCGCTGCAGCCAAGATCGCTGCGCTGGGCGGCCCTGCCGCTGGCCTGGCTGCTGCTCTGGTTCTTCCTGGTGCTCGGCACCCAGCAGTCCAATGCCGCCCAGCTCAAGACGACCTATGAACTCAACATGATCAATCGTGTTCTGGTGCGGGTTGAGCCCTTGCTGGGCACACCCATGAAGGAGCGGACAGCGCTTGTGGTCATCGGTCGCTATCCTACTTTCCGACTCGCGGACTTCGTGCGCTGGCCGTCCGCAAAGGACGCCCCCCATATGCTCACCACCGAAGCCTTCGCCAGCTATCGCCAAGCCGAGATCCTGAACTTCTTCCTGGGCAAGGAACGGCTCCGGCAACCCACCGAGGCGGAGAAGCAGAGCGCCCTGCTTCTGGCGAAGGATGTCAGACCCTGGCCGTCGCCAGACGCCGTTTTTCTCGACGGGAGGACCGTGGTGGTTGCCCTGCAGCCCTACGGCCAGGATGTACCCGTCAGCTGGACCTCGAACGGCTAGGGCGTGTTCCAGACGAACCGCGATGAGGCGGCGTAGTTCCAGACGAACACCACCAGGATGCCTGCCAGCTGGGCCCAGAACGTGTTGCGCGAAACGAGGCTGTAAAAGGAGGAGGCCACGCCCACATTGGCCAGCACCGGCAGGGAGGCCACCAGCAGGAACTTCAGCAGGCCCTGCAGCAGGGCCAGTCCCTGCTGGCGCTGGAAGCGGAAGGTCAGGGCGTTGTTGATCAGATAGTTCGAGGTTGCCGCAGCCACGACCGCGACGGGCAGGGCCTGCTCGAACGGAAACTGCAGGCCTGCCATCAGGCCCTCGACCACGAGCAGCTGGACCGCCACCCCGCTGAAGCCCACCAGTGCGAAGCTGATGGCACGGCGAGGGATGGATCGCAGCAGCAGCGTGTGAAGGATCGAGACGCCCAGATCCCAGACGATGGCCAGGTCCAGCTTTGAAGCGCCGGCGAGGCGGGCCTGGAAGCTCAGCGGAATCTCCGTGACCTGAAGCCGCCCTTGGCTGATCGAGAGCAGCTCGTAGAGAAACTTGAAACCGTTCACGTCCACCCGGCGCACGAACGGCAGGGTTGGCTCCGGCCTCAGGGCGAAGAAGCCGCTCATGAAGTCGGTCAGCCGCCGATAGCCGGGCAGGCTGAAGCGGGCGATCGTGTTGGCCCAGTTGGAGTTGCGGGTGCGCTTCGGGCTCAGCCCGTGGATGGCGGCATCGGCGTGAAAGCGGCTGCCCACCACCAGATCGCCGCCGGATTCGATCAGGGCCTGAACGGCGGCTTCGACCGCTGCCGGTTCATGCTGGCCATCACAGTCCATCACGACGACCACATCGCCGGTGGCATCGAGAATCCCTTCCTTGATGGCACTGGCCAAGCCGGCTCTCCCCACCCTGCGGATCAGGCGCACCGCTGCTTGCCGGTGTGCCAGTTCCTTGATCAGATCGGCGGTTCCGTCGGCCGAATCATCGTCGACAAAGAGGATCTCGAGATCGAATCGCTGCTGGAGGGGGAGGAGCTCCTCGACAATCCTGGCGACGTTCTCCCTCTCGTTGTAGGTCGGGAGGACGATCGACAGTCGTTCTGGGTTGGCGTTTCGGTTGTGCGGCATCAAGGCCCTTGCTGGGAACACCTGGACCAGGCTTCCGGACGTCCACCAGGAATGGATCGGTGAGTCCGTTCCTGGCGAAATGAGTCGGCGTTGCGCCGAGCCTTACAACGCCTGGGCCTTCGCCACCACGTTCTCCACGGTGAAGCCGAACTTCTCCATGCAGACCGGGCCCGGTGCCGAAGCACCGAAGCGATCCACAGAGATGGTGTCGCCGTCGAGGCCGACGAACTTGTGCCAGCCGAAGGAGCCGGAAGCCTCCACCACCAGGCGCTTGCGCACCGCGGCGGGCAGCACCGATTCGCGGTAGCTGGCGTCCTGCTCCTCGAAGAGCTCGACGCAGGGCATCGACACCACGCGCACGTTCCGTCCCTCTGCCCGCAGGGCGGCGGCGGCCTTGACGCAGAGGTCGAGCTCGGTGCCGGAGCCGATCAGGAGGAGATCAGGGGTTCCTTCACTGTCGTCGAGGATGTAGCCACCCCGGGCCACCAGCCCCGGAGAGGAGTTGGCCTGGTTGGCCATCGCCTGGCGGCTGAGGGCCAGCACGGTGGGCCGTTTGCGGTTGGTGATGGCTACCTGGTAGGCGCCGCTGGTCTCGTTGCCGTCGCCGGGGCGGATCACCAGCAGGTTGGGGATGGCTCGCAGCGAAGCCAGGGTCTCCACCGGCTGGTGGGTGGGCCCGTCTTCGCCCAGACCGATCGAATCGTGCGTGAGCACGTAGATCACGCCGAGCTCGGAAAGGGCCGAAAGCCGGATCGCCCCCACCATGTAGCCGGCGAACACGAGGAAAGTGCCGCCGTAGGGCACCAGGCCGCTGCCGTGGTAGGCGATGCCGTTGAGGATCGCGGCCATGGCGTGCTCACGCACGCCGAAGTGGAGGTAGCGGTTGGCTTCGCTGCCCTTCTGGAAGCTGCCCTCTCCCTTGATGTCGGTGAGGTTGGAGTGGGTGAGGTCGGCCGAACCCCCGATCAGCTCCGGCAGGTCGGGCCCGATCGCGTTGAGCACGTTGTAGGAGTACTGGCGGGTGGCCAGGCCCTTGTCGGCGGGAGTGAAGCGAGGCAGGTTGCGATCCCAGCCCTCGGGAAGCTCACCCCGCAGCATGCGCTCAAACTCGGCGGCCTCGGCTGGGTACTGGTGGCGGTAGGCAGCCAGGGTGTTGGTCCATTCGGCCTCGTGCTCCGCACCCCGTTCCCGGGCCATCCGCCAGTGCTCGTAGGCCTGCTCAGGAACTTCGAACGGGCCGTAGCCCCAGCCGAGGGACTTGCGGGTGAGTTCCGCTTCCTCGGCGCCGAGGGCCGCGCCGTGCACCCCGGCGGTGTCGGCCTTGTTGGGGGAGCCGTAGCCGATCGTGGTGGTGACCTTGATCAGGCTGGGCCTGTCGGTGACCGCCTTCGCCGCCTCGATCGCCCGGGTGATCGCCGCGATGTCGGTGTTGCCGTCGGCCACATGCTGAACGTGCCAGCCGTAGGCCTCGTAGCGCTTCAGCACGTCCTCGGTGAAGGAGACGATGGTGTTGCCATCGATCGTGATGTGGTTGTCGTCGTAGAGGGCGATCAGCTTGCCCAGGCCGAGGTGCCCGGCCAGGGAGGCTGCCTCACTGGAGATCCCCTCCTGATGGCAGCCGTCCCCCATGATCACGTAGGTGTGGTGATCGACGAGCGTGGCGCCCGGACGGTTGAACCTGGCCGCAAGATGGGCCTCGGCGATCGCCAGGCCCACCGCGTTGGAGATCCCCTGACCCAGGGGGCCGGTGGTCACCTCCACGCCGGGGGTCTCGAAGGTCTCAGGGTGTCCGGGGGTCCTGGAGCCCCATTGCCGGAACTGCTTGATGTCCTCCAGCGTCACGCTGTCGTAGCCGGTGAGGTGCAGCAGCGCGTAGAGAAGCATGCAGCCGTGGCCGGCCGAGAGCACGAAGCGGTCGCGGTTGAACCACCTGGGATTGCTCGGGTTGTGCCGGAGCACCTTGTCCCACAGGGCGTAGGCCATGGGCGCCGCCCCCATCGGCAGACCCGGGTGGCCCGAGTTGGACTTGTTGATCGCGTCGATCGCCAGGAAGCGAATGCTGTTGACGCAGAGGTTGTCGACGGACAGAGTTTCCACTGTGGGGGCGGCGACCATGGCTGAGGGGTAGGGAAGTGGGGTTGGGCGTTCCGGGCGGCGGATGGCTGGCTGGGGGGCCAGGCCTTCAGCGCATCCGACGGAAGGCGAGGCAGACGTTGTGACCGCCAAACCCGAACGAGTTCGAGAGCACGACGTTCAGTTTCTGTTCCCGCGCCTGATTGGGCACGACATCCAGATCACAGGCCGGATCCGGATTTTGGTAATTGATGGTAGGGGGTACCAGGTCATGGCGGATCGCCAGTACGGAGGCGACCGCCTCGATCCCGCCGCTGCCGCCCAACAGGTGTCCGGTCATGGACTTGGTGGAACTGACCGGAATCCGGTAGGCATGGGCGCCGAGGGCGCTCTTGATCGCCGCCGTCTCGTTGCTGTCGTTCGCCTGGGTGCTGGTGCCGTGGGCGTTGACGTAGTCCACCTGCTCCGGCTCCAGGCGGGCATCGACGAGCGCCAGGCGCATCGCTTCGGCACCGCCCACACCTCCGGGGGAGGGGGAGGTGATGTGGTGCGCGTCGCAGGTCATGCCGTAGCCCACCACCTCGGCCAGGATCTCGACGCCGCGGGCCAGGGCCCGCTCCAGGCTTTCCAGCACCACAATCCCGGCTCCCTCGCCGATGACGAAGCCGTTGCGCTCGGCGTCGAAGGGACGGCTGGCGGTGGCAGGGTCGTCGTTGCGGAAGGACAGGGCCTTGGCGCTGGCGAAGCCGGCCACTCCCAGCGGTGTGATGGCGGATTCAGCGCCACCACAGACCATGGCGTCGGCCAGGCCCAGCTGGATCAGGCGGAAGGCATCACCGATGGCGTTCGAACCCGCCGCGCAGGCGGTGGCCACAGCCGTGCTCGGTCCCTTGGCCCCCAGGGCGATCGCCGTCAGGCCTGCGGCCATGTTGGGAATCATCATCGGCACGCAGAACGGGCTGACCCGATCAGGTCCCCGGTCGGCCAGCACGTGCGCCTGGGTTTCCATCATCAGCAGGCCGCCCACGCCGGAGCCGATGGCCACGCCCACCCTGTGCTGCGTGGTCGCGTCGATGGGCAGCTGTGCCTGGGCCACGGCCTGCTTCGCCGCCACCACACCGAACTGGCAGAAGCGATCCCAGCGCTTGGCCTCCTTGCGGTCGAGGCTGTCGGTGGGATCGAAGTGCTTGACCTCCGCCGCGAAGCGACAGGCGTGCCGCGAGGCATCGAACAGGGTGATCGGCGCCACTCCATTGCGTCCGAGACGCAAGCCTTCCCAGTACTGGGAGACGTCGTTGCCGATCGGTGTGACCGCGCCGAGCCCCGTGACCACGACACGGTGGAGACCCTCCACCATCGACACCCTCAGGCCTGCTTGTCCAGGATGTACTTGACGGCGTCACCGACGGTGGTGATGCCTTCGGCGGCCTCGTCGGGGATCTCGATATCGAAGGATTCTTCCAGGGCCATCACCAGCTCGACGGTATCGAGCGAGTCGGCGCCAAGGTCGTTCTGGAAGTTCGACTCGGGCTTCACTTCAGCGGCATCGACGCTGAGCTGCTCGGCAACGATCGAGCGCACTTTCTCGAAGATCGCTTCCTGTGACATGGCCGCTGTGTGGGAGGCCGCATCCTACGGGTCGCCCTGATCGTCCTCCCGGGCCATATGAAAAAGGATGACGGCATGGCCCCGGCTCCTGCGCCCTCCCGACTGCCTTGGGTACTTTGACCGCACGCCGTTCGTTTCCCGGCCGGGCATGTCCCATTCCGTCAAGATCTACGACACCTGCATCGGCTGCACCCAGTGCGTCCGCGCCTGCCCTCTCGACGTTCTCGAGATGGTTCCCTGGGATGGCTGCAAGGCCGGCCAGATCGCCTCCTCTCCCCGCACCGAAGACTGCGTCGGCTGCAAGCGCTGCGAAACCGCCTGCCCCACCGACTTCCTGAGCATCCGCGTCTACCTCGGCGACGAGACCAGCCGGAGCATGGGTCTCGCCTACTGAGGCCTGAACATCTCCTGCGCCATGGCCCGGCTCCAGCCGGGCTTTTTTTTGGTTTGGCTCCGTGCCAGGTCTGCGGCTGATGCCGCGGAGCGGTCTCCGAGCCTGGCTTTGCTTCGGCTCGGTGATCCTTTAGAAACAGCCCAATTCCGGCCCATCGGCCATGTGCGGCATCGTTGCGGTCATCGGCTCCCGTGAGGCGGCCCCCCTGCTGCTGGAGGGCCTGCGTCAACTCGAGTACCGCGGGTATGACTCGGCCGGCATCGCCACTGTCGAGGCCTCCGAGACGGGAGCCGCCGCCGGACGTCTCACCTGCCTGAGGGCCGAGGGAAAGCTGGTGAACCTCACCGGCCGGTACGAGCAGCAGGGAGCGCGGGGCCATTGCGGCATCGGCCACACCCGCTGGGCCACCCACGGCAAGCCCGAGGAGCGCAACGCCCATCCCCACCTCGACGGCAGCGGCAGCCTGGCGGTGGTTCAGAACGGCATCATCGAGAACCATCGCCAGCTGCGCGAGGAACTCCAGGCTCAGGGGGTTCATTTCCTCTCCGACACCGACACGGAGGTGATCCCCCATCTGGTTGCAAGGCGTCTTTCGGAGCTGCGCTCCGCCGGCGCCGGTCCCGGCCCGGCCCTGCTGCTGCAGGCCGTGCAGCAGGTGCTGCCGCTGCTGCACGGGGCCTACGCCCTGGCGGTGGTCTGGGCCGAAACGCCCGGCGCCGTCGTGGTGGCCCGCCGCCAGGCCCCGCTGCTGATCGGCCTCGGCGAGGGGGAGTTCCTCTGCGCCAGCGACACCCCCGCCCTGGCCGGCTTCACCCGCACGATCCTGCCGCTGGAGGACGGCGAGACCGCCCTGCTCACCCCTCTGGGCATCGAGCTCTACGACGTGGCCTGCGCACGGGTGCAGCGCACACCCAGCCTGCTCAGCGGCACGGAGCACGTGGCGGACAAGCGCAGCTTCCGCCACTTCATGCTCAAGGAGATCCATGAGCAGCCCGAAACCGCGGCTCTCTGGGTGGCCCGCCATCTGCCGGAGCCGGATGGGGCGCCGGGGGCTCCCACCCTGGTGGCCCTGCCGCTGGAGGACCACCTGTTCGAGGGGGTCGAGCGGATCCAGATCCTGGCCTGCGGCACCAGTCGTCATGCCTCCCTGGTGGGGGCCTACCTGCTCGAACAGCTGGCCGGTATCCCCACGGCAGTCCATTACGCCAGTGAGTTCCGCTATGCGCCGCCGCCGCTGGCAGCCCACACGCTCACCATCGGGGTCACCCAGTCGGGCGAAACGGCCGACACCCTGGCGGCGCTGCAGATGGAGCAGGCGCGGCGCGAGTTGATCGCCGATCCGGCCTATGCCCCGAAGTTGCTCGGCATCACGAACCGGCCCGAGAGTTCGCTCGGCCGCCTGGTGCCTCATGTCCTCGACATCGGCGCCGGGATCGAGGTGGGCGTGGCCGCCACCAAGACCTTCCTCGGCCAGCTGCTGGCCTTCTATGGCCTCACACTGTCCTTCGCCGAGCGCCGCGCCAGCCGCAGCCCTGCCCAGCTGCATGCTCTCGTCACGGGGCTGCGGGCCCTGCCCAGTCAGCTGCAGGACCTGGTGGAGGAGCATGACCGCCTCTGCGCCGAGCTGGCCCATCTGTTCGCGGATACCCAGGATGTGATCTTCCTGGGTCGCGGCATCAACTACCCGATCGCCCTGGAGGGGGCCCTCAAGCTCAAGGAGATCAGCTACATCCACGCCGAGGGCTACCCCGCCGGCGAGATGAAGCACGGCCCGATCGCCCTGCTGGACGCGCGGGTGCCGGTGGTGTCGATCGCCGTGCCCGGCAGCGTGTTCGACAAGGTGCTCTCCAACGCCCAGGAAGCCAAGGCGCGCGACGCCCGCCTGATCGGGGTGGCGCCACGGGGGCCGGACACCGAGCTGTTCGACGTGCTCCTGCCGGTGCCGGAGGTGGATGAGCTGCTCAGCCCCCTGCTCACCGTGATCCCGATGCAGCTGCTCAGTTATCACATCGCGGCCCACCGCGGCCTGGATGTGGATCAGCCCCGCAACCTGGCCAAGAGCGTCACTGTCGAGTGACCGCCGCTTCCCTCGCCGTGCTCTCCCCCATGCGCCTGCTCGCCCTGCTGGCTGCCTTGCTGGCCCTGCTCGCGTTCTTCGCCGCCGGAGAGCTCGCCCTGATCCGCCTGCGCCCAAGCCGGGTGCAGCTGCTGGCCGCCGGTGGCCACCCCGGGGCGCGCTCGGTGGAGCGCCTGCAGCAAGGCCTGCGCCGGGCTCTGGTGGCCACCCAGCTGGGCTCCAGCCTGGCCCTGGTCGCCCTCGGCTGGGCGGGTCGCGGTCTGGCGGCTCGGCTCGATCCGCTGGCCGGCGGGGTCTGGCTCGACGTTCTCCTGTTCCTCGTTCTGGTTGGTCTCGCCACGGTGCTGGGGGGCGTGGTCCCGAAGGCCTGGGTGCTGCACCGTCCGGAGGCCTCGGCCCTGCGGCTGGCGCCGCTGCTGGAGTGGGTCAGCCGCACCCTGACGCCGCTGCTGCTTGTGCTGGAGCGCCTGGCCGATGCCCTGCTGCGCCTGCTGGGCCTGCCTCGCAACTGGGATGCCCTCGTGCCGGCGCTGTCGGCGGGGGAGCTCGAAACGCTGATCGAGTCCAACAGCGTCACCGGTCTGCTGCCGGATGAGCGCAACATCCTCGAGGGCGTGTTCTCCCTGCGGGACACCCAGGTGCGGGAGGTGATGGTGCCCCGCTCCGGCATGGTCACCCTGCCGCTGGATGTCTCCTTCGCCGCCATGATGGACGCGGTGCATGCCACCGCCCATGCCCGGTTTCCGGTGATCGGCCAGTCGCTCGATGACGTGCGCGGCGTGCTCGACCTGCGTCGTCTCGCCGAACCGATCGCCCGCGGCCTTCTGCAGGGCGACACCCCCCTGGCGCCGTTCCTCACACCGGTGGCCCGCGTGCAGGAAACCATGTCCCTGGCCGAACTTCTGCCGCTGATCCGCGGCGGTCAGCCCCTGCTGGTGGTGGTCGACGAGCATGGCGGCACCGAAGGCCTGGTGACCGTCGCCGACCTCACCAGCGAGATCGTCGGCGAGGAGGATGATCTGCGCGCCACCGATGAGGATCTGCAGCAGCTGCGGGACGACAGCTGGCTGGTGGCGGGCGACCTGGAGATCTTCGAGCTGAACCGTCAGCTGGGTCTGGGCCTGCCCGAGGCCGATGGGCACCACACCCTGGCCGGCTTCCTGCTGGAGCGGCTGCAGCACATTCCCGCCTCAGGGGAGAGCCTGCGCTGGAAGGGCCATCAGTTCGAGATCAGCTCCATGGACGGTCCCCGTATCGAGCGGGTCCAGATCACCCGTCGCGCGGCCGACTAGGCCCCCCTCCCCCGGAGCAGGCGATCGTTGATAATGCCCTGATTGGGACTGCGGGTGTTCACGTTGACGCGTGTGCTGGTGACGCGATGACCACCGATCCCATCACCCCGGTCAAGGTGGGGGTCATCGGCATCGGCAACATGGGCTGGCACCATGCCAGGGTCCTGAGCCTGCTGCGGGACGCCGAGCTCGTTGGAGTGGCGGATCCGGACCAGCGCCGCGGCCAGCTGGCGGTGGAGCAGTTCGGCTGCCGCTGGTTCGATGACTTTCACGCCCTTCTGCCCCGGGTGGAGGCGGTCTGCATCGCCGTTCCCACCCTTCTGCATCACCGGGTCGGCATGGCCTGCCTCCAGGCGGGCGTGCATGTGCTGATCGAGAAGCCGATCGCGGCCAGCCAGGACGAAGCCAGTGAACTGATCCAGGCCGCCGAGGCAGCCTGCCGTCAGCTGCAGGTGGGTCATATCGAGAGGTTCAACCCCGCCTTCCGGGAGCTGCTCAAGGTCGTGGCCAACGAGGAGGTGGTGGTGCTGGAGGCCCGGCGCCACAGCCCCCATGCCGATCGCGCCAACGACGTGTCGGTGGTGCTGGATCTGATGATTCACGACATCGACCTGGTGCTGGAACTGGCCGGCGCGCCGGTGGTGCGCCTGGCGGCGGCGGGTGGGCGCAGTGGCGACGGCCCGATCGATTACGTCAACGCCACCCTCGGCTTCGGCAACGGCGTGGTGGCCAGCCTCACGGCCAGCAAGATGGCCCACCGCAAGATCCGCAGCCTCAGCGCCCACTGCCGGGCCAGCCTGGTGGAAACCGATTTCCTCAACCGTCGCCTGCATGTTCACCGTCGTGCCCACGAGTGGGTGTCGGCCGACCACGGTGAGCTCCTCTATCGCAACGATGGTTTCATCGAGGAGGTGAGCACCACTTCGATCGAGCCCCTCTACGCCGAGCTCGAGCACTTCCTGCTCTGCCTGCGGGGCCGGGAGACCCCCGCCGTCGACGGCCAGCAGGCCTCACGGGCCCTGATGCTGGCCAATCTGATCGAGCGGGCCGTGGATCAGCCCTCTCTCTGTATGGCGCTCGACGCGCCGATCTGAGCGGCGGCCGCGGCCGCCGACGGCGCTTCACCGCTCTCGGCCAGGTCGCGCAGTGCCAGCATCTGCCAGCGGCGGCAGGTGGCCGGTGAGGAGGCGTAGAAGAGCTTCCAGGCGGCGGCCTTGTGCTGGGGATAGCTTCCGGGTGGCTGCTCCGGGTGGGTCTGCTGCCAGCCCGCCCGCACCGCATAGCCGATCACCACGTCCAGGGCCAGGTAGTCGTCGAAGCGCACCTGGGGGTTCGCACCCACGAACGCCACCAGCGACAGCAGGGCCTCGCTGCAGAGCTGCCGGTACTCCGGCGCCTCGATCTTGCTGAGCAGATGGTCCACCAGGGCGGCGAAGTTGCGTTCGCCCGGGGTCTTCTCCGACAGGAGCGGCTCGCTCTCCAGCCGGTTGCGCCGCTCCAGCTTGTCGCCGATCACCAGGCCGCGGCAGTGGTGCAGAAGTTCCCAGATACCGGCGTAGAAGTCGCGCGGGACGCGCTGCAGGGCGCCGAGGCGCTGCCGCTGCTGCATCCAGCCGCAGCCGCTGCCCCGGGGCAGATCGTCGAGCGGATCGGGCACTTCCCAGCGCACCCGTCCGCTGAGGTGGAGCTGCTCCTTGCGGCGCAGAGCCTGGCGGGCGTGGTCCACATCCGCCAGCACCGCCCGCAGCCGCCGCCGGATGGCGTGGGGGGCCAGACTGCAGAGGGCCTCGAAGGCGTCGTCGGGTGTGAGATCCCGTTCCGCTGCCAGCTCGCCGGTGAGAAGCAGCAGCAGCTGGCCCAGCTGGAGGGTGAGGCTGCCGCTGAGCAGGGCCGGCTCCAGCCGGGCCAGGCCGTCGAAGGCGAGCAGCAGTTCCTGCTGCAGCATCCACTCGCGACCATCCTCGCCGCTGAAGCGGCGGATCATCGCCCCGATCATGGCGCTGCCCTGGGGCTGGGTGATCAGCGACTCGTGGGTGTAGTTGCGGCCCACCACCACCTGCTTCTGCTGCACCAGCAGGTCGGTGAGGGCATCCTCCAGCTGGGGATGCACCAGCTGCATCACGCCCGCGCAGCGGCGCACCACGTTCCAGTCGGCCTCGGCCAGGCCGCGGCGGTAGATCTCCTCCACCAGCGCCCGCAGCTTGACCGGCCCTGTGCTGGAAGGTCCCTGCAGGATGGCGCTCTGGCCCAGGCGCCGCACCAGCTGCTCCAGCACCTCGGCCTGTTCCGGCAGGGAGGTGCTGCGCCACAGCCGTTCCGCCAGATCGGGGATGGGGATGTCCTCCAGCTCCTGCTCCTGCTGGATGGTGAGGGGCTGCTGGCTGGTGCTGCTCTGCAGAACCGGTGCCGGCAGGGACGCAGCCAGCGGGGCCCCGCTGGCGAGGGGCGGCAGATCCACCCAGCAGGTCTGGTCGGTGAAGGCCTCCAGCCGGTCCAGCCGCACCGGTACCCCTTCCACCAGACCGGTCTGCAGGGCCTTGCCCAGGCGGATCAGGGCGGCTGGATCCCGCTGGAACGGGCCTGCGGCCAGGGGGATCACCAGCAGGGGCTGACCCGGGCCGCGCCAGTGGCGCTGCAACAGCCGCAGCTCGCTGATCACGGTGTCGGCCAGCTGCTCCGGGTCGTCCGCCAGGTAGAAGGTGCCCTCTTCCAGCACCGCCGGCAGGAAGGCGATCGCCTCGCCGGCGGCGGTGCCGGCACAGCGGTAGAGGCGGGCGGTGGCCATCGTCTCCATCCGCACCGGTGGATGGCCGCTCAGTCCCAGCCGTGCGTTGGCTCCCACCAGGGCCATCCGGCGGGCCAGATCCTCCGAGCTGGCGATCCGGACCGGGCCGTGCTCCGGGCTCACCGGCAGCCCGGCCGCCTCCAGCGCCGCCGCGATCGCGGCCGTGGCCGGAGCCAGGGCGACCAGCACCCGCTCGGCACCGAGTGGAGCGGGCAGGCGGCGACCGCAGGGGTCGATGTCCTCCGGTGTGAGCAGGCCGTGCAGCAGCAGATCCCCCAGCCAGGTGAGGCTCTGGGTCCAGAGGAGAGGCACGTTCGGGTTGGCGACGCGGGCCTGGCTGCCGGGCTGGCGCCGCTCCGCCGCGATCGCCTCCTCCGGCACCAGGTAGAGCTCCGGCAGGAGCAGCACTCCGTCCACGGTCACGCTCACCGCTTCCAGGCGCCGGCGCCAGCGCCAGGCCTCGGCCCAGCGGCCTTCGCAGCAGGCCGTCACCAGCTCGTAGGCGAGGAAGAGCGGCCACTCGCACTCGATTCCCTCGAACTGGGCCAGTTCCTCCCGCTCGTAATGGAGCCGGGTGTGGTCCTCCACCAGGGTCTGGTGACCGTCGCGGCGGAAGCGCTTGTAGCCGTAGGCGCCGCCCAGCTCGTTCCGGATCTTGGCGCGGGTGCGCTCCACAAGCTGGGGGTTCTCCAGCGCCCAGGCGGGGTAGCCGATCACCGAGAGGCAGGCGCTGTCCACCTCCTTGCTGGAGGATTCCCGCGGCAGCAGCGCCTGCAGGGCACGCCGCAGCCGCACGATGGCGTCGTGGGGGATGTGAAGGCGGCAGCAGCCGTCGCCGTGGGGGCCGTAGAGGTCCAGCCCTTCGAGCGCCTCCAGCGCGGCCTTGACCAGACCGATCGAACTGGCGTTCCGCTCCGGTTCGCCGTGGTTGCCCTTGTCACCTCGTTCCCAGATGCCGTAATCGGCCACCCGGTAGGCACGGGCGACGTAATAGACGAGATTCTGGAGGAAATCGCGCTCATGCCGGCTCTGCACCACCACAAGGCCGGCCCGGGTGAGCTGGGCGAGCTGGAGCAGGTAGAGGGCGGTGGCGTCGAGCTGAAGGTGGCCCCAGCCATCGTCCGGCACCACGGGGTCGCCGCTGGCGGTGTCGAACTTGGCGTGGATCGCGTCAAGCCGATCGAGGCTGAGCTTGAACCGCTCCACTCTGGGCGCCTGGCGCAGCATCGCGGTGAGCAGGCCGCGCATCAGCTGCAGCACGCGCTGCTCCAGCTCATACACCCGGGCCGAGGGACCGCTCAGGCGCCGGTGGGCCCGGGAAAGGCCCCAGACGCACTGGATCGAATAGACGCAGTCCCGCACCCAGGCGTCGCCGTAGTTGCCGTGCACCGTGTGGGCGGTGCTGGCCGGCAGCAGACCGGTGATCGGATGCTGGCGGGCCAGCACCACCTGCTCGATCCGGCTGTCCAGCTGGAGCAGCAGGCTCCGGGCCTCCTCCCCCCCCAGCGCTCTGGGGCCCAGCTGCTCGGGTGCCGACAGTTCGGAGAGGTGTGTGCCTTTCGCTGGCCTTCCGGCCGTGGAGGGTCCCGTCGGTGGCGTTTCGGTGCTCCTGCCTTCCGTCATTGCTGCCCAGATACCGGCGTTGCTTGGGGTCCGCCGCCGTCCGCGTCGGTACTGTCCCTAGATTCTCCCCTGCGGCCGAACGGGCCCTTGGCAGCGATGGCGACGGAATCAGGGCCCTGGACAGGCCTGCGCACCGAGGTGCTGGGGATACCGGTGAACGTCTGCCCCGATGTCTTCCAGGCGGCCCTGGCCTTGCAGGAGGGAGGGGGTGGCCAGATCGTCACCCTCAATGCCGAGATGACGATGGCGGCCCGCCAGGATCCGGCCCTGGGCGCCGTGATCGCCGGCGCCGAACTGGTGATCCCCGATGGCGCCGGGGTGGTCTGGGCCCTGGGCCGGCAAGGGTACCGGGTGCGCCGCAGCCCCGGGATCGAACTGGCCGACCGCCTCCTGACCCATGCGGCGGCGGTGGGCTGGCGGGTGGCGCTTGTGGGGGGGAGCCCGGCGGTGATGGCCACGCTGCGGGAGCGCCTGCTGCAGCGCCTGCCGGATCTGATCCTGGTGCTGGCCGCCCATGGCTATCAGAGCGACCAGGCCTGGCCCGGCCTGGAGCAGGAGCTGCTGGCGTCACGGCCGGATCTGGTGCTGGCCGCCCTGGGGGTGCCCCGCCAGGAGATCTGGATCCAGCGCCTGCATCAGGGCCGCACCGGTCTCTGGATGGGGGTGGGAGGCAGCTTCGATGTCTGGGCGGGCACGAAGAAAAGAGCCCCCGGCTGGATGGGAGCTCTGCAGATCGAATGGCTGTTCCGGTTGATCCAGGAGCCGATGCGGTGGCGTCGGATGCTCTCACTGCCTGCCTTCGCCAGGGCTGTGCTGCGGCAGGGCTCGCCTCGGCGCTGAGAACGGCTCGGCTCCGTTCAGGCCGGCGGAATTCAGCGGAAGCCGACCGAAGCCTGCCAGACGAAAGCCAGCAGCAGGAAGAAGAGGGGGATGATCGGCAGGATGTCCACCAAGGGACCGAAGGCCCGATAGGCCTCGGGAAGCTCGGCCAGAGAGGTGGCGGCAATCAGTGTGGAGAGAACCATCCCTGAGCGGCGAGATCGTGATATGGGCTGGACGCTACCACGTGTGTGCGGCCGGGGAGCTGGGCTCCCAGGGAGTGAAATCCTCTGCAAAGCAGCCGTCCTGAATGGCGGTCGCCATCGCCGTGGTGAAGCGGATCAGATGGGTGAGGTTGTGCAGGCTGAGCAGGGTCCGGCCGAGCATTTCCTCGCTTCGGAACAGGTGATGCAGGTAGGCGCGGCTGTGGTGGGCGCAGGCCGGGCAGGGGCAGCTGGGATCGAGAGGGGTGTGGTCGTGGCGGAAGCGGGCGTTGCGCAGGTTCCAGCGCTCGCCCCCCACCAGCGCCGTGCCATGGCGTCCGAGGCGGGTGGGCAGGACGCAGTCGAACAGATCGATGCCCTGGGCCACGGCCAGGGCCATCTCCCGCAGGCTGCCCACCCCCATCAGGTAGCGGGGCCGGTCCGCCGGCAGGAGGGGGGCTACCTGACGCACGATGCGGTGCATTTCCTCCACCGGCTCCCCCACGCTGACTCCACCGATGGCGATGCCGGGCAGGTCCATGGCTGCCACGGCCCGGGCTGAGGCCTGGCGCAGATGGGGGTAGATCCCCCCTTGCACGATCCCGAAGAGGGCCTGATCGGCGCGGTCGTGGACGCTTCTGCAGCGCTCCAGCCAGATCTGGGTGCGGCGGTTCGCCTCCTCCACGTCGTTCTCCGTGGCGGGATAGGGGGGGCACTGGTCGAAAGCCATGGCCACGTCGGCGCCCAGCGCCATCTGGATCTCCATGGAGCGCTCCGGCGAGAGGCTGATCACGGACCCGTCCCGGGGGGAGCGGAACACCACGCCGTTGTCGTCGATCGTGTTGATTGCCCCCAGGCTGAAGACCTGGAAGCCGCCGGAATCGGTGAGCAGCGGGCCGTTCCAGCCCATGAAGCGGTGCAGCCCGCCGGCATCGGCCACGATCCCTTCACCTGGTTGGAGATGCAGGTGATATGTGTTGGCCAGCACCATCACGGCACCGGTGGCCGCCAGCTGGCTGGCGGTGATCCCTTTGACGGTGCCGGCCGTGCCCACCGGCATGAACCGGGGCGTGTCGACAACTCCGTGGGGGGTGTGGAAGCGGCCACAGCGGGCCTGGGTCCGCGGACAGTGGGCCGTGCGCTCGAAGCCGAACGGGGCGGCCGCTGCGGCGGAGCGGGTCAAGGCGGCGGGGGCAGCTCTGGATCGAACCTAGGTGGTGCCGTTCGGCTCCTCTCCGCCCCGTGAGTTCTCCCCCCGCCCCTCCCGCCTGGTTGCAGGACCTGGCCGGCGCCTGGATCTTCTACTCGGTGCTGCCCGCCTGGCCCTGGCCCAGGCCACGCTTCGAGAGGATCGCCCGCTTCGCCCCCTGGATCGGTCTGGTGCTGGGGGGCTTGCAGGGTCTGCTCTGGTGTCTCGGCGCGGGCGTCCTGCCGGCGACAGCCCTGGTGGCCCTTGTTCTGGCCCTGGGCGTCTGGTCGACGGGTGGGATCCACAGCGATGGGGTGATGGATACGGGCGATGGGCTGGCGGCGGGCGAGCGGGCTCTCGAGGCCATGGAGGACAGCCGGGTCGGGGCCAGTGGCGTCCAGGCTCTGCTGCTGGTGCTGCTGCTGCGCGCCGCGGCCATGCTCACCCTGGCGGAGCAGGCTCCAGGGCCCCTCCTGGTCGCCCTGGCTCTGGTCTGGGCGGCGGTGTGGGGACGGATGGCCCCCCTGGTGGCGATGCAGTGGTTTCCCTATCTGCGCGAGGCAGGCACAGCCGCCTTCCACCGCCATCACTGGCTCGGGCTGCCCCGCGAGCTGCGGCCGTCCCTGCTGCTGCTGCTGCCGCTGGCTCTGGTGTCGGCGGGCCTGGGCTGGTCGTGGCAGGGCTGCCTGGGGCTGATCCCCAGTGTTGCGGTCCCCCTCTGGATCGGGCGTCGTCTCGGCGGTCACAGCGGCGACAGCTACGGCGCCTGTGTCGAGTGGGTCGACTGCCTGACCCTGGGGCTGATCGCCCTGGTCACCATTCCCTAGCGGCTCGGCGGCAGTCGCAGGCGGAAGGCGTTGCCCTGCTCCGGCAGTGCGGCGTCGATCCGCCGGGGCTGCGTCACCAGGGCCAGATCCCCCCCCAAGCTGCGGGCCAGGTCCCTGGCCAGAGCGAGGCCCAGGCCGGTGCCTGCCTTGCCGCTGGCCTGGGCCCCGCGCACGCCGCGCTGGAAGATCGCCTCCCGATCCGTTTCGGCGATCGGCGGTCCCCCGTCCCAGACCGTGAGACAGGGGCTGGCAGCGGCCGGCTGGCAGTGGAAGCCCACCGTGGTGCCGTCCGGGCTGTAGCGGAAGGCGTTCTCCAGCAGGTTGGCCAGGATCTCCGCCACGGCGGCGCTGTCCCCGAGCCAATCGGGCAGGGCGTCAGGGCCCTGCCAGCGGCGGCCCTGCAGGGTGGCGGTGGCCGAGGCCCGCTGCAGCAGGGGCTCGAGCCGTTCCCGCAGGGGCTGGACCTCGCCCGTGCTGAGGGAGGGCGGCAGCAGCAGCGGGGCGGGATCCACCGGTCCCGCGCCGATCGCGGCCCGGTCGCTCAGCCCGTCGATCGCTTCCACGTAGCGGTTCAGCTGCCGTTCCTCCTCCAGCAGCCCCTCCACCAGGGCTCGGTTGTCGGGATCGTTCTCCAGCCTTCGTCTGAGCAGCTGGCCGAAGGTGCGCAGGGCGGCGAGTGGGTTGCGCAGCTGGTGCACCAGCAGGCGCAGCTGCTGCTGCTGCCTTTGCAGCTGCCGGGCGAGCCGCTGCTGTTCCAGATCGAGGCAGAGCGCTTCGGTGAGGCAACGGGCCACGGCCTGGAGCCGGGGGGTCAGCGTGACCGGCCATGGCGGCTCGGTGGTCTCCACCCGCAGGGCCCCGAGGATCAGGCGGTCATGGCGCAGGGGCAGCCAGCGCCGCTCCTCGCTGGGCAGTTGCAGGCTGCGGTCCTCTTCGACGGGTGGTAGCGCGCGTCCGTGGCGGGGCCAGTGCCCCACGGGGATCAGCCCGGGCTTGCCATCGGCCCGGGGCAGGGCCAGATACACCACCAGAGAGCGGACGTCCCGGCGGTCGGAAAACTGATCGAGCTGGTGCTGCATCAGCGCCAGAAAGCGCTCCGACACCTGGCGTGGAGGCTGGTCAGGTGAGGCCGGGCAGGAGTTTCCGGAGATCGTGTTCGAAATCAGGGAATAAGGCTTAAGATTTGAGTATCGACCAATACTCCGCAGTCCGGGAGCGGACTTCCAGGCAGGTTGGCGGGAGCATCGCTTGCACTTCCCTGCAAACGAGGCTACAGCAGAGGCTGATGTGTCCCTCTTCTGTTCGGTGGCTCGCCCGGGCGAGCCACCGAATCGCCGGCTGTGTGGCTTTCAGAGTGTCGTCTGGTAGCAGGCGCCCCTCGTGAATCTCCCTCCCGGTTGACAGACGTTTGGACGTTCCCCGTGCTCCCTCAGTGGAGTGCCCTCCAGTTGTGGCCTGCCGTTGCGGCCGCCTCAGCTCTTCCCCATCCCCCTCGATCTCCCCCTCGGGAGTGGTTCCATGTCCAAGAAGCGCAAGCGGATCAGTCGTCGTCGTCTCGCCGGTCAGCGCGTGCTCACGCACGTACCCACCCACAACCTCGAAACCGGCCAGCACAAACCGGTCACCGCCGCTCGCCGCTACATCGCGGAGTCCGGCCTGGAGGCCCCGGCCCTGCTGAACGTGCGCCGCAACGAGCACACCACCGATCGTTTCTTCTGGGGTGAGAAGGGTCTGTTCAGCGCGCAGTACGCCGAGGAGAACCATTTCCTCTTCCCCTCCCTCCGCCTGATCGTCGACCAGATCGGCGAAGACACCCTCTTCGCCGGCCTCGAATCGACGGGTGCCGACGACTGGGAGGAAATGGAGGAGTACGAGTACGCCTTCGTCTGACGCCGCAGCCGCCCCCAGACCCCTGCCCCCGCTGGATCACGCCGATCCGCCGGGGGTGCGCCATTGCTTCAACAGGAAGGCTCTCAGGGCGGGGAAGAGGGCCGGATCGATGCTGTGCCCCCCCTCGAAGCCCAGAAGTTCCGCCTCCCCCCCTGCCGCCTGCAGCCGCCGCAGCACTTCCTCGCTGGCCGCGAACGGCACCACCGGATCCTGCGACCCGTGGGTGAGCAGCACCGGGGGCAGTGGAGCCCGCGGCTCCCAGTCGGGATGGGGGTAGCCGCTGCACGCGATCAGCCCGGCGATCGGCAGGCCGCCGGCCACATCCAGGGCCATCGCCGCCCCCTGGGAAAAGCCCAGCACCACCGTGCGCGGCAACGGCAGGCTTTCGCCCAGTTCCTCCAGCCGCCGCCGCAGGGACCGGCGCGCGGCCGGCAGGCCGTTGGGCCATTCGGGTTGGTTCAGGTCGTACCACTGGCGGCCCACGCCGTAGGGATGGGGATCGGGCGCCCGCAGGGCCAGCAGCGCCGTGTCCGGACCGGTCAGTTCCTGGCCCAGGTCGAGAAGGTCGTCGGCGTCGGCTCCCCAGCCGTGCAGAAGGACCAGCCTGCGGTCGGCATCGGATGGGCCGAGGCGGAGCAGATCGTCGGGCATGGCGGCACGTGCGTGGGACGGGTGGCGGGAGGACATCGCTGCGTAGGTTGTGGCGAGCAAGCCTTCGCGATCGTCATGGCCCCCACCGCGCTTCTGAGTGTGTCGGATAAGCAGGGCGTGGTGGCACTGGCTGAAGCGCTGCACCGCCAGCACGGCTTCTCTCTTCTCTCCAGTGGCGGCACCGCCGCGACCCTGGCAGCAGCAGGACTGCCCGTGACCCGCGTGGCGGAGCACACCGGAGCGCCCGAAATCCTCGGCGGCCGTGTGAAGACCCTGCATCCCCGCATTCACGGTGGCATCCTGGCCCGACGGGACGATCCCTCCCACCGTGCCGACCTGGAGGCCCAGGCCATCACGCCCATCGATGTGGTGGTGGTGAACCTCTATCCGTTCCGCGAGACGGTGGCCGATCCGGACGTTTCCTGGGAGACGGCGGTGGAAACCATCGATATCGGCGGCCCGGCGATGGTGCGGGCCGCCGCCAAGAACCATGCTCACGTGTCCGTGCTCACCAGCCCCTGCCAGTACGTCGCCTTCCTGGCGGCCCTGGCGTCGGGTGCGGTCGACGAGGAGCTGCGCCGTCGCCTGGCTCTGGAGGCCTTCCGCCACACGGCCGGCTACGACACCGCGATCAGCAGCTGGCTGGCGGGCCGTCTCGAACCGCCGAACGGCGAGGCCCCTGCCGAGCAGCCGCCGCTGTGGATCGAACTGCCTCTGCGGCAGAGCCTGCGTTATGGCGAGAATCCCCATCAGAGCGCCCGCTGGTACGCCGCTGCCTCGGCCGGCTGGGGTGGAGCGCTGCAGCTGCAGGGCAAGGAGCTCAGCTACAACAACCTGCTCGACCTCGAAGCCGCCCTGGCCACCGTGCGCGAATTCGGCTACGGACCGCAGGCCCGGCCTGCCGCCGTGGTTGTGAAACACACCAATCCCTGTGGCGTGGCCCTCGGCGAGGGCTGCGGCGAGGCGCTGCAAAGGGCCCTCGATGCCGACCGTGTCTCGGCCTTCGGCGGGATCGTGGCGCTCAATACCCCCGTGGACGGCGCGGCAGCGGAGCACCTGGCCGGCCTGTTCCTGGAATGCGTCGTGGCGCCGGGCTACGCGCCCGAGGCTCTGGAGCGGCTGGCGGCCAGGGCCAACCTGCGCCTGCTCGAGCTCGGCCCCGAGGCGATCGAGCGGGCTCCTCGCCAGCAGTTGCGCAGCGTGCTCGGCGGCGTGCTGCTTCAGGACCTCGACGACCAGACCGCCACGGAGGCGGAGTGGCAGGTGGTGAGCCGGCGCGCCCCCAGCCCGACCGAATGGGAGGATCTGCGCTTCGCCTGGCGGCTCGTGCGCCATGTGCGCTCCAACGCGATCACAGTCGCCGCCGCTGGGGTGAGCCTCGGAATCGGGGCCGGCCAGATGAACCGGGTCGGATCGGCCCGGCTGGCGCTGGAGGCCGCCGGGGAGCGCGCCCGCGGAGCCGTGCTGGCCAGCGACGGCTTCTTCCCCTTTGACGACACCGTGCGGCTGGCGGCCGAGCATGGCATCACGGCTGTGATCCAGCCGGGCGGCAGCAGGCGCGACACCGATTCGATCCAGGCCTGTGATGACCTCGACCTGGCGATGGTCTGCACCGGCCGGAGGCACTTCCTCCACTGACGCCTTCAGCGAGGCCCTCAACTCCTAGGAAGCCGCCGGCAGTTGTAGTTTCACTGCCATCGTCTCCTCCCGCCCCGATGCCGGACGCCCTCGCCTTCAACCTCAACTTCCTGCATCCCCTGCTGATGTGGGGGTTGCTGGCCCTCTCCGGCTATGCCCTCTTCCTGGGCATCAAGGCCAAGAGGACCCGTACGGCCGATGCCGAACAGCGCAAGCAGCTGATCAAGGGCAAGTACGGCCAGCGCCACTTCCAGATCGGCAGCCTCGTTCTGGTGCTGATGGTGCTGGGCGCCTTCGGCGGGATGGCGGTCACCTATCTGAACAACGGCAAGCTGTTCGTGAGCCCTCATCTGCTGGTCGGCATCGCGATGGTGAGCCTGATCGCGCTGGCCGCGGCACTCTCCCCGCTGATGCAGCAGGGCAACCTGATCGCCCGCAAGGTCCATGTGGGGCTCAACATGACCCTGATGACCCTGTTCCTCTGGCAGGCCGTGAGCGGCATGCAGATCGCCAACAAGATCTGGACCAGCCGCTGAGTCGGGGGTCGGTGTTCAGGCCCATCAGGCCCGCCTCAGAACGGCGCGTGACGCCGGGGAGGGCAGGGCAACGAGTGAGTGGCGTGAAAGTCTTCCTGCACTTTCCAGGTCAGCTTGCGTGAGATCTGGCGCACGATCTGGCGCAGGAGGTGATCGCCGCTGGACTGGACCAGTTTCTCCGGCAGCAGCCCGATCACGGCAGGTAACCGGATCCAGACGCTCAGATCCAGCTCCCAGCACACCTGGGTCAAGGAACTGCCGGCGTGGGCGAGATCCTCGAGGCGCAGGGCGGCGTTGAACTCGACGTCATAGATCTCCTGCAGAGCGGCGTCGCTCCCTGCCAGCGGCACCGTGATGATCCGGTAGACCCCCTCGCTCTCGGGCAGCAGTTCCAGGCCGATCGTGGGCTCCACCTCGAAGCCGAAGTTGCCGAACCGGCCCAGCGTGAGCCCGTAACCGTTGGGGCCGAGGCGAAGCACCTTCATTGGCGCTGCGCAGCGTCGGAACCAGCCTTCGTGGTGGTCGAGGTAGTGGCCCACCACCCGACGCTCGGCCCGCATCTCCATCACATCGGCGAAGTGGCTGCTGTAGCAGCGCACCCTTTGATCGCCGCCGTTCCGCAGCGATGTCGCGCCGGCACTGACGCCGCCGCCGGCGGCGCAAGTGCCGGATTCCGGGCCCCGGGCGAAGGCCACGGCGGGAGCGGTGGAGCGGGACAGGGCGCTGGTCAAAAGTCTCCGATCTTCTCGATGCCCGACAGGGAGCCTGGTGGCTCCGGGGGCGTATGAATCAATGTAACGGGGAGTGGTGACGGCGGTCGCAGTGGTTGTGACAGCGCCCTGGCCGCCGACTCAGCCGTCACAGAGCTCCATCAGATGGCGGATCACGTCCTCCACCACCCGATCGGGAGTGGAGGCCCCGGAGGTGATCCCCACCCGCAGCGGGCCGGCCGGCAGGAAGGGCGCCACCACCTCCATCTCACCGCCGAGGGGCATGTGCTCGATCCGGTTGCCGGGACCGATTCGTTCGGGGGTGTCGATGTGGAAGGAGCGGATGCCGCGGCTGATGGCGATCTCCTGCAGGTGGGTGGTGTTGGAGGAGTTGTAGCCGCCGATCACCACCATCAGCTCGAGCGGTTCGTCCACCAGGGAGAACATGGCGTCCTGCCGCTCCTGGGTGGCATCGCAGATGGTGTTGAAGGCCAGGAAGTGCTCGCTGAGCTCGGCAGGGCCGTAGCGCGCCAGCATCGTGCGCTCGAACATCCGGCCGATCTCCTCGGTCTCACTCTTTAGCATGGTGGTCTGGTTCGCCACGCCGACGCGGGCCAGGTCGCAGTCGGGGTCGAAGCCGGGGGAGCAGGCCCTGGCGAAGCGGTCCATGAAGGCCTGCCTGTCGCCACGGCCCAGGATGTAGTCGCAGACCATCTGGGCCTCGGCAAGATCGAGCACCACCAGGTAGGTGCCGGCGAAGGAGCTGGTGGCGAGGGTTTCCTCGTGCTTCACCTTGCCGTGGATGATCGAGGAGAAGGCATGCTTCTTGTGCTTCTCCACGGTGTTCCACACCTTGGAGACCCAGGGGCAGGTGGTGTCCACGATGTGGCAGCCCCGCTCGTTGAGCAGCTGCATCTCCTGGACCGTGGCTCCGAAGGCCGGCAGGATCACCACGTCGCCGGTGCCCACCTCGGAGAAGTCCTTCACCCCCTCCTCCACCTGGATGAACTGCACGTTCATGTCGCGCAGGTGGGCGTTGACCGAGGGGTTGTGAATGATCTCGTTGGTGATCCAGATCTGTTCGGTTGGGTAATGGCGGCGTGTCTCATAGGCCATCGCCACGGCCCGCTCCACGCCCCAGCAGAAGCCGAACGCCTCGGCCAGCCGCACCGTGAGCCGGCCGTGGCGCAGCTCGTAGCCGTTCTCGCGGATGGCGGCGATCAGCTCGCTCTGGTAGGCCTGCTCCAGGCTGCCGGCCACTTCCTCGGCCCGGCCGAAGCCGCGGCGGTTGTAGCGCTCGGAGTGGTGCAGCGAACGTTTGAAGGCGCGGGTGTCCATGGCGTCGCCGCAGTGCTGCCGCCGACTCTATGGGGGGCGGCCGTGGTGTTGGCGAAAAAAAGCCCCCGGCGGGAGCCGGGGGACAGGCAGGGGAGTGATCCCCCGGGGCGGCAGCGGGCTCAGTTCGCCGTGGTGGCGAAATCCGGGTAGGCCTCCATGCCGTGCTCGCCGATATCGAGGCCCTCGATCTCCTCGGTTTCGGTGACGCGGATGCCGCCGGAGAGGGCGCCGATCACCGACCAGAAGATCCAGGACACCACCACGACGAAGACGCCGTAGGCCACGACCCCGAGGATCTGCAGACCGAGCTGATTGAAGCCGTGGCCGAACAGCAGACCCTTCTCGGTGCTGAACAGGCCCACGGCCAGGGTGCCCCAGATCCCACAGGTCCCGTGCACCGACCAGGCGCCCACCGGATCATCGATGCCGAGGCTGTCGACGATGCTGACGGAATAAACCGCCAGGCCGCCGGCGATGAAGCCCACGATCCAGGAGGAGGGCATCGAGAAGGCGTCACAGCCCGCGGTGATGGCCACCAGGCCGGCCAGGATGCCGTTGATCGTCATGGTGAGGTCAGGCTTGCCTGATGTCAGCTGGGACACCAGCGTTCCGGCGATGCCGCCTCCGGCTGCCCCGAGGGTGGTGATCACCGCGATGGTGGGCACGGTTTCGTTCATCGACAGGACGGAGCCGGGGTTGAAGCCGTACCAGCCGATCCAGAGGATCAGGCAACCGAGGGTGGCGAGGCCGAGGTTGTGGCCGGGAATGGCCTGGGTCTGGCCGTTGGCGAATTTACCGATCCGGGGCCCGAGCAACATCGCTCCCACCAGGCCGGCCCAGGCGCCCACCGAGTGCACCAGGGTGGAGCCGGCGAAATCGTGGAAGCCGATCTGGTTCAGCCAGCCGGCCGCATTCCACTTCCAGCTGCCGGCGACCGGGTAGATGAACCCCACCAGGAGGAGCGAGAAGATCACGAATTCGCTGAACTTGATCCGTTCCGCCACCAGGCCGGACACGATCGTGGCGGAGGTGCCGGCGAAGGCCACCTGGAAGAGGAAGTCCACGGAGGGGACGAGCGCGGCATCCTTGACCATCTCAGCCGTGACGGTGGGATCGAAGAAAAGGCCGAGCGGACCTCCCTTGCCGTAGAAGAGCCAGCCAGGAATCACGGGCTCGCCGTACATCAGCGAGAAACCGATCAGCCAGTAGGCAGTGGCGGCAAGGGCGAAGACGATCAGGTTCTTGCTGAGGATGTTGACGGCATTCTTCTGACGGCAGAGGCCGGCCTCCACCATCGCGAAGCCGGCATTCATGAAGATCACCAGAATCGCGGCGATCAGCAGCCAGAGGTTGTTGATCAGAAAGGCGGGGGTGAGCTCAGGCAGTTCGGCCGCGTGGGCCGAGAGGTTGAACACCCCGAGGCCGAACAGGGCCAGGGGTACGCAGGCCAGCCAGGTGAGGGTGCGGGAACTGGAAAGGCCCCGCACACGGCCCAGCAGAAGATCGGTGGCCTCCAGCAGACTTGCCTGCTGCAGACGCCGGGGCCGGCGGCGTCGAAGGGCATGGGGCGCAACGGTCATGGAGGTGAAAGGCACAGAGGTCTGCAGTACGGGACGGATCACGCTCGTGAGCGCTCCTTCGTGTGCAAAAGACCATGGCGATACGTCCTTCGCCGGTCACATCCGCTACGGAATCGCCGATTTGTGGATTTGGAAGTCATTGTTCTTGCCTCCCGTTTCGACCCTGGCCACCCCGAGCCAGGTCACGGCGTCGCCGCTGAAGCTGTAGCGGCAGGGCAGGACTTCGACCCCGGCCACCAGTGCCTGGCGGAACAGAGCCCCGTAGCGGGGATCCGCCGCGTCGCCGGGCGCGAAGCGCACCACATCGCTCCGGCTCAGGCAGGGCAGCAGCACGCTCCGGGCCGCGGGCAGCACCGCCATCAGTTCCTCCAGATGCTTCTGGCCCCGTTCGGTCACGGTGTCGGGGAAGAGGGCCAGATCCCCATCGCTCCAGGTGGTGTTCTTCACCTCCACATAGATCGGACGCTGGTCGACGGCCGCGGTCGCGGGGCTCAGCAGCAGGTCGATGCGGCTGCGCCGCCCGGCGCCGTAGGGCACCTCCGCCCGGATCGCCGCGATCGGTCCGAGCCAGGGCTCCAGGCAGCCGGCTTCGATCGTGGCCCGCACCAGCCGGTTCGGCAGGGCCGTGTTCACTCCCACCCAGCACGGTTCGCCGTCGGCTCCCTCCACCAGGGCCTGCTCCCACGTCCAGGCCAGCTTCCGCTCCGGCCTGGGGTCGTGGCGCAGCCGCACCCTGCCGCCCGGATGGAGCACCCCGGTCATCGGGCCGGTGTTGGGGCAATGGGCGATCACCACCTGGCCATCCGCCAGCTCCACGTCGGCGAGAAAGCGCTTGTAGCGCCTGCGCAGCACCCCCTCCACCAGGCCCTCCAGCCGCAGGATCGCCACGGGAGGGACGACGGAAGCCCCGGGGGCTGGGCTGAGGCAGGAACGACCGGCCATGGCGAGGCTCACGCGGCCGCCGGAGTATGGGGCCAGAGGCCAGCCCGGAGCCGCGGGCGGCAGGGAGGAGAATCCCCCCGGTGAATGCGGCCTCGGCCTGACTGGATGGCGAAATCCCTGCGGCGCATCGCCCTGATCGTGGCCCTGGCCACCGCCCTGAGCAAGGTGGCCGGTCTGCTGCGCCAGCTGGTGATCGCCGCCGCCTTCGGCGTCGGAGCCGCCTACGACGCCTACAACTACGCCTATGTCCTGCCCGGCTTCCTGCTGATCCTGCTGGGGGGGATCAACGGCCCGTTCCACAGCGCCATGGTGAGCGTGCTGGCCCGTCGCCCCAGGCAGGAGGGGGCCCACGTGCTGGCGGCGATCAACACCCTGGTGGGGGTGGGTCTGCTCGCCGTGACCGTGCTGCTGGTGGTGGCTGCCGATCCGCTGATCACCCTGGTGGGGCCGGGGCTGGGGGGTGAGCGGCATGCGATCGCCGTGCTGCAGCTGCGATGGATGGCGCCGATGGCCCTGTTCGCCGGGCTGATCGGTCTGGGCTTCGGGGCCCTCAACGCCGCCGATGTCTTCTGGCTGCCCTCGGTGAGCCCGCTGGTCTCGAGCGTGGCGATGATCGGCGGCATCGGCCTGCTCTGGTGGCAGCTGGGCCCGGAGATCAGCCTGCCGGCCACGGCGGTGCTGGGCGGGGTTGTGTTGGCGGGCACCACCACGCTCGGGGCGGTGCTGCAGTGGCTGATCCAGTTGCCGGCCCTGGCGAAGCAGGGGCTGCACCGTTTCCAGCTCGTCTGGGACTGGCAGCATCCCGGCGTGCGCGAGGTGCTGCAGGTGATGGGGCCGGCCACCCTCTCCTCGGGGATGCTGCAGATCAACGTGTTCACCAGCCTGTTCTTCGCCTCGGGGATGGTGGGTGCGGCGGCCGGTCTGGGCTACGCCAACCTTCTGGTCCAGACACCGCTGGGCCTGATCTCGAACGCGTTGCTGGTGCCCCTGCTGCCGGTGCTGTCCCGGCTCACGGCCCCAGCCGACCGGCCGGCCCTGGTGGGGCGCATCCGCCAGGGGTTGATGCTCTCGAACGCCAGCATGCTGCCGCTGGGGGCCCTGATGGTGGGGTTGGCCGGCCCGATCGTGGCCCTGATCTACAAGCGGGGAGCCTTCGACGCGGGTGCGGCCCAGCTGGTGACCAGGCTGCTGATCGCCTACGGGGTGGGCATGCCCGCCTACCTCGGTCGTGACGTGATCGTGCGGGTCTTCTATGCGCTGGGCGATGGCACCACGCCGTTCCGCTTCTCCCTGGCTGGGATTGGCTTCAATGTGATCTTCTGCTGGTTGTTCGTCGGGGGGCCCACCCCCTGGGGGCTGCAGCTGCAGGCGTTCAACTTCGGCGCCCCCGGCCTGGTGATGGCCACGGTGGCGGTGAATGTGCTCACCTGCGCCGGCCTGCTGCTGGCCCTGCAGCGTCGCCTCGGCCGGCTGCCCCTGCGCGAGTGGGGGCGCGACAGCCTGCTGCTGCTGCTGGCCGCGGCCGTAGGGGGGGTGGCCGCCTGGCTGCTCTCGATCGGGGTGGGCTGGCCCGGCCAGCTGGTGGGCCAGGTTCTGCAGTGCGGACTCTGCGCCGGCCTCGGCCTGGTGGTCTATGGGCTGCTGGCCAGCTGGGCCGGGGTGCCGGAGGCCGTGGATCTGGGCCGGCAGCTGGGCCAGCGGTTCAGTCGGCGTCCCTGAGCTGCACCCGCCGTTCCTCGCGCACCTGCACAGGGATCTCGATGTGGCTGCGACCGAGCATCTGGGGGCCGTCGACGGAGAAGATCCGCGCCTCGATGCCGAACTCGCGGAAGGCGGTTTCCAGTTCCTGGATCAAGGCTTTCTCCACCTGAGCCTCGGCATCCACCACCTTGCCGATCAGACGCCCGCCCAGGCGGCCGATGCGCTGGCGGACCACATCGCGGGCGTTGGTGACCTCGATGAGCAGCATCCAGCGCCTGCAGCGGGTGTGAAACCTTATCCGCAGGTCCCAGGCAGAGCCGGCACTGTCGCGCTTCTTCAGCGAGCGAGGGGTTCGAGGATGTCCTCCAGGTCCCGCAGCTGGCCCGGTGGGATCAGGCGGGCCAGAGGCAGCCGGCCCGAACCGCCCCCGATCGGCACCTGCACCGCTTCCAGCGCCTGACGGGCGCAGACGCCCGCCCCCTGGTCGAGCCGCGCGGCGCATTCGATCGCCAGGCTTTCGGCCAGCCCGGCGTCGCCCAGGTACAGGTGCCAGCCCGCCACCTGGATGTAGAGCCGGTCGGCCAGAGCCAGCCTCAGCTCCTCGAGTTCACTCGCCGACAGGGTCAAGGGGGGAAGGTCGAAGCGTTGACCCTCACGATGCTGCACGGCCCGGGGACTTCGGTCGTAGCCGCAACACGATGAAGAGATGGGCCAGCAGACCGGCAGCCCAGGCCAGGCTGACCCAGCCCAGATGGCTCCAGGGATGGCGCAGCCGCTGCACGAACCAGAGACCACTGTTCACGGCGGCGTAGACACCGCCGTGCAGGCAGAGGTTCACGACCCGATCGAAATGGCGGTAAGTGGGGTCGGCGGGGTCGGCGGGGCCGTACCAGCGGATCGGCATGGGGGAGTGGAGGCGAAGCGCCTTCCGGGGCGGCTGGGCCGATTGTGCACCGGCGCCAGTTGACGGATGGCCCCCCCGTGCGGTGAGAATGTCGTCATACGCGCTTGTAGCTCAGCGGATTAGAGCATCTGACTACGGATCAGAGGGTCGGGAGTTCGAATCTCTCCAGGCGCGCTTCCCAACCGTCCCTCAGGGACGGTTTTTTCATGGCCGGCGTCGTTTCTTACGATGGTTTCACCCCGGCCTGACGCGACGCCATGGTGGATCTCTCCAGTACGGCTCTGAACCGCTCCCTGGCGGCCGGTGATCCCGCCATCGCCGCCCTGATCGGCAAGGAGCTCGAGCGACAGCAGACCCACCTGGAGCTGATCGCCAGCGAGAACTTCGCCTCCCGTGCCGTGATGGAGGCCCAGGGCTCGGTGCTCACCAACAAGTACGCCGAGGGCCTGCCCCACAAGCGCTACTACGGCGGCTGCGAGCACGTGGACGCCATCGAGGAGCTGGCGATCGAGCGGGCGAAGCAGCTGTTCGGAGCGGCCTGGGCCAACGTGCAGCCCCACAGCGGCGCCCAGGCCAATTTCGCGGTGTTCCTGGCCCTGCTGCAGCCCGGCGACACGATCCTGGGCATGGACCTCTCCCATGGCGGCCACCTCACGCACGGTTCGCCGGTGAACGTGTCGGGCAAGTGGTTCAAGGCTGTGCACTACGGCGTTTCTCCCGACACCGAGCAGCTCGACTTCGAGGTGATCCGCCAGCTGGCCCTGGAGCACCGGCCGAAGCTGATCATCTGCGGCTACTCGGCCTACCCCCGCACGATCGACTTCGCCGCCTTCCGCGCCATCGCCGATGAGGTGGGCGCCTTCCTGCTGGCGGACATGGCCCACATCGCCGGCCTGGTGGCTGCAGGCGTGCATCCCAGCCCCCTGCCCCATTGCCATGTCGTCACCACCACCACCCACAAGACCCTGCGGGGGCCCCGCGGCGGGCTGATCCTCTGCGGCGACGCCGACTTCGGCAAACAGTTCGACAAGGCCGTCTTCCCCGGCAGCCAGGGCGGGCCGCTGGAGCATGTGGTGGCGGCCAAGGCCGTCGCCTTCGGTGAGGCGCTGCAGCCCTCCTTCCGGGCCTACAGCCAGCAGGTGGTGGTCAACGCCCAGGCCCTGGCGCGGCGCCTCCAGGAGAGGGGCATCGATGTGGTGAGCGGTGGCACCGACAACCACCTGGTTCTGCTGGACCTGCGCTCGATCGGCCTCACCGGCAAGGCGGCCGACCTGCTGGTGAGCAAGGTTCACATCACCGCCAACAAGAACACGGTGCCGTTCGATCCGGAATCCCCGTTCGTCACCAGTGGCCTGCGGGTGGGCAGCGCCGCCCTCACCACCAGGGGCTTCGACGCCATCGCCTTCGAGGAGGTGGCCGACGTGATCGCCGACCGGCTGCTCAACCCCGGGGACGACACGATCGAACGGCGTTGCCTGGAGCGGGTGGCCGCTCTCTGCGAACGCCATCCGCTCTACGGTCCCAGCCGCGTGGCTCTGCCGGCCTGACGACGGATCCCTAAGCTGCTGCCCACGGTCCGATCGTTCATGGCTCGCCCCGCGATGGCGCTTCCAGCGTTGGCCAGCCCCCAGGTGCCGCTGCCGCGGCAGCGGCCGTGACGATCGCCACCAGCCCGCTGATCGCGGCGATCGTCACCTTCGTGAGCGCCGCCCTGCTCACCGCGCTGATCGTGCCCCTGGTTCGTCGCCTCGGCCTGCGCTACGGCCTGATCGACGCGCCCGACCCCCGCAAGCAGCACGTCACGCCGATGGTGAGGCTGGGCGGGATCGGCATGGTGGCTGGCTTTTCCCTCGCTCTGGCGATCACCTGGGGCCTGGGCGGGTTCGGCAACGTGCTGCCGGCCAAGGATCAGCTGATCTGGACGACCCTGGCAGGCTCGCTCTGCTTCTTCGTGATCGGCCTGGCCGACGACCTCTTCGCCCTGCCGCCGCTGCCCCGTCTGGCGGGGCAGATCGCCGTGGCGATGGCGGTCTGGAGTCAGGGGGTGCGGATCGGCGCGATCGATCTGCCCCTGGGGCTGTTCGGTCTGCACGCCAGGGCTCTGGTCCTGCCGGACGGCCTGAGTCTGCTCGCCACCCTGATCTGGCTGGTGGGCATCACCAATGCGATCAACTGGATCGATGGCCTCGATGGGCTGGCGGCCGGGGTGGGCGGCATCGCTGCCATCGGCCTGCTGTCGGTGAGCTTCAGCCTGCAGCAGAGCGCCGCCGGTTTGCTGGCGGCCGCCCTGGCCGGCGCCTGCCTCGGTTTCCTGCGCCACAACTTCAATCCGGCCCGCATCTTCATGGGCGACGGCGGCTCCTACTTCCTCGGGTTCGCCCTGGCGGCCATCAGCATCGTGGGTCCGGCCAAGGGTCTCACCACCGTGAGTCTGCTGTTCCCGCTGCTGATCCTGTCCCTGCCGCTGGCCGACATGTCGGCCGTGATCATGGGCCGGCTGAGTGACGGCCATTCCCCCTTCTATCCCGACCGGCGCCATCTGCACCACCGTCTGCTGCGAGCCGGCTTCAGCCACCGCCGCACGGTCTTGCTGATCTATGCCTTCACCCAGTGGCTGGCGGCCCTGGCCCTGGTGGTGGCCAACGTGGAAATGCGCTTTCTCTGGCTGGCCCTGGCCACGGCCGTGCTGATCGGCGCGGTGATGGCCTCCCGCCGCCAGCTGCAGACTCCGGCCCCCTCTCCTGCCTGCGACGGTGGCCATGATGTCCAGCCCTGAACCGACTCCGGCTGAGGGGCCCGGCGTCAGTGCCGAGATCCTCTGCATCGGCACCGAGCTGCTGCTCGGCAACATCCTCAACGGCAACGCTCGCTGGCTGGCCGAGGAACTGGCGGCCCTCGGCATTCCCCACTACCGCCAGACGGTCGTGGGCGACAACCGCGAGCGCCTGATCCGGGTGGTGCGCGAGGCGGCGCAGCGCTGCAGCCTGCTGATCTGCACCGGTGGCCTCGGCCCCACCCCCGACGACCTCACCACCGAGGCGCTGGCGGCGGCCTTCGACACGCCGCTGGTGGAGCGGCCTGAGATCTGGGTCGACATCCAGGCCAGGCTCAGCGGCCGGGGGCGGCCGATCGCGGCCAGCAACCGCAAGCAGGCACTGCTGCCTGCGGGCGCCGTGCGGCTGCCCAACCCCACCGGGACCGCACCGGGGCTGATCTGGAGTCCGCAGCCTGGGTTCACCGTGCTCACCTTCCCTGGCGTGCCGGCTGAGCTGCGGGCCATGTGGAACGGCACGGCGGTGCCCTGGCTGCGACAGCAGGGCCTGGCCGGGTCGGTGTTCGAAAGCCGATTGCTGCGGTTCTGGGGGATCGGCGAATCGACCCTGGCCGAGCAGGTGGCCGATCTGCTGGAGCTGACCAACCCCACCGTGGCTCCTTACGCCGGACCCGGCGAAGTGAAGCTGCGGCTGACCGCCCGTGCCGCCACGGCCGAGGCGGCACGGGGGCTGCTGGCGCCGGTGGAGGCGGAGCTGCGCGCCCGTACCGGCCGCCTTTGCTATGGCTCTGGCGACGACAGCCTGGCTTCGGTGGTGCTGGAGCAGCTGCGCCGGCGGGGGGTAAGCGTGGCCGTGGCCGAATCCTGCACGGGCGGCGGCATCGGCGCTGCCCTGGCCGCCGTGGCCGGCGCCTCCGACGGGTTCCTGGGCGGAGTGATCTCCTACAGCAACCGCATCAAGCAGGAGTTGCTCGGTGTGCCGGCGGCCTTGCTTGAAACCCATGGTGCCGTGAGCGATCCAGTGGCGGTGGCCATGGCCGAGGGCGCCCGGCGCCGGCTGGGCAGCGACTGGGCCGTGGCCGTGACCGGCATCGCCGGACCCGGTGGCGGCAGTGCCGAGAAGCCGGTGGGGCTGGTGTACGTCGCCGTGGCCGGCCCGGATGGCACCGAGGTGGCCCCCGTGCGCTTCGGGGCCGAGCGCGGGCGGACCTGGATCCAGACCCTTACGGTTGGGGAAGCCCTGAATCGGCTGCGGCTGCGATTGGGTGGATGAATCCTGGTTCTGTCAGCGTCCACCTGTCGACGGTCATCGCCCCGCTGACATTCTTTGAAGAGGCCTTTGGCTTCCTACGCCGTTTTTCCATGACTCCGGGGACTATGGCGAACTCGACACCGGGGCGACAGACCTGGCCACCGCTTCCCATCGGCTCGGTGACATCAACCTCGGACACTACGGGTTCGTGCGAGCCGGCGAGTCGCCGCAGCCGCTCGGCATGGAAATCGCTCTGGTCACCCCTGATCTGCAGGCACGGCCTGCACGAGCCCTGCACAGCGGCGCGTTTGAATATAGCTGCGGTGGCCTGGCGGAATCTTGGTGGAGCTGTGCTCGCCGCTGGCCACAGGAATGTGCTGGCCGAGGCAGGAGGATCCGGCTGGATCGCCTGCACATTCTCGTTGCTCACCCAGTGAGCCCGGCAGCGCTCCTGCTCGGTGACGTATGCAATCCGAGTGGCCTCGGATTTTTTCTCTACGGGAAGAAGCGGGGAGCGGATGTTCCCCTGCTTCGTGCGTCATCAGCGGCAGCATCAGCAGTGGTGGCGATCCTCTGGGAGGGACGCCCCGGAACGGCAGGCACAGGAGCGTTCTGTCGATGTGCGGATCTCCTGCCGTGGCGGCTGCCCGCCCCCCTGCCCCGGACCCCCCGGTTTTAGGGTGTTTTCAACGACAGGAGTCACGGTGAGCGCCGGCACGCTGTACGACAAGGTCTGGGAGCTGCACCGGGTGGCGGATCTGCCCGGTGGCTCCACCCAGCTGTTCATCGGCCTGCACCTCATCCACGAGGTCACCAGCCCTCAGGCGTTCGCGGCCCTGCGGGACCTCGGCTTGGGCGTACGCCATCCCGGCAACACCGTGGCCACGGTCGACCACATCGTGCCCACCACCTCCCAGGCGCGGCCCTTCGTCGATCCCCTCGCCGAGGAGATGCTCGCCACCCTCGAGCGCAACTGCGCCGAGCACGGCATCACCCTGCATGGCCTGGGCAGCGGCCGCCAGGGCATCGTCCATGTGATCGCCCCCGAGCTCGGTCTCACCCAGCCGGGAATGACCGTGGCCTGCGGTGATTCCCACACCTCCACCCACGGGGCCTTCGGCGCGATCGCCTTCGGCATCGGCACGAGCCAGGTGCGGGATGTGCTGGCCAGCCAGAGCCTGTCGATGAACAAGCTCAGGGTGCGGCGCCTCTGGGTGGAGGGACGCCTGCAGCCCGGCGTCTATGCCAAGGATCTGGTCCTGCACATCATCCGCACGCTGGGCGTCAAGGGCGGTGTGGGCTATGCCTACGAATTCGCCGGTCCCTGCATCGACGCCCTCTCGATGGAGGAGCGCATGACCCTCTGCAACATGGCGATCGAGGCGGGAGCCCGCTGCGGTTACGTGAATCCCGACGCCACCACCTACGCCTATCTGAAGGGCCGGCCCTGCGTTCCCGCCGGGGAGGCCTGGGAGCGGGCGCTGGCCTGGTGGAAAGCCCTGGCCAGCGGTCCCGATGCCGTCTTCGACGACGAGGTCCGCTTCGATGCGGCCGCCATCGCTCCCACGGTCACCTGGGGGATCACGCCTGGCCAGGGCATCGGCGTCGACGAGGCGGTCCCCACCCCGGAGCAGCTGAAGGCCGACGAACGACCGATCGCCGAGGAGGCCTACCGCTACATGGACCTCACCCCTGGTGCTCCGATCGCCGGGCTGCCGGTGGATGTCTGCTTCATCGGCAGCTGCACCAACGGTCGCCTCAGCGATCTGCGGGCGGCCGCGGCGGTGGCGAAGGGGCGAAGGGTGGCGAGCGGGATCAAGGCCTTCGTGGTGCCGGGTTCTGAGCAGGTGGCCCGGGCGGCCGAGGCCGAAGGGCTCGATGCCGTGTTCCGCGAGGCCGGTTTCGAGTGGCGGGAGCCTGGCTGTTCGATGTGCCTGGCCATGAACCCCGATCGGCTTGAGGGTCGCCAGATCAGCGCCAGTTCCAGCAACCGCAACTTCAAGGGCCGCCAGGGCTCGGCCAGCGGCCGCACCCTGCTGATGAGCCCGGCGATGGTGGTCGCCGCGGCGATCGCCGGCCGGGTCTCCGATGTGCGCGAGCTCCTGGCCGCCGCTCCCGCTCCGCTGCCCGTTCCCGTCTCCGTTCCCCATGGCTGAAGCCGTTACCGCCCTCCCGTTCCCGTTCGGTCCGGTACGCCAGGTCTGCGGCCCTGCCGTGGTCGTCGCCGGCGACGACATCGATACCGACCGGATCATCCCGGCCCGCTTCCTCAAATGCGTCACCTTCGAGGGGCTCGGGGAGAGGGTGTTCGCCGACGATCGCAGCGAGCGGGCCGGAGCCCATCCCTTCGATCGGCCCGAGAGTCAGGCAGCCACGCTGCTGCTGGTGAACCGCAACTTCGGCTGTGGCTCGAGCCGGGAGCACGCTCCCCAGGCGCTGATGCGCTGGGGAATCCGCGCCGTGGTGGGCGAGAGCTTCGCCGAGATCTTCTACGGCAACTGCCTGGCCCTCGGTCTGCCCTGCCTCACCCTTCCCCACGAGGAGATGCTTTTCCTGCAGGCCAGGGTGGAATCGGATCCAACCACGGTGTTCACACTCGAGCTCGACCCTGCCGCGCTGCGCTGCGGCGATCGGCACTGGAAGGCGGAACTGCCGGCGGGTCCGCGCCAGATGCTGCTCAGCGGGCAGTGGGACGCCACCTCCCAGCTGCTCTCGAATGACCCGGAGCTGCGGAGCACGGCGGCACGGCTGCCCTATCTCGCCGGCTTCGCGGCGGCCTGAGGCGATGCGCCGCCGAGCGTCAAGGCTCGGAGCGAGCCTTGCTCAGAACAGGCGGTTCTGCTGCTGCAGGGGGAGGTTGGGTTGATAGGGAACGAACGGTACACCGGTGCCGGAGAAGCCGAAGTCGTTGAGTTTCACCCGCACGCCCCCGATCCCCTCGTAGGGGCTGTAGAAAACGCTGAGGGCATAGGACCGACGCTGCCAGCGCAGTTCCACATACGATCCGGTCGATTCGCCGAAGTTGGGCGACTGCGAATCCACGTTCACGCCCACCCCGCCACTGAGCACCAGAGGGCCCACCAGCTGCTGGGTCAGGCCGATCCCGATCGTGCCCAGATCCACGGCCCGGTCGAAGGCGAACGGGCTCTGCCCTTGCCGCACCGTGACGCTGCCGGTCACCGCCAGCTGGGTGAAGTCGAAGAATGGTTTGCTGAAGTGGCCCAGGGTCAGCGTGGCACCACTGGAGAAGGAGAGCGTGTTCTGGTTGTTCCCGTCGCCGTAGTAGGCCACACCCAGGGAGATGTTGGTCTGTAGGCCGAAGCCGGGCACGATCGGCACCGGTGAGTAGCGCAGAGCCGCATCCGGCGTGGAGGCGAGCGCCTTGCCCTGCCAGATCGGCAGGTAGCTGTTGAGGGAGAGGAAGGCGTTGGCTCTCCAGAGCTGGGCGAAGTTCTGGGATTCCTGGTCCTGGTTCAGGAACTCGTTGCTCTGGTAGTTGCCCACGCCGGCACGCCAGAAATAGGAGTTCTGCAGACGGCCCAGGGGCGGGAGAGTCCCAGTCTTCTCGATCGAGGTTCCGTAGGCCGAGTACACGTCCTGCTCGCCGAGCGTGCCGTTCCAGATGCGGAATCGATAGGCACCGAAGATCCGCGCCTTGGTGTCGCCCACCAGGGGCAGCCGCAGGCTGCGCTCCAGCTCGCCCCAGCTGCGGGTGCCGTTGGCGATGTTGGTGGGATTGAACGTGGACATGTCCAGGTTCAGGTCCGCCGTGAAGCCCAGCAGCGGCGTCTGCAGACGGGCCTCCAGGCCGAACAGGTCTCCGAGCTGGTTGTTCTGGGTGACGGCAGGTCCGCCGGCGGACTCTCCCGGCAGGGGGTAGCTGTCGGTGGTGCCCCGGTAGGCACGCTCCACCAGGAACTGGGGTTCCAGGCGCAGGGTGCCCGTCTTGCCGATGCGGATCGGCTTGAGCCTGCGGCCCACGTAGAAGCCGTCACGGTCCTCGCGATCGAAGCCGAGTACCCAGCGGTTCTCCACCTCCTGCTGCTTGCGGATGCGGGTTGTGCTCGTCACGGGAATCGGCAGCCGGTCCTCGAGCAGCAGCCGGTTCCGGCGCGATTCGATCAGGGTGTCACCGTTCGGGTCCTGGGTAACGACCACGTCGTCGGCGTCCATCCAGGACTGAGCGGGTGTGAACGGATCGTTGCTGAAGCTGGCGCGTGAGGCCCTCCAGCCGTTGGGGCTCAGAACGATGCGGGGCGCCTGATAGCGCAGGTGGGTCAGTGTGCCCGACACCGCCTGGGGCGGCTTGCCGGAACGCAGCTGCCGCACCTGGGGCGGCGTGATCGAGCCGAAATCGCTGTCCTGGCTGGAACGCAGATTGTTGCCGCCGCCGCCGCCGCGGCGCCGTTCGATCACCAGGCCCTCGCGCTCCTGCACGTCAGCGATGCGCTGCTCGATCCTGTTGATCGCCTCCATCCGGGTCCGTTCCTGCTGCCGGAGGGTTCGGAAGGAGGGCGCCGCCGGTCGGACGACGGCTGGCGCCGCCGCCGCGTCGGCTCGCGGCCGGGGAGTGTCGGCGGCCGACAGGCCCCCCATGGCCACCTGTTCCAGCGCTTCCGGCAAAGACCGCGGTCGGTCGGGGGGCTCCTCGCGCCGGTTGGCGCAGCCCCTGGCCGGCAGCAGGGCAACCTGGCGATCCTGTTTCGGATCCTGATCCCGTCCGAAGCGGTAGCGCAGGCCGAGCAGATAGGCATTGCTGCCCTCCCGGACGCCGTTGTAGACGCCAAAGGCGCCGGAGCGGTGATGGATGCGGCCCACCAGGGACCACTGCGGCGAAAGCGAACCCTCCAGTTCCACGCCCAGATAGTTGAGAAAGCGGGCGGACTTGCGCCGATAAGTGTCTTCGTAACTGCTGAGGTTGGTGTTGATGCTCACCCCCTGAACGAAGCCGAGGCTCAGCCAGGGCTGCAACCAGGCCCGCAGACCGATGCCACCGGTGAACTCTCCGAAGCTCTGGGCGGTACTGCTGAGGCCGATCACCTCACTGGAGGTGAACGGGCCGAGGTATTTGCTCCCTTTCTGCGCGGAGGCCCAGTGCCCCAGGAAGTTGAAATCCAGCTCGAGGGCGAAGGGCCCGACACGCTTGAGGCGCTTCTGCAGACCGGCACCGAGCACGTATTCGGGCCGGAAGACCCCCTGACCCAGAAAGGTCTGGCCGAAGTCCGAATGGAACATCTGCCCGCCCCAGAGGGTGGCGCTCCAGGGGTGGGGGTGCCAGTCGGGAATCGGGGGCAGCTCTGTCGGGCAGGCGATGGGCTCCGGCGGCGTCAGCGGCTTCGCCGGCGGTTGTTCCGGATCGAGATCCTCGAGGCTGGTCTGCAGATCCAGGACGCCATAGACGTCCTCCATTTCCCCTTCCCCCTCGATCAGGCTGTAGCGCAGCCGGCTGGCCTGGAGATACTGGTTGCCACGCTGGAAGCGCACACTGCCGCTGGCGTAGAGGGTGCGGGTGGTGGCGTCGTATTCGATGCGATCTGCCAGCAGACGGCCACCGGCCAGCTGCGCCTTGGCCTGGCCGGTGGCCACGAACCGGTTGATCACCAGGTCGAAGCCCTGCTGATCGGCAGTGATGTCGAGTTCCTTGGGTGGCGGCAGACCGGGAGCGACGGCACCTTCAGGAGTCGTGCTCTGCGTGGTGGGCGGAGCCGAAGCAGGGGACTCAGCCGGAAGCTCCAGGCCCTGGGGCCTCTCAACGGCGTCGCCAGGGGAGGGGGCTGCTCCGGGCGACGCCGCTTCCGGAGCGATCGGTGCGGTTGCGCCGGCAGCGGCCGGAGGTGGCTCGGTCTGAGCGGTGTCGGGGCGTTCCCATGGGGCGAGGACCGGCCCGGGCGGGACAGCCGGCGTGTCCTCGGCCCGGGCCGGTCCTGCCGCCGCCAGGGCTGCAGCCCCAAGCCACCCGATCACCCAGCCGGTTGGTGTTGCTGAGGGCACCGGGGCTCCTGAACCGCGGCCGATCCTGCCACGTCAGAGCGCGCGAAACGGACGGGACAGGCAGGCTGCACAGTGGCCCCGACCGAGAAGGGGCCCTCAGTCCTCCAGGTCCTTGCGGCTGGGGGTGCGGCTGGGATCGCTGGCCAGGAAGCCGAACACGAAGATCCCGATGAAGAAGAAGACGACGGAGTAAACCGAGATCTTGAGGGCGAGCATGGTCCGTCCGGCGGGTGACAGGGAGTGACAGGCGCCAGGTGGGGCCTGAACGACCCTTCGGCAGCCGCATCATCCTATGGGTCACCGTTGGCCTCGAACGATGGAGCAGGGCCTGGAGGCGCAGCTTCGCCCCTGGATTGAAACGTTTCAGTCACGTTCCCGGCTGGATCTTCACCCCCTCTGGCAGGTCCGCAACACCGCTGGATCCTGGCAGGGGGCCCTGGCTGACCCCTGGGCCGGGCGGCATCGGCCCGACTGGCAGGCCCGGGGCCTGATCGTCTGGCCCCGGGGCGGAAGGGTGCGGCGGCTGGTGCTGGACCTCGCCTGTCCGCCGCGGTGGTGTCAGCTGAGGACCGCGCGCGCCCGGCTGGTGCTGCGCTGGTGGGCCGACCGGGCCGAGCTGCGGGTGGATGGTCAGGCGGTCCACCGGGGCGACCTGTTCGACACCGCCTGCCGCTGGCCCCTGCCCTCGCGCTGGTGGCAGGGCGAATCGCTGCGGCTGGAGCTGGTGCTGCGCAGCCCCCTGCACGACGACGGCGCCCTGATCCAGAGCCGCATCGAGCTCGAACCGCTCGGTTCCGACGACCCCGAGGGGCTGCTGCTCGCCACGGCCCTGGAGCTGGAACTGCTGCGCCACGAGGGGGTCGTCCCGGGTCGAGCCGCGGACTCGGCCGCGGATTATGCCGGGACGCGGCTGGCTCGACTGGCGGGCTGTGATCCCGTCGCCCCGGAGGCCCCTGCCAGCCTCGCCGCCGCCCTGGCGGGGAGCGCCCTCCGGGCTGACGGGGGGTTCCAGGTTCTGGGCCATGCCCACCTGGATCTGGCCTGGCTCTGGCCGGTGGCCGATACCTGGCAGGCCGCCGAGCGCACCTTCGGCTCCGTCCTGGCCCTGATGGAGCGCCATCCCCGGCTGCACTTCGGCCATTCCACCCCCGCTCTCTACGCCTGGCTGGAGCAGCACCGTCCCGCCCTGTTCGCCCGGATCCGCCAGGCGATGCAAGCCGGTCGCTGGGAGCCGCTCAACGGCCCCTGGGTGGAGACCGACTGCGTGCTGATCAGCACCACCTCGTTGCTGCGCCAGTTCCAGGAGGGCCAGACCTACAGCCGGGCCCGCTTTCCCGAGTGGGATCACGCTCTGGCCTGGCTGCCGGACAGCTTCGGCTTCGCCGCCGGTCTGCCGGCCGTGGCGGCAGCCACCGGCGTGGGCTGGTTCTGCACCCACAAGCTGGCCTGGAACGCCACCACGCCCTTCCCCCACCGGCTGTTCCGCTGGCGTAGCCGCTGCGGTTCGGAGGTGCTGGCTCTGATGACGGCGCCGATCGGTACCGACGGCGATCCGGTGGCGATGGAGCGCTATCGCCTGGAATGGCAGCGCTCCACCGGCGATGCCGAGGCACTCTGGCTGCCCGGCGTGGGGGATCACGGCGGCGGACCCACGGCCGAGATGCTCGAACAGCTGGCCCTGTGGCAGGACCAGCCTTCGGCGGCCCGCCAGCACCACGGCAGCCTGCGGGATTATCTGAAGCGGCTGGAACCGCTCCGGCACCAGCTCCCGGTCTGGCGCGATGAGCTCTACCTGGAGCTGCACCGGGGTTGCGCCACCAGCCGTCCGGACCAGAAGCGCCACAACCGCAGTCTCGAGCGCCTGCTGCGCGAGGCGGAGCTGGCCGTGGCGCTGCTCTGGGCGGATGCTGCCGCCAGCGGGACCGGCCCCGCTTCCGGAACCGGGCCGGTGGACTGGCGACCGCTTCTCTTCCAGCAGTTCCATGACATCCTCCCCGGCACCTCGATCCCGGAGGTGTTCGAGCAGGCCGAACCCCAGTGGCGGCAGGCACGCCGCCATGCCTGCCGCCAGCGAGACCGGTACCTCGGCGCCTGGCTGGCCTGCGCCGCTGCGCCCGCTGATCCGCCCTCCCCCCCGGGCCGGAACTGGTGGCTGGCCCAGCTCCAGCCCTTGCCCGCGGCGTCCCGTACCCTGCGGCTGCCGGCCGGCCTCTGGTGGCTGGGGGAGCGGCGGCTGCCCACACAGTCCGCGGCGGCGGGGGGGCACTGGGTGCAGCTGGACCTGCCTGCAGGGGTGGCGGCGCTGGCGCTGCGGCACGAGCCGCCATCGGCCGACGCACCCCCCCCGCTGCCGTCCGGGACGATCGTGGCGCCGGTGCGGCTGGAACCTCTTGAAGGCGGCGATCGGTGGCGGCTGGGCAACGGGCTGGTCTGGGCCCAGCTGGGCCCCGCCGGCCTGGAGCAGCTCTGGGGGAGAGACCGGCATCCCCAGCTGGCCGCCCCGCTCGAGTGGCGGCGCTGGGGTGATGGCGGCGAGTTCTGGGACGCCTGGGACCTGGCCGGTGACTACCGCGAGCAGCCCCTGCCGCTCCAGTGGGAGCCGCTGCCCGCGCTGGCCGAGTCGGGCCCGCTCTGCACCCGCCTGACCTGGCGCGGCCGCTGTGGTGCCAGCCCCCTGCGCCTCGATCTGCAGCTGCGGGCTGGCAGTCCCTGGCTGGAGCTGACGCTGCAGGTGGAGTGGCGCCAACGCCATGAGCTCCTGCGCCTGGAGCTGCCGCTGCAGCAGCCCGCCCTGCGCTGGGCGGCGGATACTTCGGCTGCCGTGCTGGAGCGGCCTGCGGCGGCCTGCACGGCCCGGGAAGCCAGCCGCTGGGAGGTGCCGGCGATCAGCTGGGTGGCGAGCCAGGCGGCGTCCGGCGGGCTGGCGGTGCTGCTGGATGGTCCGCAGGGGGTTTCGGCGACACCTGACCGGCTCGGGGTCTCCCTGCTGCGTGGACCCACCTGGCCCGATCCGGGAGCCGACAACGGGCCGCAGCGTCTGCGGCTGGCCCTGATGCCCTGCGGGCCCGGCTGGCGCCAGGCGGGGGTGGCGGCCGAGGCCGTGCGGTTCCGCGAACCCTGCTGGCTGCGGCCCTCCGCCGGCTGCCGGGCGCCGGGAACCATCCTGGTTCTGGGCCATCCGGACCTGCGGCTGATCGGGCTGTGTCCGGATTCGGTGCCAGGCGTGCTGCGGCTCACCGTCCAGAACCTCTCACCCTGCCGCCACCGGCTCACGCCGGGCCCAGCCTGGCGGCTGCTCGAACGGATCGATGGCCTCGGTGACCCGATCGAGGCCCCGGGCGATACGTCGAGCCATGGGCCGCCGGATCTGCTGCTGCCCTGGCAGCTGGCCAGCTGGCGGATCGTTCGAGGCGAGCCTCAGTCGTCGTGATCGTCGAACGGATCGGTGAGCCGTTTCGAAGGCGGCCCGAAGGCGGTGTAGACCCCGAAGCCGGTGAGGGCCAGCAGCACCACCAGCACGGTGATCGCGACGGAGATGGCGGGGGAGGTGTCGGTCACGGCTGGGGGTGGCGGAGGGTGGCGGCGGCCCGGCAGGAGCGGCGGCGGTTTCCGTCACAACTCTCGACAGCGGCTGCTGCCGCCGTGGCAGGACCCTTACAGTAACGAACCCACTCCTGTGCCAGAGAGGACAGCGCCGCCATGGCTCAACGCACCCGCCTGGGAGATCTGCTTCGCCCGCTCAACTCCGAGTACGGCAAGGTCGTACCCGGCTGGGGCACCACCCCCGTGATGGGCGTGTTCATGCTGCTCTTCCTGGTCTTCCTGCTCGTGATCCTGCAGCTGTACAACAAGTCGCTGCTGCTCGACGGCATCACGGTGAACTGGAACGGCCTCGGCTGACCCGTCACCGGCCGGTCCCCAACCTCTGCGTCTTCCATGAACTTCTTCGGGATCGGTCTGCCGGAGATGGCAGTGATCGCTGCCATCGGCCTCTTGGTGTTCGGTCCCAAGCGTCTGCCGGAGCTGGGCCGCACCCTGGGCCGCACCCTCAAGGGGTTCCAGTCGGCGTCGCGCGAGTTCGAGCAGGAATTCCGCAAGGCGGTGGACACGGAGACCGTCCAGGCCGTCTCGATGGGAACCGAGCCCCCAGTGGCTGAGGCTTCTGCAGAGGTGGCGCCCCTCGCAGGTCGAGAGGCCGAGCCCGGCAGCCCTCTCGCCTGAGCGGTTCCCGCCTCCGTTCCGCTCCCGAGCTTCGGCGTTGCACCATGACTCCCTCCTCCCCCCCGGCCGGGGATCTGCAGTTGCTGGTGGGGCTGGGCAACCCAGGGGAGAAGTACCTTCACACCCGTCACAACGTGGGCTTCATGGCCCTCGACCGCCTCGCCAGCCGAGAAGGGGTGGGCTTTCGTCAGAACGGCAAGCTGCAGGGATGGCTGGCCGACTTCGGCCACGGCGCCGAACGGCTGCGGCTGCTCAAGCCCGGCACCTACATGAACGAGAGCGGTCGCGCCATCCGTGCCACGCTCGATTGGTTCGGCCTGCGGCCTGAGCAGATGCTGGTGCTGGTCGACGACATGGATCTGCCGCTGGGAAAACTGCGGTTGCGCCTCTCCGGCAGCGCGGGCGGGCACAACGGCCTGCGCAGCACCATTGCCCAGCTCGGCAGCCAGGACTTTGCCCGGCTGCGGATCGGTATCGGCGCGCCGGCCGCCGACCCTTCCCTGCGGAAGGCCCGCACCGTGTCCCATGTGCTCGGTCGCTTCCAGGATTCCGAGCAGCCCCTGCTGGCCCAGGTGCTGGATGAGGTGCTGGTGGGCGTGGATCTGATCCGCCGGCTGGGCTATGAGCGTGCCGGCAACCGGCTGAACAGTTTTCAGCCCTGCCCTGCCTGAATCTGGAGGGTGTCCTCTGTCCGGAAACCGTTGAATCCGTGAGCCGTCTGCCCGCCACCACCGCCCAGTTGCGGGTGCTGCATCAGAGCTTCAGCCGAAAGCTGCTGGAGGGGGAGGTGGCCGCCGGTGGCTTCCACTGGACCTTCCGCTGGGCCTTTGATCGCGGCGAACTGACCGTGGAGCCCTCCCTGGGTCGCGCTCTGATCCAGGACGCGCTGCTGCGCTTCCTGCTCCAGGCCGACTACCAGCTTGAACCCGGCGGCGACTACGCCTTCACGGTGCGGGCCAAGTTCTAGCGGCCCCTTGGGGGTGGTTCCAGCCGCGGCTCGCGGCCGAGGGTGTGGCCGAGCTGTCGCTCGAGCAGCAGCTGGGCCACCACGTCGTCCCAGTCACAGGGAGGCTGGCGCAGACCCTGCGGCAGGAATCGCCGCCAGCCCCGGGGGCGGAACAGCTCCCAGTAGCGCCGGCGTGCCGCCAGGGTCGATCCCCGTTCGTCCGCCAGCAGCACCGGAGCGAGCCGGACCAGCCTTTGTCGCCAGGCCTCGCTGCCGGTGCCGTTGCCCAGCACCACCCCGACCACCTCGCCCGCCACCAGCCAGCTCCGCAGCCTTTCCCAGGCCTGCTCCGGCGGGAGGATCAGGGCCTCGCGCAAGCGGCATCGCTGCGGATCGGTGCGCACCAGCCCGCACTTGCTGCGGCCGGGATCGAGGGCGGCCAGGGCTCCGCTCTGCGGCAGGTTCATGGCTGGCGGGGGGTGACTGGCGGCGAGGCGCGGCCGGCTGGAGAGCCCGACAGCCGCAGTTCCAGCACGATCGGATCGGGGGTGTCCGCGTCGCGCAGCGCCAGAGCCTCCAGGGTCACCGCCTGCCCGGCCGGCCGTTCGGTGAGCTCCCGCCCCAGCCGATTGAAGGTGGCCACATCGAACTGGACGCCATCGGCGATCGAGCCCTGCCGCTGCGCCTTGGCGAAGGAAGCTGCCAGCAGCAGGTTCAGGCGGCTGCGCACCTGCTCCGTCGTCCGCTCACCCCCTTCCAGCACGGTGGAGGCCATCAGGTCCCCCTGGCGGATCACCTGCCGATTGGGCCGAAGGTCGGGGAAGCCGAGCACCTGGCGCTCACCCCGCAGCACGTTGGCGGCCGAAAGGATGCTCACCACCCAGGAGCCCCCCTTGCCCAGCATGCCCTCGAGTTTGGCGATGTCCTGGCGGGGCACCAGCAGGATCTGCAGGTTTGCGGCCTCGCCGGGCAGCACCCTCTGGAAGGCGTTCAGATTGGCCTGGCGCAGCAGGGCCTCGATCACCTCCTTCGCCTGGCTGGTGTTCCTGACCGTCACCTTGGCGGTGGCGAGCGGCTGGCCGCTGCTGATCACCACATCGCCGCGCCGCAGGGCGATCAGCTTGTCCTCCAGACCCTTGAGTTCCGTCTCGCTGGCAGCGATCTGCTGCCTCACCCGCGCCAGCTCGGCCTCGGTGCGCCGGATGTCCTGATCCTTGGTGCGGATGTCGCGGCTGAGCCGGGTCCGCTGTTCCAGCAGCTGCTGACGCTGGGCCTGCAACGGCTGCAGTTCCCCCCGCAGACGCCGGGCCTGGAGCTCCACGGCGGCCAGCTGCCGGCGGGATTCCTGCCGGCCCCGCTCGGCCCGGCGCAACTCCTGCTCGGCGCGGCCCTGCTCCAGACGGCTGCGCCCCAGGGCCGCCTCGCTCCGCTGCAGTGTGGTGCGGCTGTCTCGCAGCTTCTGTTGCAGGGTGTCGAGTTCGAACAGTCCCACCCTCAACCGTTCACTGACGGCGAGCATCAGGCCGAGCGAGACGGCGCTGATCAGGCTGCCGGTGAGGACTGTGATCAGCACCGCCGTGTTGCGGGGGCGCAGGTTGAACAGACTCAGCCGCGCCTTGCCGACCCGGCTGCCGAGCCGATCCCCGAGGGTGGCGAGCACTCCTCCGAGCGCCAGCAGAGCGAGGATCAGGAGCCAGCCGGACACAGCTCAGGGCAGGAGGCCCCAGTATCGGTGCCCTGGGTGGCCAGGGTCGTGGGGACGTGATCAGCTGAACCGTTTGGCCAGTGCCACCGGATCGAAGACAGTGATCTTCTTGCGGTCGATCTGCACCAGCCCCGCCTGGCGCAGATCTCCGAGCAGGCGGGTGATCGTGACCCGGGTGGAGCCGATCGCCTCCGCGATCGCCTGGTGAGACAGGCGCAGATCGATCGTGATCCCATCGGTACTGGGTACGCCGAAATCGCGGCAGAGCACCAGAAGGAAGCTCACCAGCCGGGAGGACATGTCCCGATGGGTGAGGGTTTCGATCATCGTTTCGGTCTGGAGGATGCGGGAGGAGAGACCCTGCAGCAGCAGCAGGCCGATGCTGGGCTCCTGCTCGATCGCCCGCCGCACCGAGGCTGCCGGCGCCGCCACCATCTCCACCCGCGTGAAGGCCACGGCGTGATAAAAGCGATCGGACCGCTGGCCGGTGAGCAGGGAGAGCACCCCGAACAGGCTGTTCTCCCTCAGCAGCGCCACGGTGATCTCCTCGCCGGATTCGTAGACGCGGGAGAGGCGAACGGCGCCACGCCGCAGCAGGTAGACCCGCTCGGCCGGGTCACCGGGGAAGAAGATGGTCTTGCCACGCTCAACGGTTTCGATCAGGCAGCCGCTGAGGCCGCGCATCACCTCCAGCAGGGTGCCGGCACCGTTGCCGGCGGTGGCGAGGCCGGTGACGGCAGGCGCTGGTGTGGTGCTGGTGCGGCTGAATCCGCGCATAGCGCCGACCATTCGGACGGGGCAGGTGAGGGGAAGCTAAGAATCGAGCTCCACCTGCCGTGTAGCCGATCACACTAATGGACGTCTTCCACCCTGGTGGGCAGAGGTCCCTGCCGGCGGCTTGGTAGGTCTGCTCGCATCAGCCTGGTACATCTGTTCGCGCTAGGGATGGTGTCGGCGCCTTGTGGGACGGCCCGACGCCGCTACATTCAGTTCCGCGCTTCCGATCGGGTGTTGATGACGGCCAGCCTGCGCAACCCATCCCATGACGCACGCCATCCTCTGCGGCCCGTCCCGCCTGTCCGCCCTCAGTCCGCCCGGCCGCGGCCGCTCCTGGCCCAGCCCGAGGGTCTGCTGCAGGTGCACATCGCCCCCTTCCGGGGCAGTTTCGGCGGGGTGTTCAGCCACGCCCTGCGCAGTGCCGGCCTCGGCAGCCGCGTGCTGATCAGCCAGTTCCTCAAGGGGGGGGTCGATCAGGGCCCGGAACGCAGCCTGCGGCTCTGTGGCCGTCTGCAGTGGCTGCGGCCCGCCATGGCCTGCTGCCTGAATGAACCCGCCGCCGAAGCGGAGCCCGAGGCCCTGGCGGCCGTGCGGGAGGTGTGGGCGTTCAGCCGGGAGCTGCTGCTGGCCGGTGCCGTGGATCTGATGGTGCTCGACGAGCTGGGCCTTGCGATCGAGCTCGGCTACCTGCCGGCCGCAGAGGTGGTGGTCAGCCTCGAGCAGCGGCCGGCCCAGCTCGATGTGATCCTCACCGGCCCGGCGATGCCGGGCGCACTGCTCGCCATGGCGGATCAGGTTACCCAGCTGCGCCGCGGCTGCTGATCCGCCCCTTCAGGCCCCCTTCCTGTTGTCGAATCCGGTGTGCCTCGCCGAGAGTGGGGCGCCGAGGCCCGTCGTCCAGCCCCCATGCTCAAGAACGACCGCTGGATCAACGAGCAGGCCGCGGCCGGCATGATCGAGCCGTTCCAGTCCTCGCTGGTGCGCCACCTCGATCCTGACACCGCCGGCCGGCCCGTGCTCAGCTTCGGCTGCTCCTCCTACGGCTACGACCTGCGCCTCTCGCCGCGGGAGTTCCTGATCTTCCGGCACGTGCCCGGCACGGTGATGAACCCGAAGCGGTTCAACCCCGCCAACCTTGAACCGGCCCCCCTGCACGAGGACGAGGACGGCGCCTTCTTCATCCTGCCGGCTCATTCCTACGGCCTGGGCGTGGCGCTGGAGAAGCTGCGGGTGCCGGCCACAATCACGGTGATCTGCCTGGGCAAGAGCACCTACGCCCGGCTCGGCATCATCGTCAACACCACCCCGGCCGAAGCCAGCTGGGAGGGCCATCTCACCCTGGAGTTCAGCAACTCCTCCGGTGCCGATTGCCGCATCTATGCGGGCGAGGGCATCACCCAGCTGTTGTTCTTCGAAGGGGATCCCTGCGACACCACCTACAGCGACCGCTCCGGCAAGTACCAGCACCAGCCCGAGCGGGTGACCCTGGCCAGAGTCTAGGGTGAGCCCTCTGCCGGGTCCGTTTCTCCAAGGGCAGCCCAGCCAGGGGCCGTGGGCCGCCGCTGCGATCAGCAGCAGGGCCAGGGGCAGCTTCGATTCAGGGGGCCAGGCGCGCCTTGTGCAGACGGCTCTTCTGATACCAGGCCGCGATCTCCGGTGCCCAGGTTTCCAGGTGGGGCCACATCCGTTCGCACAGCTGACGGATCTCCAGCTGCGCATCCAGCTTGGCCCGCAGATCCAGGAAGTGCAGGAACGCCCGCAGGCTGAAGCTCACCACGAAGTGCTGGCGATAGTCGAACGGCAGGATGCCGCGGGCATGCTCCTCAGCGAAACCGGCCGCCAGCAGATCCCGGTAGCGCTCGGCCCCGCGGCGGCAGTGCTGCAGATCCAGGTCCCGTTCCGCGGCGGTGTAGGCGTACTTCTTGCCCTGCCGGTCGCTGTACTCGCCGACGGGCCGCAGATAGAAGACCTCTTCCAGCTCCAGCTCGCCGGCGGCGGCCTTGACGATGCGATCGCCGGTGTACCGCATCGACTGCACATCGAAACTCACGCCCACCCGGTGGGTGCGGGCCTGCTGCATCACCGAATGGGGGAACCAGCCCACGTTCAGCACGATCTGGGCGTGCTCCAGCGGGCCGTAATGGCCCCGCTCGCCGGCCAGCAGACGCTTGACGCAGATCTCGCCGGCCGTGCGCTCGTCGGGCCAGGCCGCTCGGTCGGCCGCCACGAACCCCTCGCTGTAGTCCTGATGCATGGCGGCATAGACGCACAGCTGGGGGTTGGGGGTGGCGGCGATCAGCTCGACCCGGAAGCGGTCCATGGCAGGCGTCGGCAGAGTGTGAGGGCGGGGGACGGAGGTTCAGCCGTGGCTGCGGGGGCCGGCCACGGGCTGGGCAGCGCCGGCCGTGAGCCTGCTGAGGTTGCCCACCCCGGCCAGAACCGGCAGTGCCGTGTCGCTGACGAGGGCGACGGCGATGGCCTCCAGTTCAGGCCGGCTGCGGGCGCCGATGGACCGGCCGATGGAGCTGCCGGCACGGTCGAACAGTTCCAGCTGCGGGATGCCGTTGACCGCGTAGTGCTCGATCTCCGGCTGCCAGCGGGGATTGTCCACATTCAGCAGCACGATGTTCAGCACGTCGCGGTGCCGGCTCTCGATCGCCTCCATGGCCGGTGCCATCGAGCGGCAGGCCTCGCACCAGTCGGCGTAGAACTCCAGGATCGTGGGCCGACCACTGGCCAGGGCCACGGGCAGATCGAGGGAGCGCCGGGCCAGCTTCTCCAGCGGCGCCTGGGGGTGCAGGCCGCCTCGAAGCCAGAACAGCAGCAGCGCCAGCAGCGCGGCGACGGCAGCCAGCACCATCCGCTCCCGCCGCCCCAGCAGGGGGGTGGAAGGCGGGCTGGACTTCGGCTCGGACATGGGGCGCCGACGGCGACTGAAGTTGTCCGGCACTCTGGCAGTTCCGCCGGGAGGGTTCAGGGCTCGGAATCTCGGTAGCATCCAGACCGGGTCCTGGTCCGCCGCGGTGAAGCGACGCCTCACCATTCACTTCCCCCGTGAGGTGGTCCATCAGCCGATCACCTACCGACTGGCGGTCGATTTCGACATCGCCGCCAAGATCCTGCGGGCTCAGATCGCTCCCAACCAGAGCGGCACGATGGTGGTGGAGCTCTCCGGGGATATCGACGAGCTCGATGCGGCCGAGCAGTGGCTCGAGGAGCTGGGCCTCGCTCTGGATCGTGCCCCCGGGGAGATCCGCATCGATCCGCTGCGCTGCGTTGACTGCGGCATCTGCTCCAGCGTCTGTCCGAGCGGCGCGCTCCAGAGCCGTCCACCCGCCTGGCGGCTCCACTTCGACGCCCAGCTTTGCCTGGTGTGCGAGCAGTGCATCCCCAGTTGCCCGCTCGAGGCGATCGACCTCGTCCTGGAGGCCCGATGAGCGGCCTGCTGAGGGGGATTCTGGCCTTCAGTCTGCTGCCCCTGCGGGCCCCGTTCCTGCTCCTCCTCTGGGGGGTCAGCGTCTACCTGGGGATGGACTGGGTGCTGCACACCCCTTCGCCGGAATGGATGCTGTGGCCGTTCGCCTCCCACGATCCGCTGTACCACCGGCTCTATTGGTCGCTGGAGTGCCTGCAGGCGGTGGCGGTGGTGATGATCACCTCCATGCCGGATCTGCTGCTCCGCCAGCTCTCGCTGCTGATGGCCGCCAGTCGGGTGATCACCCTGGTCGTCAGCCTGCTTCTGGTGAACACGATCGCCCTCTACCTGCTCAACGCGAGTGCGCTGGTCGATGTGATCCTGCTGGCCACGGCCGTCCTGCTGGCCCGGCTCGACCTCACCCGGATCTATCTGGTGCCTCCCCCGCTGCTGACGGCCCTCGGGCTGAGCGTCTACGTCCTGCTGGGAATCGGGCTGGGCCGCTGGCTGCAGATGGAGGGAATCCTGAAGCCGGGGGGCTGAGCCTCAGCAGCCTCGGCGCGGCAGTTCCTGATAGCTCCAGAGGTTGCCCAGCACCTTCTTCACATAGAGCCGGGTTTCGGGATAGGGGATCGCCTCAACCCAGAGTTCCGGCGTCGGCCCGAGCCTGGGGCCGAGCCAGGCCTGAACCGCGCCCGGCCCGGCGTTGTAACTGGCGATCGCCAGAAAGGGATTGCCCTGCCATCGGTCCAGCAACTGCCGCAGATAGCGCGCCCCCAGGGGTGCGTTGCGCTCCGGCCGGCGCAGCTCCTCGCTCGACACGGGCCGACCCGCCAGTTCAGCCGCCGTGGCCGGCATCAGCTGCAGCAGGCCGACCGCTCCGGCCGCTGATCCGACGCCTGGGCTGAAGCGCGATTCCTGCTTGGCCACCGCCAGCAGCACAGTGGGATCGAGTCCCTCGGCCGCCGCCGCCGCCTGGAACACCCGGCCATGCCGTACAGGATGGAGCGCGCGCTCCAGCGGCAGGCCGGCGGCGCAGCTGGCGCCGCTCCAGCGGAGGCTTGCCAGCTCCAGCTGCCCCAGGCCCGTCCAGTCGTCGCCGACGCCCAGCCGCAGCCGGCCCTCTACCAGCAGCTGTCCGGGTGCGGTGGGCGTGCGGTTGCGGCGCTGCAGGCGCCATTGCTCCCAGGCCTCGAGGGGCAGGCCGAGGCGCCAGAGGCGGTCGAGCTCGGGCTGACCGCTGGCCAGCGGCTGCCAGGTGGTGGTGCCGGTGGTCGCGTCGCCGCCGGTGCCGCCGCTGGCCCGGAGCCGCATCGGTACGGCCCCCTCGCCCAGCCGCAGCCAGGCCCGCCAGGCGTAGTAGCCCCAGGGACTGCGGGCCAGCAGCCGCTCCCAGCTGCGGCGGGCCTGCGGCTCCTGCCCCAGCTTCCACTGACCGAAGCCCAGCCAGAACAGCTGGCGGGTCGCCAGGGGGGTGGGCAGCCGCTCCGGCGGCAGTGCCTCCAGCAGGTCCACCGCGGTGGCCCAGCGGCCTTTGAGCAGCTCCTGCCGTGCCAGGTCCCATTGCAGGTCCCAGCTGGCGGGGTCCTGCGGCCAGCGGAGCAGCACCGGCCGCCAGCCGTTGCCGCTCTCCATCGCCAGGCGTGCCTGCACCGGCGCGGTCCGCACCAAGGGCTGCGGCAGCTGGCCCAGGAGGGCCAGGGTGTGTTCCTTGCCCTCCTGCTGGCTCAGCAGCCTGACCGCCTCCTGGGCCTCGGGCCGGCCGGGCCAGCGGCGCGCCAGGACCAGAAGTCTGCGTTCCCCCAGGCTCACCTGGGCCGCGTCGCCCTTGAGCAGGGCCCTGCCCAGCTCCAGTTCGCTGAAGGGATCCGCTGGCTGCGGGCCGAGGCAGGCCAGGGCCTCCCTGCCATCGCCGAGCTGGGCCAGGCCCGCGGCCAGCTGGGCCCGCTCCGTGCTGCCGAGGGTTGCGGCCGGCTGTCGGCAGGTCTGCCTCAGGCGCTCTTCCGCACCCGGCCAGCGCGGACCCCAGCGGGCAAGGTGCAGAGCGCCCCGGCGGCGCTGTTCGGGCGACGGCCCCTGTTCCAGTGCTGCGGCCAGGGCGGCGGGATGGGCCGGGAAGCGGCGCAGCAGGTCGAGGCGCTGGGCCGGGTCGGTGCGGCCGAGGGCATAGAGCGCGTCGGCGCTGGAGGGGGCGGTGGGGAACCGCTGCCGCAGCAGCCGCCAGAGGCTCTGGGCCCGCTCGGGCCGGCCCTGAGCTGCGGCGGCGAGGGCATCGAGCTTGAGCACCACCGGGGCCAGGGGGCCCGAACCCCAGCCCTGGCCCTGCAGCAGCTGACGCTGGTGTGCCGGATCGCCGCCGGCGTGCGCCAGCAGCAGCAGGCTGGCCTCCCGGCGTCGCTCGGGGTCAGGATCCCAGCGGCGGGTGCGCTCCAGGTCCGCCACGGCTGTGGCCGGGGTGGCCGGCGGCCGTTGCAGCAGCTGGTGGCGGCCGAGCACCAGCAGGCCGGCGCTGCCCAGCAGCGTCAGGGCAAGCGTCAGCGGACCACGGAGCGCGGCGGGAGCCTGGTTCGGCACGGGCAGGGGAAGCGCCGACGAATGTTTGGCATTCTGGAGGTCGTTTCCCGGCGGCCATGCGCCTGCGGCCCACCCTGCCCCCCTGGCTGAGCAGCCTGCCGGGAGCCGCCCAGCGCCGCCGTGCCCTGCTGGTGCTGGCCGTGGCCATGGCCGTGTTCCTGCTGCGTCCCCTCTGGCCGTTCGACTGGCTGCCGGGCTGGGTGGTGGGTGGCCTGCTGCTCTGGGCCGTGCTGGAACTGCTGCGCTGGGCCTGGTGGCCGCGTCGCTGGCGCTGAGTGGATCCCCTGGGCGGCCCGCGTAGCCTTTCCCCAGCCATGGGTGACTCGATGCTGGAGCCGGCCTCCCTCCCCGTCGGAGCACCCCTGGGGAGTGCCGGGCCCGGCTTCGGCACCGACGGGATCCGCGGGCGTGTGGGCACCCTGCTGACCCCGCTGCTGGCCCTGCAGGTGGGGTACTGGTGCGGCCGGGTGCTGCCGCCGGAGGGCCCGGTGCTGATCGGCATGGACTCCCGCTGCAGCGGGCCGATGGTGGTGGCGGCCCTCACCGCCGGCCTCACCGCCGCCGGGCGGGAGGTGTGGACCCTCGGGCTCTGCCCCACCCCCGCCGTGCCCGACACGATCCGCCGGCTCGCTGCGGCCGGTGGGCTGATGGTGTCCGCCAGCCACAACCCCCCCGAGGACAACGGCATCAAGGTCTTCGGTCCGTCCGGGGCCAAGATCGGCCGCCGCCAGCAGGAGGCGATCGAGGCGGGCCTGCGGGGCGGCTGCCTGCCCGACGCCGCTCGCTGCGAGCCTGCCGATCCGATCGTCTGGGGTCCCTCGGCTCAGCGGAGCGACCTGCTGGCCGGTTATCGCGACTCCCTGCTGGCGAGCGTGGCGGGCCGGCGTCTGACCGGCTGCCCGATCGTGCTCGACCTCTGCTGGGGCTCCGCCACTGCCTGCGGCGCGGAGGTGTTCCGTGCCCTCGGTGCCGATCTCACCGTGCTGCATGGGCGACCCGACGGTGGGCGGATCAACGTGGCCTGCGGCAGCACTCACCTGGAGCCGTTGCGCCAGGCGGTGCTGGCCACGGGCGCCACCATGGGGTTCGCCTTCGACGGCGACGCCGACCGCATGCTCGCGGTGGATGGCCGGGGCCGGGTGGTGGACGGGGACCAGATCCTCTACCTCTGGGGAGGTGCCCTGCTGGAGGCCGGCGAGCTGCCCCAGAACCTGCTGGTGGCCACGGTGATGTCGAATCTCGGCTTCGAGCGGGCCTGGCAGGCCCGGGGCGGTGTGCTGGAGCGCACCCCCGTCGGGGATCAGTACGTGCATGCGGCCATGGAGGCCAGCGGCGCCTCCCTGGGCGGCGAGCAGTCGGGCCACATCCTCTCGGCGCGGCACGGCATGAGCGGCGACGGCCTGCTCACGGCGCTTCAGGTGGCCACCCGGATCCATGCCGGCGGCGGCTCCCTGGCCGACTGGATGGACAGCAGCTTCCGCCCCTATCCCCAGGCCCTGGTGAACGTCAGGGTGCCCGATCGCCAGCGTCGCCAGCTCTGGCAGCAATGCGACCCGCTGCGGCAGGCGGTGGAGGCGGCCGAGCGTGCCATGGCGGGCAGCGGCAGGGTGCTGGTGCGCGCCAGCGGCACCGAGCCGCTGCTGCGGGTGATGGTGGAGGCGGCCGAACAGACGCAGGTGGACCACTGGTCGTCCCACCTGGCCTCCCTGGCCGCTGCCCAGCTCAACGGCGGTTGAGTGGCCCCACCGCCGCCAGGCCGCCTGCCAGCAGCAGCGCTCCCTGACAGGCATCCCCATCGGGAGGCACCGGTCTGGCCCCAGGCAGGGCGGCCAGCAGCTCCCGCTGGTAGGCGGCCGCGAAGACGGGCAGATGGCCGAGGGCTCCGCCGAGCCCGCAGACCTCGACCGACGCCAGCTCCAGGGCCCCCGCCACCCCCCGCACCAGCTCCGCCAGCCCCCGGGCCGAGCGGTCCAGCACGGCCCGGGCGTCGGTGTCGCCCGCGGCGGCCAGGGCGTTCACCGTGGGGGCGAGGCGAGCGAAGCCCGCCGGGCCGAAGTCAGGTTCCACCACCAGCGCCTTGATCCGCTGGGGCGTGATCTCCGGCTGCGCCAGGACCTGCCACAGGGCGGACCGCAGGCCGGTGTCGACCCGACGTCCGTCGGCCATCTCGAGCGACAGGGCGAGGGCATCCCTGCCGATGTCGCAGGCGGAACCCGCCCGGTCCAGTTGCCAGCCCCAGCCGCCGCAGCGGTGCTCACGACCCTGGCCGTTCCGGCCGAGGGCGATGCAGCCGGTGCCGCTGATCACCACGATGCCGGGCCGGGTCCCGAAGGCACCGAGCAGGGCGGTGCGCTCGTCTCCCGTGACGCGCACCCGCTCCGCTGGCAGGCCCAGGGCCGCCGCGGCCAGCTCCTCTCCCCTGCGCTGCACGTCCGTTCCCTGTTCGATGCCGCTCGCTCCGACGGCGGCCGCGGCGAGCGGCAGGGCGGCCTCCCGCTCGCCGTACCGGTGGGTGGCGGCTCGGCGGGCCTGCATCAGGCTGAGGGCAAGGGCCCGGCGGAAGCGCTCCTCCCCGGCGGCGGCGGCCAGGTGGCTCACACCGGGGCCCTTGCCGCGGCCGAAGATCCGCAGGCGGCCATCCGGCTGCTGCAGGGCCAGGTGACAGGTGGTGTGGCTCTGGCCGGCATCGAAGCCCGCGATCGCCACACCATCGATCTGCGTGGGGCGCTCAGCCATCGGCGCTGCCGCCGCCCGGCAGGGTGGCCAGGGTGGCCAGGCAGAACCAGCCGGTGATCTGGACCTCCGGCCGGAAGAAGATCGTGTCGGTCAGCCCCTGCACGACAAGCCCGGTGATGGCGGCCACCGCCGCCAGAGCCGGCAGCGCCTGGGGATGCTCCCGCCGCAGCTGGCCCAGGCCGCAGCGAAGGCTGCTCCACAGCAGCCCCAGCCCGGCCAGCAGGCCGGGGATGCCGCCCTCCACGGCCAGTTCGAGGGGGATGGAGTAGGAGCTGAGGGCGTTGAACTTGGGCTGCTGGTAGAGCGGATAGATCAGATTGAAGGCGCTGTTGCCGGGGCCGATTCCGATCCAGGGGCGGTCCTGGACCATGTGCAGCGCCGCCATCCAGACGTTGATGCGGAAGTTGTTGGAGCTGTCCTCCCGTCCGGCCAGCAGACTTAGCAGCCGCACCCGCAGCGCTTCCACCTGGGTGACGGCCACGGCGAACAGCGCCACCGCCGCCAGCAGCAGCACCAGGGGGAACAGGCGCCGCCACAGGGTCGGCCAGTGGCGGGTGCGGCGCAGCACCAGCAGCAGAGCCAGGCTGCCGAGGGAGGCCACCATCCCCAGCCAGCCGCCGCGGCTGTAGGTGAGGAACAGGGCTGCGACGCCCAGCACCAGGGCGGTGAGGGCGAACAGGCGGGCGCTTGGCCGCCGCCAGAGCAGCAGGGCCACCACCGCCAGGGGCAGGATCGGCAGCAGGTAGCCGGCCAGCAGGTTGGGATTGTCCAGGGTGCTGTAGATCCGCACCGTCCCCCGGGCCACAGAGTTCGGATCCGACCAGCGCGCCAGGGCGGAGCTGTCGCCGTAGAGCTGCCGGATGCCGAGTACCGCCGTGATCAGCTGACCGCCGAGCAGGGCGGCCACGATCCGGTCCCACCAGGCCGGGGCGGTGGCCAGCAGCTGCCGCATCAGCGCGTAGACCCCGAGATAGCTGACCAGCTTGAGCAGGCCCTTGGCCGCTGCCACGGGCACGGGGGAGAAACCGGTGGCCAGGATCGCCACCCCCAGCATCACCAGCAGCCAGCCGCTGATCGTTCCGATCCGACCCGGGGGGCTGCACAGTGCCCAGACCAGCCAGAGCAGGCCGCTGGCCGTGATCAGCAGGCTCAGTCCGGAGCGGGTCACCAGCGGCAGGCCGGCCATCAGGGCGCAGAGCACCAGGCCGGCCAGCAGGGGCAGGCGCCCCGCCAGAGGGCCGGCAGGGGCTCCCCCCAGCAGCCCCTGCCAGCGCAGCAGCAGGGGCACGTCGTGGGGGCTGCTGGCCGGGCCGGTGGCTGGCGCGGGGACTGGAGCGGCTGCGGTGGGCATCAGGTGCCTTCAGGTACCGCTGCGGAACGGGCCGGCACAGCGGCCTCCGCAGGGATGGCCGACGGATTATGGGCGGCTTCTCCGCCGAGCTCCAGCCCCGTTCCCTCCAGCCGAGCGAGCATGGGGGGCGGGGCGCTGCTGCGGCGGTAGAGCACCCGGTACACCGGCAGGCCCTGGGCGAGCACGTGCCGTTCCCGCTCCGTCGCCACCGGCAGGGGGTTGGCGTCGCGCCAGAGCCGTGGGTCGCCGGCGGGTCGCTCGAAGCAGCCGCTGGCTTCGGTGAGCGCCACCATCGGTTCGATCACCGCCGGCACGTCGCTCTGCAGGAACAGCTCTGCCCCCTCCGGCAGGGCCGAGGCGAGGGCCAGCAGCAGGGCGGGCTGCAGCACCCGTCGTTTCTGGTGCTTCCGCTTGAACCAGGGGTCGGGAAACTGGATCGTCACCCTGCGCAGCCGGCCGGCCGGCAGGGCCCCCAGCCAGGCCTGCAGGCTGACGTTGGCGTTGCAGAATTGGAAGCGCAGATTGCCCAGTCCCAGGGCCGAGCGCTCCTGCTCCGCCGCCTCCACCAGGGGGCGTCGGATCTCCACGCCGAGACAGTTCCAGTCCGGCTGCAAGCGAGCCAGCTCCAGCAGGAATCGCCCACGGGCGCTGCCGATGTCCAGGTGCAGCGGCCGCTCCGGTACGTCGAACAGGACCTGCGCTGGCGGCAGGGATCGCGGTTGCAGATGGAAGCGGCTGAGGGGATTGACGTGCTGACGCACCACCGCTCAGTCCTCCGGGGTCGCTACGGCCGGCAGGTTGGGCACCAGGAAGCCCCAGCTGGCCGTGTAGCCGTGCAGATGGGTGCTGCCGGCGATCGGGCCGATCTCGCCGTTGCAGAAGGCGCCGACGATCGGCAGCTGCGGGAACAGCTCCCGGCAGATGCTCACATCTCCGTCGGGCTGGCCGTAGAGCCCCTGACCGCGGCCGAGGCAGGCGAACAGCAAGCCGGCCAGGGGGGTGTCCGGCTTGCGGGCCTGATTACCGAGCAGCTGGCGCAGCTCCTGGCGGGAGGTGTCCCCGTCCCGAAGCTGGAACTGCACCTGCTGGCCCACACGCAGCCGCTCGGCTACGGCCACGGCGCCGTTGCGTGGATCGACGCCGAGCAGGTTGCGCACCAGGAAGGCGGTGCCTTCGGGTTCCCCCTTCTTGCCGGCCAGGCTGAAGCTGCTGCGTGCCACCCCGAGGAACAGGGAGTGGCGCACCAGTTCCCGCTCGGCCGGATCAAGGGTCTGGAGGATCGTCTGCAGGCAGTTGACGGGGGTGTTGCGGCTGTCGCCGCTGCTGAGTTCCAGCAACACGTTGCGTTCGGCCTGTTCCACCTCGAACACCGGTCCGATCGGCCGGCAGCCCTGGGCCACCAGCGGATCGAGCCGCCAGCCCCCTCCGATCAGGCAGCCCACCGCACCGCTCGCCACCCGGTCGCCGAACAGCAGGGAGCCATGGCTGGCGTTGTGAGGCCCGGCGATACCTCCCACCTTGGCCAGGCCGGGATAGGCGTAATCAAGGCCGCTGATCAGATCGTTGATCGCCTGGCAGGTGGGGTCGATGAACAGGAGCATCGAGCGCGATCGCTCCGGATCGGCTCCCACCCAGTTCACCCAGGCCTGACTGTCGCCATCGAGATCGGGAAGGGAGCCGGTGTCGAGGCTGAACGGCTGCAGATCGACGCCGGGCAGCCGCAGCAGGGTGACGCTCAGGGCCGGCAGCTGCTCCACCTCATGGGCCGCCCCGGAGGACTCCGTGCCGATCACGCCGCCTGCGGCGCAGCCCAGCCAGTGGCGGGCCGTGAGCCTCGAGTGCAGCAGCGGCAGCAGCCGCGGCAGGTCGCTGGCATAGCTGGTGGAGCAGAACACCAGGGCCAGATCCGCCTGCCCCCTGCCGCTGAGGGTGGCCGCCACGTCCTCCACGGCGCCTTCGAGGGAGGCGTTGCGGGAGAGGGCCGTGCGGCAGGTCGCCGTCCCGTCGCCACGTCTGAGCCAGGAGAGCAGGGGGGGCGAAGGCATGGATCGGACCCTACTGGTGAAGCATGGCGCGGATAATGGCGCCTTCCCGTACCTAGCCCGTGCCAGATCTGCTCTACCGGACCCTGGTGTGGCTCGACTTCCGGCTGGCGGTCGTGTTCACGGTGGGGCTGCCGCTGGTGCTGCTGGTCTGGGCCGCCGTGCGCCGGGAGGGGGCGCTGGTGCGTCTGCTGACCCTTTACTGGAAGGTGGCGAGCCTGATGGCGATCACCGTGCTGCTGCTGGTGGATGCCAGGCCGCTGGGCTATCCGCTTGTGGTTGTGGCGAAGCTGCTGATGGTGGCTTCGGTCTGGTTCTGGGTGGATCTCAACGAGGAGCTGGCCGATCTGCCCCCCTGGCGGGCTCTGCCGCTCACGGTGCGGTCCTGGCGCTGGGCGCTGACCGGCTTCGGCCTGCTGGGCGCAGGCCTGGCCGCCACCGGCCTGGGCTGCGGCTTCGGCCCGGTGAGCCGTCCGTTCTGTCAGGTCTGGCTGGAGGCGCCCCGCAGCCTGCAGGTGCTGGCGGCGAAGCTGTTCGGCTTCCTGTTTGGCGCCGACCTCACCCCCACTCTCACGGCCTTCTTCGGCTATCTGGGTCTTGTGGCTTATGCCGTGGGTCTGCTGCAGTGGCTGCTGGTGCGCCTGCCGCGCCAGGGGCGGGTGGCGGGTGGCTTCTGATGAACGGCTCCCTGCTCGGCCAGCTCGAGGCCCTCAGCCGCGCCCGGCCCGACCGGGTGCTGCGGCTGCTGGGCAGCCTGCCCGCTGCCGAAGGAGGTTTCGAGCCCTTCGAGCTGCTCATCTTCCGGGGCTTCTCCAGCAGCGTCACCCATCCCACCGCCTTCGATCCCGACCAGCCGACCCTGCCGGTGGGCGCCGTGATCGAGAGCGCCGAACTGTTGCTGGGGCCGCTGAACCCCAGCGCCGAACGCGTGCTGGCGGGGCCGGCGGGGGTGGAGGTGTTTCTGGAGTCGGCGGCCTGGCAGTAGGGCGGGAAGGTCACGAAGAGATCGGCTTGCTTGTGCGGCAAGCCAAGCCGTGACAGGAATTCGGCTCGAAGGCCTCGTCTGTATGGGGAGGACCAACAAGGTTCATGCCCGCACGAGAAGATACTGCCCGTTGCCGTTGTAGTCCCCATCACAGGTGGCAAAGATCGTGCCGAGCAAGAGAAGATAGAATCGCCAGATTCTGCGGAAACGAGTGTAGCTCATGCCGTAGTCCAGATGCTTGACGATGTGTTGAGAGGCGTCGAAGCGATGCAGCCATTCGGTGAGTGTCAAGTGATAGTTCGTGCCGTTGAGGTACCAGCGCTTCACGGTTTTCAGGTCGCGGTCATGGCTTGGAATCGCGTCGTGATTCCAGTAACGACCTTGCGGGAAAATGTATTTATCAGTGAATCCGGAAGACATGTTGTTGGGGAGCCGTACCGTGATGATATGGATCAAAACCTTGCCATCATCCTTCAGGAATGAAGCCAGCCGCTGGAAGGCGCTTGTAAGGTTGCCAACATGTTCGAACACGCCAACGGATACAATCTTGTCAAACTTCTCAGTGAAAAATGTGTCGTTAAGATCGCCTTCGACCAGGCTAAAGCGACCGGAGCTCAGATGACTTGTCGGATCCTGCATCTTCTGGCGCATGTAGCCACATTGTTGATGGCTCAGATTTAATCCCGTTATCCGGGCATTGGGGAACTTCGAGAGTATGTAATTCGGTATGCAGCCCCATCCGCAGCCAAAATCCAGGATGTTGTCGCCGTCGTTGATGCCGAGGCGTTCAATGACCTGGTCGATCATATGCCTTTGCGACTCCTCCAGGTTTTGCGCCCCGTTTTCCCAGTACCCCATGCTGTACTTCGGATAGATCAGTGGCCAGTCTCCAAGCATGTGGTTGAGCATGGCCTGGGGTAGGTCATACTGCACCTTCATCAGTTCGCGGGACGACTCTGCGACACGGGGTGATTCCTGCAGCACCCAGTCGTAGGGAGCCAGCAGGCCGGGAAAATGGCGAAACAGGATCGGCATCGATGCATGCAGCATCCAGCGACAGGCTGCATCCGGTATCTCAAACCCGTTGATATAGGCTTCAGCCATCCCCATCTGGCTCGCATTGAGCATGCCGGCCAGCGCTTGAGTGGCTCGCCGGCCGAAGCCTGGCTCCATCAGTGACTGTTCTTTCCTGGGTATGTAGCGATGCAGATCCGAGGCGGTGTCGATCGTGGTGGACATGAATCGGACCCAGCGAAATGGACGAGATCGTGGATGGCACTGAAGGTATTCTGTTGGCTGGGAGCGGGCGTTTCCGTGACAATCGGTGAATGGATGTCAAGATCCGTTTCTGCAGTTGTCCTGACAGCGGGTTTGTCCACCACTTGACCGCCCAGTGCTTGACCGGCCAGTGATTGACCGGATCGATGGGCGTGATCGCTGGTTTTCCAGCCTGGCCCTGGGCCCCGGCGGACGGCCTCACCACAGCCCAGGCCAATAACCTCAGGACTGTCGGGTGGAGCCCACGATCGCCGCACAGCGGCCGCAGATCCGCCCCCCCACACCCTCGCTGAGGCTGTGCGCGCTCACGTCGGTTTCGTAGTGCCAGCAGCGTTCGCATTTCTCGCCGTTGGCGCGGCCGATCCGCACCGTGAGGCCCCCGCTGCTCGCTTCCGCCAGCACCGGTTCCGGCGGCACCCCCCCGATCCGCAGCTCCGACACCAGCAGCCAATCGGCCAGGTTGTCGATCTCGGGGTGCGGGCTGGTCTTCAGCAGCGCCAGGGCCTGGCTGAACGCCGCAGCAGCGGTACCCGCATCGCCGCTGGCCAGCGGCCCCGCTTCACCCGCCTCCAGCTCCAGCTGTACCTGCGCCTCCAAGGAGGAGCCGATGGCGTCGCTGGCTCCCTCGGGATGGGTTCCTCCGGCCGGTTGTTTGCGGCAGCTCTCCAGCTGGCGGTTCACCAGGGCACGCAGCTCCAGGATCCGCTCCATCGGCTCCACCAGCTCCGGCGCCGCCCAGGCGGCGGGTGCGGTGGGCCAGCCCCGCTCGAACACCGATCGTTCGGCCACCGGATAGGGCAGGTTCTGCCAGATGTCCTCGGCCAGGTGGCAGAGCACCGGCGCGATCAGTCCGGCCAGCCTCTCCAGCACCAGCGACAGCACCGTCTGGCAGCTGCGGCGGCGGAAGGCGTCGGCGGCACTCACGTAGAGGCGGTCCTTGGCGATGTCGAGGTAGACGTTGGAGAGATCGACGACGCAGAAGTTCTGCAGCGCCTGGAAGAAGCGGTAGAACTCGAATCGCTCGAAATCGCCGCTCACCGCTTCGATCAGGCCCGCGGTGCGCTGCAGCATCCAGCGATCGAGCAGCGGCAGCTCGGTGATCGGCACCGCCTGGCCCCCTTCCGCCGGCGGGCGGGGATCGAAGTCGTGCAGGTTGCCGAGCAGATAGCGGGCGGTGTTGCGCACCTTGCGGGTCACGTCCGCCAGCTGCTTCACGATGCCCGGCCCGAGCGGCACATCGGCGGAATAATCCACCGAACTCACCCACAGCCGCAGCACATCGGCGCCGTAGGCGGGCTCCTGCTTCTCGTTACTGCCTCCCTCCACCAGCACGGCCGGATCGACGACGTTGCCGAGGGATTTGCTCATCTTGCGGCCCTTCTCATCGAGGCTGAAGCCGTGGGTGAGCACCCGCCGGTAGGGGGCGTGGCCGTTGACGGCCACCGAGGTGAGCAGGCTGCTCTGGAACCAGCCGCGGTGCTGGTCGGACCCCTCCAGGTAGAGATCGGCGGGGTAGCGCAGGCCCCGGCCCTGCAGCACCCCCGCCCACGACGAGCCGGAGTCGAACCAGACGTCCATGGTGTCGGTGCCCTTGCGCCAGCGCCCCGCCTCGGCGGCGTAGGCCGGCGGCAGCAGCTGGGCTTCCTCCCGTTCCCACCAGACGTCGGAGCCATGGGCGGCGATCAGAGCCTGGACATGGGCCAGGGTTTCGGCGTTGAGAAGTACCTCGCCGCTGTCGCGGTCGTAGAAGACGGGGATCGGCACGCCCCAGGTGCGCTGGCGGCTGATGCACCAGTCGCCCCGCTCGCGCACCATCGCCTCGATGCGATTGCGGCCGCTCTCCGGCAGCCACTCCACCCGGGCGATCGCCGCCAGGGCCTGCTCGCGGAACCCTTCCACCGAGGCGAACCACTGCTCGGTGGCGCGGAAGATCGTGGGCTTCTTGGTGCGCCAGTCATAGGGGTAGCGGTGCTCGTAGCGCTCCTCCTTCAGCAGGGCGCCTGCCTCCCTGAGGGCCGAGATGATCGCCGGGTTGGCGTCCTTGAGCACGTTGAGGCCGGCGAAGGGCCCCGCCGCCTCCGTCAGGGTGCCGGCCTCGTCCACGGGGCAGAGCACGGCCAGGCCGGCCTTGCGGCCGGTGATGAAATCGTCGACGCCGTGGCCCGGGGCGGTGTGCACCAGCCCGGTGCCGGCTTCGGTGGTGATGTAGTCGCCGCCGATCAGCACGGGGCTGGTGCGATCGAACAGCGGATGGAGGTAGCGGATGCCCACCAGTTCGCTTCCCTTGAGGCTGAGCAGCGGCACCAGGGAGAAGCCCAGGCTGTCGCGCAGGCTGTCGACCAGCGCGGCGGCCACGATCAGGTGGCGGCTGGTGCGGTAGCCGTTGTCCTGCTCCGTGCTCTCCACGCGGCAGACGGCGTAGTCGAGCGAGGCGTTCACCGACACCGCCAGATTGGCGGGCAGGGTCCAGGGGGTGGTGGTCCAGATCGCCACGGCCAGCTCCCCCTCTCCCGGGGTGGTGGCGGCCTCCGGCTCGGTCAGGCCGATGGCCGTCAGGCGGGCCCCGAGGCCCGCCGGCAGCTCCAGCACCGGGAAGGCCACGTAGATGCTGGGAGAGGTGTGGCCGTCGGGATACTCCAGTTCCGCCTCCGCCAGGGCGGTGCGGGAGCTGGGGCTCCAGTGCACCGGCCTGAGGCCCCGATAGATGTGGCCGGCCAGCACCATCCGCCCGAAGACATCGATCTGGGCCGCCTCATAGTCTTTCTGCAGGGTGAGGTAGGGCTGCTCCCAGTCTGCCCAGATGCCCCAGCGGCGGAAGCCCGCCTTCTGGCCCTCCACCTGCTCGAGGGCATAGGCGTGCGCTCGGCGGCGCAGGTCGATCGGGGTGAGCGCCCGGCGCTCATCGGCGGAGAGGGCTTGCAGCACCTTCAGCTCGATCGGCAGGCCGTGGCAGTCCCAGCCGGGCACGAAGCGCGCCCGGCGGCCCCGCAGCAGGGCGTACTTGTTGACGATGTCCTTGAGGATCTTGTTGAGCGCGTGCCCCACGTGCAGGGCGCCGTTGGCGTAGGGCGGCCCGTCGTGAAGGGTGAACACCTCGCCAGGATTGTCGCGGCTCAGCCGCTCGTAGATCCGCTGCTCCGCCCAGAACGCCTGCAGCTCGGGCTCGCGCTGCCTGGCGTTCGCCCGCATCGGGAACGGGGTCTGCAGCAGGTTGAGCGTGTCCTTGTACGAGGCCGGGCTGGCGGTCAAGACGCCTCGGAGGCAGGAAGGGCGAATTATCGGCCCCGGCCCTTCAGCCGGGGGGCCCGGACTCGGAATCGTCCGCCGGCGCGGGATCCTCAGGCGGGTCAGCCTCCTCGGCTTCCCCTGGTTCCTCGTGATTCCCGGCCGGCTCCGTCGCCTCGGCGGCGAGGGCTTCCTGCAGCAGCACGTCGATCTCCTCGAAGGATCCGACGGTGACGACCGGAGCCGGCTCACTCTCCGTCGCGGCGGCTGCCTCGGGCCGCACCCAGCGCTTGCTGCCGGCCTTCGCCTTCAGCTCGGCCCTGGCCTGGCGCCGCTCCTGGATCCAGGCCGCCAGGCCGCCGAGGCTGGCCCCCACCGTTCCGACCAGCTTCAGCAGGGCATCGCGCAGCTGGCCGGCACTGGTCTGCCACCGCTCAGCGCCCCGCAGCCGCAGCTGTTCCTCTGCGCTGAGCTGGCGCCAGCGACTCAGCCCCACCTCCGTGCCCAGCCGGCCGATCAGCAGCCCGCCGCTGAGCACGGCCAGCATCGGCGCACCGCTGAGCCGTTCGGCCGTTGTGACCAGCACCAGGCCCAGCAGCAGCACAAGGGCGCCCCAGAAGGCATCACGGGGCCGGCTGAGCTCGGGCACCAGCAGGGGGACGAGCAGGACCACCAGCCCGAAGACCAGGGCAAGGGTTCCGCCGAGAGTGGCCAGCATGGCGGTGGGGCAGGGTTGCTGCCATTCTGAGCCGCTCGATACAGTCAGGGCGACGCCCACCTGGCGGAATCGGTAGACGCGCTGGATTTAGGTTCCAGTGGCCTTGGTCGTGGGGGTTCGAGTCCCCCGGTGGGCATTCCTTTCCCTGCGTGGATTCCCTCCTGCCGATCCGGGGGCCTGGCCTGCCGCCGTGGCAGGGCAGGCTGCAGGCCAGGTGTTCGGTCCCACTCCTGTCGCCTGAGTCGATGTGGGTGTTGGTTGATGTTTCAATCCTGAATTCTGTTCTGATGGCTACAGGAAAATGTGGCCCCTCAGGAGAACGTCTCCAGGTCGCTGAGATGTTTCCATCAGATGACGCCTGTTCCATGGAGCGATGGCGGACGGTCCGCCCTCGGGACCTTTAATCGTTTCCGCACGCGCTGCCTGGCTCGCGTTCAGGACCCCCAGTTGCGCCGCTACGCCATCCTTCTGCTGGCGGCAGGGTCCGGCCTGCTGCCCCTGATGGCGGGCTCGGCCCAGGCCGCGCTCCAGAAGATGTCCACCAATGGCGCCGACACGCTGCTGATGCTGATGGGCGGCGCCCTGGTGCTGCTGATGACTCCGGGCCTGGCGTTCTTCTACGGCGGCTTCACCCGCGCCAAGAACGTGCTCAACACGATGATGATGAGCTTCTTCCTGATGGGGCTCGTCGGGGTGTTGTGGGTCGTGATCGGCTACAGCCTTTCCTTCGATACCGGCTTCAAGAGCCCCTTCATCGGCGGGCTGGGCCAGATGTGGCTCAATGGCGTGGGAGGAGAGCTCGGTGATGCTCCCCTGGCCGATGGCTTTGCGATCAGCGCCACCTCGTTCGCGCTGTTCCAGGGCATGTTCGCCGTCATCACCCCGGCGCTGATCTCCGGAGCCCTGGTGGAGCGGATCAATTTCAAGGCCTGGTTCTGGTTCGCCCTGCTCTGGAGCCTGCTGATCTACTGCCCCATGGCCCACATGGTCTGGGGTGGGGGCTACATCGGCCCCTTCGGCACCATCGGCGCCATCGATTTCGCCGGCGGCACCGTGGTGCACATCGCCTCCGGTGTGGGCGCCCTGGTATCTGCCGCCATCGTCGGTCCGCGCATCACCTGGCCAAACAGCAAGCGCCCCCCCCATAACGTTCCTTTCATCCTGCTGGGCGCCGGCCTGCTGTGGTTCGGCTGGTTCGGATTCAACGGGGCCAGCTACTTCGCCGCCGCCGCGGCCGGACTCTCTTTTCTCACCACCACCACGGCCGCGTCGGCGGGCCTTCTCACCTGGTGCCTGATCGAATGGTTCGTTGATGGCAAGCCCACCGCCGTCGGCGCTGCCACCGGTGCTGTTGCCGGTCTGGTGGGGATCACCCCGGCCGCTGGTTTCGTCTATATGGGCTCCGCCATCCTGATAGGCGCAGTAGCCGCTACGGCCTGTCTGATTGCCGTGCGGATCAAGGCTTCCATCCAGTTCGACGACTCCCTCGACGCCTTCTGCGTGCATGGCGTCGGTGGTACGGTGGGTGCCTTGCTCACGGGAGTGCTCGCGGCCAAGGCCCTGGTTCCCGCCGATTATTTTCCTCTATCGGCGAAGATCCTGGCCGAAGGACGCAACGGTGCCCTCTTCGTGGCTCAGTTGAAGGCTGTGCTGCTGACCTACGGCTTCGTCGGCACCGGCACCGCCGTGATCCTCTGGGTGGTGGGCTCCTTTGTGGGCCTGCGCCTCAGCCCTGAGGAGGAAGACCGTGGCATGGACATCGTCCTCCATGGTGAAGAGGCTTACGATCCCACGAACTCCTGAATCCCGCCATGAAGATGATTACGGCCATTATCCGCCCGTCCAAGGTGGATGAAGTGAAAACAGCCTTGGTCGACCTGGAGATCATCGGCCTCACGGTTTCCGATGTCCGGGGTTTCGGCCGCCAGAAGGGCCAGACAGAGGTCTATCGCGGCACCGAGTTCAAGGTGGAGTTTCTCTCCAAGGCGAAACTCGAGGTGGTCGTCGATGACGACAAGGTGGAAACGGCCATCGCCGCGATCGAGAAGGCTGCCTGCAGTGGTGAAATCGGAGATGGCAAGATCTTCGTTCTGCCGGTGGAGACCGCCATTCGCATCCGCACCGGAGAGAGAGGCAGCGTGGCCCTCTGATCCCGGGGCTGGGGCGAGCTCATGGAGGAGGGCCGGATCGTGGAGGCCACATTCACGATGCCCTCCAAGTGCCTGGAGGGCATTTTCCTGATAGGAAACAGGGATACCTCGATTATCTGTGGGTCTTGCTGTCGTAAGGGTTCCTGCGATCCTGCCAGATTCCAGCTTGCACGTCTTTGATCGCCAGGTCGACGTGAAGGAGCGCCTGCTTGCGGTAGCCACCCTTGTCGGCGGTGGCTCTGCTCAGGTGAGCCCTCGCCTGGCGCAGGCTGGCCAGGGCTGCTGTCATCTGGGGCTGATCGGCAAGGCTCTGCCCCGTCCATCCGATCACGGTTCCCGCCAGACCGGCCGCGCCGATCAGCAGGAGTTGTTTCTTGGCAGGCATCAGTTTCTGCATGGTCAGGTTCTGCATGGTCAGGGCTCCTTTGGGGTGGCAATGGATCCACCCCAAAGGTGTCGTGCCGATGCGTCTGAACGATGAATCTGGATGGGGCCATGGATGAACAGATGTGTTCCGCTCCCCGGCACACAAGCGGCCCGATCAAGCAAGCCGGTGTCCGCAGGCGGGGATCAGGGGGATGAAGCACTCCCTCATCCCTGCTGGCGCGTTGGAGCGATCTACATTCCAGGCCACCTCGGCCTGCAGCCATGGAGCGACCCTGGCGGTCCGGTAGCCACGCCTCCAGGCGTCATCGGTCCCATGCTCATGCCGAAACCCACAACACCGATCGCATCGGCTGGTTGCGCGCGGCGGTGCTGGGTGCGAACGACGGCACGATCTCGGTGTCGAGCCTGGTGGTGGGGGTGGCGGCTTCGGGTGCCACCAGGGGCAGCATCCTGCTGGCGGGACTGGCCGGCATGGTGGCCGGCGCCGCCTCGATGGCGGCTGGGGAGTTCGTGTCGGTGCAGTCCCAGCTCGATACCGAGCGGGCCGATCTCGCCCGGGAACGAAGGGAACTGGAGGCTGACCCCCAGGGCGAACTGGCCGAGCTGGCAACGATCTACATGGGTCGCGGACTCGAGGAGGACCTGGCCTTCCAGGTGGCGCGGCAACTCACCTCGGTGAATGCGCTGGAGGCCCATTGCCGCGATGAACTCGGGATCACGGAAACCCTGAGGGCACGTCCGATCCAGGCGTCGCTGACCTCGGCCACTTCCTTCGCCCTCGGATCGATCGTTCCGATCGCCACCATCCTGCTGGCTCCGCCTGAGCGGGTCACGCTGCTGGTGACGATCACGGCGCTGCTCGCCCTGATGCTGCTCGGCGGGCTGTCGGCCTATGCCGGTGGAGCCTCGATCAGGAAGGGAGCGCTGCGGATGGTGTTCTGGGGCGCCCTGGCCATGGCCCTGACGGCCGTGGTGGGCCGGCTGTTCGGTGCCGCTGCCTAGAGGCGAGAGGAAGGCGATAGCATTTGCGAGCAAGCACTCACTCGTAATGGGGCAGGCACCCGCCACCGCCAATCACGCCGCCCCTGCCCTGGTCGCTCTGCGCGCCCTGGAGCCAGAGGCCGAGCCGCTCGCGGCCCCCCCCGGCGGCGAGGGCCGCTGCCGGTCACCGCTCCCCTCGCTTCTGGGTCCTCTCGGCGCTCGCGGCAGCGACTCTGGTCGGCACGGGCGGCTGGGTGGCGCAGCACTGGGGTGTCGAGGAGACCGACAACGCCCAGCTCCAGGCCCATCTGACCGACATCTCCAGCCGCGTTCCCGGCACCATCACCCGCGTGGCCGTGCAGGACGACCAGCAGGTGCGCAAGGGTGATCTGCTCGTGGCCCTCGATGACCGCGATGCCCGGGCCCAGCTTCGCCGCGCCGAAGCGGATCTGGCCGAAGCCCGCAGTCAGGCCGAAGCCCTCGGATCCCAGGCCCGCGCCAGCCTCAGCGGGGCCGGGGCGGCCGGCAGCCTGGCCGCGGCCGATCAGGAGAGTGCCGCCGCGGAACTGGCGCGCACCGCCGCCGATCTGCGCCGGATCGCCTTTCTGTTCAGGCAGGGTGGCGTCTCCGCCCAGGACTACGACCGGGCCCGCGCCAGTTACCAGCTGGCCCGGAGCCAGCTCACCCACAGCCAGGCCCTGCGTCAGCAGGCCCAGGCCAGCCGGCAGCAGGTCGGTGTGGACCGGCAGAAGGCCGCCGCCGCACAGGCCCGCATTCAGCAGGCGGAAGCCGCCGTCGCCGCCGCCCGCCTGCAGCTCTCCTACGCAGCCATCGTGGCGCCCAGCGACGGCCGGATCGGCGCCCGCTCGGCCGAGCCCGGCCGGCAGGTGCAGCCCGGACAGCCGCTGATGACCCTGGTCGACCCCGGCCTGTGGGTGGAGGCGAACTTCAAGGAGACCCAGCTGGATGCGCTGCGGCCCGGTCAGCCCGCCGAGGTGCGGATCGACGCCTTCCCGGGCCGGGTGTTTCACGGCAGGGTGATCGGCATCGCTCCGGCCTCCGGTTCCCGCTTCGCCCTGCTGCCGCCCGACAATGCCACCGGCAACTTCACCAAGGTGGTGCAACGGGTCGCCGCCCGCCTTTCCCTCGACGAGGGCAGCGCCGGCAGCCGCATCGAACCGGATCTGGCCCGCAGGCTGATGCCGGGCCTCTCCGCCAGTGTCAGGGTGCGGCGCTGATGGGCAGCGGGGCGCTGACAGCGGCGCCCGAGCGCCTGAGCGCTCGCCAGTGGGCGATCGTGATCACCACCTCGCTGGGTGCTCTGCTCGAGATCCTTGATACCAGCATCACCAACGTGGCCCTCATCCCCATTCAGGGGAACCTCGGCGCCACCCTGGCCGAGGTGGGCTGGGTGGTCACCGGCTATGCCATGGCCAGCGTGGTGATGATCCCCCTGAGCGCCTGGCTCAGCCAGGTGTTCGGCCAGCGCAGCTACTTCATCTTCTGCCTGGTGGGCTTCACCGGCGCGTCGGTGTTGTGCGGACTGGCGCCGACCCTGCCGTTGCTGGTGCTGGGCCGGATCCTGCAGGGACTGCTGGGAGGCGGGCTGCTGCCGAAAGCCCAGGCGATCATGTTCCAGACCGTGCCCGCCTCGATGCAGGGCACCGCTCAGGCGGTCTTCGGGGTCGTCGTTCTCTCCGGTCCGGCCCTGGGTCCGACCCTGGGCGGCTGGCTCACCGACACCCTGGGCTGGCGCTGGATCTTCTTCATCAACGTGCCGTTCGGCCTCCTGGCGGTGCTGATGGCACTGGCCTGCATGGCTCCGGACCGGGCCGAGGACCAGATGCGGGGCGGCGGCATCGACTGGACCGGCATCCTGTTGCTGGCGCTGAGCCTCGGCAGCCTCCAGCTGGTGCTGGAGCAGGGCCATCAGTACGACTGGTTCGAGAACGACGGCATCCGCCGGCTGGCGCTGCTCGCGGCCATCAGCCTGCCTGCGTTCATCGTCTGGGAACTGAGGCGGCGGCGCCCCGCAGTGGATCTGCGGGTGCTGCGGCACCGCTCCCTGGCGGCGGGCAGCATCTTCTCCCTCGTGCTGGGGATGGGGCTGTACGGAACGGTGTTCATCGTGCCGATCTTTGCCCAGTCGATGCTGCACTACACCGCCACCCAGACGGGGCTGCTGATGCTGCCGGGAGCCCTGGCCTCGGCCGCCACGATGGCCCTGCTGGGAAAGCTGTCGAGCCGCTGGGATCCCCGCTTCCTGATCGCGGCCGGCGCCCTGCTGATGGTGCTCACCCTGCTGCAGCTGGCTTCGATCAGCCCCGATACGGGCGAGCCGTCGCTGTTCTGGCCCCTGATCTGGCGCGGCGTGACCACCGTGATGATGTTCCTGCCCCTGAGCCTGGCCACCCTCGGGCCGCTGCCCCGCGAGGAGGTGGGAGCGGGCAGCGGCTTCTACAACCTCACGCGGCAGCTGGGCGGCACGTTCGGGATCGCCATCCTCACCGTGGTGCTGGATCACCAGACGGCCGTGCACAGGGTCCGGCTGCTGGAGACCCTTACCAGCACCAGTCCCCTGCTGCAGCAGCGGCTGCTGCAGCTGCAGACGCTGATCCGCTTCGGCGCCCCTGGACCGGGCCGGCTGGAGGATCAGGCCCTGCAGCTGCTGAGCCTCCAGGTCGATCAGCAGGCGGCCCTGCTGGCCTACGGCGATGTGTTCCGCCTGGTGGGGCTGGTGTTCCTGCTGGCGATTCCCCTGGTGTTCCTGCTGGGGAAGCCCCAGGAGAGCCTCAACGGCGCAGCCCCCTGAGCAGGAGCGCGATGGCCTGCCGGGAGCGCTCGGGCAGGGAGTCGAGGTTGCCCTGCACCAGCCCCTGCAGCATCAAGCCCTGATTGATCGCCACCAGCAGCCCGGCCAGTTCGGCGGGGTCGAGGCAGGGATCGAGTGCCTCCTGGCTCTGGGCCCGGGTGATCAGTCCGGCGAGGCGGTCACGGAACCGGTTCATGAAGGCCTTCCCCTCCTCCCGTGCCGGGCTGCTGCCGGGCCTCTGCAACTCGGCGAACAGCATGCGCAGCAAGCCGGGATGGGCCTGCAGAAACTCCACGTGGGCCTGCAGCAGCGCTGGCAGCTCCACCATCGGCTCGGTCTCCGCGCGGTGGGAGATGGCGTCGAACCGGGTTCCGAGCTCGCCGGTGGCCCAGTGCACGGCCTCGGCCCAGAGGGCGTCGCGGTTGGGAAAGTGGCGGAACAGGGCGGCGTGGCTGACCCCCATGCGCTCGGCGATGGCCGCGGTGCTGATCCGATCGGGGGCCGTGTCGCAGGCCAGATCGAGCAGGGCTCTGACCGCATCGGCGCGACGCTGGGGGGCGGGTGTGGAGGCGGCCCTGGGCACGAGCGCTGCAGTGAGTGATAACTCACTTTATGAGGCGCCGCTGGATCCGGGCTTCCACGGCACGTTGGCTGGCCATGCAGCGCACCGAGGTGTCGCCAGGACCTGCATAGCGTTGCCGCATGGACAACCAACGGCCCAGTCCCTCCCTTCTCCCCAGGCTGGTTCTCGATGAGCCCTGGGCTTCCGGACAGCGCAAGCGGTATCTCGCCACACTGGATCCAGGCGTCGTCGCCGATCGCTGCGCTCCGGTGTCGCAGGGAACCCCGCCGGGTGATGGGCCCTCTGGCGTTGCCGAGGCGCTGCGGGCAGGCTGACACGCCCGGAAGGAATCGCATGGGCCGGAGCGATCTCGAACGCCTGGTGTTCGACGCCGAGAGGGATGCCGCGTTGCGCGGCCTGCTGAGGCGCTGCCACTCGCCACAGGATCTGGTGCTCGTGGCCCGCTGCCTGGGCTATCGGATCACGCGGCTGGATCTGGAGCGGGCCGGCGCGGAGCACCGGCAGGAGCAACAGCCGATCCGCCGCAAGCGCTGGCAGAAAGATCCAGGTGTTCTCCACCACAACCGTCCGGTCGCTCCGATGACTCCAGCGCCTCAGTCTTAACCCTTTGATCATTCCTTTCGCTTAGGACTGCGTTCTCTCGGTATCGGCATCATGGCTGGACTGACGACCGAAGAAAGACAACTCATCGCCGCGGCCCACAGCTGCGGACTCCTGGCTGAATCGGAAAGGATTGCCTATGCGCCTGAAGAGCTCTGTATCGGGCTGGCGGTGGCGCTTGTGCCCCTCACCCTGGGACTGTCGCTGCTCCTCTGCCCCTGCCTCTGGATGGTGCAGCACGAGCGCACCGACCGCCGGCTGCATCGCCTGCGCCATCACCTGGCCGACAGTCAAGTGAGCAGCTCGCGGGCCACGAAGGGGGAGGTCATCGCCCGCAGCAGGGCGCTGTAGTTCAGGGCGAAGCGCAGTTCCGTTCCCACCGGCACGGCCACCGCGCCGGTGTCCAGCACCAGATGATCGCTGCTGGTGCCGAGCAGTTCCATGCCGTCGGGGAGCGTCAGCCCGGCGGCGTCCACATCCTGCAGCCCGAGGGCCAGCAGCGCCCGCCAGCGCTCGCCCCGATCGACCCGGGCCGCCGCCGGACCGAAGGCTCCCTGCAGGCATGAACCCCAGGGAAGGGTGGGCTTGCGGTTCGACTCGATCACCTCCGCCACCAGGCGGAAGGCATCGGTATGGAGGCCCTCGATCGGCTGGCGGTTCAGGGGTTCGCGTCCGAGCAGGATGGCTTCCCCCAGGCGCAGGTTGTTGATCCGACCCACCGTTCCCCCCGCCAGCAGCCAGGGGAGATTGGCGGAGTTTCCCCCCGACACCAGCGGCAGCGTGATCCCGAAGGCGACCTCCAGCTGCGTCGCCAGCCCGGAGAGCTCCGCCATCGACGTCTCCGAAGGGGCCACTCCGTTCTGACAGGCCAGGTTGGCGCCGATGCCCACCAGATCCAGCCCGGGCAGCAGCAGCAGTTCCCGGGCGATGGCTGGGAGCCTGTCCGGCAGGATCCCCTCGCGCAGATCGCCCAGCTCCACCATCAGCACCACCCCATGGCGGCGGCCCTGGCTGACCGCGGCCGCCGACAGCATGGCCAGCACAGCCGGTTCGCTGTTGAGGCTCACGTCGGCCTGGGCCACCACCCGCTCCGCCTGGCTCGGCATCGGCGAGCGGATCAGGGTCAGCGGCAGGCGCACGCCGGCGCGCCGCAGCGATTCGATCGTCTCGATGCGGGGTTCACCGATGCCGCCGACCCCGGCGGCGGCCAGCACGGCGGCGATCGCCGGCGACCCCAGGGTCGCCTTGGTCACCGCCGTGATCGAGACGCCCCGGGCGGCGAGGCGTTCCACCAGGCTGCGGGCGTTGTGGGCAATCCTGTCGAGGCGGATCTCCAGCCGTGGTGCCGTCAAGGCGCGACGGCGGCGAGCTCCGGCTGCAGCTCGGGGAAGGCCCGGAACACCATCTCCACCAGCCGCTCCGGCGAGCGGGTGAGGGCATCGGTGGCGGGGATGCCCAGTTCGATCTCGTAGAGCGCGATCGCGGCCGTCACTTCGGCCTCGCTCATCGACTCATGGTTGAGGCACAGGCCGATCACCTTCGTGGGGGAGAAGGTTTCGATCAGCTGAATTTCGCTGGCCGGCGTCGGCATCGGGATCTCGCTGAAGTCGCTGAGGCGCTGCCGCATCGGCGCATGCTGGAGAAGCACGGCCTGGGGTTGCGAACCCCGCAGGATGTAAGCCGAGCTGAGATAGGCGGGATGGCTCAGGGCTCCCTGACCTTCGATCACGATCACATCGGGGCGCTCCGCTTCGAACGCTTCCACCACCGCGGCCTCCACCTCGCCCGAGCAGAACTGGCAGGGAATGGCGTCGAGGGCGATCCCGTGACGGGCGCCCTGGATGAGCCCGGTCTGCCCCGTCCCCACCATCACCGCCCTGATGCCGCGCTCGTTGAGGGTGCGCGTGAGGATCACGGCGGTGGTGCGCTTGCCGATCGCGCCATCGGTTCCCAGCACGGCGATCCGGCGGCACGACACCGAGGCGATGCGTCCGCTGAACAGGCGCAGATCCCCTTGGGCCGGTGGGCGGCGCACATCGACGATCTTCACCTGCCGACGGGCCGCCGCCGCCGCGAACTCCGCATCGTCGTTGAGGAATTCGTGCAGCCCGTTGATCAGGTGAAGCCCGGCATCGATCGCCTCGAGCATCACTCCTCGTTCCGCCGGCGCGAGCCGGCCGCTGGCCGGGGCCATCCCGAAGATCAGCAGGTCGGGGTTCGCGCCGGGCAGGGCCATCGCCGCCGCCAGATCCGCGCAGATCGGTATGCCGCTGGGCACGCCATCGAGCACGGTGCCGCTGTCCTGGCCGGCGGTGAGGCTGTCGATCACCGCCACGATCCGATAACGCTCGGAATGACGGACCAGGCCATTGGCGGTCTTGCCGTCGATCCGGCCGAAGTGGCCTTCGCAGTAGACGATCGCCGTGGGAATCGGCGGCAGGCCAAGGCCTTCGAGAAGCTGCGGCATTCGTGAAGCACTCCTTGTATCGAGCTCAGAGGAGGCGACCGAATGGTCCGCTTGGAGCTGATCGAAGCGGGGATACCAGAGGTCCCCACTAAGGGGGGTTTGTTGTTGGAAATCGTACTCCAGTACTGGTTGCGCCTGAAGATCAAGAGCCAATGATCCTGATTCAGGATCACCTGCCGCGCCACTTTTCCTGCCTGTGACTAAGAAATTCAGCCTGGCCAGGCTGGGTTCAGCCCTTCCAGCCCGCCAGCCGTGAGGCGGCCTGGGAACGGGCCAGGGTGCGGGCGGCCGGCAGGGCCGGCTCCAGGCGCAGGGAGCTGAACGGCGGCAGGGTGCGGCTGCGCAGCCAGGCGCCCCAGCGGAACTCATGGAAGGGGATCAGCGGCTCCGGCTCGATCACCTTCTCCTGCTTCAGCTTCCAGACCAGGCTGCGGTAGGGGTCGTCCTCCAGGCCGAGCAGGTCGGTGGGGAGGCGCTCGGCTGGCCAGGGGCCCAGGCCGCGGCCGTCGTGCAGATAGAGCCAGCCGCGGTGCAGCAGCTCCGCCAGCACCGCCGGGCGCTCGGCCGTCTCGAGCTCGAGCGCCACGTAGCCGAAGGCGGTGGCGTCTGTGTCGATCTCCAGCAGGGCGCGCAGCCGGTGGTGTCGGTCCACCATCCAGAGGGCGCCGTTGCCGCTGCGCACCAGGGGGATCGGCTTGCCGCGCAGATAGCGCCGCCGCTCCTTGGGGCTCTCGCCGCTGAAGTCCGCCTGCCGCTGGCGGATCTCCGCCAGCCCCACGCAGAGCTGGGTGGGTTGCAGCTCCACCACCTCCACCTCCAGCAGGCTGTCCAGGTCGTCGGGCGGGGGTGGCAGGGGCTGGAAAGGAGGCAGGTGCAGGGGCATCGGAGGCTCAGCGCAGGTGCTCGCGTTGCAGGAACACACGGATCAGCTTCTCGTCCATCAGACCGCGGCGCGCCCGGGGGGCTTCGTTGCAGCGCTCGAACAGGGCCAGCAGGCTGGCGGCGGAGAACCCGTGGCCGTACTGCCGGGCGAGACTCTCCACTTCCTCGGCGGTCTCCACCAGATTGAGTGCCTGGCGCAGCACGGGATCAGCATCGATGCGGCCGAGAAAGGCGAAGACGTCGTCGAAGTCCTGGCTCATGGCTGCGTCCCGGCTCCTGGCTGCCCTCGTGTGGTTCCCAGTCTCCGCCCTCGTCGACCCGGCAGCGGCGATTCTCTAGAGAAAGCGCCAGGAGTTGCCTGATGAGGATGTGATCGAATCGGATCTTGACAGCTCCTTAACCCAGCCATAACACGAACGGGGACGTCGTGTTGCTAACTGTGATGGGCTCACCCAGACGGCTGCTCCGATGACCTTCGCGAAGAAGGCCCTTGTCTTCGGTTCCCTCCTCGCCCTCGGCGCCGGCGCCACCGCCTCGGCACAGAGTGCGATCAATGGTGCCGGCGCCACCTTTCCCGCTCCCTTCTATCAGCGTGCCTTCGCTGATCTGGCCAGCGGCGGTGGCCCCCAGGTGAACTACCAGTCCGTGGGCTCCGGCGCCGGTGTGCGCCAGTTCATCGCCGGCACCGTCGATTTCGGTGCCACCGATGAGCCGATCAGCACCGCGGACGCCGCCAAGGTGAAACGCGGGGTCGTGCAGCTGCCCACGGTGGGTGGCACAATCGCCATCGCCTACAACAAGCCCGGCTGCGTGCTGAAGCTCACCCAGAAGCAGGCCGCCGAAGTCTTCCTCGGCACCATTTCCGACTGGAAGCAACTGGGCTGCAAGCCCGGCAAGATCACCGTGGCCCATCGCTCCGATGGCTCCGGCACCACCTTCGCCTTCACCAATTCGCTCTCCTCCTTCTCTCCCGCCTGGAAGAGCCAGGTCGGCGAAGGCAAGGCGGTGAAGTGGCCGGTGGGCGTCGGCGGCAAAGGAAATGAGGGTGTCGCTGGTGTGATTCAGAACACACCGGGCTCGATCGGCTATCTCAACCAGGCGTTCGTCAAGGGAGCGATCAAGGCCGCCGCCGTTCAGAACAAGGCAGGCAAGTTCGTGCTCCCCAACCTCAAGAGCGGTGCCGCGGCTCTCAACAACATCCGCCTGGATGCCAACCTGGCGGGTGAGGATCCCAATCCCGCCGGGGCGGAGAGCTATCCTATCTCCACTCTCACCTGGGTGCTGGCCTACAAGAGCGGCAATGGTGCCAAGGCCGCCAGGATCCGCCAGTCCTTCACCTTCCTGCTGAGCCCCAAGGCCCAGGGCAAGGCCGATGACCTGGGTTACGTGCCGCTGCGGGGGAGCATCCTGGACGCCTCCAGGAAGGCCATCGGCCAGATCGGCTCCTGAGCCTGATCCGGTTGCACCGGATCCACCGATCAGGGGGAGAGTGAAATCTCCCCCCTTATCCAACACTTAACCGACTGCTCATCACCCCTTTGCCCGCGTTGTCGGTTGTCCTCCATACAGTCCGCGGGTATCCCTGAGGATTGGCCATGGTCTCCACGCCCTTTCGCGATGCCGGCCGCAGTGATGCCATCCGGGACGTGCTGGAAACGAGCTACCAGAACCGCAATCTTCTCCATATCACTGCCGGCAGTGCCGTCCCGCTGCTCAAGAACAGCATCTGGCTGGTGGTGCGTGGCATGGTGAAGCTGGAGGCGGTCACCATCCATGGCGATCCCCTGCTGCTGGGCCTGGCGGGGCCGAACGAGCCCTTTGGCGAGCCGCTCACCAACGTTCAGGCCTATGAGGCCTTCACCCTCTGCGATTCGGATCTTCTCTGCCTTTCCTGCGCCGAGATCGAGCAGGTCCCCCATCTGGCCATGGCGATGATGCAGGCGGTGATCAGCCGTTACCGCCAGGCCGAAACCATGCTCGCCCTGCTCGGCCTGCGCCGCGTCGAGGAGCGGGTGCGCGGATTCCTCGAGCTGCTCGCCCAGGAGTATGGCCAGGCCTGCGATCAGGGGTTGCGCCTCAATCTGCGCCTCACCCATCAGGAACTGGCCAGCGCCCTTTCCACCACCCGCGTCACCGTCACCCGGGTGATCGGTCTGCTGCGCGACGAGGGCTGGCTGCAGATCGATGAGCAGCGCCATCTGGTGATCAGCCATCTCCCCAAGCGCCGCTGAACCGGAAAGGGAAGGCGAGGCCGGCGGCGGGAATGGCCTAGCTTCTGCTTGCGCCTCCATGAGCACTGCCGCCTCCATGCCTCGCCTGCTCATCGTCGATGACGACGACGGCATCCGCACCACCCTGGCCGAGGCCCTGCAGCAGGAAGGATTCGAGGTGGCCTGCGCGGCCGATGGCCGCCAGGCGATCCGGGCGCTCGACGCCCAGCAGCGCCAGGGGGCCAGCGGCTTCGATCTGGTGGTGCTGGATCTGATGCTGCCCGGGGTCAGCGGTCTCGATGTCTGCAGGCACCTGCGGCGCGGCGACTCGCAGACGCCGATCCTGATGGTGAGTGCCCGCGACACCGAGACCGATCGCGTGCTCGGCCTGGAGCTCGGCGCCGACGACTACCTGGTCAAGCCCTTCGGCCTGCGGGAGCTGGTGGCCCGCTGCCGGGCCCTGCTGCGTCGCTCCCAGCAGAGCACCGATCGCTTTCCGGTCGGCGAAGTGCTCAGCCATGCCGAGCTCACCCTCTTCCCCGACGAGTTCCGCGTCACCCGCCACGGCGTGAACGTGAATCTCTCGCCGAAGGAGTACCGGCTGCTGGAGTTCTTCATGCAGAACCCCGGCCGAGTCTGGAGCCGCAACCAGCTGATCGATCAGGTCTGGGGCACCGATTACGTCGTGGACACCAAGACGGTGGACGTGCACATCCGCTGGCTGCGCGAAAAGCTCGAAGCCAATCCTTCCGCCCCGGAGCACATCCTCACCGTGCGCGGCTTCGGCTACCGCTTCGGTTGAAGGGGGCTCCTGCGTGACCTCCCTGCTGGCTCTCGCCCTGGGAGTGTTGCTGGGCTGGAGCCTGGCTTTTGTGGGACGTCGCCGCCTCCGCGAGGGCAAGGCTCCGCCCTCCGCCACGACGGCAGCCGGCCTCGGCCGGCTGCAGCTGCTGGCCTGGTTCGAGGCCGCGCCCCAGGGCTGGCTGGTGCTTGATCGCCAGCTGCGGATCCGGGCGATCAACCCCAGGGCCGAGCGGCTCCTGCAGATTCCTGCCGACCGGCAGGCGCTCGACCAGCGCTTCGGTGAGGTGATCCAGCAGGCCGAGCTGGAGGAGGGGATCCGCGCCGTGGCCCGCTATCAGCGGCCACGGCGGCTGGAGTGGCGGCACGGCAGCGAGCCGCTCGAGGTGTTCCTCCTGCCCGGGGAGCAGGGATGGGTGGCCCTCTGGATCAGCAGCCGCCGCTCGCTCGAATCTCAGCTCGAGCAGCAGAGCCGCTGGGTGAGCGATGTGGCGCACGAGCTCAAGACCCCCCTCACCGCCCTGATTCTCGTGGGTGACAGCCTGGCCGCCCAGGTGACCAGCGGCAATGCCGTGCTGGTGCAGCGGCTGCAGCGGGAACTGCAACGGCTGCAAAGCCTGGTGGGTGACCTGCTCGAACTCTCGCGCCTGGAAAACAGCCTGCCCCGCGATGAGCGGCGCTATGAGGTGCTCGACCTCTGCGAACTGGCGCAAGCTGCCTGGAGCAGCCTGCGGCCTCTGGCCGAGCGCCGCGGCGTCGAACTGACCGTTCCCGATCGCTTCCCGAGACTGCTGCGGGGTGACGCCTCCCGGCTGCACCGGGCCCTGCTCAACCTGTTCGACAACGCCCTGCGCTACAGCCCCGATGGTGGTGTGGTGGAGCTGAGCGTGAGCACGAGCGGTCTGTGGTGGGTGCTGGAGGTGCGCGATCACGGCCCCGGCCTCAGCGAGGACGACCTCGCTCACATGTTCGAGCGCTTCTACCGCGGCGATCCTTCCCGGATGCGCAGCAACCGGGCCGGCAGCGGTCTGGGGTTGGCGATCGTGCAGCAGATCGCCCTCACCCATGGCGGCCGGGTCCAGGGCCGCAATCATCCAGACGGCGGCGCGGTGATGGAACTGGTGCTGCCCAAGGGGGTGTGAGCCCCCGCAGCCACAACGACACGTACACCAGCGCCACCAGCACCGGCACCTCGATCAGGGGGCCGATCACCCCGGCCAGGGCCTGGCGGGAGCTGACGCCCCAGACACTGATGCTCACGGCGATGGCCAGCTCGAAGTTGTTGCCTGCGGCGGTGAAGGCCAGGGTGGCCGTTTTCGGGTAGCTGAGCCCGCTGCGGCGGCCCACCGCGAAGGCCGTGCTCCACATGATCGCGAAATAGAGCACCAACGGCACGGCCACGCTGGCCACCGTGAGCGGATCGGAGGTGATCGCCTGCCCCTGCAGGGCGAACATCACCACGATCGTGAACAGCAGGCCGTAGAGGGCGAAGGGGCTGATCCAGGGGATGAAGCGCTGCTCGTACCAGCGGGGGCCCTTGAGGCGCAGGCCGATCCGGCGGGTGAGGTAGCCCGCCAGCAGGGGAAGCCCCAGAAAGACCAGCACCGCCCTGGCGATCTCCGCCATCGAGAAAGCCACGTCTTCGGTGGCCAGGCCCAGCCAGCCGGGCAGGATCTTGAGGTAGAAGCCGCCGAGCAGGGCATAGGCCAGCACCTGCACGATCGAATTGATCGCCACCAGCAGGGCGGCCGCCTCCCGATCCCCTTGGGCCAGATCGATCCAGATCAGCACCATGGCGATGCAGGGGGCCAGCCCGATCAGGATCAGCCCGGTGCGGAACGCCGGCTGACCCGGAAGAAAGATCCAGGCCAGGGCGAACATCAGCGCCGGACCCAGGCCCCAGACCAGCAGCAAGGAAAGCCGCAGCAAGCGCCGATCGCGCACCACGCGGCCCAGCTCCTCGTAGTGCACCTTCGCCAGCACCGGATACATCATCAACAGCAGCCCCATGGCGATCGGCAGGGAGGTGTTGCCGATCCTCACGGCATCCAGCAGCCCCTGGATGGCGGGGAAGAAGCGACCCAGCAGCAGTCCCCCGGCCATGGCCAGCAGGATCCACAGCGGCAGGAACCGATCCAGCAGGGATAGCCTTGCCAGCACGGCGCTCTCTTCGGGGGCTGGGCCGCTCACGGGCAGGAGGTGGCGGGCTTGCTGCACTGGGCGCCCAGCTCCGCCAGCCAACCGCGCAGGGCATCGATGGCTTCGGGGCGCAGGCCGTAGTAGATCCAGCGGCCCTCCTGCCGATCGGCCAGAAGCCCCGCCTCCTTGAGCACCTTGAGGTGGAAGGAGAGCTTCGACTGGGCCAGGCCGAGATCGGCGGTGAGATCGCAGACGCAACGCTCGCCGCCGCCGAGGGCCTCGATCACCCGCAGGCGCAGCGGATCGGCGAGGGCCTTGAGCAGCGCTCGGGCCTGGTCGGACGGGAGAGGAGCACGGGCGACGCCCATGTGATCGGCAACGCCTAATAGATCAACTCTAGTTGATCTATGTTCGGCGCACCGCGTGCTCTCCGGATGAAGATCGGCATCAACGGCTTCGGTCGCATCGGCCGCCTGGTTTTCCGCGCCCTCTGGGGCCGCCCCGGCATCGCCCTGGTGCAGGTCAACGACCCGGCCGGTGATGCCGCCGCCGCTGCCCACCTGCTGGAGTTCGACTCCGTGCATGGCCGCTGGCCCGAGGCAGTGGAAGCGGGCGGAGCGGGCTTCCGTGTGGCGGGCCAGTCCGTGGGCTACAGCCGGCACAAGGATCCCACCGCCGTTCCCTGGCTTGAGGCCGGCGTGGACCTGGTGCTCGAATGCAGCGGCAAGTTCAAGACGCCCGAAACCCTCGAGCCTTACTTCGCCTTGCCGGGCCTGAAGCGGGTGATCGTGGCCTGCCCGGTGAAGGGGGTGATCGCCGGCGAGGAGGCCCTCAACGTGGTGTTCGGCATCAACCACCAGCTCTACGATCCGGCCCGCCACCGCCTGCTCACCGCCGCCTCCTGCACCACCAACTGCCTGGCGCCGGTGGTGCAGGTAGTGCACGAGACCTTCGGGATCCGCCACGGCTCGATCACCACCCTGCATGACGTGACCAACACCCAGGTGGTGGTGGATGGCTTCAGGAGCGATCTGCGCCGGGCCCGCTCCTGCCTGCAGTCCCTGATCCCCACCACCACCGGCTCGGCGCGGGCGATCGGGATGATCTTCCCCGAGCTGGCCGGCAAGCTCAACGGCCACGCCATTCGCGTGCCGCTGCTCAATGCCTCCCTCACCGATGCGGTGTTCGAGCTGAAGCAGGAGGTGAGCGCCGAGCAGGTGAACGCCGCCTTCGCGGCGGCCGCCAGCGGGTCCCTGCAGGGAATTCTCGGCGTCGAAACCCGGCCGCTGGTGTCGATCGACTACGTGAACGACCCCCGCAGCGCCATCGTCGATGGCCTCTCCACGCTGGTCGTGAACGGCACCCAGCTCAAGGTCTACGCCTGGTACGACAACGAGTGGGGCTACAGCTGCCGCCTGGCCGATCTGGCCTGCCATGTGGCTGCCTGCGAGGGTGCCGCCCCATGAAGCAGCTCACGGCGCTGCAGCAGTACGCGGTCGTCACCGCTTCGTACTGGACCTTCACCCTCACCGATGGCGCCCTGCGCATGCTGGTGGTGTTCCACTTCCACCAGCTCGGCTACTCCACCCTGGAGATCGCCTTCCTGTTTCTGTTCTACGAGTTCTTCGGCATCGTCACCAACCTCTACGGCGGCTGGCTGGGGGCCCGTTTCGGCCTGCGGCTCACCCTCTGGGCCGGCCTGGTGCTGCAGATCGCGGCCCTGCTGATGCTGGTGCCGGTGTCGGCCAGCTGGCCGCGCCTGTTCTCGCTGCTCTATGTGATGGCGGCCCAGGCGATCAGTGGCATCGCCAAGGACCTCAACAAGATGAGTGCCAAGAGCGCCATCAAGACCGTGGTGCCCGAAACCCCGGACGATCACAGCCAAGGGGAGCAGCAACTGTTTCGCTGGGTGGCACTCCTCACCGGCTCCAAGAACGCTCTCAAGGGGGTGGGCTTCTTTCTGGGCGGCGTGCTGCTCACCACCGTGGGCTTTTCCGCCTCCGTGGCGGCCATGGCCGGTGGGCTGTTCCTCGCCCTGCTCGGCACCCTGGTGCTGCCTGGCGAGATCGGCAAGATGAAGCAGAAGCCGGGTTTCTCGGCCCTGTTTTCCAAGAGCGCCGGCATCAACATCCTCTCGCTGGCCCGCTTCTTCCTGTTCGGTGCCCGCGACGTGTGGTTCGTGGTGGCCCTGCCGGTGTTCCTGGAAGCCGCCCTGGGCTGGCGGTTCTGGGAGGTGGGCGGATTCATGGGCCTGTGGGTGATCGGCTACGGGATCATCCAGGGCTCGGCCCCGGCCCTGCGCCGGGCCTGGGGCCGCAGCGGCCCACCGGGCCCCTCGGCGGTGCAGTTCTGGAGCGCCCTGCTCACGGCCATTCCGGCCCTGATCGCCGTGGCGCTCTGGCGCCAGGCGGCCCACCCGGGGGTGGCGATCGTGGTGGGGCTGACGGCCTTCGGGGCCGTGTTCGCGATGAATTCCTCCATCCACAGCTACATGGTGCTGGCCTATACCGATGCCGAATCGGTGAGCCTCAACGTGGGCTTCTATTACATGGCCAACGCCGGCGGCCGGCTGCTGGGAACGCTCCTCTCGGGGGGGGTGTTCCTGGTGGGGGGGATGCAGGCCTGCCTCTGGTGCTCGGCGCTGCTGGTGGGGCTGTCGTGGCTGAGCAGCCTGAAACTGCCGCGGCCGCTGCGGCAGGAGCTCGAGGCGGCATGAGTCGCACGGTGGCGCGGCTGGTGCCCCGAGGCCGCAACCTGCGAGGCGAGTCTGTTCGAACCCTTCTGGCGAAGCGACTGTCCCGCCATCAAGGCACCGGCTGACGCGGCACCGGCTGACGCGGCAGCGGAGCCGGTGGCAGCCATCGACTGACCCTGGCTTATCTGCTCGACACCCACATCCTGATCGCAGCGATCAAAGGGCGTGCCGAGGTGGTGGACCGCCTGCGGAAGCTCGATGCCGCTGAGGTGCTGCTTTCGGCTGTCGTCCTGGGGGAACTGGAAACCGGTGTGATCAACAGCACCTGGCGGGTCTTGAGCTGGTGCCGGTTGATGAGGCCATATCCCGTGCCTACGGACAGTTACGAGCCGATCTGGAGCGTCAAGGCCAGCCCATCGGCGCCCATGATCTCCGGATGGCGGCCCAGGCCCTGGTCACGGAGGCGGTGCTGGTCACCGACAACCTGCGGGAATTCCAGCGGGTGAAGGGATTGAAGCTTGAGAACTGGCTGCTGAAGCTGACAGGCTCCACCCCTGCAAGGCCTCCTTGACCAGGGCATTGGAGAAGCAGCCACTGAAGTTCAATCCGTCAGGCCCTCATCCCAGCTCACTGTGACGATCGCCTGCTGCTCCAGGAACTCCCTGGCCCGCTCCCTGCCGATCTCCCCCCGCTTGGCCAGGGCCACCACCAGGATTTCGGTGCGCATCGCAGTCTCCCAGCAGACTGCCGTCATCCGAGCCAGCCGCTGATGTCTGTCTCCCCGCAGCGTTCGTCCTCCCTCCTCGGCGGCATCGCCCGCGTGTTGCTCTGCCTGGTGTTCGTGCAGGGCGTGATCGGCAAGCTCACCGGATTCGCCGGTGTGGCCGGGATGATGACCGCCAGGGGCTTGCCGTTCGCGCCGGCGCTGCTGGTGGCCGCCATGGCACTGATGGCCGTGGGTTCGGCGTTGGTGATCAGCGGCAGGCGAGCCCGCCTCGGGGCGATCCTGTTGCTGCTGTTTCTGGTGCCAACCACTCTGATCTTCCACCACGAAATGGCCGATCCCCAGCAGCGCATCCAGCTGTTCAAGAACCTGTCGATCATGGGCGGCCTGCTGCTGGTGGCCGATCGCTGCCATGCCTGATGGCGCGTTCTCAGCGCCCGGGCCAGGGCTCCAGGATCAGCAGATCGAGATCCACCGGCAGATCGTCGATCAGGGCGCGCCGCCGCCGCCAGGCCTGCTGCTTCTCCAGTGGCTCCGGTTCCCCCTACGTCTCTCCCTTGATCGCCTGTGGCAGCGGCGGCAGCGCCGGGGGAGGCAGCAGCTCCAGCTCGGGGGGATTGGGAGCGGTTTCCGGGCCGATCAGGTCCACCGCAGTGCGTTGCACCACCAGCCGGAAGCGCAGAGGCGCCTGGTTCTGGTTGATGAACTGCTGCACGGCGGCCACCTGCTTGGGCGTGGGCAGCTCCGGATCGGTGACCCTCACCCGGGCCCTGATCAGCGGCGGGTTCTTCTGCCAGTCGATGGAGATGCCCACCAGATCGATGGCGGGATCGCCGCCGAGCGTGATCGTGCTGCTGCGCAGTTGCTGTTCGATCACCGTCTCCACCTCCTGCGCCTTGGCTTCCAGGCGGGATCGGTTCAGCAGGCGGAAGAAGCTGCTGCCGAGCGGAATCAGCAGCAGGGCGGTGAGGGCCATGCTGGTGAGACCGAGCCGGCTGTGGAACAGCCGACCCCGGTACACCCGCTCGAGCGTTCCCAGCGCCGCCATCGCCCCCACCATGATCCCCAGCAGGTTGGTGGTGAAGAGCAGCAGCGCCCCGTAGGCCTGCATCCAGTGGGAGGAGGCCAGCAGGATCCCCACCACGCAGATCGGCGGCACCAGGGCCACGGCGATCGCCAGGCCGGCCAGGGCCGAGATCGCGTCTTTTCTCAGCTTGGCGTACATCGCCACCGCTCCGGCCACCAGGGCCACGCCCAGATCCAGCAGGTTGGGGCTGGTGCGGTTCATCACCTCGCTGCCGAAGCTGGGGAAGGCCACCAGATGGCCCACCGCCATCGCCAGCAGCACGCAGATCACCACTCCCAGCAGCAGGGTGCGCAGGGCCCGCAGGAACATCGGCAGCCGCCCCCGCAGGATCTCGAACGCCATCGCCTGCAGCGGCAGGATCCAGGGGGCGACCACCATGGCGCCGATCACAACCCCGGGGCTGTTGGCCAGCAGGCCCAGGGTGGCGATCAGGGTGGCGCCGACGGTGAGCACCACGAACACCTGGCTGAAGGCGGCGTCGTGCTCGAACTCCTGCCGCAGGGTGTCGAGCCGGCCGTCGTCCCCCCCAGCGCTGTTGGTGGTCATTGCCGCGGCCGGAGAGCGTGCCCGACTCTATGGACGGCCGATCAGTTCCTGATCTTGGCCACCTCCGTCCGGGCCCGCTTCAGCACATCGCCGGTGAGCTGGACGAAACCGAGCTCCGCCGCCTGCTTCTGGGGGGCCTCCTGGAGAGACCAGTCGAGGAAGGTGCGCACGGCCTCCGCCTTCTCTTCCCCCTGGCCCGAGGCGCAGGCGCTGGTGGAGACGGCCAGGGCCAACAGGCTGATGGGCAGGAGGGCTCGCTGCAGGCGAACGCGGTTCAACGGCTGTGGCTCGTGACCGGGCGTGGGGCGCATCGCCTCACAGGCTTGGCGGCAACGGCCGGTCCAGTGATCAGGAAGGCCTTAAGAGGTGGCGGGCGTCACCGGCGAACGTGCCGGTCCGGGCCAGGTCCCCGACCTGAACTTTCCCCGTATGGTGGGGATCTCTTCTGCTGACAGGCGCTGCACCAGGCGATGACCCAAGCTCCGGCCCTCTCGCCTGAACAGCCCACCACCCGCGCCGCCACGGCCGTCGTGCCGCGCTCTGTGCCGAAGGAGTACCTCGATCCACCCGCGGCCTGGAATCCAACCGTGGGGCTGTTCCTGGCGGGCTACAGCCTGGCCGGGCTGACCATCTGGGGCTGGTTCGTGGGCGCCTGGCCCCTGCCCGTGTTGCTGGCGCTGGGCTTCCTGGCCCTGCACCTGGAGGGCACCGTCATCCACGACGCCTGCCACAATGCCGCCCACCCCAGCCGGTTCTGGAACGCGGTGATGGGGCATGGCGCTGCCATGCTGCTCGGCTTCAGCTTTCCGGTGTTCACCCGGGTGCATCTGCAGCACCACGCCCATGTGAACGATCCGAAGCGCGATCCCGACCACATCGTGTCCACCTACGGACCGCTGTGGCTGATCGCGCCGCGGTTCTTTTATCACGAGCTCTTCTTTTTCCGCCACCGCCTCTGGCGCCGCTGGGAACTGCTCGAGTGGGGCATCGCCCGCGGCATCTTCGTGGCGATCGTGCTGGCCGCACTCAAGTACGACTTCCTGCCCTTCGTGTTCAACTGCTGGTTCGCTCCTGCCCTGATGGTGGGTGTGACCCTCGGCCTGTTCTTCGACTACCTGCCGCACCGGCCGTTTCTGTCCCGTAACCGCTGGCAGAACGCCCGCGTCTATCCCAGCAGGCTGATGAACTGGCTGATCATGGGCCAGAACTACCATCTGGTGCATCACCTCTGGCCCTCGATTCCCTGGTTCGAGTACCAGGCCGCCTACCGCGCCACCAAGCCTCTGCTCGATGCCAAGGGTTCACCCCAGAGGCTGGGTCTGTTCGAAACCCCACGGGACGGCATCAACTTCCTCTACGACATCTTCCTGGGCATCCGCAGCCACAAACGCCGGCGCAGTCGCCTGCGCCCGATCGTGGCTCTGATGCCCACATCCCGCTCCCGCCGTCATGTGCTGGCCCTGCTGCACCGCACCGCCGTGACGCCAGCCCCCCGCTCCTCGGCGGGCTGACCCACACCGTCTCCGTTCGGCAGGAGGCCTGGGCTCAGTCCGTGAGGATCTGGGGAACCCGGAAGAAATCACCCTCCCGCTGCGGTGCCAGGTCCAGCAGTTCGTCGCGCACGGGCGTCGGATCGATGCGGTCCTCGCGGGTCACGTTCACCACCTCCACGGCCCTGGTGGTGGGGGGCACCCCGGTGGTGTCCACCCGCTCCAGCTGGGCCACGTAATCGAGGATCCGCTCCAGCTGCCCGGTGTAGGTGGCGATCTTCTCCTCCGGCAGGGCCAGACGCGCCAGCTGGGCCACCTTGCGCACGTCGTCGGCCGTGATCCTGCTCATCGCCGCAGCGGGTTCGGAATGGGCTGAACCTAGCCGGCGGTTTCGGCCTCCGTCAGGAAGGCTTCCAGATCGCGGGCCAGGGCGGTGGCGGCCTGGTCGAGAAAGAGGGCGCCATGCTCGGCCGTGGCCAGGAAGGGATCTGATCCCATGCGGCCATCCGGATGGCGACGGCGGAAATCCTCCGGTCCATGGATCGGTCCGGCCGCTGCCGCCTCCGGCAGCGGCCGCTGCTTGGCGATCAGGCTGGGCTCGAGATGGAGGGTGAGCGCGATTTCGCTGGGGGTGGCATGGTGCCCTTCACGGTCGCCGTAGAGATCGCGGGCCTGCCGCATCACCGGAGCGGCCAGGAACCAGTTGGCCAGCTGACAGCGCAGCCGGTCGGCGTTGGGCAGGCCCCGGGTGGCGGCGGTGCCGTAGGCCTCGGCGAAGGCCGCTCGGGTGGTGGCGATGTTGCCGCCGTGGCCGTTGATCACGAAGATCCGCTCGAAGCCGTGGCGGGCCAGCGAGAGCACCACGTCGTGGAGCACGGCCAGCAGGGTGGAGGGCTGCAGACTGATCGTGCCGGCGAAGCCCAGGTGATGCTCGGCCATGCCGAAGGCCTGGGGCGGAGTCACCAGCACACCGGTGCGCCGGCCCACCTCCAGCGCCACCGCCTCTGCGGTGAGGGCATCGGTGCCGATGGCGCCGGTGGGGCCGTGCTGCTCGGTGGAGCCGAGCGGCACGATCACACCCCTGCACCGTTTCAGATACTCCTCCACCTCGGGCCAGCTGCGCAGCTGCAGGCGGATGTCAACCGCGTCGGCGACGGCTCCGGGGACGGCCGGGTGGGAGAGCGGGGGGAACGACACCGGAGGAGGCACGGCGGCACGGCCGGAGCGAACGGATCCCTGCAGTATCTCTAGGATCGTCAGCATCCGGACCCCGATCCGGACACGGCCCGCTGGCGCCGGAGTTCAGGATGCTGCACCGCAAGCTCGATCAGTTCTGCAGCGAGAAGCGTCCCGTGTGGGTGTACCTGCGGGATCAGCAGCGCTGGATCGAGCAGGCCCTGGTGGTGGAGATCGCGGGCGATCTGGTCACCCTCCGCTACGACGACGAGGAGGACGACGAACTGCACAGCTGGGAGGAGAGCGTGCGCCTCGATTCGATCGGTGCGGTCAGCACCCGGCTGGCCTACTTCAGCCGCAGTGCCCAGGCCGAGGATCTCGAAACGGCGGAAGACTGCCCCGAATCCGAACAGCTGCGCAGCCAGGGGTGAGACGGCGGCCCGCCAGGTTCAGTCGGGGGTGCCGTTTCAGTGGGCGGTGCCGTTGCCGTCGTAGTCGTCGGTGTCGTAGTAGCCGCCACGGGTGCCGAAGTAGAGCGTGGCCAGACAGAACAGGCCGCTGGTGGCCAGCAGCACGGTGCCGAGATTGAAGCTGGAGAGGGCGTTGGACACGGAGGGGAAGACGGCGGCGGAGCCGGTGGGTGAGCCGGCGGGAACGGGCGAACGCCGCGAAGGGCGCGCCAACCCGAGTCTGCCGGGTCTGGGGCCGTTGTCGCCCGCTTTCGCCGCCGGTGTCGCTGTCCTGACCGCAGACTTCTTCTCGCGCCCCGCCGAACGCGTGGCCCCGGAGCTGGTGGGCTGCCTGCTGGTGCGTCGGCTGCAGAACGGCACCCATCTCTGGGGTGTGGTGGTGGAGACGGAGGCCTACTGCCAGAGCGAGCCGGCCTGCCATGGTCATCGCCGTCGCTCGCCCTCCAACGAGACCCTGTTCGGCCCTCCGGGCCGCTTCTACGTTTACCTGAGTCATGGGGTGCATCACTGCGTGAATGTGGTGACCGATCGCGACGGGTGGGCCAATGGCGTGCTGCTGCGGGCGGTGGTTCTGCCGGGCGAGCCGGAGCGCATTGCGGCCGGTCCGGCTCTGCTGGCCCGACGCTTCGGCATCGATCGCCGCCAGGATCGCCAGCCGGTGGATCCGGCAGCCGGCCTCTGGCTCGCGCCCCGCCCGGAACCCCTGAGCCGCTGGTGGCGGCAGCAGGAACGGGCCGGCGTCTCCCCCCTGCTGGCCACCGCGCGTATCGGCATTTCCCAGGCTCAGCAGTTGCCCTGGCGCTGGTACCTGCGGGCCAGTCGCAGCGTCAGCCGCCGGGCGCGGGGGGATCGCACGCCCCGTCCGGAGCAGGCGCTGCGGCCGGAGCGGCTGGCGCTGGACCCCTCGATCGCCGGGGAGCAGCCGTGAGCCGCTGGACCCACCCCCACGTGCTCGATCTGGCGGCCTTCTCCCGTGAGGATTTCGCCACGGTGCTGGAGCTGGCCCAGCGCTTCCGCTCCATGCCCACCAGCGGCTCCCGTCGCCTGCCCGCCCTGCAGGGCCGTCAGGTCACCAGCCTGTTCTTCGAGCCCAGCACCCGCACCCGCAGCAGCTTCGAGCTGGCGGCCCGCCGGCTCTCGGCGGATGTGCAGAGCTTTTCGCCCTCCTCCAGCTCCCTCAGCAAGGGGGAAAGCCTGCTCGATACGGCCCGCACCTACGTGGCGATGGGGGCCGACGTGCTGGTGGTGCGCCATCGCTGCGCCGGGGTGCCGGCCAGCCTGGCCCGCGATCTCGATCTCGATCTCGATCGCGGACGCCGCGGCCGGGGCTCCCGGGTGGCGGTGCTCAACGGTGGGGACGGGCTCCACAGTCACCCCAGCCAGGGACTGCTGGATCTGTTCACCCTTGCCCGCCACTTCGCAGCCGACGCGCCCACCCCCGAAGCCCTCGCCGGGCGGCGGATCGTGATCGTGGGAGACGTGCTGCACTCGCGGGTGGCCCGCTCGAACCTCTGGGCCCTCACCGCCTGCGGCGCCGAAGTGGTGCTCTGCGGTCCGCCGACCCTCCTTCCGGACGCCTTCGCGTCTTTCGTGGCGGCCCCGCCTCCCGGCCAGCTGACCGATCCGGTTCCATCGCGCGGCTCGATCCGGATTGAGCGCACGCTGGATCAGGCCCTGCCGGGGGCCGACGCCGTGATGACGCTGCGCCTGCAGCGGGAGCGGATGCACCAGCACCTGCTCACCAGCCTCGACAGCTACCACCGGCAGTTCGGCCTCAGCCACGACCGCCTCAGGATCTGCGGCCGGCCGGTGCCGGTATTGCACCCCGGCCCTGTCAACCGGGGGGTGGAGCTGGCCGGTGCCCTGCTGGACGATCCGGACTGCAGCCTGGTGGACGAGCAGGTGCGCAACGGCATTCCGATCCGCATGGCCCTGCTCTATCTGCTGGCGGCGACGGACAGGCCGGCGCAGGGCTGAGCGCGGCGGCTCAGAGCAGCTTGAAGGCCTCCTGCAGCAGCCCGTAGAGCAGGCCGGTCCGGGCCGCGTCGATCAGCTGGAGCGGCAGCCGGTCACCGCCGCGCTGGACCAGCAGTCGCCTGGTGCGGATCGACAGCTCCATCAGCACGACGCAGATCAGCGCCACCACAGGATCGAGGTAGGCGAGGGCGCCGGTGAGCATTCCGATCGCTCCCCCCATGAAGTAGGCGAGCAGCAGCACGATCAGCTGCAGCGAGAGGCGACGCCAGGGATTGTTGGCCCAGCTCTGCAGGCGCTGGCCCGCCAGGCCCACCTGGCTGTGCAAGCGGGTCTGCTGCAGTCGGGTCACCGGAGCGGGTGTCGAGGGGAAAGGGGGGGCAGGGCAACTGGCTGGCGATCCCCATCACCCGGCCCGGCATCCTGCCGCTCACTATCTACACCATTTCTGGCGTTGCGACACCCCTCTACCGCCATCCATAGGGGATTCCAATAAAAAGCCCGGGATGGCTCCCGGGCCGGGATGATGGGGACGCTGCAAGAAAAGCCTGTTTCGGGGGGTGGCGCAAGCTGCACGTCCCGGGGGCTTGTCAAGGGGACGCGGGCCTCAGCCGTCGCCGTCCTTGTTCTTGCGTGACCCCTTGCCTTCCAGGAGCTCCAGCAGGGCTTCCATCTGGGCCATCACGCCGCGCACCTCTCCGGCTTCCGGCAGCAGGCCATCTTCCATCACCCCCTGATGCATCTCCCGCAGTTCCTGCCGGATGTAGCGAAGGTGGCTCACCACCTGTTCCCGCTTGGACTGCGACATGGACGGGGACTTCTACTTGTGCCTCCCTTTTACCGTATGACGGTGAGCCCCCCCGCCGGCTTGCCTCACGTCTGGCCGAACCGGGCCCTGGCCTGCTCGTAGAAGCCGAGGTCGACTCGGGTGAGGTTCGCCTCGCCGGCCAGCGCTTCGATCCGACGACGCACGGCCGGCCGCACGAAGAACGGCACTTCCCTGAGCTTGGCTTCGGCCTCGGAACTCCAGTCCATGGAACTTCAGTCCATCATTGACGTTCCGGTCCGGCCGGAAGCGGCGATGGATGGAGAATAGGGGACTCGAACCCCTGACCTCTGCGGTGCGATCGCAGCGCTCTACCAGCTGAGCTAATTCCCCTTTGTGCGCAACTTATCACCGTCGCAGCGGGGACGGTGACCGACCGCTTCCCCCCGGATGCGATGGAATGAAGCCGGTCCCCGCCTGCATCGCTTTGGCCGAGTTCTCCGCCGCTTCCACCCCCGCCGGGGCCGAAGCCAGCCCCATCACCCCCGAGCGGCTCGCGGCCTTCGATGAGGCTGCCATCGCCGAGCTGGCCCGGCGCCTCGATGAGGACGACTACCCCTCACCCTTCGCCGGTCTGCAGGACTGGCATCTGATGCGGGCGCTGGCGATCCATCGTCCCGAGCTGGCACGCCCCTACGTCCATCTGGTCGATCAGGAACCCTTCGATGAGGAGTGAGCCGCCGGAGTCCCCGCCGGCTGACGCCGGCCAGGCTCCCGCCGATCCCTTCGCCGGTCGGCGCATCCTGGTGGGCATCAGTGGCAGCATCGCGGCGGTGAAGCTGCCGCTGCTGGTCAGCGCCCTGGCGCAGCGAGGGGCGCAGGTGCGCTGCCTGCTCACGCCCAGCGCCGCCCGTCTGGTCAGTCCCGTGGCCCTGGCCAGCCTCAGCCGGCAACCCTGCCTGCTGGAGGAGGATCAGTGGAGCCACCGGGCCCCGCGACCGCTGCATGTCGAGCTGGCGGAATGGGCCGAACTGATGCTGCTGGCTCCCCTCAGCGCCACCACCCTGGCCCGCTGGGTCCATGGGCTGGGCGACACCCTGCTGGCCAGCACCCTCCTGGCCACGGAGGCCCCGGTGCTGGCCGCCGCCGCCATGAACACCGCGATGTGGGGATCCCCGGGCGTCCAGCGCAACTGGCTGGCGCTGCAGGACTTCCAGCAGGTGCTGCCGCTGGGGCCGGCAGCGGGGCTGCTCGCCTGTGACCGCCGCGGCGATGGCCGCATGGCCGATCCCCAGCTCCTGCTGCTGGCGCTCGAATCGCTGCGGGTATGGGGTTGGCGCCGCGACTGGCAGGGGCGCCGGTTGCTGGTGACGGCCGGTCCCACCCGTGAATGGCTGGACCCGGCCCGCTGCCTCACCAACCCCAGCACCGGTCGGATGGGGGTTCTGCTCGCCCAGGCGGCCCGGCTGCGGGGAGCGGAGGTGGACCTGGTGCATGGTCCGCTCGGCCTCGATCCTGCCCTGCTCGAAGGCTTGCACTGTCATCCGGTGGAGAGCGGTGCCGAGCTGCAGCAAGCCCTGCGGCGGCTGCAGCCCGGTGCCGATGCCGTCGCCATGGCCGCGGCGGTGGCCGACCACCGCCGCTCAGCCCCCGAGGAGCGCAAGCTCGCTAAGGGCGCTCTGGCCGCCAGCCTCACGTCCGGCTGGCAGGAAGTGCCCGACCTGCTGGCCGAGCTGGTGGCCCGACGGCCGCCGGTTCAGCGCATCCTCGGTTTTGCGGCCCACTGCGGCGATCTGCTCCCCCAGGCTCGGTTCAAGTTCGCCCGTAAGGGCTGCGACCTGCTGTTCGCCAATCCCATCGACCGGCCGGGCGCCGGATTCGTCGCCGGAACGAACGAGGGCTGGCTGCTAGGGCCTGGAGAGGAGGACCGCCGGATCGCGCCGGCCTCGAAGCTGCAGGTGGCCCACCAGCTGCTCAGCGCTCTCGGAGCGCTGCTGCCGCCGCTCAGGCCGCCAGGGGCCGTTCCCCTTCCGGCCGATCCCGCTGCAGCAGGTCCATGAAGGTGCGCAGCTGCAGGCGGGGGATGTCGGGCCAGCCGCCACTGCGTTCCATGCCCTGCAGCAGGGACTGCAGGCGCCGTTGTTGATCGGGAGAGAGGGAAGGGGCGGTTTGGCCTTCGTTCATCCAGCGGGTGGGCTCGGGCGGCGTCCGGTGTACGGCCAGGGTTCGTGGCCTTCCCGCCCGGGTTGTTGAGAGCCGCAACATGCTATCGAGACCCCGGGTTTTCCCTCTGTAGGATCGCCGCTGGCGCACCCCCACCAAGGTTTCACCCTGCCTGTGCGGCTTCTCCCCATGCGTTTCCGATCCCTGCTGGCTCTCGTGCTGGCGCTCTGCCTCACTCTGGTCACAGCGTGCAGCGGCGGTGCCAAGGCCGTTGATCGTTCCAATGTCACCTACGACGACATCGTCAACACCGGGAAGGCGAATGACTGCCCGACCCTCCCCGATTCGGCCCGTGGTTCCATCCCGCTGGACAGCTCCAGCCGTTACCAGCTCCGTGAAATCTGCCTGCACCCCACCGAGGTGTTCGTGAAGGGCGAGCCCGCGAACAAGCGGCAGGAAGCCCAGTTCGTGGGCGGCAAGATCCTCACCCGTTACACCTCCAGCCTTGATCAGGTCTACGGCGACCTGAACATCGAAGGCGACAAGCTCACCTTCAAGGAACTCGGCGGGATCGACTTCCAGCCGATCACCGTGCTGCTCCCCGGTGGCGAGGAGGTGCCCTTCACCTTCTCCAGCAAGGATCTGGTGGCCACCGCCGACGGCGCCTCCCTCAGCACCAGCACCGACTTCGAGGGGGCCTATCGCACCCCCAGCTACCGCACCAGCAACTTCCTCGATCCCAAGGGCCGCGGGCTGACCAGCGGCTACAGCAGCGCCGTCGGCCTGGTGCCCGCCGGTGACGACGAGGAACTGATCAAGGAGAACGTCAAGCGCTACGTCCAGGGCACCGGCAGCATGAGCCTGTCCATCACCAAAGTGGACAGCAGCACCGGCGAGTTCGCCGGCGTGTTCACCGCCGTTCAGCCCTCCGACACCGACATGGGTGGCAAGGAGGCCATGGATGTGAAGATCACCGGTCAGCTGTATGGCCGCCTCGAGAAGGTCTGATCCGATCCCGGGGCCGTTACCGGCGGCTCCCGATCCGGTTCGGAACCGCTGCGGGGCCCCTCGGGGCCCCTTTTTCATGGCGCATCGCCTGGTCTGGAAGAATCGTTCCATCTCCACACGGGTGCCATGACCACCACCACCTCGTCCGGCCGTTCCTCCGCTGGTCTGATCGCCCCACACGGCGGCAGTCTGGTGGATCTGCGGGTGCCGGTCGAGCAGCACGATGCCGTCAAGGCCGGGGTCGACCGGGTGGTGGAGTGCTCCGACCGCAATGCCTGTGATGTGGAGCTGCTGATGGTGGGCGGTTTCTCACCGCTGCTGGGCTTCATGCACGAGGAGGACTACCAGGCTGTGGTGCAGGGACACCGCACCACTTCGGGCCTGCTGTTCGGCCTGCCGATCGTGATGGACACCGACGACGACGGCATCGCGGTGGGCGAGCGGCTGTTGCTCACCTACCGGGGCCAGGATCTGGCGGTGCTGACGGTGGAGAGCAAGTGGGAGCCCGACAAGGTGCGCGAGGCGGCCGGCTGCTACGGCACCACCTCGCTGGAGCATCCGGCGGTGCGGATGATCGCCACCGAGCGGGGCCGCTTCTATCTGGGCGGCGCGCTGCAGGGCCTGGAGCTGCCGCGGCGGGTGTTTCCCTGCAGGACACCGGCCGAGGTGCGCGCCACGCTGCCGGAGGGAGAGGATGTGGTGGCGTTCCAGTGCCGCAACCCGATCCACCGGGCCCACTACGAGCTGTTCACCCGCGCCCTGCACGCCACCAACGTGAGCCAGGGCGGTGTGGTGCTGGTCCATCCCACCTGCGGCCCCACCCAGGAGGACGACATCGCCGGAGAGGTGCGCTTCCAGACCTACGAGCGTCTGGCGGCGGAGGTGGCCAACCCGCGCATCCGCTGGGCCTACCTGCCCTATGCGATGCATATGGCAGGGCCGCGCGAGGCTCTGCAGCACATGATCATCCGCAAGAATTACGGCTGCACCCATTTCATCATCGGCCGCGACATGGCGGGCTGCAAAAGCTCGCTGAGCGGCGACGACTTCTACGGTCCCTATGCGGCGCAGGATTTCGCGCGCGACCAGGCCACCGAGCTGGGGATGGAGACGGTGCCGTCGCTCAACCTGGTGTACACGGAGGAGGAGGGCTATGTGACGGCCGAGCACGCCGAGGCCCGGGGCCTGCATGTGAAGAAACTGAGCGGTACGCAGTTCCGAAAGATGCTGCGCAGCGGCGAGGAGATCCCGGAATGGTTCGCCTTCCGTAGCGTGGTGGAGGTGCTCCGTGCCGCCTGACGGCCCCGCCACCCGGTTAACATTCCGTTACCTCTCTCATCTGGAGTACGCAGGGTGAACAAGCGCTGGCGCAACGCGGGGCTCTACGTGCTCCTGGCCGTCGTGTTCATTGCGGTCGGCACGGCCTTCCTCGATCGACCGAATCCGGCCAACGCTCCGCGCAGCCTTCGCTACAGCGATTTCGTGGAGGCCGTGGAGGGGAACCAGATCTCCCGCGTGCTGATCTCCCCTGACCGGGGCACCGCCCAGGTGGTCGAGAACGACGGCAGCCGGGCGGTGGTCAACCTGGCGCCCGACAAGGATCTGCTCAAGCTGCTCAGCGACCACAACGTGGACATCGCCGTCCAGCCCAGCCGGGAGCCGGCTGCCTGGCAGCAGGCCGTCGGCAGCCTGATCTTCCCGCTGTTGCTGCTGGGCGGCCTCTTCTTCCTGCTGCGTCGCGCCCAGGGCGGCGGTGGCAATCCAGCCATGAGCTTCGGCAAGAGCAAGGCCCGAGTGCAGATGGAACCTCAGACGCAGGTCACCTTCGGTGATGTCGCCGGCATCGAGGGGGCCAAGCTTGAGCTCACCGAGGTCGTCGACTTCCTCAAGAACCCCGATCGCTTCACCGCCGTCGGCGCCAAGATCCCGAAAGGGGTGCTGCTGGTGGGCCCTCCCGGCACGGGCAAGACCCTGCTCGCCAAGGCCGTGGCCGGCGAGGCCGGCGTGCCCTTCTTCTCGATCTCCGGTTCGGAGTTCGTCGAGATGTTCGTCGGCGTCGGCGCCAGCCGTGTGCGCGACCTGTTCGAACAGGCCAAGAAGAACGCCCCGTGCATCGTCTTCATCGATGAGATCGACGCCGTGGGGCGTCAGCGCGGTGCCGGCCTCGGCGGCGGTAACGACGAACGTGAGCAGACCCTCAACCAGCTGCTCACCGAGATGGACGGCTTCGAGGACAACGCCGGCATCATCATCGTGGCGGCCACCAACCGGCCCGACGTGCTCGATTCGGCCTTGATGCGTCCCGGGCGTTTCGACCGTCAGGTGGTCGTGGACCGGCCCGACTACGCCGGTCGCCTGCAGATTCTCGGCGTGCACGCCCGCGGCAAGACCCTCGCCAAGGATGTGGACCTCGACAAGGTGGCCCGCCGCACCCCCGGCTTCACCGGCGCCGATCTGGCCAACCTGCTCAATGAGGCGGCGATCCTGGCGGCCCGCCGTCAGCTCACCGAAGTCTCGATGGATGAGGTGAACGACGCGATCGAGCGTGTCATGGCGGGTCCGGAGAAGAAGGACCGGGTGATGAGTGAAAAGCGCAAGCGCCTGGTGGCCTATCACGAGGCGGGCCACGCCCTGGTGGGAGCCTTGATGCCCGACTACGACCCGGTGCAGAAGATCAGCATCATTCCCCGCGGCCAGGCCGGTGGCCTCACCTTCTTCACCCCCAGCGAGGAGAGGATGGAATCGGGCCTCTACTCGCGTGCCTATTTGCAGAACCAGATGGCGGTCGCCCTGGGTGGGCGCGTGGCCGAGGAGATCGTCTACGGAGAAGACGAAGTCACCACCGGTGCCTCGAACGATCTGCAGCAGGTGGCACGGGTCGCTCGCCAGATGGTCACCCGCTTCGGCATGAGCGACCGGCTCGGCCCCGTGGCCCTCGGCCGCGCCCCGGGCGGCATGTTCCTCGGTCGCGACATCGCCGCTGAGCGCGACTTCTCCGAGGACACCGCCGCCGCGATCGACGAGGAGGTGGGTGTGCTGGTCGAGGAGGCCTACCGTCGCGCCAAGGGTGTCCTGGTCGATAACCGCTCCGTGCTCGACGAACTCGCCGATATCCTGGTCGAGAAGGAAACGGTCGATGCCGAGGAGCTGCAGGAGCTCCTGATCCGCAGCGATGTGCGGGTGGCTGAGTACGTCTGAGCTGATCCTCTCACTGCGGTCGCAGCCCCTGCTGGCGGTGCTGCGACCGGCGAGCCCCCTCGGGGCCATCTCCGCCATCGAGGTGTTGCAGAACGCCGGCCTGCGGCACATCGAGATCGCCTGGAACGACTCCCCTCGGTGGAGCCGGGAATGCCTCCACCTCCAGCACCGGTTTCCGGACCTTCTGCTCGGTGCGGCTTCCATCTGCACTGCCGGGGCGCTCGAGGGGGTCGCGGAAGCCGGCTTTCGCTTCGCCGTCTCGCCGATCCTCGATTCCGCCCTGCTGGAGAGGGCTGCCGCGCTGGGCATCACCCTGGTGCCTGGCGTGCTCACGCCCAGCGAAGTGCACCGAGCCCACCAGCTGGGCTGTTCGATCGTGAAACTGTTCCCCGCGGCCTCGATGGGGACGGGCTACTGGCGCCAGCTGGCCGGTCCGCTCGGCCCTCTGCCCTTCTGCATCGCGGCTGGCGGACTGGCTCCGGCCGATCTGCCCGGCTGGCTGGCGGCAGGGGTGGATGCCGTCGCCCTCGGAACCTCACTGTTCCAGCCACCAGCCCTCGCCGGCCGGCCGGCTGATGGGGCTGCCACAGGGCACCACCGGCTCGAGCCTGCCCTTCTCCCCCTGCTGGCCAGCCTCGGCGGACGCGACGATCCCTGCCTCCTGGAAGAATCTCCTGGCTGATCGCGACAAAGCGGCCACCAGGACGGCTCGGGGAACGGCGTGGTATCCGCTGCGTCTGAGGCCTGAGTTCTGTCTGATCTGCCCCACCACAGGCTGATCTGCCTCACCACAGGCTGCATTGCCCCTGTTGCCGCAGCAGATGGTCGGCCAGCACCAGGGCCACCATGGCTTCCACCATCGGCACGGCGCGCGGCAGCACGCAGGGATCGTGCCGACCCCTCGCTTCGATCACCGTGGCCTCGCCGGCAGCGGTGATCGTCTGCTGGGCCTTGCGGATCGTCGCGGTGGGCTTGAAGCCGACCCGCAGCGTGATCTCCTCGCCATTGCTGATCCCGCCCTGAATGCCGCCCGAGTTGTTGGTGGCGGTCTGCAACCGGCCGTCGAGGCTCGGCAGGAAGGCATCGTTGTGCTCACTCCCTTTCAGGAGGGTGCCGCCGAAGCCGGAGCCGATCTCGAATCCCTTGCTGGCCGGCAGCGACATCACCGCCTTGGCGAGATCTGCCTCCAGCTTGTCGAACACGGGCATGCCCAGCCCCACCGGTGGCCGGCGCACCAGGCATTCGATCACGCCGCCGCAGGAATCCCCTTCCCGGCCGATCGTTTCGATCCGCTCGATCATCCGTTCCGCCGCCGCTGGATCGGGGCAGCGCACGATGTTGCTCTCCACCGCGGCCAGCGTCACAGCCGCCGGATCGATGCTGGCCTCGACCGTGTGGATGCGGCGCACCCAGGCGATCACCTCTGTGGCTGCTGCATTCGCCAGCAGTTGTTTGGCGATCGCGCCGGCCGCCACCCGGCCGATCGTCTCGCGGGCGGAAGCCCGACCGCCTCCGCTGCGGGCCTGGATGCCGTACTTCGCCTGGTAGGTGGCATCGGCATGGGAAGGGCGGAAGGCCACGGCCATGTCCTGGTAATCGCCTGGACGCTGATCGCGGTTGCGCACCAGCATGGCGATCGGCGTGCCGAGGGTGACCCCGTCGAGCAGGCCGCTCAGAATCTCGACCCGGTCGTCTTCCTTGCGGGGGGTCGTGATCCGGCTCTGCCCGGGTTTGCGTCGATCCAGCTCGGCCTGTATCGCCTCCGGATCGAGCCTCAGCCGCGGCGGGCAGCCGTCCACGATCACGCCCACCCCACCTCCGTGCGATTCACCGAACGTGCTGATCCGAAACAGGGTCCCGAAGCTGCTTCCCATGGGGACTGAGCGATGGCTGGAGCCTACAAACAAGCGAGAGCCCGGCTGCCACAGCCCAACAGAAAAGCCTCCGCCGCAGCGGAGGCTTTTGCCTTTCAGCCCGGGAAGGGCCTCGAAGCGGTCTGTCCCTGTAGAGCCAGGCTCGTGATCAGCCGATCGCCG